>NZ_JANJUQ010000013.1 GCF_024710485.1 Flavobacterium sp.
ACCGTTGGCATTTATTTTGAAGATTATCAATAATTAGTATCTTACGATAAAAAAGTAATCATCTATTTTACCGCGGTTTGGTGTGCGCCTTTCAATAATATGAAGCAATACATCTTTAAAATGCAAGAAGAGATGAAAGACCAAGTCAAAATTGTGAGAGTAGATGCCGACGAAAACAAAAGTTTAACCGAAGCCATGAAAATTGAAGGTTTGCCGATGATTATCATTTATGAAAACGGTAAAGAAGTTTGGCGCAACTTGGGATATATCTCGGAAGAAGACCTAAAAAAACACCTTTAATATGATTACCCAAGAAGCGCTGCAGTTTTTAGAAGATTTGGTAGCCAACAATAACACCGATTGGATGCATGCCAACAAAAAAAGGTATGAACAATACAAAAAAAATTACCATGCATTTATTGCCGGTTTGTTGGCCGAAATGAAACAACTCGATCCGAAATTAGACGATTTGGAAGTTAAAAATTGTACATTTCGCATCAATCGAGACATTCGTTTTTCGAAAGACAAATCACCCTACAAAACCAACATGGGCGTTTGGTTCACCCAAAATAAATTCCGAAAAAACAGTCCGGGTTATTATGTACATTTCGAAAAAGGCAATTGCTTTATCGCCGGCGGTGTTTGGTGTCCGGAACCTGCTGAATTGAAACAAATCCGCAGAGAAATTGCTTTTTTCTACGATGATTTGGAAAAAATTGTAGCCGATGCCGCTTTCATAAAGGAGTACGGCGATTTGTCTCGTGAAGCAGATAACGTCCTGAAAAAAGCACCTAAGGATTTCGACCCGAATCATCCTGCCATCGAATTTTTAAAACTAAAGAGCTTTACGGCTTCGCAACCCATAGACGAAAAACTGTTTACCGATACAAATTTCAATAAAACAGTAGCGCAAAAACTAATCGCGCTCAAACCTTTAAACGACTTTCTGTATCGTGCTTTAGAAACCGAAGAATAAATTATCTTTTACATCTCATGCAAATTCAATCCAACTTCTCTTTAAAATCTTTCAATACTTTCGGCATAGAAGCCAAAGCCAAAAACTTTGTAGCGGTTCATTCTTTGGACGAATTAAAAACCGTTTTGGCTGAACATGCGGCTGAACCAAAATTCATTTTAGGCGGCGGCAGCAATATGTTGTTAACGCAAGACATTGAGGCCTTGGTGATTCACATCGACTTGAAAGGAAAAAGAATTCTGAAAGAAGATGACGATTTTGTTTGGGTGGAAAGTATGGCGGGAGAAAACTGGCACGAGTTTGTGCTTTGGACCATCGATCAAAACTTTGGCGGATTGGAAAATATGTCGCTCATTCCGGGCAATGTTGGCACTACACCGGTACAAAATATCGGCGCTTACGGAACCGAAATCAAAGACACTTTTGTTTCCTGTGACACTATGAAAATCGACAATCAATCAATGCGAACTTTCAGCAAAGAAGACTGTCGTTTCGGATATAGAGAAAGTATTTTCAAGCAAGAAGCCAAAAACCAATACATCATTACTTCGGTAGTTTTTAAACTTACCAAGCGTAATCATAAAATCAACACTTCCTATGGCGATATCACCAAAGAATTAGCACTGCAAAACGTGACTGTTCCTACATTGAAAGATGTTTCCAATGCTGTGATTGCCATTCGACAAAGCAAATTACCCGATCCGAAAGTATTGGGCAACAGTGGGAGTTTCTTTAAGAATCCGGTCATTTCGAGAAGTCATTTTGAAAAAGTACAAGCGCAATTCCCCGAGATTAAATTCTTCGATGTTTCGCCTACCGAAGTCAAAGTTCCCGCCGGTTGGTTAATCGAACAAGCCGGTTACAAAGGATTTCGCAAAGGCGATGCCGGCGTCCACAAAAATCAAGCTTTGGTGTTGGTGAATTACGGTTCGGCTACCGGACAGGAAATTTTAGCCCTTTCTCGTGAAGTGCAGCAGGCCGTTTTCAACAAATACAGCATTGCTATTGAAGCGGAAGTGAATGTAATTTAAAACGATTCCCATGTACATTCCCGAGTTATACAAAAACGAAAATCGCGAAGAAATTGAAAGCTTTATTCACCAAAATAGTTTTGCAATTTTGGTCAACCAAACGCAGGGAAAATTGTGGGCCACGCACACACCATTGTTGTTAGAAACCCGTGAAGACGGTAAACTCATCTTAACCGGACATATTTCTAAAGCCAATCCACAAGCTTCAAGTTTCAATGATAGTGACGAAGTATTGGCTGTTTTTTTGGGTGCTCATGCTTATATTTCTTCTTCTTGGTACGATCATGAAAATGTGCCGACTTGGAATTATTTGGCCGTACATGTTTACGGCAAAGTTCGTGTTTACAATCACGTAGAAGCGTTAGATTTTCTGAAGAAATTAGTCGACAAATACGAGGCTAAATCGGAAAACCCGGTTCGAGTGGAAAACTTATCCGAAAAAACGATGCGGGAAGCGCGCGGTATCGTAGCTTTTGAAATAGCAATTACGAGTATTGAAGCTCAAAAAAAACTTTCTCAAAATCGCGATGATAAAAACTACCGCAACATCATCACCGAGCTCGAAAAAACTAAGGAAAATCAAGCCCTTACCATAGCCGAAGTCATGAAAAACAACCGATAGGAATTTGTTAAAATTCGTTTGATTATTGGTTGCAGAATCCCTACATTTGCAGTCCTTTTTAAAAGATAAAAGAACACCATGTTATTAATCGTTTTCTGTGTATTCATCGCCGTAGTTGTTATTCAATTTTTGTATTACATAGTGGTATTCGGTAAATTTTCATTTGCCAAACCGCAGACCGTAACTCCGAAAAGAGTGCCGATTTCCGTTATTGTTTGTGCCAAAAACGAAGAAGAAAACGTCAAAAAATTTGTACCGCTTTTGGCCGAACAAGACTACCATACTTTCGAGATTGTATTGATTGATGATGCTTCCAGCGATAACACATTGGAAATCTTTGAAGAATTCGAAAAGCAATACCCAAACATCAAATTGGTTAAGGTAGAAAACAACGAAGCGTTTTGGGGTAATAAAAAATTCGCTTTGACCTTAGGCATCAAAGCCGCTAAGTACGAATATTTGTTGTTTACTGACGCCGATTGTTATCCAACCTCTAAAAACTGGATTACTTCGATGAGTGCGCAATTTACGCAACAAAAAAACATTGTGTTGGGTTATGGTGCTTATGAAAAAATAGGGAATTCATTTTTGAATAAAATCATCCGTTTCGAGACTTTATTAACCGCTACGCAATACTTTTCTTGGGCTAAAATTGGTAAACCTTACATGGGAATTGGTCGCAATATGGCTTATAAACGCGAAGAGTTTTTTAAAGTACGCGGCTTTATGGACCACATGAAAATCCGTTCAGGAGATGATGATTTGTTTATCAATCAAGCGGCTAACGGAGATAATACTACCATTTGTTACACACCGGATAGTTTTACCTATTCTACCCCAAAAACCAGTTTTAAAGATTGGTTTACCCAAAAACGCCGTCATGTATCGACTGCTAAACATTACAAGTTATTTGACCGCAATCAGTTAGGCTTGTTTTACTTGTCGCAGTTACTCTTTCTTTTATTACCTATAGTTTTATTGGCGTTTCAATACCAATGGATTGCGGTAGTGAGTATTATCGGTTTCCGCTATTTGTTTGCTTGGTTAACCTTAGGCTTTGCGGCCGGAAAACTCAAAGAAAAAGACGTAATGTATTGGTTTCCGATTATTGAAATCGTTTTAATTTTCACGCAACTGAATGTTTTTATCACCAATACGTTTTCTAAACCGGTACATTGGAAATAAAAAAATACATAGAGAAAGCCAAAAAAGGAGATCAGGTAGCCTTTACCTTTTTACTCGACCATTATTGGAACGAAGTGTATGGTTTTATGCTCAAACGTACCGAAAACGAAACTGATTCGGAAGACATTACCATAGAAACTTTCTCAAAAGCTTTTGACAAAATAGCGACTTACAATCCGGAATTCCAATTCAACACCTGGCTGATTGCCATTGCTAAAAACGTACACATCGACATGTTGCGCAAGAAAAAGTCGACCGTATTTGTAGAGATAACCGACGAAGAAGACCAGCAAGCTTATAACATAGCTGATAGTTCCCCTTCTGCAGAAGACGAATTGATTACCGAACAAAATTTGTCGCGCCTGCTCCAATTCATCAAAGAATTGAAACCACACTACCAAGAAGTAATTCAATTGCGCTACTTTCAGGAGATGAGCTACCAGGAAATCGCCGAACAATTGAATGAACCACTGAGCAATGTTAAAATCAAGTTGCTCCGCGCCAAGAAGCTATTGGCAGAAATCATCGAAAGTAAAAAATAACTTTCTATTGTAAAATTTCTCATTACTTCCCAACCTTTTAAAGAAATTTTCACTCTATTAAGAAAATAGTTAAAAGTTTTTATACATTTTTAACATTTCCGACGTTATACTATTAAATTCAATGCTTATGTAACATAGATACTTAACTCAAAACAATTCATTATGTCACACGTTAGTATTTATGAAAAAAACTGGATAGATCTGGTTTTTGAAGGCAAAAACAAAGCCTATGGTGCTTACCAATTGCGTCAAGAAAACACCAAAACTTCTTTAATTGCTTTTATCGGCGGGATTACTTTTATGTTAGCTATCATTGGAGGTGGTTTACTCCTTACCTCATTTGATGATGCCCCGGTTGTTGACAACATTCCCTACATTCTGGATGAAAGTATCACTCCGGTAGATTTAACACCAATTCAAGAGTCGGAGAAACCCAAAAAAACTGAAACTTCGACGGCAGCTCCACAAGAACCTTCTACGGTTGAACCGCAAGACTTGTCAAGAATGGTCGTTACCGAAACCAGCCAAGCCAATGCAAATGTTCCTACAAACCAAGAAGTTCGCGACACATCTCCGGCCAACGACGGCAACGGAACCGGAACACTCACCGATGTTGGCAACAACGGCGGCGGCAACGACAATGGTGAAGATGGAGGTGGCACTTCGGGAAATGGCGAACCGGTTACCACCAACAAACTCGACAAACTACCGCTATTCCCGGGAGGAATGGACCGTTTTTATAAATACGTAAGCAACAACATCAACCGCCCAGAAATGGATGAAGACCGTCAAATCAGCATGAGTGTTGTGATGGCTTTTGTGATTGAAAAAGACGGCAGTATGACGGATATTCGCGCGCTGAGAAGCACCGATAAAGATTTAGAAAGAGAAGCCATTCGTGTTTTGAAGTCGCTCAAAACCAAATGGGAACCGGGATACCAAAACGACAAACCGGTTCGAACACTCTATATGTTACCGATTAAGGTTAAACTGTAATTCCTTAAAGCCGCCCATGAGGCGGTTTTTTGTTGGTATCAACCGAAAAATATTAACATCTATTGGTAAATAAAAGGTTTTAATTTCGATTAAATATTGGTATTATTGCAATCATTTTAAAATCATGAAAATTACGCTCGTCGGTTTTTTCCTTTCTTCTCTTTTGTACTTTTCCGGCCCTGTGAACGGAGGGTGCATTGGCAGCCATGATGCCAACAGCAAAGGCGACAGCACTCTGATTACCATTCCGTTTCCGGTGAAATTCGGAAATGTTTCTGAAGCGTATTTCAATGAAAAAAAACCAAAAATCGACTCGTTTTACCACAAGTTTATCAATTCGCCTTATTACAGTGGCAGTTTCTTAGTGGCCAAAAACGGGCGTATCCTTTACGAAGATTACAAAGGATTTTCGAATGCTAAAACCGGAAAGAAAATCGATTCCAATACTGCTATTCACTTGGCCTCGGTGAGTAAAATTTTAACAGCTACAGCCATTTTAAAATTGGTTCAGGAAGACAATGTCATGTTAGACCAAAAAGTAACCGATTGGCTTCCGAGATTTCCTTATAAGCACACTACCATCAGAACCTTGCTGAATCACCGCAGCGGTTTGCCGCATTATTCCAACTTCCCAGGGATTCTAAAGAAAAGTTGGAACCACAAAAAAGTACTTTCCAACCAAGATGTTTACGAGTTGTTAGTCAAACATAAATTCCGATTGGTATTTAACAACAATACCCGCTTTGATTACTGCAACACCAACTATGTGATTTTGGCTTTAATCATAGAAAAAGCCACCGGTTTGAACTACCGTGATGCGATGAAGGAATTGATTTTTAAGCCTTTAGGCATGAAAAATACGTTTGTATTTAATTATGACACCGATAAAGACACGGTTTGTAAATCCTATCGAGGCGGCAATATCTTCCCTTGGGATCAATACGACCGCTTGTATGGCGACAAGAACATCTACTCTACTCCGAGAGATTTAGTGAAATTTGATTTAGCCACCTATTCGTCCGACTTTATCAAACCCGAATTGTTACAAGAAGCCTACACCGGTTACAGTGCCGGTAATGTAGCCAAACCTGTCAAAGATTACGGTTTAGGAATGCGAATGCGCTACTTGGCCAACGGAGAAAAACTGATTTACCACAATGGTTGGTGGC
Organism: Flavobacterium sp.; assembly: GCF_024710485.1. Classification (GTDB taxonomy): domain Bacteria; phylum Bacteroidota; class Bacteroidia; order Flavobacteriales; family Flavobacteriaceae; genus Flavobacterium. Next base: position 6,522 of record NZ_JANJUQ010000013.1, read on the forward strand.
ATGGCAACAATACTTCTTTTGTGCCGATTAAAAAAGATACGATTACCATTATTTGTTTAGGCAACAGGTATTCGAATCGTCCTTATGAGACTTTGCGTATGGCGAATGAATTCTTTTTAAAGAAAAAACCCGAACCTATGCTGGTACCGGAACTGCCTTTTACCGAGGAATAAAACTATTCTTTTACCAAGTAAATACCGTCGTCTTTAATTTCGATGAGTTTGTCTTTGTAAAGTGCACCTATGGCTTTTTTGAAAGTCTTTTTACTCATTTTTAAAACGGTCTTGATATCTTCGGGATGACTGTTGTCATTTAAACGAAGAAAACCTCTTCCGGCACGGAGTTCATTCAGAATTTTTTCGGCATTAGGCTCTACTTTGCTATAGCCGAATTTTTGCAGCGTAACATCAATTTTATGGTCCGGTCGGATGTTTTTGATATAGCCAATCATACGATCACCGGGTTTAATATCATCGTACACTTCATCTTTATACAACAAACCTTTGTGTTGGTCGTTAATGATTACGTTAATACCGACTTCTGTAATATGAGAAATAATCAAATCCACTTCATCGCCCACGGCTACCGTCAGATTTTCATTATTCAGAAACTGATTCGTTTTACTGGAAGCTACAATACGGTTGGTTTTTTCGTCCATATAAGCATACACCAAGTAACGTTTTCCTTTTTCCATGGGACGCGCTTGCTCTTTGAATGGCACAAAAATATCTTTCTCCAAACCCCAATCGAGGAACGCCCCAAACTGATTCACATAATTCACACGCAACAAACCAAATTCATCCAATAAAATATAAGGCTCCAAGGTGGTAGCCACCGGTCTTTCTTCGTGATCTAAATACACAAAAACGATTATCTCATCGCCTATTGCATACTGCTTAGGTACATATTTTAAAGGCAATAACACATCGGTGGTACCGTCCGTTAAATAAAGTCCGATTTTAGTTTCGCGTGCGATAGTCAGTGTATTGTAGTGACCTATTTCCATGGTAAGGGTTGTATTTTACGGGGCAAAGATAGACAAATTAAAAATTTGAACCGCAAACCGAAAAATTGTAGTTTTACGAAGTGTAACAAATTTAAGGATTACACTACTAACGGGCTATGAGTGACGATTTAGAAAAATCATTTGTAAAGCAACTTAAGGAAAACCAGAATATCATTCACAAGATATGTCGGTTGTATACCAATGGTGAAGAGGCGCACAATGATTTGTTTCAGGAAATCACCATACAATTATGGAAAGCCTTCCCAAAATTCAGGGGAGAATCAAAGTTTTCCACTTGGGCTTACAGAGTGGCTTTGAACACCGCCATTACGCTATACCGTAAAAGCACTCGAACCGTTTCTACTGTGACTTATGAAGGTCAGAAACACTTTTTATCTCAAGAAGATTACAATCACGAAGAAGAAGAGCAAATTAAGTTAATGTACCAAGCCGTGCAACAACTTAACGACATTGAAAAAGCGCTGGTTTTTTTGTATTTGGAAGATAAAGACTATACCGAAATATCGGAAACTTTGGGTATCAGCGAAGTGAATGCCCGAGTGAAAATGAACAGAATTAAAGGAAAATTAAAAAAGATATTAAATCCTTAAGGATTATGGAAGAGTTGGATTTATTAAAAAAAGCTTGGCAAAAAGACACCCATTCTTTTGAGCAAGTTTCGGAAATGGAAATTTACAAGATGTTGCATAAAAAATCATCTTCCATTGTAAAATGGATATTGGTAATTAGCCTTTTGGAATTTGGTTTGTGGGCATTGGTCAATTTTGCTTTCAATACGGAAGACACTATTAAAAGTTTGCATGCAGAAAGCTTTGAGATTTACTTAAAAATTATCACTTATGTTAATTATGCTGTAGTGTTGTGGTTTATTTATCACTTCTACAAAAACTACGCCCGCATTTCAACCACTACCTCAACCAAACAGTTGATGCAAGACATTATTCGCACCCGAAAAACGGTACAACATTATGTTTGGTACAATTTGTTTATGATATTCATCAGTACCTTATTAGGCTTTGCCATGGCGTTCATTTACAATCCTAAAATGGACACGCTAAGGTATCAAATTGAGCATGAGGATAGCTACAAGACTTTATCTTTAACCATTTGTATGGTAGTGATTACCATAGTGGTTTTTGTGGGGTTGTTTTGGGTCATTTACCGTCTTCTTTATGGTACTTTACTCCGTAAACTCAATTCGAATTACAGAGAACTTAAAAAAATTGATTTATAATGAAGAAAACCCTAGCACTGCTTTGTTCCATTTTGATGGGAGTGGCATTCGGACAAAAAAGCGAAAACTCATTGTTGTGGAAAATATCGGGGAACGGTTTACAAGAGCCTTCTTATCTCTTCGGAACTATCCATATCACTTGTGACGCTAGTTTATCGGATAAAGTGAAAACAGCATTGGACAAAACCCAACAATTGTGTTTAGAACTCGATATGGATGATGCGAACATGCAAACCGAAATGATGGGCAGTATGATGATGAAAAATGGTGTCACTATGAAATCTTTGGCCAAAGAAGATGACTTTAAAATAGTGAATACCTTTTTAACAACCAATCTAGGTTTCTCGGCAGAAATGTTAAATACTATAAAACCGTTTATGGTAAGTGCGATGCTTTACCCTAAAATGATGGATTGCGAAATGCAATCGGTGGAAAATGAATTGATGAAGATTACCAAAGCCCAGAATGAATCAGTCATCGGATTAGAAACAGTTGCAGAACAATTAGCCGTTTTTGATGCCATTCCGTACCAAGAACAAATGAACGAATTGGTAATTACCGCCAAAGACAATATGCAGCGCGATAAAGCCGAGCTTGCCGAAATGATGACCTTGTACAAAAGCGAGAACGTGGAAGCTATGGTTGCCTATACTGAAAAATCGGCCAATGTAATGACCTCAAAATACAGCGATGTGTTACTGAAAAGCAGAAACCAAAATTGGATTAGCAGAATGACCACTATAGCCAAAAACAAACCAACCTTTTTTGGCGTGGGCGCTGCGCACTTGGGCGGGAAAGAAGGCGTGATTGCCTTGTTACGCAAAGCCGGTTTTACAGTAGAAGCGGTATATTAGCTTAGGGAAAAAGAGAGAAGTAAAAAGGGATAAGTTAGTAATGGCTTATCCTTTTTTTTAGCTTTTGAAACTGACTTTACTTGAGGTTGTAGTCATGAGAAGAAATAAAAATCCCGCTACAAACGGGATTTTACTAAACTTCTTCTTTACTTTCTTTCTCAACTTGCCATTTGCGCAATTGATTTAAGCGTTCTTGTTCGGCCAATTCTTCGGCTGGAATCACTTTTAAGAAAGACGGATGTTGCTCTATAGCATACTCTACTTTCTCTACAATTTGCTCTATGGTTTCGTTCTCGTAATCAATAACCAATGGCTCTTTTATAATAAACGATTGCAGGATGTTTTTCTTTTTTACACGCAACCCTTTTTTATCATATGCTCTTCTGAAACCATCAATCACTATGGGTACTACTATAGGTTTGTGTTGTTTAATAATGTGTGCTGTTCCTTTTCGAACCGGTTTGAAGGACTTAGTGGTTCCCTGCGGAAAAGTAATTACCCAGCCGTCTTCTAAGGCGATGCGAATGTTTTCGGTGTCGTTGGGATTTACTTCTCTTTTTTCGGTAACATCTTTTCCGCCCGAACGCCAAGTGCGTTCTACGGTAATAGCACCAACATAAGACAAAATTCTGGGTAATAAACCGGCTTTCATGGTTTCGCTGGCAGCCACGTAATAAATGTTCATTTTAGGCTGCCACAAATAGCCCACATTCCGAATGTGATCCACACGACCCGAAAGACTGGCATTGAACACATGGAACATGGCTACTACGTCTGCAAAATACGTTTGGTGATTGGAAATGAAAAGCACATTTTTATCTGGAAGTCCTTTGATAATCTCGGAACCTTCGATATGCAGTTCGTTAAAGCCACGGTAACGACGGTGTGTTAATACCCCGAAAATTCGGATTAACCATTTTTTGATAAAAAGTATATGACCAAAAGGATTTCTTTTCAATAATCCCATAATTTCTTGAATTTATCTCCGATTGCACAAAAATAGCAGACGGGTTGCAAATCTAAAAAACTTAAACTTATAAAACCAATTTAAGCGTATCTTTCAGTTCGCTGAGCATCATAGCAGTGGCGCCCCAAACAAAATGTTCATTTACCTGAAATCCGGGGACTTCAATACTGCCGGCATAAGAAGTTTGCATTACCGTATTGACAATGATGTTGTCGTTCATAAAATCGGCAAAAGGAAACTCTACCAAACCGGCGACTTCTTCTTCTTGCAACACAAAATCGAGTTCCTTTTCGCTGTAACCTAAAAACGGATAAACCATAAAGTTGCTCGGCGGAATATAGACTTCGGTAAACGGACGAACCACTTTAATATGTTGCGGATGTATGCCAATTTCCTCATAAGTTTCCCGTAGGGCAGTATGACTCAAATCGACATCCTCCTCCTCTACTTTACCACCCGGAAAAGCTATTTGAGAAGAATGAACGCCATTATAACTCGTACGAAGGATAAGTGCCAAATGAGTTTGCGACGCTTTAGGGTAAAGAAGCATCATCACAGCGGCGCGTTTGGGCACCACTTTAGTAAAATCGATGGCTTTCATTAAATCCATACGGTTGGATGGTGCCATTTTTACATGTGCATTGGTTGCCGGTAGCGCGGCATTTTGTATTTTTGGCGTGTATTTTAAAAACTCTTCAAAGTGCATTTTGATCGTTTTAGAAATATAAAATTACCTCAAAAAAACAAAGCATCACACTTTTATCCTCACAAAATGTACAGTAAAGAAGAAGCGCAACAAATAAAAAAAGAATTTTGGACAGCCTTTGCCGAGGCTTATCCGAGAAAATGGTTGTTGTATGACACTAAAATTAAAGACGTTACTTTTAAATTTTACATCGATAACAAAAAGGCTCAAGTGCTTTTAGACATCGAACCTAAAGACGAGGAAAAAAGAAAAATCTATTACGAAAAGATAGAATCACTCAAAACCATACTCCACGAAGAATACTTACCCGAAGCCATTTTGGAGCGCAACTTTTACTTGGATAACGGTAAAGTTATCAGCAGAATTTGGATTGAAAAACTAAATGTCAGCTTGAACAATCGCAACTACTGGCCGGAGATTTTTGAATTCTTCAGCGAAACGATGACCAAGTTTGAATTGTTCTTTTTTGAATTTGAAGACTACATCAAAGATTTGGAAATGAATACCTAGCGAAGAATAACGTCTTTTACGACTTCTTTCCCCAATTCTTCATTAATCATTTTGATGATTTTTTGTTTGCCGTAACTCAGTTCTTCTCGCAAAACTGCCGAAGTTAGGGCTACATATAAAGTAGTTCCTTTTAAAACCACTTCTTTAGTATAACTGTTTACGCCATTGCCCATAAGGTTTTTCCAAGCCTGCTGTACATCAATTTTGTCCATACCGGCCTGGAGCTTATTCGTTTCGATAAAAGCTTTTAATACGTCACCTATAGAACTTTCGTTACTGAGTCGTTTGGCCATTACTTTAAAGAAAAAGGTTTGAACTTCTTATACGTGTAAATAATGTTTTGTTTGCTTTTTAGCATTAAAAGAGAATCTTCAATCGAAATGATTTCTTCTTTCCACTTGCCGTAATCGGTTTTGTATTCTAAAAAGTATACTTTATCCGTTTCCAGAACTTTGATGGATTCTTTGATACCATTGGTTTTAAAACTACCGTCAAATTGTGGCATTACTTTTTGACGAAAACCGTTCAATACTCCATCAGATTGAGAAGGTTTAACCTCAAAAAAATCGATTGTTTCATTAACTTTATAATCCTTAGTTTCACCATTACTCAAGGTAACTTCTTTGATTTCCCAATAGCCGTTGAGCTTTCCTAAATCTTCTTTTTTAACTTCAGTTTGACAAGAAAACATCAAAAAGGATAGGACTAAAATCAGGCTGTATTTCATGGCTTGAGTGAATTATAACGAACTACAAATTTAATTTTTTAAACCGCATAAGCGAGCAAAATCAAAATTAATATTATCAACATTAAACTATTTCATACATTTATAGTCCTAAGGGAAAACCAACCACTATGAAAAACTCATTACTCCTTTTACTTATTTTATTTTTGTCTTTTAGTTGCAGTTCAGACTCCAACGGCGATACTGAGCCAACACCGGAAGCCATGTATTTTCCACCCAGTGATGGCAGTAATACTTGGGAGAGTAAGTCGATAGCCAGTTTGAATTGGAATCAAAACGCAGTACAACCCTTGTTGGATTATTTAGAATTGAAAAACACTAAATCGTTTATTATTTTGGTGAATGGTCGAATAGTCATGGAGAACTATTTTAACGGTCACAGCGCCACAACACCTTGGTATTGGGCTAGTGCAGGTAAAACACTAACAGCAACCGTAACCGGTATTGCACAAGAGGAAGGACTAATCAACATCAACAACAAAGTATCGGATTATTTAGGTACCGGATGGACTAGTGCACCATTAGCCAAAGAAAATTTGATTACTTGCAAGAACTTGCTTTGTATGACTTCGGGGTTAAACGATGCTTTAGGCGATGATGTTTCACCGGCCAACTTACAATACGTAGCCGATGCCGGAACGCGTTGGGCTTACCATAATGTTTATGTGAAATTACAAGATGTGGTAGCGCAAGCGAGCGGACAAACTTGGAATAACTACTTCAATACAAAATTAAGAGATCGCATAGGAATGACCGGTGGTGCATGGATCAATAACGACGGTTTGAGCGTATATTGGAGTACTACTCGTAATATGGCTCGTTTCGGTCTTTTAGCTTTGAATCAAGGAAAATGGAACGGCAACACTATTGTGAGCAATGCCTACTTTAATCAGGCCACTACCACTTCGCAAACTTTAAACCAAGCTTATGGCTATTTGTGGTGGTTAAATGGCAAAAACACTTATCGCTTACCCGGACTTCAGTTACAATTTAACGGCACTTTGATTCCGAATGCGCCAAACGACATGTATGCTGCTTTGGGTAAAAACGATCAAAAAATATACGTTGTTCCGAGTATGAAAATGGTCATCATCCGAATGGGAGAAGTGGCCAATCCGGAAAATCCAACCTTTGCCCTATCGGGCTTTGACAATGAGTTATGGGATAAAATAAACGATTTATACCAATAAGTTACTTCCGATTAATCAATCGCATTCCCCCATAAACAAAAAGTAGAAAAGCTACTAATCGAAATCCCATAAAAAGATTTGGGAACGGTTTTTCAATAAAATAACTCAATATAGCGATTAAAACACTGATTCCTAGGAGTTTTAACGGAGAAGAATCTTTGAAAAATGATAGAATTTTACTCATAAGATATACTACTTAATAGTGTACGAAAAAATCAAATTAAAACCGGTGAAACCTCCTTTTAGTGTAACACCATCATCAAAATATGTTCTAGAGGTTGAGTAGCCTAAATGCAAAGCATATTTACTCAAACTATAACCCACACCAACATTATAGTAAATTTCCGGTTTGAAACCTAAAAATTCAATTTGTGTGGAAGTTACGAAAGTTGGATCTGATGCTATGTATCGTTTCTCATCATTAATCACAATACTACTACCACTTAAAACATAGTTATAACCGATTGAGCTTTCTAAAAACAATTTACTCTTTTGCGTCTTAACTATTGCATATCTGTAGCCTAAATTTAGAGATAATGAATTAATATCCGCATTCATTTGCAATGTTCTATCGTAAATGTTGCTCCTTCTGGATTCTTGTTCAACATCAATTTTAGTGTTTTGATAGAACAACCTACCGAAAACTTCAGATCTTCTATAATTCTTGCCTAATGATTTTGCAACTTCTACACCGAATAAAGGACTGCTAAAACTAGGAGACGAGGACTCTATATTCCCATCATTTCCATATTTTAATGAGGTATTAAAACCGCTAATGCCAGCTAATATTTTATACTGCATCTTATTAGCACTTTTTTCAATGATAACACTTTGTGTAACTAATGAATTATCTGCCTTGTTTAACTTAACAAAAAAATCAGTTAGAGTATCTTTATTATACTTTATATTATAAAAGTCTTTAATTTCTTTTTCATTAGTACTAAATCGCTCAAAAAGCAATTTTCTAAAGTCATTATTTTCAAAGACTCTTCCTTCATAAAAATACTTTCTGTATATCAAGAGCTGAGGTGTTTTTTCTGTATTGGTTTTGAAATAATAAAAATTGCAACCGTTCATTACTGCTTGATACAGATTTGCATTACCCTCTACTATAACTTTCAACAAAACTATTTTGTTTTGCAAATCAGGTTCTTTACCTAATCTGTTTATAGGATTACTATTTTCAACTTGATTTTGATCGTAGGCTATGTTATACTTTACAAACTTGAAATTATTATCAATTTTAAATTCAGATATATCAGAGATTGATACTTCGGTAGCACTAGATTCTAATGAAGATTTAAAAAAAATTCTTTCAGGACTATCATAAGATAAATTATCTTCAATATAGCCTTCAATCTTTTGCCCTGATTGATTTATATAATAGCCTGGTGAATATTTTTTTTGAGCATATGTATTAAAAGAAATAATCAAAACAATTAAAAAAGTGAAGTATTTCATTGAAATAATAAGTATTAGCCTAACAAGGCATTATTTAAAAAACGAATCTACAAACTCATATTTATTGAAAACTTGTAAGTCTTCGATACCTTCACCAACTCCGATATATTTTACAGGAATTTGGAATTGGTCTGAGATACCAATAACCACACCGCCTTTGGCTGTACCATCTAGCTTAGTTACTGCTAAACAAGATACTTCTGTCGCGGCCGTAAACTGTTTGGCTTGTTCAAAGGCATTTTGACCAGTAGAACCGTCTAAGACCAACAACACGTCGTGTGGTGCTTCTTCAACGACTTTTTGCATGACGCGTTTTACCTTAGTCAACTCGTTCATCAAATTGACTTTATTGTGCAAACGACCGGCGGTATCAATAATGACTACATCGGCATTTTGGGTTACCGCACTTTGCAAGGTATCGAACGCTACAGAAGCCGGATCACTGCCCATTTGTTGTTTGACTAATGGCACGCCTACTCTGTCCGCCCATACCTGTAACTGATCAATCGCTGCGGCGCGGAAGGTATCAGCAGCACCTAAAACCACTTTGTAACCGGCCTTTTTAAATTGATTGGCTAATTTACCAATAGTTGTTGTTTTACCAACGCCATTCACACCAACGACCATAATAACATACGGTTTTTTGTTAGCCGGAACTGTGAACTCGGTTTCCTCTCCAGATTTAGTTTCGGAGAGTAACGCTGCTATTTCTTCCCTTAAAATTTTGTTGAGTTCGTCGGTACCCAAATACTTGTCTTGAGCCACACGAGCTTCGATTCGCTCAATGATTTTTAAAGTAGTGTTTACGCCAACATCCGAGGAAACTAAAACTTCTTCCAGATTATCGAGTACTTCATCATCTACTTTAGATTTTCCGGCTACTGCTTTGGTTAGTTTGGAGAAAAAAGAAGTCTTGGTTTGCTCCAGACCTTTATCTAAAGTTTCTTTTTTTTCGGAGGAGAATATTCTTTTGAAAAAACTCATTGTATCGGATTGTAAATTCGAAATTATTTGATTCCTAAGTCTCTTTACTAAACGAGACACAAAGGTGTAGCAAATATAAAAATAAAAAAGCTACTTCCGTATGAAAGTAGCTTTGATATATAGAGTTTGAAAAATTATTTCTTGTTCAAGAAACTATCCACTTCTTCAGGAGTCATAATTGCCTCTTGGAAAGTGTAAGCTCCTGTCTTTGGAGATTTAACCATTTTGATAGCTTTGGTTAATCTTTTTGATGATGTTTGTAACGTTGCAACGGTTTTCTTTGCCATGACTTATAATGTTTTATTTGAAATTTCTACAGTGTAAAAATTCCTAATTATTTAATCTCTTTGTGAACAGTCATTCTCTTTAAGATTGGATTAAATTTTTTAATCTCTAATCTGTCTGGAGTATTCTTTTTGTTTTTCTTGGTGATGTAACGAGAAGTTCCAGGAAGACCTGTTGCTTTGTGCTCAGTACACTCTAAAATTACTTGGATTCTATTACCTTTCTTTGCCATCTTACTTTATTTTTAAGGATTTCAGATTATTTAATAAATCCGTTAGCTTTAGCATCTTTTAATACTGCAGCCAATCCGTTTTTGTTGATTGTTTTAATTGTAGACGCAGCTACTCTCAACGTAATCCATCTGTCTTCTTCTGCAAGATAGAAACGTTTTTTAACTAAGTTAACAGAAAATTTTCTCTTAGTTTTGTTCATAGCGTGAGAAACGTTATTTCCTACCATCGCTTTTTTACCTGTAAGGTCACAAACTCTTGACATTATGCTTTTCTTTTATCGTTATTCAAAATCAGGGTGCAAACTTACAGAAAATAAATCATTGTAACAAAAAAATTATGGCAGATTTTTTTCTTTTTTTTCATTTGCGTTTTAAAGTCTAAAAAGATTAATGCTATTTAATTCATAATCAAGTTTTAAAACTGATTATATACGGTTTTTTAAAACGGCTTGTTGCAACATCTCCAGTGCTTTAGTTGCGGTTCTGTCGATTACTTTCTCTCTGGGCTGACCAAAATTAAATTCCGATACCAAAACCGTGTCAGGTGTTGCCAAAGCAATAAAAACCACGCCTACTTCTGCTTTTCCGGGCTCGGAAGTCGGACCGGCATTTCCTGTTGTAGCCAAAGCATAATCGGTTTGCATCAACCGCTGAACATTCGCCGCCATTGCCGTAGCCACTTCAGCACTCACCACATCATGCTTGGCAATGAGTTGTTCTTCAATTTCCAACAAATCGGTTTTAGCGGTATTAGAATAGGTCACAACGCTTCCTTTAAAATAAGCCGAAGCACCGGAAACAGAAGTAATCATTTGCGCTATTTTACCTCCGGTACAACTCTCTGCTGTAGCTAATGTTTTGCCTTGTGCTTTGAGCAGTTTGCCTAATACTACTTCTAAGGTTTCGCCTTCATCAAAACCTACAATGATATCTCCTATAATTTCCGACAACGAATCGACATTTTCCTGTACTGCTTTTTCTAAAACTTCTTTGTTTTCTCCTCTGGCTGTTAAGCGTAATCGCACTCTGCCCGGTGCCGGAAGGTATGCTAATTTAATGAAAGACGGCAGGTTATTTTCCCAAGCTTCAATGCGTTCCGCCACCATACTTTCGCCCTGACCGTAAGTCAAAATGGTTTGGTGAACGATATAAGGCCGGTGGTATTCTTTAACCAATTTCGGAACAATCTCATGGTCGACCAAATACTTCATTTCGTAAGGCACTCCGGGCAAAGAAACAAATACAGTGTTTTCCTTTTTCATCCACATGCCCGGCGCTGTTCCCATTTTATTGAAAAGCACTTCGCATTTCGACGGCACCAAAGCTTGTTCTTTGTTTAACTGATTGATTGGACGCTTGTAAAAATTCTCGATAATCTCGGTGACATGCGCTAAAACCGCTTGGTCTTCTACCAAAACATCGTCAAAATACTCGCAAAAGGTTTTACGGGTAATATCGTCTTTGGTTGGCCCTAGTCCGCCGGTAATAATTACCAAATCAACTTGGTTTTGAAGCTTAGCAAACGTATCCAAAATATGCTGTTTATCATCGGAGATGGAGAGCATTTCGTGGGTTTGTATGCCAATTTTATCTAAGGCTTTGGCGATGTAACCCGAATTGGTATCGACAATCTGACCGATTAAAATTTCGTCTCCTATGGTGACTATGGTTGCTTTCATTCGATTGTTAATATTGTTTTTCAGCGGTCTCATGCAGTCGCTCCGCTCGTGTCATTTACTGAGTACTGAGGTACTAAGGTGCTAAGGTTTTGAGGCAACTTGTTTAGTTTCCATGTAAAAAAACGGAAACCCAACTAGCCCCGGTTGAAGTGAAAATCCTCGAAGAGATTGAAACGAAAAACGGGAACTACCATTCCTGATAGTTCCCCTGCGTTTCGCTCTTAATCTTTTATACTTCGAAATCTTTTTTGATTTCTTTTACGGCCTTTTCGATTTGGCTTTTGATGCTTTCAAAAGTATCGTTAATTTCTTTGCGCTTGCCTTCTCTTTTGGTCCAGGCTTCGACTTCTAAAATCTCCTGATGAGCCACGGTCATCCCTAACAAATCGAGTGAAGGTTTGATTTTGTGCGCGTAAGAGTAGGCTAATTTGTGGTCTTTGTCCTTGATGCCTTGTTCCACAAACTTCAAGTCTTCCGGAACTTCAGTAACGAATAAGGTAATGATTTGCATGACGAATTCAGGATCGTTGTCTGAAAGCGCATATACTTTTGCTAGGTTGTAGTTGATTGCCATTATTTAATTTGTAATCTTAATACTTTTTTGTTTTCGATAAAGCCTTCCAAAACATCGTTAGGCGCTACTTTTGCTACTCCTTCAGGCGTTCCGGTAAATATGATATCGCCTTTTTTGAGGGTGAAAAACTGAGAAACATAAGCAATAATTTCGTCAATTTTCCACAACATATTGGCGGTATTTCCTTTTTGAACCGTTTGCCCATTGTTGGTTAATTCAAATGTAATATTTTCTGTGGAACTAAACTCATTTTTCGGCAGAAAGTCACCAATAATCGCTGAACCGTCAAATGCCTTGGCTTTTTCCCATGGCAAACCTTTTTCTTTGAGCTTGTTTTGCACATCGCGCGCAGTGAAGTCGATACCCAATCCGATTTCGTCATAATACTTATGGGCGAATTTCGGATCGATGTATTTCCCTAATTTGTTAATCTTGACAATCACTTCGATTTCGTGGTGAATGTCGGAACTAAAATCAGGAATCACAAACGGAGCCTTATCGGGTAACACGGCTGAATCCGGCTTTAAAAAAATAACGGGTTCCTCCGGACGCTCATTTTGGAGTTCCGCGATGTGGTTGGCGTAATTTCTTCCGATACAGATAATTTTCATGTTCTTGAGAGACTGAGTCGCTGAGTTTTATTTAGTGTTTAACTTTCTTAACTTAATTGCAGTGAGCACTTTTTTGGTGTACAGCGGGAATTCGGCATTCTGAATCCAACCGAAATAACCCGGTTCTTTGTCGAATACATCTTCAACTAAAGCGCCTTTGTGTTTACCGAAAGTGAAGATTTCTTGTCCTTTGTCGTTCAACGCAATAAACCCGGCAAAGTCAACCGATTTTTTTCGCGTGGTGAATTCTGCCAAAGCCTTCATATCGTTTTCCAAATCGGTGTAACGTTCCAATTGCGCTTTTAAGATTTCGTAAGTCGCCATGGTATCAGCTTCGGCGCTGTGAGCATTTTCTAAACTTTGATTGCAGTAAAATTTGTAGGCTGCACTCAAAGTGCGTTCTTCTTTTTTGTGGAAGATGGTTTGCACATCGACCGACACTCGGTTTTTCATATCGAAGTCGACTTCCGCGCGCAATAATTCTTCGGCTAAAAGCGGAATATCAAAACGATCAGAATTGAATCCGGCCAAATCGGAATCTTTGATCATGTTGTGAATTTGTCCTGATAATTCTTTGAATGTTGGCTCGTTTGCCACTTTCTCATTAGAAATACCGTGAACTGCAGTGGCTTGTAGCGGAATGGGAATGGTGGGATTGACCAACCAAGTTTTGCTTTCTTTATTGCCGTTGGGATAAACCTTAAATATTGAGATTTCGACGATTCGGTCTTTGGCGACATCGATTCCGGTGGTTTCTAAATCGAAGAAGCAAATCGGTCGGGTGAGTTTTAATTCCATTATTCTTATTTAAGTGAACAAAGATAAAATAATGACTTTACCGTTTGTCGATATCTTAATAAAGATTTATGATTTGTGGATAAAAAAACCCTTTCCGAAACAGAAAGGGTTGATTTGATTTTTTATGATTTTAATATTCTCTATTCACATCGAAAGCCTCTAAATATTCGGCTACGCGTTTTACAAAACTGCCGCCAAGCGCTCCATCTACAACTCTGTGGTCGTAACTGTGCGACAAGAACATTTTTTGACGAATACCGATAAAATCTCCTTCCGGTGTTTCGATAACCGCCGGTACTTTTCTAATGGCACCCAACGCTAAGATTCCTACTTGCGGTTGGTTGATGATTGGCGTTCCGAAGACAGACCCAAAAGTACCAACATTGGTTACGGTATAAGTACCGCCTTGCGTATCGTCCGGTTTCAATTTTCCGGCTTTGGCGCGGTTACCCAAATCGTTTACGGCCTTGGCCATGCCTACTAAGTTCAACTGATCGGCATTTTTAATCACCGGAACAATTAAGTTTCCGTTTGGCAAAGCTGCCGCCATTCCTAAGTTGATGTTTTTGCGTTTGATGATAAACTCACCGTCAACCGAAATGTTCATCCCCGGGAAGTCTTTTAAAGCCTTGGCCACCGCTTCCATGAAAATTGGTGTGAAAGTCAGCTTCTCGCCTTCTCGCTTTTCGAAAGCATTTTTAACGCGGTCTCTCCATTTTACAATATTGGTTACGTCGACTTCAATAAACGATTGTACGTGTGCCGAAGTTTGTACCGAAGCCACCATATAGCCCGAAATCAACTTGCGCATTCTATCCATTTCTACAATTTCGTCACCTCCGTTAACCGAAACCGGTGTAGCGATTGGAGCTGTAGATTGCGAGTTGCGGGTTGCGGGTTGGGCTACCGGTTGTTGTGCAACTACTGGTTGATTTCCTCTGTTTTTAACGTAATTTAAAATATCGTCTTTGGTTACGCGACCGTCTTTTCCGGAGCCGGCAATGGTTTCTAACTCGGCCACCGAAACGCCTTCCGCCGCAGCAATATTTTTCACCAATGGCGAGAAGAATTTATCCGAGGCTTTGAAATCGGCCGGAGCTGCTGTAGCTACTGCTGTTTCAATTGTTTTAGCCAATTGCTTCGCCTGTTCGCTAACGCTCGAGTCTGCAACCGGAGCCGCAACTGTTTCCGCAACCGGAGCAGTCGCAACTGAACCGCCTTCGGTTTCAATAATAGCGATGGTTTGACCAACTTTCACCACATCATTCACCTGAAATAAAATTTCGGCTAAAACACCCGAAACTTCACTTGGCACTTCGCTGTCTACTTTGTCGGTGGCGATTTCCAAAACCGCTTCATCAGCATTAATGCTGTCGCCTACGTTTTTCAACCAGTTGGTAATCGTTGCCTCAGCAACACTTTCTCCCATTTTGGGCAATTTCAATTCAAACTTTGCCATATTGATAATCTAAAGTTGTATTTTGTCGTTTCGATTGCAAAATTATATAAATAATTTAGGTTTTACTTAGAATTCCATATTTAATTGTTAGATAAAAATCCCAATTCCTAAATCCTAATTCTCAATTCCTAAATCTGTATCACTTCTCCTCTGTCGTTACGGCTATTGCTTCCGATGATAAAACTACTCGACGGCGGTAACAACTTAAAGGTTAGCGACTTGTTTTTGTTTTCTTCCAAAAATACCAATGCCTGTTTAAACCCGAGGTAATCAACCTCTAAAATGACTTCCGTCGGCTTAGTTTTCGAAATCGTTTGCGAAATTACTATTTTCCCGTTTTCCATGGTGGTTCTTTCCACACTTTTTTGCAAAACAGCGGTTAATTTTTCTCGTAAAGCTTCATTATCAGAAACTAAAAGATATTGTTCAGGCACGGCTTTGGGCGATACTTTTCCTTGAAACATTTTGACCAGAGCAAAGAAAACGATACCGATTTTCATAAACAACGAGAAAAAGAGTGATCCTTTGAAATGCTTTTTGTAAAAGAAATTCATCGCCTCCTGAAAACGCTTCATATAAGTTCCGTCTTTAACCGTACTTTCTCCTTTGTAATGAATGACAGTAGTTTCGGCGAAATAGTAATTCTTTTTTCCGAGCAATAAAGCGCGATAAGATAAATCGATGTCATCCGCATACATAAAACAATTTTCGTCAAAGCCGCCTAATTGCTCATACAATTCTCTTGTCATCACCATAAAAGCGCCGACCAGAATATCGACTTGACCACTTTGATTCTCGTTTAAATGTTGGGCGTAATATTGGTTAAACAGCGTTGAGTTTGGAAAAAATTTATACAAGCCGAAAATCTTGGTAAAAGCTACCCAAGGTGTTGGAACACCGCGTTTGCTTTCCGGCAAAAAGTTACCGGTGCCGTCGATGAGTTTACAACCTAAGATGCCGAGTTGCGCGTTGAGAGTTACGAATTGCGAGTTTAGGATTTTTTCAAAAGTGTCTTCGGCAACAACCGTGTCAGGGTTCAAAATACAGATGTATTTGCCTTGGGCTTCTTTGACGGCGATGTTATTGCCTTTCGGGAAACCGACATTGGCTTTGTTTTCGATGAATTTAATATGCGGAAAACGGGCGCGAATCATGGCGCAACTGTCGTCTGAAGAATGATTATCCACCACTATAATTTCGGCCTCCAAGTGTTGAATGGCTTTTTCCACACTCAAAACACACTGCTCTAAAAAGTAGCGCACATTATAATTCAGGATGATGACCGATAGTTGCATTGGACAAATATAATGGATTACTTCGTCAGTTTGCTACGTTCGTATGTTAGATTATTAGATACGGCTATGCTTATAGATTGTTAGAAATTTGAATTACTTTTGCCGGAAAGTTGTGCTTTACACCATTCATAATATATAATAGACATATCAACGTGAATTATTTATCCGTAGAAAACATATCCAAATCTTTTGGCGAAAGAACCTTGTTTAAAGACATTTCTTTCGGTATTAACAAAGACCAAAAAATCGCTTTTATTGCCAAAAACGGTTCGGGGAAAACCCAAATTATGCGCATGATTAACGGCGATGACGAACCGGATTCCGGACAAATCATCATCCGAAAAGGCATCAAAATGGCTTTCTTGTCGCAAAACAATAACTTGCAAGACGAACTGACGATTGAGGAAAGCATCTTCGCCTCCGACAATGAAATTCTACACGTAATTGAGCGTTACGAAAAAGCCTTGGAAAATCCGGAAGACGAAGAAAAATACCAATTGGCTTTCGACGAAATGGATCGTTACAACGCTTGGGATTTTGAAACGCAATTCAAACAAATTTTATCCAAATTAAAGTTGGACGATTTAAAACTGAAAGTGAAATCGCTTTCCGGTGGTCAAAAAAAGCGCTTGTCTTTAGCGATTATCCTCATCAATCGCCCGGACTTGTTAATCTTAGATGAGCCGACGAACCACTTGGATTTGGAGATGATTGAATGGTTGGAGAGTTACTTCGCGAAAGAAAACATTACCTTATTTATGGTAACGCACGACCGTTTCTTTTTGGAACGCGTTTGCAACGAAATCATCGAATTGGATAACGGCAAACTCTACTCCTACAAAGGGAATTACTCCTATTACCTGCAAAAGAAAGAAGAGCGCGTCGCCATGGAAAACGCCACGATTGACAAAGCGCAAAATCTTTTCGTAAAAGAATTGGCTTGGATGCGTCGCCAACCCAAAGCGAGAACGACCAAATCGAAATCGCGTCAAGATGATTTTTATAAAATCAAAGCCGTAGCCGAAAGTCGCAGAAAAGAAAATGTGGTGGAACTTGAAATCAATATGGAACGCATGGGCAGCAAGATTATTGAGCTGCACAAGATTTACAAAAAATTCAAAGACAAAGTCATTTTAGACAATTTCAGTTACGATTTTCAGCGTGGAGAACGCATCGGTATTATTGGAAAAAACGGTACCGGAAAATCGACTTTCTTGAACATCTTAACCAAAACCATCCAACCCGATGCCGGAAAAGTGGTGATAGGCGAAACGATTAAAGTTGGCTATTACACGCAAAGCGGGATCAACCCGAAACCCGGACAAAAAGTAATCGACATTATTAAAGAATACGGCGAATATATTCCGCTTACCAAAGGAAAAATCATTTCGGCTTCGCAATTGTTAGAACGCTTTTTATTCGACGCTAAAAAACAATACGATTATGTAGAAAAATTGAGCGGTGGCGAATTAAAACGCTTGTATTTGTGTACGGTTTTGATTCAGAATCCGAACTTTTTGATTCTGGATGAGCCAACAAACGACTTAGACATTGTGACCTTAAACGTACTGGAAAGTTTCTTGTTGGACTATCCGGGTTGCTTGTTGGTAGTGTCGCACGACCGTTACTTTATGGACAAAATTGTCGACCACTTATTTGTGTTCAGAGGCGAAGGCGAAATTGAAGATTTTCCCGGAAACTATTCCGATTTCCGAGCGTACGAAGACAGCGCCGAACCCGAAAAAAACGAAACCAAAGAAAAAGTCAATTGGAAGCAAAACCATCCAACTACTTCCGGTTTGAATTTTAATGAGCAAAAGGAATTCAACAAAATCGAGCGCGAAATCAAAGACCTGGAATACGAGAAAAAACAAATCGAAAACCTATTCGCCGAAGGAAAAGTAGCCGACGCCGACATAGCCGCCAAAGCCAATGAATTGCAAGCTGTGATTCAGAAACTCGAAGAAAAAGAAGAGCGTTGGTTTGAGCTAAGTTCAAAGATGGAATAAATTATTTCACTGAGATGCACAGAGAAAAAATGAGACTCACAGAGAAAAACTCCGTGTATCTCTGAGCTAACTCCGTGAATCTCTGTGTAACAAACAAAGAAATGTTACAGCAAATTAAGTCATACCTCAACTTCCTCTACCACTCCAAAAACGAGCATGGCGTGCACTCGCCTTTTGTGTTCAACTTGGTAACGAAATGTTTTTATGACAAGCAAAACTATCCGGAATATGTTGTTTTAAAAAACTACCGAAACACACTTTTACAAAACAAAAACACCATCGAAGTAACCGATTTCGGCGCAGGTTCCCGAGTATTCAAAAGCAATACACGTCAGATTGCTAAAATTGTCAAAACAGCCGGAATTACGCCCAAACGAGCGGAATTGCTTTTCAGAATCACAAAGTATTTCCAACCTGAAAGCATCCTTGAAATAGGAACATCGCTAGGATTAGCGACTTCAGCTTTAGCATTAGGTAACCCTAAAGCCAAAATAACAACCTTGGAAGGTTGCAAAAACACACTTCATCAATGCCAATCGCAACTGCAAAAATTCAATATCAATAATGTTGACTGTGTAAATACCGAATTTAGTTCCTTTTTAAACAACCAACAACCAACAACCAACAACCGACAACTCATTTACTTTGACGGCAACCATTCCAAAGCCGCCACATTAAACTATTTCGAACTGTTGCTGCCAACCGTCACGAACGAAACTGTTTGGATTTTTGACGATATTCATTGGTCTGCCGATATGGAAGAAGCTTGGGAAATCATCAAAAACCACCCAAAAGTAACGGTAACGATTGATACTTTTCAATGGGGAATGGTTTTCTTTCGCGCCGAGCAGGAAAAAGAACATTTTGTAATTAGAGTTTGATTTTTGTAACAAATCGTCTTTCCAGTTTACTTATATTTACAATTCGTAATTCGTAATTCATCATTACAATGGCTAATCCATTAATCAACATCAAAGCGCTCAAACGCGATTTCCAATTAGGTAGCGAAACCATCTACGTTTTAAAAGGCATCGATTTACAAATCAACAAAGGCGAATACGTGGCGCTCATGGGACCATCGGGTTCGGGAAAATCTACTTTGATGAACCTCTTGGGTTGTTTGGATACACCAACTTCGGGAACCTATATTTTGAACGGTAAAGACGTCAGTCAAATGCATGACGACGATTTGGCCGAAATCCGCAACAAAGAAATCGGCTTTGTCTTCCAAACCTTCAACTTATTACCCAGAACCACCGCTTTAGACAATGTGGCTTTGCCAATGATTTATGCCGGCTACTCCAAATCGGAACGCAACCAACGCGCCTCCGAAGTATTAACGCAAGTCAACTTGGCCGACCGTATGGACCACCAACCCAACCAACTTTCGGGTGGACAACGTCAGCGTGTGGCCATCGCCAGGGCTTTGGTCAATAAACCTTCTATCATCTTGGCCGATGAGCCAACCGGAAATCTCGACAGTAAAACCTCGGTGGAAATTATGAATCTCTTCAACGAAATCCACAAAAACGGCAACACCGTCATTTTGGTTACCCACGAAGAAGACATCGCCCAATACGCCCATCGAATCATCCGCTTGCGTGATGGTATTATCGAAAGCGACACCCAAAACACCAATCATTTGTAATTAAGTTTGGAGCGGCACGAGCGTTAGCGAACTGGCGAAGCAAAAGGCTTGGGATTTATCAGCCGTCCGTTTTCCTGCTGTGCGAGTTGCGCGGCAACTACTCCCATCAGGGCTAGTTGGTAATCCATTTGTATTTTTGCTACCTTTGAAAACAAAATTAATCGAATTATGAATTCCTAATTTATTCCGCTACGCTCCATACAGTTCGGCTGCGCCTCGGGTCCTAATTCCTAATTCCTAATTCCTAATCCCTAATTCAAAATGAAAGTCTATACCAAAACCGGCGACACCGGAACCACCGCGCTTTTTGGCGGCACCCGTGTCCCAAAACACCATATTCGCATCGAAAGCTACGGCACCGTCGACGAACTCAACTCACATATCGGCTTAATACGCGACCAAGACATCAATGTTTTATACAAAAACGTCTTAATTGAAGTGCAAGACCGTCTTTTCACCGTAGGCGCCATTTTGGCCACACCACCGGAAAAAGAAGTATTGAAAAACGGGCAACCGCGCTTAAATATCAATCGTATCTCTGAAGAAGACATCGCTTTTTTAGAAAACGAGATTGACACCATGGACACGGCTTTGCCACCTATGACACACTTTGTCTTACCCGGCGGTCATACTACCGTGTCATATTGTCACATTGCACGCTGTGTCTGCCGCAGAGCGGAACGTTTAGCGGTACATTTACACGAATTAGAGCCTACCGACGAACAGGTAATTAAGTACTTAAACCGACTTTCTGACTACCTTTTTGTCTTGGCACGGAAGTTGTCCTTCGACCTGCAAGCCGAGGAAGTAAAATGGATTCCAAGGAAATAAAAAGTAACTGTTTCAAGTGGTCCAATTCTGTAAACTGAGACCAAGATTGTACACTGATTAAAACGTTCTTATACTTACTTAAAAATAAATCAAAAAAAACTTGACTTTTTCAGTATAAAATTTATTTTTGCATAAACTAAAATCGACAGAAGATGTATTGGACATTAGAATTGGCATCCTATTTAAGTGATGCACCTTGGCCAGCTACCAAAGATGAACTTATCGACTATGCTATACGAACAGGAGCTCCACTAGAAGTAGTAGAGAATTTGCAATCGATAGAAGATGAAGGTGAGATTTACGAATCGATGGAAGAAATTTGGCCGGATTATCCAACCGACGAAGATTACCTTTGGAACGAGGATGAATATTAAAAAAATAACAATCACAACCATGAAAAAAGTCCGATTAGGGCTTTTTTTTTGTTTAAATTTGCACACTCAAAAAGTTAGAAGCATACGGTAAAATTCAACTGCTCCCATAAAAGCAACTCACCGCACTGCTAACCATCATTAAAATAAACAAACCCAATATGAGTTTAATTAACAGCATACTTAAAGTTTTTGTAGGCGACAAATCACAAAAAGACGTCAAAGCCACACAGCCTTATATTAACAAAATCAAAGCCTTAGAACCTGTTCTGGCCGCTTTATCACATGATGAATTAAGAGCCAAAACAGCCGAATTCAAAGCCAAAATCAAACAAGCCCGTGCCAAACAAGACGCAGAAATCGAAGCTAAAAAAGTTGAGGCGGAGAACACTTCGGACATCGACAAAAGAGAAGACATTTACAACGCCATCGATGCTTTAGAAAAAGAGGCTTACCAAATCTCCGAAAAAGTACTCGACGAAATTCTACCGGAAGCCTTTGCTGTGGTTAAAGAAACGGCGCGTCGTTTTAAAGAAAACAGCAGCATTACTGTTACTGCTACGCCAAAAGACAGAGAACTTTCGGCTACGAAATCCTACATCACTTTAGACGGTGAAAATGCTGTTTGGGCCAATACATGGAACGCAGCCGGTAAAGAAATCACTTGGGATATGATTCACTATGACGTACAGTTGATTGGTGGTATCGTATTACACCAAGGTAAAATTGCCGAAATGCAAACCGGGGAAGGAAAAACCTTGGTAGCCACTTTGCCTTTGTACTTGAACGCC
Organism: Flavobacterium sp.; assembly: GCF_024710485.1. Lineage (GTDB taxonomy): Bacteria > Bacteroidota > Bacteroidia > Flavobacteriales > Flavobacteriaceae > Flavobacterium. The sequence continues at coordinate 28,783 of NZ_JANJUQ010000013.1, forward strand.
CTAACCGGAAACGGTGTACACTTAGTAACCGTAAACGACTATTTGGCCAAACGTGACAGCACGTGGAAAGCACCATTATTCGAGTTCCACGGATTGACTGTGGATTGTATCGACAACCACTCGCCAAACTCAGATGCGAGAAGAAAAGCCTACGAAGCGGACATTACTTACGGAACCAATAACGAATTCGGTTTTGACTACTTGCGCGATAACATGGCGCACTCTCCGGAAGATTTGGTGCAAAGAAAACACAACTATGCAATCGTAGACGAGGTCGATTCAGTATTGATTGACGACGCGAGAACGCCCTTAATCATCTCCGGTCCTGTACCTGATGGTGACCGTCACGAGTTCAACGAACTAAAACCGAAAATCGAAAACTTATACAACTTACAACGCCAATTGGCCAACGGATTCTTAACCGAAGCCAAACGTTTAATCAAAGAAGGGAACACCAAAGATGGCGGTTTCCAATTGTTAAGAGCTTACCGTGCTTTGCCTAAAAACAAGGCCTTGATTAAGTTCTTGAGTGAAGAAGGCATCAAACAATTGCTTCAAAAAACCGAAAACGAATACATGCAAGACAACAACCGCAGAATGCCGGAAGTTGATGAAGCTATGTATTTTGTAATCGAAGAAAAAAACAACCAAGTAGAATTGACCGATAATGGTATCAAATTCTTATCCAAAGATACCTCAGAAGATTTCTTCGTATTGCCGGATATCGGAACTGAAATTGCCAACATCGAAAAACAAAATCTTGAAAAAGACAAAGAAGCGGAAGCCAAAGAAAGATTGTTCCAGGATTTTGCCGTAAAATCAGAAAGAATTCACACCCTAACCCAATTGCTTAAAGCGTATACCTTGTTTGAAAAAGACGTAGAATACGTTATCATGGACAACAAAATCCTTATTGTTGACGAGCAAACCGGACGTATCATGGACGGTCGTCGTTACTCTGACGGATTGCACCAAGCTATCGAAGCCAAAGAGCAAGTGACCATTGAAGCAGCCACCCAAACTTTTGCTACAATTACGTTGCAAAACTACTTCCGTATGTACAGCAAATTAGCGGGTATGACGGGAACAGCAGTAACAGAAGCCGGAGAGTTTTGGGAAATTTATAAATTAGATGTTGTAGAAATTCCAACCAACAGAGGGATTGCTCGTAAAGATAAAGAAGACTTAATTTACCGTTCCGTACGTGAGAAATTCAACGCCGTTATCGAAGATGTAACCCAATTGTCGCAATCCGGTCGTCCGGTATTGATTGGTACCACTTCGGTAGAGATTTCGGAATTGTTGAGTCGTATGTTGAAAATGCGCGGTGTTGCCCACAACGTATTGAACGCAAAAATGCACAAAAAAGAAGCTGAAATCGTAGCCGAAGCTGGTAAACCGGGCGTAGTAACCATCGCTACCAACATGGCCGGTCGTGGTACGGATATCAAACTAACACCTGAAGTGAAAGCTGCCGGTGGTTTGGCTATCATTGGTACCGAACGTCATGATTCTCGTCGCGTTGACCGTCAGTTGCGCGGTCGTGCCGGTCGTCAGGGAGATCCGGGAAGTTCACAGTTTTATGTGTCTTTGGAAGACAACTTGATGCGTTTGTTCGGTTCGGAAAGAGTCGCCAAAATCATGGACAGAATGGGATTAAAAGAAGGCGAAGTAATTCAGCATTCTATGATGACCAAATCCATCGAGCGCGCTCAGAAAAAAGTGGAAGAAAACAACTTCGGTACGCGTAAACGCTTGTTGGAATACGATGACGTTATGAACGCACAACGTGAAGTGGTTTACAAACGTCGTCGTCACGCTTTGTTCGGAGAACGTTTGAAATTGGATATCGCCAACATGATGTACGACACTTGTGAAGTAATTGTAGGCGATAACAAAGCCCGTAACGATTTCAAGAATTTTGAATTCGAATTGATTCGCTACTTCTCGATTACTTCTCCGGTAACACAAGCCGAATTTGAAAAATTATCGGAAATGGAAATCACCGGAAAAGTGTACAAAGCAGCCTCAACCTATTACACTGAAAAAACAGAAAGAAGCGCGCGCGAAGCCTTCCCTATCATAGCGGAAGTTTACCAAAGAGAAGGTAATACGTTTGAGCGCATTGTAGTGCCGTTTTCAGATGGTATCAAATCGTTAAACGTGGTAACCGATTTGAAAAAAGCCTACGAAACCAACGGAGCGCAATTGGTAGCCGATTTTGAGAAAAACATCACCTTAGCCATTGTAGATGAAGCTTGGAAAAAACATTTACGCAAAATGGACGAGTTGAAAACTTCGGTACAGTTAGCCGTTCACGAGCAAAAAGATCCGTTGTTGATTTACAAATTAGAAGCGTTCAAGTTGTTCCGCAATATGTTGGATGGTGTGAATAAAGAGGTGATTTCGTTCTTATTCAAAGGCGATTTGCCACAACAAAACCAAAACATCCAAGAAGCACGTCAGGTTCGTGAAAAACAAAATTATACCGAAAGCAAAGACGAAATCGAAAGCAGCGAAAGTGCTAATCGCGAGGCCGGTCAAACACAACAACGTCCGCAAGTAACTGAAACCATTGTGAGAGAAACACCAAAAATCAATCGCAATGACAATGTTACTATCAAACACGTAATGAGCGGTAAAACCGAAACCATGAAATACAAAAAAGCCGAAAGCATGCTAGCCAACGGAGAATGGGTTTTGGTGAATGACTAAATAATGTCAGCCTATGCAAATAACGATCCTCAACGGTTACAACTGTTGGGGATTTTTTTTACATTTGAGTAAAGACTTTTTTATGAAAAAGAACATACACCTCTTATTGTTGCTTTTTACCGGATTGCTTAGTCATGCACAAAGTACGGATTCGCTCAAAAAGACAATGCAACAACTTTACGAAGCCAACTACTTAATGGATTTTGAGACCATAGCGCAATTGTCTTATCCCAATATGGTGGAAAAAACCGGAAAAGAAGCCTTCCTGGAACAAACCGAACAGTTTTACGAAAATGATACCTATAGACAGCGTTATCAATTGCAGACAGTGCCTTTCCAATTCGGACCGATAACAAAAATTGGAAACCAATGGTTTTGCGTGGTTACTGTTCGAATCCCCAAACGCTATTTCTTTGAAGCCAAACTAAGCGCAGAACAAGCCTTAGAGAAAAAGACTTGGCTACAAGAAATGAACCAAACCAAAGACGTTACTTTCGAACCAAACCGCAATAGTTTTAACGTTAAAATGATAGCCACTTTCATAGCCGTCTATGATGAAAACACCAGTGGCAATTGGCGCTTTTTCAATTTTGATTTTAAGGAACACCAAACTGCTTTTGAAAAGCTGTTCAATGAAAGTATTATCAAACAGTTGAAACTATAATTCATCCGGAAATATCTTCCCGGGATTCAATACATTATTCGGATCGAAAACCCTTTTGATACTTTCCATCAATTCCAGATGCGTTCGGGTAAAGGCAATATCCATAAAATTCTTTTGCACATAACCAATACCGTGCTCGCCCGATAAAGTTCCTTTAAGTGAAACCGTTAATTCAAAAATCTCACGAATGCCAAGTGGCACTTGGGTTTTCCAATGGTCATCCGTCATGTCGCCTTTGATGATATTCACGTGCAAATTACCGTCGCCGGCATGACCATAACAAACCGATTGAAAACCGTACTTCGCTCCTATCTTTTTGATACCGGTCAGTAATTCAGGTAACATATATCTTGGAACAACCGTATCTTCTTCTTTGTAAACCGAATTAGATTTCACCGCTTCTGCTACTGAACGACGCAATTTCCACAACGCATTTTTTTGATCTTCGGTATCGGCAAACAAGACTTCGTCGATTTCAAATTGCTCCACTACCGTCATGATTTTTTCGGCTTCCTGCATTAAAATTTCAGGATAATTACCGTCGACTTCAATCAGCAAATGCGCCTGAACATTGTCGTTGACATTGACATTAACATTGTTATGGTATTTTAGCGTCCAATCGATCGCATCTCGTTCCATAAATTCTAAAGCACTCGGCACTATACCCGCTCTGAAAATTGCCGAAACAGCTTCACAAGCTTCGTGGGCTTTGTAAAATGGCACCAACATCAACACATTATGACTGTTTTGCGGCAAGAGTTTTAAAACCGCTTTGGTGATAACGCCCAAAGTACCTTCGCTTCCAACCATGAGTTGTGTTAAGTTGTAACCGGTAGAGTTTTTCAAGGTATTGGCGCCGGTCCAAATGATGTCACCGTTAGGTAAAACCACTTCCAAATTCAACACATAATCTTTGGTTACACCGTATTTTACCGCACGAGCGCCACCGGAATTTTCGGCGATGTTACCGCCAATCCAACAACTGCCCATACTGCTTGGGTCGACAGGATAAAACAAGCCTTTTTCGGCTACAGCTTCGCGCAACACTTGCGTGATTACGGCAGGTTCTACGGTGACTTGTAAATTCAATTCATCAATATCGATGATTTTGTTAAGACGTTCCGTCGACAAACCGATGCCTTCATAAATACTCAAAGCACCTCCGCTTAAACCGGTTCTGGCGCCTATGGGTGTGGTGGGAATTTTGTAATCGTTGGCGACTTTCAACACCGCGGCAATTTCCTGCGCGCTGGCTGGCTTCACAACCACATTAGGTGGAAAAACGTAATCTTCGGTTTCGTCGTGACCGTAATGGTTACGGGTTTCGATATCGGTAAAAATATAGTTCTCGCCTACTATAGCGGTGAGTTTTTGAATGATTTCGGGTTGAAGTGACATGGTAAAAAATTGAGAAGTAAATATAATTTATTTCCCAGAGATACACAAAGAAGTAAACAGATTCACAGAGAAATCAATGTGCCTTTTTGCTTTTCAGATTAGGTAGAAAATAACAGATAATGCCAATCAAAGGCAAGAAAGAACACACGTGATAAACATATTGAATAGAAGTGGCGTCGGCCAAATTACCCAATAGCGCCGAGCCTAAAGCCCCCATACCAAAGGCAAAACCATAGAATAAGCCGGAAACCATGCCCAGCTTTTTAGGCAACAATTCTTGCGCGTACACCAAAATGGCAGGAAAAGCCGAAGATATTATAATTCCGATAACAACCATTAGGACATCGGTCCAAAATAAATTCACGTAAGGCAACAACAACGCAAAGGGTGCGGCACCGAAAACCGAGAGCCAAATCACATATTTACGCCCTATTTTGTCACCTAAAGGTCCGCCCAAAATGGTGCCGATGGCATATGCTATGAGGTAAATAAACATGTGGTATTGGGCTTCTTTGATAGACAAATGGAACTTATCGATGATGTAAAAAGTATAATACGAGGACAAACTCGCCGAATAGAAAAACTTGGAAAAAATGACGATTAACAAAATGGCAATCGACACTTGAACTTTACGTTTGGGCAGGTTGTGTAAGTTGATAAACGGCTGCACTTTATTCTTTCGGTACACCAAATGATCGCGATACCAAAAGGCAATTTTGCTGATGATAGCGAGTCCAATCATAGCAGCTATGATAAACCAAAGGATATGTATTTGTCCGTGAGGAACTACTATTAAAGCCACGAGTAAAGGCCCTAAAGCGGTACCGAAATTTCCTCCGACTTGGAAAATAGACTGTGCCAAACCACGTTTCCCACCGGAGGCCAAGTTAGAGATGCGCGCCGACTCGGGATGGAAAATCGAAGAACCGGTGCCTATGAAGACCACGGAAAGTAAAATCCAATAAAAGTTATCGGCAAAAGAAAGCGAAATAACACCGGCTAAGGAGAACAACATGCCATAAATTTGGGAGAAGGGTTTCGGATGTTTGTCAGTATAATAACCCACTAAAGGTTGGAAAATCGAAGCCGAAAATTGAAAAGCAAATGTAATCAAACCGATTTGGGAAAAGGAAAGATTATACTTTTCTTTTAAAATGGGATAAACCGACGGAATGATAGCCTGAATCAAATCGTTGAGCAAATGTGCAAAACTGATGGCAAATAAGATAGAGTAGACCGTTTTTTGGGCTAACTCTTTATTTTTGGTTGAAACGTTTACGATGGAATCCATTTTAAAAACTAATTAAAAGATAATAACAGAAAGCGAGTGAAAGGAAAGACAACGGTATTCCGACGCCTACCATCATGCTACTGAGTTTGGGTTTGAGGCCGTAGTTAGAAGCCAAAATAGCTCCGGTAATCATAGGTGCCATAGCCGATTCTAAAATTGAAGCGTCTACAGAAATGCCTTTCCCTCCTAAAATGATACGGTATAATACAAAGAAAAAAGCAGGCGTCAAGAATAGTTTGAAAAACAATCCGAGGCTCAGGAATTTCCAATGTTTACTGTGACGGTCAATTTTAAGTTGTAATCCAACAGACACTAAGGCCACAG
>NZ_JANJUQ010000029.1 GCF_024710485.1 Flavobacterium sp.
TAGGAACAACATTATCTACAGTTACTGAAGAGCCATTGGTCACAGTATTTCTACTTCCCGTACAACCCAATGCATTTTGGTAAGAAATCAAAAAGCTAACCAAGCCATTGGAAAGCCCACTGGCTGAAAGCGTTGCAAACCATGTGGTACCACTTCCTGTAACACTGGCAGTCGTACCATTAATGGTTACGATTGGGGTAACAGAAGCAGCTTCAGAAGTAGTAAAACTCAAAGAAATAACATCTCCCGCCTTAGCAAAAGCAGGGTTAACAATATTGTTAGAAGCTATAGAAGCAGCAGTGATAGTTAAAGTATCACATATGGTAACATCGCCTGTAGCATAATTAAAGCTAATGGTTTTTCCGGCAGCCAAATTACTGGTTAAAGTACGTGCAGTACTACCACCTAATTGCCCAGGTAAAAAATCATACACCCCGGCAGCTTGATTCGGACTGGCAAAAGTAAAAGCTATTGCACCAGTAGTAATACTAGCAGAGTGACCACCTTTTTGAACCACCAACGTACCCGCTTCTACCGTGGTAACACCGGTGTAACTGTTGGCCGGACCGGATAAGGTTACGGTAATATTGTTTTTAACAGCCAATCCGGCACTACCGGAAATAGAACCTGACAAACTTACATTTCTACCGGCATTACCGTAAAAATCCAACCAAGATCCCATGTTGTTAATGGCTCCTGTAAAATTCAAATTACCGTCAAAGGCATAAATTTCCAAAGGATCTGCTACATCACCATCACCCTCTATGTTATTACCAATAGTGTGTGTGGCTGTTGAGATATTCGTAATAGTAGGATTTTGACCTCCAAAATCAAAAAAGCGAATCTTGTTCCCTGAAAAAGTATGGGCCTGATTGGCACCGGCTTTAAATAAAAATCGCCAAGTGTTCACATCAGCATTTGACTGCTGTGATGTGAAGTGATTATTATCCCATTCTTGCTGTCCGAATACAATCGCACTTCCATTGGGAAAATTCCACCAGTTGCCATTGGTTTGCCAACTGTTGTCGGTAGCCTCTGACCTCCATGTTTGGTAAGTTTGAGCTGAGGAGGTTAGTCCGAAAAAAACAAGTAAAAAAGATAAAATTCTTTTCATAAATAATTTTTTATTAATTACTGTAAAAAAACAATGCCATAACCCCAACTGTAAAAGCCGGTAGCAGATTAATGTAAAAGGTTAAATTTGGAAAGTTAAAACTACAAAATAATAGTCGGCTTGTCAAAAGCCAAAACGCCAATTAGCAAACGAAAACGTTTTCGTGTTAATAAATTATTGATTTTAAGTTAACAAAATGCGATTTCAAAAAAAATAAGCCGTTAAAATTCTTATCTCAACAATACTAATTCCGCAGCCAACAAAACCAATATCCGGAAGTAAAAAGAGTAAAACCTATAAAAAAAAGCTATATTTGTAGGTAAATTTTTAACATAAAAGCATGGCAAAAGTAATTGCACCTTTTAAAATTGTTGGCTCCTTGGACGATTTAACTTTTTACATTGACCAACAAGGTCAAAATCGGGTGCGTGAAAAAGGCAAAACCGGAGTGAGCAAAGAGGCTTTTCAAAGTAACCCTGTATTCGACAAAGTAAAGAAACACAGTCGAGAATTCAGTAGGGCTATTGACAAAGCCAAAACGTTTCGAGCTATTGCTTACCCTTTTTTCAACAGAGCGAAAGACGGCAGCTTTGCAGGTCGCGCCAACAAACTAATGTTCGAAATTATTGCCGAAGATAAAGTCAACTCACACGGAGAAAGAACTTTTGAAAACGGCATCCAATCCAATGAAGCTAAAACCTACCCCATCGGTTTTGAAGGCAACAGTACCCGACCGTTGTACAAAGTACTAAAAGCAAAATGGAATTGGAACGAAACTTCCTCCACTTTCACCATTAAAAAATTCAATCCCAAAACCGACATCAATTGGCCTGAAGAGGCTACCCATATCCATTTAGCCCTTTGCAGAGCCAACTGGAATCATGCTAATAATGAGTATGATGTTGAATTTAGCAAAGAAATAATTTTAGACAATGAAGATACGGAAAGTCATTTACAACTAACAACCAAAATACCCAAAGGCAACCAACTACAGTTAGCCTATTTGTTTATTGGGTTTTCAACAAAAGTGCGCAACAAAACAAAGGAGCTAAAAAGAAGCAACAACACCACAACCATACTCTGGTCCGTCTGAGCCTCAGCCTTTTCTGTCTGTACTGTTCAAATAGAATTAATCTTCAGAATACTGTTTGTCGTAATAACTTTGATAAGCGCCTGAAGTGACGTTTTTCAACCAAGTTTCATTGGCCAAATACCAATCAATGGTTTGCGCCAAGCCTTCTTCAAAAGTAACGGAAGGTTTCCAGCCTAATTCAGTGTTGATTTTTGAGGCATCGATAGCATAACGCAAATCGTGTCCGGGACGGTCTTTTACGTAAGTGATTAACTTAGCGGATTCGCCCGGTGTTCTGCCTAATTTTTCATCCATCTTTTGACACAACAATTTTACCAAGTCGATGTTTTGCCATTCGTTAAAACCTCCTATGTTATAGGTTTCGTGGTTTCGCCCTTGGTGAAAAACCAAATCGATAGCTACTGCATGGTCTTTTACAAACAACCAATCGCGGGTATATTTGCCATCACCGTAAACCGGCAAAGGTTTGTTATTGATGATGTTATTAATAAAAAGCGGAATCAATTTTTCCGGAAAATGATTGGGACCGTAATTATTGGAACAATTGGTAATTACATAAGGTAAGCCGTAAGTTTCTCCGTAAGCCCGCACAAAATGATCTGAACTTGCTTTAGATGCCGAATACGGTGAATTCGGATCATACGGCGTGGTTTCGGTAAACAACCCTGTAGAGCCTAAAGTACCGTAAACCTCATCGGTACTGATGTGGTAAAATCGTTTGCCTTCAGTGTTATCTTTCCAAATGGTTTTGGCGGCATTAAGCAAGTTCATGGTACCAAAAACATTGGTTCTTACAAATGCTAAGGGATCAGTAATGGAACGATCTACATGCGATTCGGCTGCCAAATGGATTACTCCATCGAATTGGTATTGTTGGAATAAATTGTGGATGAATTCGGAATCCACAATATCGCCTTTGATAAAGGTATAATTTACACTTTTCTCAATATCGGCTATGTTTTCCAAATTACCGGCATACGTCAAAGCATCTAAATTGTATATGTGATAATCCGGATAGTTCAGCACAAATCGTCTCACGACATGAGAACCAATAAATCCTGCACCACCTGTGATTAATATCTTTTTCATTATTGTTTAATTGTAATTAACGATAAACCTGTCTATGCTATCTTGTCATAGCTAATCTTTATCCTATAATTCAGAAATTATTTTGATTTTTAATAACTAGAGTCGGGCGTCAGCTTGCTCTTTTAAAACACCTTTTACGTCAAACACAACGCCATTGCTGTTTTTTAGTTTAGCATAATTAATTTCAGCAAATTCCTTGTGTGCAACGCCTAAAACAATTGCATCAAATACATCATTAGGCAACTGATTTACAGTGGTCAACCCATATTCATGCTTTACTTCTTCCGGTTTGGCCCAAGGATCAAAAATAGTCACTTCAATGCCATAATCTTCTAAAGCGAGGACAACATCAACAATCTTGGTATTGCGAACATCAGGACAATTTTCTTTGAAGGTAATGCCCATCATCAGCAATTTGGCTTTATTGATGATGATTCCTTTTTTAATCATAAGCTTCACTACTTGCGAAGCTACGTATTCACCCATGCTGTCATTGAGTCTTCTCCCGGCTAAAATAATTTCAGGATGATAGCCTTTTTCCTGGGCTTTTTGGGCTAAGTAATACGGATCCACCCCAATACAGTGACCACCAACCAATCCCGGTTTGAAGGGTAAAAAGTTCCATTTGGTACCGGCTGCTTCCAAAACAGCGTGGGTATCAATTTCCAATAAATTAAAAATCTTAGCCAGCTCATTCACAAAAGCAATGTTTATGTCTCTTTGAGAGTTTTCAATTACTTTTGCCGCTTCCGCTACTTTAATGGAAGGTGCCAAATGCGTCCCGGCTGTAATAACCGATTGGTACAATTCATTTACTCTCTCTCCGATTTCAGGAGTAGAACCGGAAGTCACCTTTAAAATTTTCTCTACAGTATGCTCTTTGTCTCCGGGATTGATTCGCTCCGGTGAATAACCGGCAAAAAAGTCGGTGTTAAATTGCAAACCACTAACTTTCTCCAATACCGGAATACACTCTTCCTCTGTAACTCCCGGATATACTGTAGATTCGTAAATTACGATGTCTCCTTTTTTCAGTACTTTTCCAACAGTTTCACTGGATTTGTATAAAGGTGTTAAATCAGGTCTGTTATTTTTATCTACCGGTGTTGGTACCGTAACTATGTAAATTGTACAGTCTTTTATGTCTTCTATGGTACTGCTGCAGTAAAGGCCTCTAGATTCATTTGAATTATTTACTAAAACTTGCTTCAGCAGGTCTTCGCTCACCTCCAAAGTAGCATCAACACCTGAATTAAGTTCTTTAATTCGATTTTGGTTGATATCAAACCCTACAACAGGATATTTAGTGGCAAACAATCTGGCCAACGGAAGTCCTACATAACCTAATCCTATAACTGCAATTTTGGAATTCATAAAAAAATAGTAACTGATTTTTAAATATTTTTCGAAACAAAGATACTCAATTAATTAAGAGCCAATAGATTGATAAACAAAACCAATAGCTTTCATTTGTTCGGCATCTAACAAATTTCTACCGTCAAATACAAACGCCGGTTTTAACATATTGTCGTAAATTTTTTGCCAATCATATTCTTTGAATTCATCCCATTCGGTTAAAATAGCAATAGCATGTGCATCAGCGCAAGCGTCATAAGGGTCTTGATAAGTCTTGATACTGTTGGCATTTTCTTCCGGTTGACGGGTATCCAAATAATTCAAATCAGACAAGACTTGCTTTTGCTCAACCTTAGGATCGTAAAGTGCAATTTTGGCCTGCTCATTGATTAAATCATCCGCGACATAGATAGCTGCAGATTCACGAGTGTCATTGGTATCTTTTTTGAAAGCCCAACCTAAAAAAGTTATTTTTTTTCCAGAAACGGTATTGTAAAGTGTTTGCACTATATTTTTTGAAAAACGTCTTTTTTGGTGGTCATTCATAATGATGACTTGCTCCCAATAATCGGCCACTTCGTTCAACCCGAAAGCTTTGGAGATGTAAACCAAGTTCAATATGTCTTTTTGAAAACAGGAACCGCCAAAACCAACGGATGCTTTTAAGAACTTTGAACCGATACGGCTGTCCATGCCAATGGCTTTGGCAACCTCATTAACATTAGCTTCTGTTTTCTCACACAACTCTGATATGGCGTTGATAGAAGACACGCGTTGCGCCAGGAAAGCATTGGCCGTTAATTTAGATAGTTCTGATGACCAAACATTGGTTTTTAAAATTCGCTCTCTGGGTACCCAATTCGCATAAACTTCTACTAAAGCTTCGATGGCTTTTTGACCGTCGGGCGTGGTTTCTCCTCCAATTAAAACCCTGTCTGGATTCAACAAGTCTTGCACTGCTGTTCCTTCAGCTAGAAATTCCGGATTGGAAAGAATTTGAAACTTAACACCGTTTCCGGTATTATCCAATATGCTTTTTAAAGCTTCTGCTGTTCTTACCGGTAATGTGGATTTTTCCACAATTATCTTATCGTTCTTGGCCACTTTGGCAATTTGACGGGCACACAACTCGATGTGCTTTAAATCGGCTGCCATCCCTTTACCGGTTCCGTAAGTTTTGGTAGGGGTGTTTACCGAAATGAAAATCAATTCGGCTTCATCAATCGCTTTGTCAACATCGGTTGAAAAAAATAGGTTTCTCCCACGGGCTTTACCAACAATTTCATTCAATCCGGGTTCATATATCGGAATTTTATTAATGTCTGTATCGTTCCAAGCCGCAATTCTAGATTCATTCAAATCTACGACTGTTACTTTTATATGCGGACATTTGTCAGCAATTACGGCCATAGTCGGACCTCCAACGTATCCGGCTCCTATACAACAAATATTAGTTATTTTCATTCTCTATTGTAATTTATTCTTTTTTCAAATTTTCCCAATACCAAGCAACAGCAGCTTTCAAACCCCGTTGAAAAGAGTACTCGGGATGGTAATGCAATAATTTTTTGGCTTTTTCTATACTCGCCAAAGAATGCGGGATATCCCCTATTCTATTTGGACCGTGAATTACCGAAACATCAGCAATCTCAGCATCAAACTCCGACAAGTACAATTTTAAATAATGCACCATGTCATTCAAAGTGGTTCTGTCACCAAAAGCAGTATTGTAAACGGTATTCAATGCTTCAGGATTTTGAGTGGTCATGGCCAACTCGTTCATTTGAATCACATTATCAATATAAGTGAAATCTCTGGAATAATTCCCATCGCCGTTAATCACCGGACTTTCGTGCTTCATCAATTGCATCACAAACTTCGGAATCACAGCAGCATAAGCACCATTGGGATCCTGTCTTCTTCCGAAAACATTAAAATAACGCAATCCTATCGTCTCCAACCCATATGTTTTAGAAAAAATATCGGCGTATAATTCGTTTACATATTTCGTAATTGCATAAGGTGAAAGCGGTTTTCCGATTTTTTCTTCTACTTTCGGTAAGCTCTCCGAATCTCCATAGGTAGATGAACTGGCCGCATATACAAAACGTTTTATACCCGCATCTCTGGAAGCCACTAACATATTTAAAAAACCACTTACATTAACCTCATTACTGGTTATAGGATCGTTTATGGAACGTGGCACAGAACCCAAAGCAGCTTGATGCAATACAAAATCAACTTCTTTAACCGCTTGTCTGCAAACTTCTAAACCACGGATATCCCCTTCGATCAAAGTAAAATTTTCTTGCGACAAAAAAGGTTCAATATTATACCGATGTCCGGTAGCAAAATTATCCAAACAAGTTACACGGTATCCTTTTTGTAAAAAATGTTCACAGAGATTGGAACCGATAAAACCGGCACCTCCGGTAATCAAAACTGATTTATGTAATGTACTCATGATTTACTTCTTAAAGAATTTGTATTTCATTTTTTCCCAAAATCCTCTCGGAACATCATCTTCATGATAGCCACTGGAATAGCCATAACCATAACCGTAACCATAACCGTAACCATAACCGTAACCGGTACCGTATTTGGCTTTGTTTTCATAACCGTTAAATACAATGCTGATATTGTTCAACTCCCCTCGTTTGGTTCGGTTGTTTAATAGGGTCAACATCTCTTTTTTCGTAAAGTTTTGTCTTACTATGTACAAGGTTACATCGCTGTACTGTGCTAATTCCAAAGCATCAGACACCAACCCAACCGGCGGCGTATCCAAGATAATGTAATCGTAGTCTTTCTTTAAGATTTCAATCATCTCTTTCATAGACTCTCCCAAAATTAACTCAGATGGATTGGGCGGAATTGGTCCGGAAGTGATTACATCCAAGTAAGGAATATGCGTTTTTTGGATAACTTCGCCTAACGATTTTTGGCCAATTAAATAATTAACTGCACCAATATCGTTTCGGATATTAAAATCATCAAAAATTTTCGGTTTACGCAAATCAAGTCCCAAAATGATTGTTTTTTTCTCGCTCAAAGCAAAAACGGTCGCAATATTGATGGAACAAAAAGTCTTTCCTTCGCCACTGACTGAAGAAGTCAACATCAACGTTTTTGCTCCTTCAGATCTTTGCTTTTTGTATAAGAATTGAAGGGAAGAACGAATGGCTCGGAACGATTCTGATAAAGCCGACTTTGGTCGTTCAAAAACAGACAAATTGGATTCGGTGTGTTTAATCCCAACGATACCAATAATAGGAATTTGGGTAATAGCCGATATATCGTCAATATTTTGAATAGAGTTGCTGATAAAGAAGATGAAAAACACTACAATTAGCGGGATGAACAATCCAATAAAAAATGCCAAAACATAATTAACAGCGGTTTTAGGTCCTAACAAACCACTACCAACGTCTTTAGCCGGATCGATGAATTGAATATCCGACAAGTTGGCAGCTTTCACGATAGAAGCTTCACTGCGTTTTTGAAGGTAAGTGTTGTAAATATTATTACTCAAATCATATTTACGAGATATATTCAAATAAGCCTGATTGGTTTCAGGTAATTTTTTTACCTCACTTTCTAACTGGCTGATTTTCATATCAACCTGTCTGAGATCATATTGCAAGGCGATTTTGAGTGAATTGGCATTTTCAAGTAACACCCTTTTAACCGATTGAATTTCATTATCAATACGCTCATAAAAGATATTCCCTTTGGCGGAGTAAACCATTTTTGATCTTTCTATAGACAAGGTTATCAACTTGGCCACATTGTTTACAATATTAGGTTCTTCAATACCTGCTACCGTAGGCGCCGGTAATTTTGAAAAATCCACACTGCTGTTTAGGTAGTTTTTGAGCGAGTTTAAATAGGCTAACTTGCGTTCCACTTCTTCCTTCTTGATATCATTATTGGTTAGCAACTCTTTGAAATTTGCTCCTTTATCTTCTATATCAAGTATGTTATTAGTGCGACTGAAATCTTTCAAATCCTCGCCCGAATCTTTGAGTTCACCTTCCATTTTCATCAAAGTCTCATCGATAAAAGCTATGGTATTGTCGGCAAATTTATTTTTTTGCTCCAATTGTCGGTCGATTAATTTTTTCACTGTGGCATTCAGATAATCAACCATTCTTTCTTTGTTAGTTCCCTGCATCCCTAAACGAATGATAGAACCGGCTCTGGCGTCTATTTCAACCTCTAATCCTTTGTAATTGGCCACCGTTTTATCAAAAGAATTAAATCGAATCAAAACCTCTTTTCCAATATAATCATTCGGTGCTTTTGTCAACACTAACTTCCAATTCAGGAAAGGCAAACTAACCTGCTGTCCTACTCTGAAATTCTTAACTACCTCGGTTTCAAAAACCGGTACTGAAGAAACCGAATTGTCCGCATACCTGATAACACCGGCTGAACTGGAAGGTATGGAAACGGCTATTTGATAAACATTAGCAGAGACCAACTTTACTTTGATAAACTGCTCGTAAAGCTGTGCTTTGGTTTTATCAATTGTTATTTTAAACGGAATCTGTCCGTAAACATCTTTTAAGTAATAATCAGTTTTGATAAAATAATCGGTGTAAAACTGCAATTCGTCTACTACCAACTCATTGTGCGATCTTGACTTCAAAGTGGTAGAAATCATCTGAACTTTATCGGATGTTCCGCCCCAGTTGAAAACCAAACTGGTATTGGAAGTAAAAAACGGGTTATTTTCTTCTTTAACGGCTATAGTAGTTCCTATTCCAAAGATTTTTTGTTTTCTGACATTGACTTGGTGTGCAATGGAAAATGTAATGACTAGGGAAATCAAAAACCACTTCCAATAACTAACAATCTTGATTAAAAAACTCTTAAAATCAAAACTGTTTTGTTTTTCGAAAAAAGAAAAATCTTTGATATCCAGCATGTATAGTGAATTTAATTTCTAAGCAATAAAAAAGTTGTAGTTGCCAATGACAATATGGTAATTACGGTAGACAACGACTCGATACCGGTTTTACCCGTTCCCCAAGTTTTTTGCTTTAACGGATTCACCAAAATATAATCATTAGGTTGAAGGTTGAATGCAGGAGATTTTATAGCATTAGCATCGGTTAAATCCACAGAAAAAGTTTCACTACCGGTAGCATTTCTACGAATTACTTTAACATTTTTTCGGTCACCGGTTACTGTTATATCACCAGCATTGGCAACAGCTTCCATCAAGTTAACGCGATCCTGGTACAATACTTTGGTCCCCGGCATTACAACTTCTCCGTTAATCGTATACCGAAAACCTGCTAATTTTACCACGGCGAAAATTCCGGCTTCTTTGTTGAAATACTCTTTTAGCAATCTTCCTTCAATAATACTGGTTACTTCTTCCAAAGTTCGGCCTAATACATTGACTTCTCCCAAAATCGGCAATCTGATATTTCCGTGATCATCCACAGAATAACCATTAAAATAGTTACTCAATTCATTACCGCCCGTACTGCTCTGGCTTTGAGAATTAACATTAAAAATCTCCACCAAATCAGGATCAATAGCTTTAATTTTAATATTTAAAATATCATTAATCTGAAGTCTGTAAGGCTTTAAAGCAACTGACTCAACAGGCTGATTTGAAACACTTTTGTTATTTTCCTGCAGATAAATTAAGTCTTTGGAAGGTATACAAGAAGTAAAAAACAAACTGAATAAAAAGAGAATATATGGGGTGATTCTGTTCATTACTTTTTAAAAAAATTAGCAAACAAAGATAGTTTTTCAAATCTAAAAACAAAAAATGTAGCCTATTTTATTTTGTTAGCTGTTTTTCAGCGAATTTTCAAACGGAATCCTATTAACAATACTGCGTCCCAAGGTTACTTCGTCGGCATATTCCAACTCATCGCCTACTGCAATTCCGCGGGCAATAGCGGAGATTTTAACCTCAAAATCTTTGATTTGTTTGAAAATATAAAAATTAGTGGTATCGCCTTCCATAGTAGAACTTAAGGCAAAAATCAATTCTTCAGTTTGTCCGGTTTTCACCTTCTCGACCAATGTACTGATATTTAACTGACTAGGACCAATACCGTCAATAGGTGAAATCTTGCCGCCCAAAACGTGGTAGATGCCTTTGAATTGGTTGGTGTTTTCAATAGCCATCACATCACGTACGTCTTCAACCACACAGATAATTTTATGGTTTCGAGACGGATTGTTACATATTTCGCAAACTTCTACATCAGAAATATTGTGACACGATTTACAAAACTTAATTTCCTCACGCATAGCGGTTAAAGCCTGTGTCAAAAATTGGGTTTGCTCTGCCGGTTGTTTCAGCAAATGCAACACCAATCGCAACGCTGTTCGTTTACCGATACCGGGCAATTGCGCCATTTCGTTGACGGCTCTTTCTAAAAGTTTTGACGAAAATTCCATGCGACAAAAGTAGTTAATTTGAAAATGATTCAATTTGAAAATTTGAAAATTAATGCATTAACTCATCTTTAAATTTTCAAATAGCCAAATCTCCAAATCGATACATTAATTTCGTATTTTGGCGGTTCATAAAACCAAGCTTATGACACCATCCACCATATTGATTATCATTGTTATCTACTTCGGATTATTGATATTGATTTCGAATTTAGTCAGCAAAAAAAGCTCAGATAACGATACTTTTTTCAAAGCCAATAAAAACTCCAAATGGTATTTGGTAGCGTTTGGCATGATTGGTACCGCGCTTTCCGGAGTAACCTTTATCTCAGTTCCGGGTGAAGTAGGCAATCCCGATTTGCAGTTCAAGTACTTTCAATTTGTATTGGGAAATGCCATAGGTTTTTTAATCATAGCGAAGGTTTTGCTACCGCTATACTATCGCATGAACCTGACCTCTATTTACAGTTATATAGAACAACGCTTAGGTACTGTAAGTTACAAAACAGCGGCTTCTATCTTTTTAATCAGTCGCACTATTGGTTCGGCGTTCCGATTGTATTTGGTGGTGATTGTCTTGCAACGCTATGTTTTTGACGCGTTTGACGTTCCATTTGCCTTGACGGTTTTGATTTCCTTGGGATTAATCTTCGCCTACACTTACCGCGGCGGGTTGAAAACGATTATCATTACCGATACCTTGCAAACGTTTTTTCTCGTGTCTTCGGTGTTTTTGACGATTATTTTTATTTGCCAAAGTTTAGACTTGTCGCTGTTACAGGCTTTTGAAACGGTAAAAGAAAGTAACTATTCCAAAATTTTCTTTTTCGAAGATTATTTGAAGGGGAATTATTTCTGGAAGCAAGTGCTTGGCGGCATTTTTGTCACGATTGCGATGGTTGGTTTGGACCAGGATTTAATGCAGAAAAACCTCAGCTGTGCTAACATAGGTGAAGCCCAAAAAAACATGTTCACTTTTACAGGTATTTTTGTACTGATTAATATTTTCTTTTTGAGTGTTGGCGCCTTGTTGTACTTATATGCCGAGAAAAACGGTATCTCCGTTCCCGTGGTTGATGGTGTCGCGCGCACCGATTTATTGTTCCCTGAAATTGCATTCAATCATTTAACGATAGTGCCTGCCGTGGTGTTTTTGCTGGGTTTAACAGCCGCTACTTTTGCCACTACCGACAGTGCCTTAACCGCTTTAACGACATCCTTTTGCGTGGATTTTTTAGGTATGGATAAAGCTGAAAATCAAAACAAACCTAATGTAGTCAGAACGCGCCACATGGTTCATTTAGCCTTTTCGTTTTTGATGTTTTTGGTGATTGTTTTCTTCAACGCGGTCAATGATGCTTCGGTGGTGAAGATGATTTTTAAAATTGCCTCTTACACCTACGGTCCGCTATTAGGCTTGTATGCCTTTGGTTTGTTTGTGAAAACAAAAACGGTACACGACAAATTAGTACCACTGGTTTGTATAGCGGCACCGGCCATTTGTTTCTTTATCAGCAAATACTCGGCGGAGTTGTTGGGTAATTATGTGTTGGATAACGAGCTGATTATAGTAAACGGCTTGATTACCTTCTTGGGCTTGTTGTTAATTAGTAAACCTACAACCGAAAACACCCGATACTAAAACGGATTGCTGTGTAGCCCTGATTGAAGTGGAAAT
>NZ_JANJUQ010000006.1 GCF_024710485.1 Flavobacterium sp.
AACCTTTTTTTGACTTTTTTTTAAACCACTGATAATATGATTCTTGTAGCCAATCTTTTTGCAAATCTTTACAAATACAAAACAAAAGTTAACTGTTTAGCCCCGATTGAAGAGGCTACCGCGTAGCCCGAAAAGCGGGAATGCAGACCGCAAATAAAGCCCGAGCCTTTCGCTACAAAAGAAAAATTATTCGAAACGGATGGATTTTGACGGTGTGATTTTGGTAATGATATAAGAAGGAATGAGCAAAACCACCAAACAAACTACAACAGTTCCGATATTGAGGAGCAATAGATAGAACAGGTTGATGTCGACCGGCGCTTCATTAACATAGTAACTTTCCGGATTGAGTTTGATGATGCCGAAGTATTTTTGAAGCAATAGTAAAGTCAACCCGATGCCATTACCCCATAATAAACCTCTGCCGATTAAGTAAGCTGCATTGTAGAGGAATATTTTTCGGATGGACCAGTTGTTGGCGCCGAGTGATTTTAGGATACCGATCATTTGGGTTCTTTCTAAAATGAGGACCAAAAGCGCTACTACCATATTAATAGTTGAAACAGCAATCATGACAATTAAGATGACCAATATATTAACGTCGAAAAGTTTTAGCCATTCGAAGATGTAATAGTATTTTTCGACTATAGTTTGGGAATCGAGTGTAGAAGAGGTTTCTTGATACACTTCTTGACCTTTTTGCTCGATTTGGGTAAAATCGTTAACAAAAACTTCGAAGGCGCCGACTTCATCGGGTTTCCATTTGTTGATTCGTTGCACATGGCGAATATCGCCAATAACATAAGTAGCATCGAATTCCTGAAAGCCGGAATTGTACACACCTACTATTTTAAAATTGCGAAGGTTATAACCTTCGCCGTTTTCTTTCATGAAATAGGTTACGAATGTATCGTTGTTTTTTAAGCCTAATCGATTGGCCAGGTATTGCGAGATTAAAACCTCTTCATTGAGATTGCTTTTGAAATTGGGCAATCTTCCGGCCACCAAATATTCCTTTAGGTTGGCTGTATCGTAGTCGGCGCCGACACCTTTAAAGATGACACCTTCAAAAGCGGTTTCGGTTCGGATGATTCCGGCTTTGCTGGCTACAGCTTGAATGTGTGCAATACCATCGACCGAGGTGAACTTAGGATAAAAGTTTTGCTTTTTAGAAACCGGTGTCGTACTGACATCCGAATTGTTATCGTTATAACCTGAAATAATAATATGTCCGTTGAAGGCTGAAACTTTTTGGCGTATCTTTTGTTGCAAGCCCATACCGGTAGCTATGGAAACCATCATCATGATCATTCCGAGTGCTATGGCGGTAATGGCAATTTTTATTATTGGCGCGGATATACTACTTTTATGGTCTTTAGTAGTAATGAGTCTTTTCGCTATAAAATATTCTAATTTCAACGGTATGATTTCAAATTTGGTGTTCAAAAATACAGTTTTATTCTCGGTTTTGCTAATGGTTTCGTGTGGCAGTCAAAAGGGAGAAGGCATAAGGGATAATGCCGAAGCTACTCTTCCTAAAAATGTAAAAGTCGAGGTTCAAACCGGAGCCGACAACACAAATGCATATTTACCTTTACTAAAAGACAAAAAAGTCGGCATCGTAACCAATCAAACCGGAATTCTTTCTGACAAAACCCATGTAGTCGATTTTCTTTTGGCACAAAAAGTAAACGTTCAAAAAATCTACGCCCCCGAACACGGTTTTCGCGGCACAGCTGATGCAGGCGAATTGATTAAAGACGGCAAAGACACCAAAACCGGCTTGCCGATTATTTCACTATACGGCAACAACAAAAAACCCAAACCGGAACAATTGGCCGGTATAGATATTATGGTTTTTGATTTGCAAGATGTGGGCGCAAGATTCTACACTTACATTTCTTCCTTACATTATATTATGGAAGCTTGTGCAGAAAATAATATTCCGTTGCTGGTTTTGGACAGGCCAAATCCTAATGGCAGTATTGTTGACGGACCGCTATTGGAAAAAGAATATACCAGTTTTGTGGGTATGCATCCTATTCCGTTGCTTCATGGAATGACGATTGGCGAATACGCGCAAATGATTAACGGCGAAAAATGGTTGAAAAACGAGGTTCAATGTCAGTTGACTGTGATTCCGTGTTTAAATTATAATCGAGAAATGCCGTATTCCTTGCCCGTGAAACCATCGCCGAATTTACCCAACGACCAAGCCATCAATTTATATGCGAGTTTGTGTTTGTTTGAAGGGACGAATGTGAGTGTAGGCCGCGGCACTGAAAAGCAATTCCAAATTTACGGCTCACCGTTTTTACCGAAAAGTGACTTTAGTTTTACACCGGTGCCGAATTTCGGCGCCAAAGAACCGATGCACAAAGACCAACTTTGTTATGGCGAAGATTTGACTCAAATTAAAAAAGTAAGCCGATTGGAACTAAAATGGCTGATTAAAGCCTATCAAAATACAGCGGATCAATCCAAGTTTTTTAATGATTTTTTTACCAAATTGGCCGGGACTAAAAAACTACAGCAACAAATTATGGCCGGGACTTCGGAGGCAGACATCAGAGCCTCTTGGCAAAAAGACCTCGAAGTTTTTAAAGCCATGCGGAAATCTTATTTACTGTATTGATTTTCCTTTTGCATCAGCGATTTGAAAAAAGAGAACATTAAATAAAGTACACAAAACAATCCGGAAAGCAATCCGAACAAGAATATTGAGAGCATAAACACTTCGTACATTTGGTAGGGCAAAGTATTTTGCGGTTCATCCGAGTCTAACCAATAGCCAACAAACGACAGAAAAAGGGAAAAGATATAAATCAGTATCAGGTAACGGGCTACTTTTTTCATAACGCTTCTTTTCTATCAAAACGAAAAAAGCGTCAGTTTATTATAAGGTCACCACAATATTAGGATTGATGCTAAGCAAGTGCGCTATAAAAGCCGATCGGTCTTTAGGCGAAATCAGGATTTCATCGTATTTATTGTAAACAATGGCAATTCGATCCAGCGATAAAGCAGGCGAACTGAGTGGATTGTTGGTGCGGTATACTTTTTTAATCGAATGGATGTCGATTTTGGTAGTCCAAACTTTGAGTTGTTCGCCTACTATTTTGTATTGAATAGACCAAAACATGAAAAAAATTAAAATTAACAAGCCAAAAAACACCAACGACATCAGGTAATCTTTGTTGACTATACCTTCTATTACAGGATAACCGAAAAGCCCTCCAATAAGGATAATCAACCACCAATCGATTTTAGATTTGTACACTATCGTCATAACGGTAATTTTTTCTTCATTTCTTCTACTATGTTGTAAGCTGCCGGACAAATGGCGACATTCTTCAACGTCAAATCTGAAATTTGTTGGAATTTCTTTCTGTCGGTGTGTGGGAACTCGCGACAAGCTTTCGGGCGAACGTCATAAATCATACAGTAATTTTGGGCATCTAAAAACGTACACGGCACGCTTTGCAATACGTAATCGTTATCTTCGTCTATGCGCAAATATTGGTCAATAAACTGTTGTGGTTTCTGCTTGAAATGTTTGGCAATTCGCTCGATATCAGCCAAAGTAAACAAAGGCCCGGTGGTTTTGCAACAGTTGGCACAAGTCAAACAATCCGTTCGTTTAAACTCGGCTTCATGCAAATCCTGCATCACGTAGTCTAAATTTTTCGGTGTTTTCTTTTTCAGCTTATCAAAATACTTTTTGTTTTCGATATGCTTATCTTTGGCTAACTTTTGGATTTCGTTTAAGGAAGGCTTCAAACTCATACCGCAAAATTAAATAACTTTGAACAAACCACCTGTAAAAACATTCAAAAACTCAGTATCTCAGCAACTCAGTCACACAGTAACTCACTTATGACACGAGCGAAGCGACTGCATTTGACCTTTAAAATAAGATTAACAACAAATGAAAGATTTATTCGGCCAAGCCATACTTGATTACCAAACCCAAAATGCTCCGGAAGATTTGATTACGGAAACCAGCATTTCCGAAGCCGATGAGATGAGCGTAGCCTATTTGTTTCGCACGTATCGGGAAATGCCGAAAATCGAAAAAAAAGCGCTCCAACTCGCCAAAGGCAAAATCCTCGATGTAGGTTGCGGTGCCGGCAGCCACAGTGTGTACTTACAACAAAAAGGGTTTGAAGTAACGGCTATCGATATTTCGCCAAAAGCCATTCAAACTTGTCAGTTGCGCGGTGTAAAAGATGCTCGCATACAACATTTGTTGGAGTTGGAAAACGAACAATTCGATACCATACTTTTACTCATGAACGGCACGGGAATCTTCGGAACCTTAGCTGAAACCTCTAAATACTTGCAAAAACTCAAATCGCTTTTAACGCCTAACGGCCAGATTCTAATTGATAGTTCCGATATTATTTATATGTTCGACCAAGACGAAGACGGCGCTTACATAGTTCCGGCAGATGGCTATTACGGCGAGCTGACTTTCAACGTAAGTTATAAAGGGCAAACTGAAGACACTTTCCCTTGGTTGTATCTCGATTACAACACCCTGCAAAATGCCGCGCATGCCAATGGTTTGCAATGCGAATTGCTGCTCGAAGGCAATCATTTTGATTATTTGGCGAGACTTCTTTAGGAGCTTAATCCGGCTTTGCGTTCCAATCTTTTTGTTTTTAAAGTAAAAACAAAAAGGATTTCCACTCCAATCCGGGCTAGGAATTTAGCGTGCAATCAAATCCGTTGTTTTCAAGATATCTTCTAAAGCACGGTACAACACCTCTAAATCTTCTTGAGTATTGTAGGCATTAATCGAATATCTTAAATACACTTTGTCGTTCAACGGCATCACCGGAATTTGAATTTTGTATTGATCATAGAGCAAATCTTTCAACTCGGCGGGCTTACTTGTTTTTACCGGAATGCTGGCCATTTGCCCTAAAAATTCGGAAGTAATCGGTGCAATGGGTTGTGTTTGGAGTAAATCGCAAAAGCGTTGGTAATTCTCGAAAACGATTTGTTTACATGCTTCCGATTTGGTTTTCCAGTCATTTTCTTTTAAGAAGTTGATAACCGTAGGCGTACACAAAAAAGCTGAATGGTCGTTGGTACCTTGGTATTCGTGGTAATCTAAAAACCGACTTTCACCGGGCGCCAAACTTTCGTAACCCCAACTCACTACCAATGGATCAATATCGTCTTGGAATTCCTTTTTCACATACAAAAACGAACTGCCTTTAGGCGCCAACATCCATTTGTGCAAAGTGCCGGTATAGAAATCCGGATTTAATTCGGTTAAATTTAAATCAATATGACCGGGAACGTGAGCGCCATCGATTATCGTAATCAATCCTAACTCTTGCGCTTTATCGCAAATTTCCTTCACCGGAAAAATCAAAGCGGTTGAACTCGAAATGTGATTTAAAAACACCACTTTGGTTTTACTGGTGTAGCCTTTCCAAAATTCTGCTATGATTTGTTCTTTGGAAACTACAGGCAAGGTTATCGGTTGACGGACATACTTCACGCCTGATTTTTCACAGTAAAAGTGCCACGTTCTGTCCATAGCACCATACTCGTGATTGGTTGCTAAAATTTCGTCTCCGGGTTGCAATTGCAAACTGCGCATTACGGTATTGACGGCAACAGTAGGATTGGGAACAAAGAAAAAGTCTTTTGGGTTACAGCCAATAAACTCCGCTAAAGGCGCTTTGGCTTGCTTGAGGTAAATCGGTAATTTTTTTTGAATAAAATGAACCGGATCTAATTCGAGTTCGCGTTGGAATCGTTGGAATTCGATAAAAATGGGTTGCGGACAGGCACCAAAAGAACCGTGATTTAAAAAGGTAATATTAGAATCTAATAAAAATTGGGAAGTATTCATGTTTTTTGATTGATGATTAAAGTGTAAAAATAAAAAATCCCAAAACAAGTTTGGGATAGTCTATTAATTTCGGGTTACATTTATTGGTAAAGCATACTGACAACGAACCGGAACATTTTTCTGAGTGGCCGGTTTCCATTTCGGACAATTGAGTAAAACTCTTTTGGCTTCTTCCGCCGTACCGAAACCGCAATCTTTCAAAACCTTCACTTCAGTTACTGAACCGTCTTTTTCAATTACAAATGACACAATTACCCTACCGCCGAAAAAATCTTTATTCTTTGGAACTTTGAAGTTTTGACCAATATATTTGTAAAACTCTTCCATTCCGCCCTGAAATTCAGGCTTTACCTCCAAAGTCATTAAACTATAGGTTGATTCTATTGTTTCTGTTGGTAAGTTTACTTCTTGCGCCTTTGCGAATAAAGCCGAACTAAAAAGCAGGATTGTGTAAATGATTTTCATGTCGCGCCTGTTACTTTTTCCTAAAGCTCATAGGAAACTTGATTTCTATTTTTACTGCATATACTTCATCACCAAAGCCTGCATTTCGCCTTGTAAGGCCACCATGCTTTCTTGAGATTTTTGGGCTATGATTTCAGATTTCTCGGCCATTTTCTTTCCAACCGGGCTGTTGTAAAAAGCCAACATCGCTTTGATATCTTCTTTGGTGTATTCTTGAATGTACAACTCTACTGTAGCATCACTAACTTTTTTTATTAAAGCATCAAATTCCACTACAAATGCGGCTTGCTTTTCTTTGGGAATCATACTTAAAACTTGCTTTTTGGCAGCAGCCATTTGGCCTGAAGCGCCGCTCTTTTCGATTACTTGTTCAACCTCTGCTTTGGAGGGTTTGTCTTGTGAAAAAGCGAATTGTGTGGCCAACACTAAAACTAAAGTAAATAGGATTTTTTTCATTGTATTGAACTTTAAAATAATGGTTACTAATTTATCTGGACATGATTGATATAGGTAAAGAATAGAGCACTCTGACTTTTTTACCCAATTGTTCCCCCGGAATCCATTTCGGACTGGCTGTCATTACCCTTATGGCTTCCTCTTGTGTACCATGACCGATGTCTTTAATTACTTTGATGTTTGCAATGCTTCCGTCTTTTTCAACTACGAAGGTTACAAAAACTTTACCTTGCAATCCTTTAACATTCGGCACTCTGAAATTTTTACTGATATATTTATAAAACTCTTGGAGACCGCCTGGAAAATCGGGTTTCTTTTCAACTCCGGCGGTATTGTAAAGATTATTATCTTCCGTAAGATTATTAACTGTTGGTGTTTGATCGTGTGGAACAACCGTTAAAGGACTGGACTTTTCTTTTGTGGCAAAGGTCATAGGGTATTTTATTTCGATGCTTACCGGTTTACCACCACGCTTAGCCGGTTCCCATTTCGGGCACAATTTCAATACTCGTATCATTTCTTTAGCCGACTCTGTATCGAGCATTTGAACAATCTTGATCCCACTTACATTGCCTTCCTTATCTATAGTAAAAGCAGCAACCATCGTACCTTCTTTGGTAACTTTTTTATAATCGAATTCCTCACTAACAAAAGCGCCAAAGTTTTCCAATCCGCCACCTTTAAATTTGGCTTCAATTAAATCACCAGATAAGTACACTTCATCTTCACCATCCACTTGGGCAAAAACGAAAATCGGAAAAAGAAGTGCCAATAGATATTGGCAAAAAAGTTTGGTCATTGCTATGGGATATTTAAATATTTATGGGTTTGCAATGACACTCTCCATTTAGGGTTTTTCATTACATAATCTACAATCAACGGCGTCATTTCTTCTTTTTTGCTCCATTCGGGTTGCAGGAAAAGAATAGCATTGGGATTGACTTTAGCCGCTTGTTCCTCGGCAAAAATAAAATCGTGTTTGTTGTAGATGATTACTTTAAGCTCGTTGGCTATTTGATAAGCATCAGCCACCGGTAGTTTGTTCTTTTTAGGCGATAAGCAAAACCAATCCCACTGTCCGGAAACAGGATACGCTCCTGAAGTTTCGATGTGTACCTTTCGGTTTTTTTCTTTTAACTTTTTGGTGAGTAAAGTCATGTCCCAAGTCAGCGGTTCTCCACCTGTGACCACAACAGTATCGGCATACTTTGAAGCATTTTCAACTATAGCATCCGTTGGTGTAGGCGGGTGTAATTCGGCATTCCAACTTTCTTTTACGTCACACCAATGACAGCCCACATCACAGCCACCGATTCGGATAAAATAAGCGGCGGTTCCGGTGTGAAAACCTTCTCCTTGTATGGTATAAAATTCTTCCATCAACGGAAGCATTTCACCCTTATCTACGGCGACTTGTATTTCTTTTGACAACATAATTAATTTCTAACGGACAAAGATACTTATTTTAGAAGAGAGTTAATTTGAAAAAATGAAATGACAAAATAAAAAAAACCGTCTTTCAAAAAAGACGGTTTTGTATCAAAACTTTTATCTGATATTATTTCAACAACTTCAATGATTCGGTTGCGTAGTTGTTAGTTGGATCTAAAGCTAATGTTTTGTTGAATAGTTCTTTGGCTTTGGCTTTATCTGTATTGGCAAAGTGTGCAGCCATATTGTTGTAAGCTTCAATAAATTTAGCTTTGTTTTTAGTGATTTCGGCCTCTCCTTTTGCAGTTACAGTATCTATATACAACTGATAATTGGCAGCCATAACTTCGTCATTTTGCAACAAGTTATTTGTTCTGGCTTTAAAGATATAAGCATCTGCCGTATTAGGTGAAGCGGCAATTACATTTCCAAAAGCAACATCTGCTTTTTGCAAAGCAATTGGATCCGGTTTAGCCAAATCTTTACGAGTGTTATCATAATAAATGGCATTCCCTAAATAAAAATTATCAATCAAATAATTTTTGGACGTTGGTACTGAAACCGCAACTTCAAATACTGCAGCTGCAGCACCAAAAGCTTTTTGGTCGTATAACTTTTTCCCCAATTCGTTTAATTCGTTTGCCACTAAAGGCTCCGTTGATACAGCTCTTTTGATGTCTTCAATAGCAGAAGCTAATAAAGTTGGATCAACTGATTTGCCATCTTCACTGGTTCCTTTTTTGATTTTGGCTTGTCCTAAGTAAACAAAATCCCTTGGAATCACCTTGTTAGCCGTATTAGCAGTATAATCTTGTAATGCTTTTATAGCGGCATCAATATTTCCATTTTCATAAGCCGAATACCCTAAATATCTCAAAATTCTCGGATTCACGCCATCAATTTCTTTCATCTTATTGGCTTCAACCTCTAAGGCTTTGTAATCTTTAGCCAAAATCAAGAAGTCGGCATGACGCATACGAGAGGTGATGGAATAATCGGTCAAACTCATGTATTTTTCATAAAAACCTAAGGCTTTCTGGATGTTTTCTGTATATGTTGAAGGTACATTATTTCCCCACAAATAGTAAGTCTCTGCTAACTCACGGTAAACCGGTCCGTAATTCGAATTGATTGCGATTACTTCGTTGTATGCTTTAACAGCTTCGGTATAAGCTTTGGCACCTTTTAACAAAACACCCAATTGCATTTTGGCTCTTAAAAGCGTGTTGTCAGCTTGGTAAGCATTTCTGTAAGCTACATAAGCATCGTTTTGATTTTTGTCGCCGTAGTAAGCATCTCCTAAAGCCAATTGTACTTGAGCGTCATTAGGATTAGCGAGTTTTGCTTTGTTTAAGATCTCGATTGCGGCTTTGTAATTCGGTTTGTCCGCATTCATATAAGCACGAGCAATATAAATGTACTCTTCAATATCTTTCTTTTTCAAATCTTTGGTTACTAAATCAAACTTGGCTTTAGCCGCTGCCAAGTTATTAGCATCTAAATCCATTTGACCTAAACCGATATTGTTGAATTTAGCGCCTTCAGTCGCTGTTAATCCTTTTTGGAAGTAAATAGTTGCTGAGTCGGCAATGTTTTGTTTTAGATAAACATTACCCAACAAGAAAGTAGCTCTACCATTAGAAGGTTTAGCTTGTATTACAGATTTCAATAACGATTTAGCCTTTTCAAATTGTTCAGCATCAATAGCCTTTTTCGCTGTTTCTAAATCCTGTGCATTTGCAACTGTGGTTGCCACTAACGCTAAGCTGAATATTTTAAACTTTTTCATCTTGCAATTTTTAATTTTTATCTTTAGTTATTTTGTTTCGTATCACGATTTTTCTGGTAGGTACGCGCTCCGGAACTAAGCCTGATTTTAGAATGATTCGCTGTCCTCTTTCGCCACCCAGGAAGGAAGCAAATCCCATTCCCAAGCCAGAATATCCTTGACAATTGACGATGTACAAATGACGTGCCAAAGGGTATTTACCTTGAGCAAGATTGTCTTGAGTAGGAAACTCAAATTGGGCTGAGTCAATTCCTTTCACGCCTAAAACATTGACTTTATCAACAGTTTCTTGTAAATCCAAAGGCGGTTGAAAAATCCAGTTGATTCCGATTACACCAATCATTCCTTCATTTTCTGCTACATATTTTATTACTTCCTGATTGGTTTTGAAGGAAAATATATTTTTTTGATTATTTACTGAAACACCTGCCAAATCCGACATATATCTTACCGTACTGGAATTAGCGTTATCAAACACCAATCCTTTAATGTTACCGGAAGGAGTTCCTTTGATAAAACTGATTACTTCTTGCAAAGCTATCAAAGTATCATTAGACGATTTGCTTCTTATTAAGGCCACAGCATCTGTAGCAAAAGGGGTGATTTTAGGATTAATCTTTTTAGATTGGAATACTTTCAATTCCTCTTTGGTCAAATCTCTGGTTAATACTGCTATAGTGGCCGTATCGTTAAACATAGCATTCAAAACTTCATTTTCCGATTTGGGCACCAAGTGTAACTTGGCATTGTATTGGGTTTCAAAAACAGCTTCTTCATCTTCGATAATGGGTAAGATAGACTCATCTACATAAATAGTAGCCTTCCCTTCAATAATAGAATCCAATTGACCTTCTCCCTTTTTTTGACAGGAAAAGACAAACAGTAAGGCTAACAGAAAAAATCCGGTTATGGTTTTGGCTACTCTATTCATCATCTGAAGTGTTTAAACTTTTTACCTGAGTTATAAAACGTATAAATCCGAAAATTATTATCAAACAACCCACTATGAGTTGTAAATTATTAGGCAAATTAAGTTTGAGTTTATCCCAAAATAAAAGGAGTAATCCCAACGCACAAAAAGCCAAAAAGTTCAATAAGCTAATAACGAGAAGAAATCGCTCTTTAAGCGATTTCTTCTTGAAATTTTGAATGAATTTTGAAATCATTTATTCAGGTTTTGGTAAAGAAATTGGTAAGGAATATAATACCCTTACTTTTTTTCCATTCTGTTCACCAGGAACCCATTTAGGACATTTCTTCAATACTCTTTCCGCTTCTTTTCCGGTGCCGTAACCAGCATCTCTAAGTATTTTGATGTCAGTAAGTGAACCGTCTTTTTCTACAACAAAACTAACAAACACTTTTCCTCCAGGGAAATTTTCATCATCTACAGGCTGGAAATTTCTTTGAATATAAGAGTAGAATTTATTAATACCTCCCGGAAAATCCGGTTTCACCTCGATACCTGCTGTATTGTAGATGTTGTTATCTTCTTCTACAACTTGCTGTACCGGTCCTGTTCCCGCATCTTCTAACGTTAAAGGCGCATCAGGATCTCCTTTGATGGTTTCGTCACCAATTTTTTTATCCTTGATTTCTTCCATCTTAGGTGGTTCTTCAACAATCTCCTCCGATTTAGCCACTACAGGCTTAACGAATTTCACTTGGTCCACTTTTGGTGGCGGCGGTGGAGGTGGTGGTAAATCTTTAGGTTGCTCTTCTTTTGGAGGCAACTTAATTGTCACAATTTTTTTATCCAAACTAACATCTTCATCAGAGCTGTCAGGAATCAAATCGGCAATCAACGGAGAAGCCACTGCTAATCCGAAAATTGCAGCTCCTATCAGTAGTGAACGCAAAGTAGTTTTGGGGTTTTCCTTACGCAACTCATAGGCTCCATAAGCTTTGTTACGTCCCTCAAAAACGATGTCTATCCACTGTCTTTTAAATAAGTCTAATTTCATTTTTTTACTTTTAAAGATTAGTACAAGACATTACTTGTTCATTTCATCTACTAGTTTTTGCTCTTCAGGAGTAATATCATTTACAATGGCATAAGTAGGC
This sequence comes from Flavobacterium sp., assembly GCF_024710485.1. Taxonomy (GTDB): domain Bacteria; phylum Bacteroidota; class Bacteroidia; order Flavobacteriales; family Flavobacteriaceae; genus Flavobacterium. Next base: position 12,078 of record NZ_JANJUQ010000006.1, read on the forward strand.
ACATTGCAAATTGCCATTTCATCTAAGATATCAACTAAGTTTCTGTAGGTGGCTTTTTTGGTAGGTTTGATGATGACTATCATTCCTTTCTTACTATCACCCGTGGCTTGTGGAATCGAAGCAACTCTTTTTAAAATTTCTTTTCTAATTCCGTTTTTTCCGTATACTGCATCGGTTGGTGATCCTCCCGGTTCAGGACTTTCTAACAAACCATGAAACCATTTAATCTTATCGTCTTTACCAAGTATAATTGTCATTGTTCTTACTTGGTCAACCTTTATTGGCTTTTCTTTTGTTTTATCTTCTTCTTTATCCGGCAAACCTAAATCCATAGATTGTGGCTTTGAAAGTGACGTGGTCAACATAAAGAAAGTAATCAACAAGAACGCTAAATCCACCATAGCGGTAAGGTCTACCTTGGCATTGGATTTTTTACTTCTTACTTTTTTACTGCCTTTTTTGCCACCGCCGTCGCCGGTATTTAATTCAGCCATTTTATACTGTTATTAATATTAATAATCTTTTCCTCTTAAACCAGTAACTAAATTAAAGCTATTGATTTTTTGGTCCTGTAGAATATCCATCACTCTTTTAATTTGAGGATATAACTCTTTAGCATCGCCTTTGATAGCAAATTGAAGTTCTTTATCAGCTCCTTCATCAATATTTGCTTTTCTAGCGCCTTGTATCCAATCTTGTAATTGATTGTTGATAGAATCACAAGGAATACCGGATTGTACTCCTTTTTTCACTCTATCAGAAGCTTTCATGGCCAGCAATTGTTTCAAGCCTTCTACCGGAACACCAAACTCATCCACTAACGCGAATTGGGCTTTTTCTTCCTCTGTAAAAGTCAATTTATATTTCTGTGCCATGTAATCCAAAGCTCCTGAACGGATAGCTCTGTCTTTCATTCCAAAAAACACTTGTTCTTTTCCTTCACTTTTCCCTACAGTAATCATTACTAATCCGGTTTCCGGCAATTTAGTTTGTACTGTAGAAGAAGGCGTGTCTACCGGTAACGGCTCGGGCGCTTTGGCAGTAGCTGTTAGGATAAAGAAGGTAAGTAAAAGGAAAGCCACGTCACACATCGCCGTCATGTCGATGGAACCTGCTGCCTTATGCGATTTTACTTTAGCCATTATCTTCTTTTATTTTTATAATTCGTTAGAATTATGATTTTAAACTTCCTCTGAATTTTCTGTAAGTGTTCACGATGGTTGAACCTGCCTCATCAATAGAGTAAGTTAAAGTGTCAATTTTAGAAGTAAAGAAGTTGTAAGTGATGATTGCTAAAGCTGATGTAGCGATACCTGTAGCCGTGTTAATCAAAGCCTCAGAAATACCGTTTGCTAACGCAGCCTGATCTGGTGTGCCAGCAGTTGCCAAAGCACCAAACGCTTTAATCATACCGGTTACAGTTCCTAATAACCCAGCCAAAGTTCCTAAAGCTACTAAAGTTGACAAGATAGTCATGTTTTTCTCTAACATTGGCATTTCCAATGAAGTAGCCTCCTCGATTTCTTTGTGGATAGTTTCAGAAGCTTCTTCGCTTGTAAACCCTTCTTTTTTAACTTCTTGGTATTTTACCAAAGCTGCTTTGATAGAGTTAGCTACAGAACCTTGTTGTTTGTCACAAGCTACAATAGCATCATCAATGTTTCCTGCTTTTACACTTGCTTGTACGTTTCTCATGAAAGTATCTAAGTTTCCTTTACCACCTGCTTTAGTGATTACAAAGAAACGCTCAATTGAGAACACAATTACCATCAAAAACAATCCCATCAAAACCGGTACGATTGGCCCTCCTTTATACACCATTGCTAAATAATTACCCGGTAGCGGATGGCCTGTATTTACGCCTCCTTCAAAGTTAGCGCCATTACCCATTATAAATTGCCAAATTATCCATCCTACAAAAATACATGCTACAATGATAATTCCTGACATCATCCCTAAACCGTTTGAACCAGATTCTTTTTTAACGTTTGCCATTTTTTTAAATTTTAAAAGTTTTAAATAAATTATAAGTTTTAGTTGTTAATAAACTTGAATGGTAGCAAATTTAATTTTTTACTCGAAATAAAAAAATTTTTTTAGGTTTTAATAACATATACCAATTGGTAGATTTTTAAGGGCATTCCGCAGTTTTAAAACAATAATTACACATTAGATAAAAATAAGTCTAATTTTCAAGGATTTAATCAACCTTTAGAGATATAACGTGAAAAATGTTAAAAAAGTATTTCCGTAGAAACTTTATTTAACAATTATAAAATTTCAGTTACTCTTTTTAGTCAACTGAAAACAATTAACATTTCATCCATTTAAAAAAAATACCTTATTTTGTTTTACCTTTATACCAATAAGATTTCAAATGACTACAACAACTGAATTTTCAAAATACATAAACGAAGGATACAACTTTAAAGGTCAAAGCATTACATTAGGCGGCGCCATACTAAATGGTGAAGCTTTGACGAATACATTGGTTAAAGTTCCTTTAAAAACATTAAACCGTCACGGACTCATAGCCGGAGCGACCGGTACTGGAAAAACAAAAAGCATTCAAGTCCTATCAGAACAGTTGTCCTCTTACGGAATCCCTGTGTTAATGATGGACATTAAAGGGGATTTTTCCGGAATTGCTAAAGCAGGTGAAGAAAAGCCTTTTATCACAGAACGTCACGCTAAAATCAATCTTCCCTACCAACCCGATAGTTTCCCGGTAGAATTGCTGTCGCTTTCCCAACAAAATGGCGTTAGATTAAGAGCTACTGTCTCTGAATTCGGCCCTGTTCTATTCTCCAGAATACTCGATTTGAACGACACTCAAGCCGGAGTAGTAGCGGTGATTTTTAAATATTGTGATGACAAACAAATGCCTTTACTGGATTTGAAAGACATCAAAAAAGTCATCAACTACATCACTGAAGAAGGCAAAGGTGAAATTCAAGAACACTACGGCAAAATTTCAACTTCAACTACGGGTATCATCCTAAGAAAAATAATCGAATTGGAACAACAAGGTGGCGATATTTTCTTTGGCGAAAAGTCGTTTGAAATAGACGATTTGATGCGCATCGATGAAAACGGCAAAGGCTACGTAAACATCCTTCGTTTAACCGATATTCAGGACAAACCCAAGTTATTTTCGACCTTCATGCTGAGTTTGTTAGCCGAAATTTACCAACAAATGCCGGAAAAAGGCGATGCAGATCAACCGGAATTAGTAATTTTTATAGACGAAGCGCACCTGATTTTTAATGAAGCCAGCGATGCCCTACTCGACCAAATCGAAACCATTATCAAACTGATTCGCTCCAAAGGTATCGGCGTGTATTTCATCACCCAAAATCCGATGGATGTTCCGGCCAGTGTTTTGGCGCAATTGGGACTGAAAATCCAACACGCTTTGAGAGCCTTTACTGCCAAAGACCGCCAAGCCATCAAACAAACCGCCGAAAATTATCCTATTTCCGATTATTACAAAACAGACGAAGTGTTGACGTCTCTCGGAATCGGTGAAGCTTTTGTAACGGCTTTAAACGAAAAAGGAATTCCCACTCCGTTAGCAGCCACTATGATGCGCGCCCCTGTGAGCAGAATGGATATTCTAACTGATGCAGAAATAGCGGAAATCAATGCCAAATCAAAGTTGGTTAAAAAATACGCTGAAGCCATCGACCGCGAAAGTGCCTACGAAATGCTAACGCAAAAAATTGAAGCCGCCAATCAACAAGCGGAGATTGAAGCCGAGACAAAACAAGAAGACAGAAAAAGCAACGAGCCGAGCACTGCGGAAGTTATTGGAAAGTCTGTGACTAAAGTAGTAACGAGCGCTACTTTTATTCGTGGCGTATTCGGAATTTTAAACAAATTGTTCCGCAAATAATGAAGTCATTTTTAACCATAGGTTTGTTAGTGCTGTCCAATGTTTTTATGACCTTGGCTTGGTACGGACACCTCAAATTTAAAGAGTTGAAATGGTTTGAAAACGCCGGATTGATTACCATCATTTTAATCAGTTGGGGATTGGCTTTGTTTGAATATTGCTTTCAAGTGCCGGCCAACAAAATTGGTTTTCAAGGCAACGGCGGACCGTTTTCACTGATGCAATTAAAAGTCATACAAGAAGTGATAACCCTTGTCATTTTTGTAATTTTTTCGCTGCTGTTTTTCAAAAACGAAACCTTTCGATGGAATCATGCTGTGGGTTTTGTTTTCTTAATATTGGCCGTGTATTTTATCTTTAAAAAATAATCAAACTATGAAAAAAATAGCCTTAACGCTCTTAACGGTTGCCTTTTTTAGTTGTAACAAAAAAGAAGTTGTAACCCAAGTTGATTTAGAACCTTTTAAGAAAGAAGTTTTAAAAGCGGAAGAAGATTTCAAAACCATGGCGCAAACCAAAGGTATCCCTGAAGCGTTTTATACGTTTGCCGACAGTAATGCGGTCATTAAACGCGAAAACGACACGCTGATTATCGGCAAAGAAAACATCAAACTGTACTACAGCGATCAAAAATACCAATCGGCTAAAGTAAGTTGGACACCCATTCATGTTGATGTTTCCAACGATGGCACCATGGGTTATACTTACGGCAATTACGTTTGGTCTATCAAAGATTTCCAAGGCAAAGAACGCGAATTCAAAGGCGTTTTTCATACCGTTTGGAAAAAACAAAAAGATGGTAGTTGGAAATATACTTGGGATTAATTTAAAAGACTATGAAAAAGTACTTTACCCAAAAAGCACCTTTTGTGGTGCCAACCACAGATGGAAAACTAATAGAAGAACACCACGGGAAAGCAGCTACTGCTAACAATAATATATCTATTGCCCACATGATTGCGCCGCCGCATTGGAGCGAGCCTTTTCAAACGCCTGAGTTCGACGAATACACTTACATTATTTCAGGGAAAAAGCAGTTTATTATTGAAGATGAAACCGTAATCTTGGAAGCCGGTCAATCAATCAAAATTGAAAAAAATACACGAGTGCAGTATTCCAATCCGTTTGAGGAACCTTGCGAATATATTGCGATTTGCCAGCCGGCATTTGATTTTACGAAAGTACATCGGGAAGCAGAATAAGCCCTAGCCCGGATGGCAGCGGCATCCTTTTTACGTCAGTTCGAGTTTTTGTTTTGTTTCTCGAGGCATTCGAGAAACAAAACAAAAGTATCGAGAACAAGTAAAAAGATAGAGCGCACAGCCGGAAATAGCTCCTAAAAAAATTACTTCAGTAAATCAATGATTTTGTTTTCGACTTCTGCACTATTCCACTTTTCTTCAATATTCGGCATTTGCATGATTTGTTCCATGATTTGATTCTGGAAATCGCCTATCGCCAGAGCTTCGGAATAGGGTTGCAAACTAAAGGTAACGCGACTGTACAATGGCATCCATTTGTCGGGATGCTTGTCGGAGAACCATTTTTCGATTTTCTTTTGCAATAAGAAGTTGGAATCGGCGGTCTTAGTACTCATTTCAATGAAATTGCGCAGCGACAATTCGGCTATAGCATCAGCATTAGGTTTACGCGACTTTTGGTATTCGGAGAAAATGGTTTGCCAATCGTCACCATACTTTGTCATCATTTCATTCAACACCGTAATGTCTTCAAAACCAGCATTCATACCGTGCCCGTAAAAAGGCACTATGGCGTGAGAAGCATCGCCTATCAAAGCAACCTTGTCTTCAAACGTCCAAGGATAACACTTCATGATGGCCAAATAACTGGTTGGATTCTTAAAGAAATCACGCACCAAATCCGGTATCACTTCCTTAGTATCCGGAAAATAATTGGCGAAGAAAGCCACTAAAGACGCTTCATCTTTTAATTGTTCAAACGAATTTTCGCCTACAAAAGGCATGAACAATGTACAGGTAAAACTGCCGTCTAAATTCGCTAAGGCCATTAGCATAAAGTTACCGCGAGGCCAGATATGCAAAGAATTTTGGTCAATTTTATGTGTACCGTCGGAATTGGCCGGAATGTGTAATTCTTTATAACCAATTTTCATGAACTCTTGCGAGTAATCAAACATGCTTTGGCGTTGCATTCGATGGCGAATTCTGGAAAAAGCACCATCGGCTCCAAAAACTTTATCGTATTGCAAATCGGTCCACTCGCCTTTCTCCGTTTCGCCCATATGCAACGTGGCTGTAGATAAGGTTACGTCCCAAATTTTATGGTTGAAGAAGAATTCCACGCCTTCTGCTTCCGCCAAGTCAATCATTCTTCGATTTAAAATACCACGAGACAGGGAATAGATAGCTTCGCCGTCTTTGCCGTAATATTGGTAATTGAGTTTGCCGTCTTTTAAGTGAATGGCTCTTTTGTCTACAGGAATTCCGATTTTCCGAATCTCATCATCCAAACCCACATCCGCCATAGCTTTCCAACCGCGATTGGACATCACCAAATTAATGGAACGTCCTGAAAACTCGACCGTTCTAATATCCGGACTTCTGTCAAAAACATGTACGGTATGTCCTTGTCTTTTAAGATAAATTGCCAATAATGTACCAACTAAACCGGAACCGACTACTGCAATTTTTTGTGGAGTTTGCATGAAAATTTTAAAAAAAAGTTAGGCAAAATTACTGAAATATTACGGAAGTAAAACCCAGAAACCCTATTTATTTGGTCAAAATCATAAAATTTGTTTAATTATTTTTTATTTATATTAAACAAAAACTACCTTTGAAAGAAAAAAGCATGAAAAAAATTACCCGTTCCGAATTAGATTCGCTCACCAAAATACATCGCCTAAATTTGATTAATAGTTGTACCGGATACAAATCGGCTAACCTCATCGGAACCAAATCAGAAACCGGAATTACTAACTTAGCCGTTTTTTCCAGCGTAACGCACTTGGGCAGCAATCCGGCTTTATTGGGGTTTATCTTGCGCCCTAATGTGGTACCCAGAAATACTTACAACAACATTAAAGCCACCGGTTACTTTACCGTCAATCACATTACCCAAAACATGATTGCCCAAGCGCACCAAACTTCCGCGAGCTATGATGCCGAGATTTCGGAGTTTGAGATGGTGAATTTGGAACAAGAATACCTTTCCGATATTGATGTACCGTTTGTAAAAGACAGTCCGGTTAAATTGTTGTGTCGCTACATAAACGAATATGAAATTACCGAAAACAATACTATTCACATTATAGCAGCCATTGAAGAAATTCATTTTCCAGACGAAATGTTACACAACGATTATTGGCTGCAACTCGATCAAGGCGACGTAGTAGCTGTGAACGGTTTAGACGGTTACTGCTTACCTAAAATTGTGGACCGATTTGACTATGCGCGTCCGCACACCCAAACCAAATCCATCCTAAAAAATGGCGCATAAAAAAGTGAACTTACCCGAAAAAATCTGCAAAAGCTGCGGACTGCCTTTTAGTTGGCGAAAGAAATGGGAGAAAAATTGGAATGATGTACTTTATTGTAGTGACCGATGCAGAAAAAACAAAAAACAAGCTTAGTTTGGTTTCGTAACGATTTACGGGTGAACGACCAAACGGCTTTATACCAAGCCGCAAAAGAAAGCGAACAAGTGATTGCCTTGTATTGCTTTGACCCGAGGCATTTTGCCGAAACGCAATTCGGTTTTAAAAAAACGGAAAAATTCAGGGCTAAATTTCTTGTAGAAACGATACAAGAATTGTGGCATAATTTACAGCAACAAAACATCAGTTTATTGGTCTATTTGGAAAAACCGGAAGTAGTAATTCCGAAACTGATTAGCGACTACAGCATCGAAGCCATCTATCTTCAAAAGGAATGGACTTCAGAAGAAACGGCTGTCACTGATGTACTCAAAAACGAGTTGAAACAAATCGTTTGGCATGAATATTACGACCAGTTTTTATTCCACCCCGAGGACATTCCGTACTCCGAATTCAAAAAAATCCCCGAAGTCTTTACCGAATTCCGCAAACAATGCGAAAAAACGGTACGCGTAAAAAGTCGTTTGGAAATGCCAAAACTTCCCGACACCAATTTAGTTGAAAACTCCACTGTCATTCCTTCTTTAAGCGATTTAGGATTGGACGATTTCAAAAGACATCCGAAAACCGCGTTTCCTTTTCTGGGCGGCGAAAACCAAGCGCTTTCTCGCATCGAGGAATATTTTTGGGAAACGAAAAAACTATCGGTGTACAAAAAAACACGTAATGGTTTAGTAGGTAAAGATTACAGCTCCAAACTCTCGGCTTGGCTGGCTAATGGTAGTATTTCGTCACGAACGATTTATTGGGAAGTCAAACGCTACGAAAAAGAAATCGGCGCCAATGAAGATACCTACTGGTTGATTTTCGAACTCATTTGGCGCGATTATTTTAAATACATTTCGCTCAAACACGGCAACAAAATTTTCCAATTACAAGGCATTTTAGGGAAAAATTACGACTGGAAATTTCACCCGAAAGCCTTCCAACAATGGACCAACGGACAAACCAAAGAACCTTTTGTAAACGCCAACATGATTGAACTCCAACAAACCGGTTGGATGAGCAATCGCGGACGGCAAAACGTGGCCAGTTTTTGGGCCAAAGAATGGGAACAGGATTGGCGCATAGCCGCCGCTTATTTCGAGAGTATGTTACTCGATTACGATGCGCATTCCAACTACGGCAATTGGATTTACAATTCGGGTGTGGGCAATGATCCGCGCGATCGAAAATTCAACATCAAACGCCAAGCGGAAATGTACGACGCCAATGGTACCTTTCAAAAACTTTGGCTACAAACAAGCTTATTTTAAATGAAAACACTGCGACTGATTTTAGGCGACCAGCTAAACCTGCAACATTCTTGGTTCCAACAAAAAAACGACTCCATTTATTATTTGATGGCCGAAGTCCGTCAGGAAACCGACTATGTAAAGCATCACATCCAAAAGGTAACTGCTTTCTTTTTAGCAATGCGAAATTTTGCAGAATACCTGCAGCAAAACGGACATCAGGTTCGCTATTATAAAATCTCGGACTCGGACAATCTGCACGATTTTGAAAAGTTAATTCAAAATGAAATTACAAAGCTGAACATCACACATTTTGAATACCAACTCCCGGATGAATTCCGCCTCGACGAACAACTGAAAAGTATTGTTGAGAATATAGGAATTCCTTCAAAAGCAGTCGATACGGAACATTTTTACACTGACAGAACCGAGCTGGATCGGTTTTTCCAAGGCAAGAAACAATTACTGATGGAAAGTTTTTACCGCATGATGCGCAAGAAACACCAGGTATTAATGGCAGGTGAGCAACCATTAGGCAACCAATGGAATTTTGACCACGATAACCGCAAAAAGTACAAAGGCGAAGTGCCGGTGCCGAAAACCAAAATATTCTCAAAAACCGTGACCAAAGTGGTAGCCGAAATCCAAAATGCCGGTGTGATTACTTTTGGCACAATTGACCCTAATAACTTTGTTTGGCCAACTTCAAGAAGCGAATGTTTGGAACAATTACAGTATTTCTGTCATGAATTATTGCCGTATTTCGGAACTTATGAAGATGCGATGCATACGACAGAACCGCATTTGTTCCACTCGCGTTTGTCTTTTGTATTGAACGCCAAAATGCTCTCTCCCAAAGAAGTCATCGATACGGTTGTACAACATTATTACACAAATCAAGAGCGAATTACCTTGGCACAAGTGGAAGGTTTTGTGCGTCAGATTTTGGGTTGGCGCGAGTATGTGCGTGGGATTTACTGGAAAGAAATGCCGCATTATGCCCAAATGAACGCTTTGGAAAACCACGAGCCATTACCGCAAATGTATTGGACGGGAAAAACCAAAATGAATTGCATGCATCACGCTTTGCGTCAGAGTTTGAACGACGCTTATGCGCATCACATTCAGCGATTAATGGTCATCGGAAATTTTTCCTTACTCACCCAACGTCATCCCGATGCGGTAGACGCTTGGTATCTCGGAGTTTATATCGATGCCATTGAATGGGTAGAATTGCCCAACACGCGCGGTATGAGTCAATATGCCGATGGCGGTATTTTGGCGACAAAGCCTTATGTCTCTTCCGGTAGTTATATCCAAAAAATGAGTAATTACTGCGACTCTTGTCATTATAAGGTCAAAGAAAAATTCGGCGACAAAGCCTGTCCATTCAATAGTTTATATTGGAACTTTTTAGACGATAAAAAAGTGCATTTCCAAAACAACCAACGCATGGCGATGATGCTGAGCTTACTACAAAAAATGAAACCGGAAGAGTTATTCCAACACAAGCAACGCGCGGCACAAATCATTGAAAACCCGGATGCATTTTAGCTTTTAGGTCGGAAAACAACTTTTGTAGAAGATGATTCAATCTCTTTCTTATTCAACTTCATTTTTCTGAATTTGCCATTGACAAACAATTCCGATTGATCACTGTAATGTTTACTCATCGGATTACCGCTTTGTCCTGTTGGTAAGACGCTCAGACCGTTTTCGATATCTGAAAAATCGATGATGCGTCTCGTTGACGGCCCGCCTTTGATCGGAATTATCACATCATCGGTATAGATAAATAATTGGTTGTTGATGACTTCATTAGAACCGGAAATGGAGAATGGTCCGACATTAAAAAACTTACTGAATAACTTTAAGCTCCCTATCGGATGTTGGAAAGTCACTTGGTGCACTTTGCTCCACTGCCATTGAGAAATATCAGAACCTAATTGGATTTCCAATGAAGCTACAGCCTGTTTGAAAGATTGGGTAAGTATTTCCGATTGGGTTTCTTTCTTGTCTTTCGTAGTCACATTATCCCACCAAGGCGAAGCGGCATTAGCAGTTTGGTTTTCTATAAGTTGTTTGACGATGTGAGTACCGAGCAATAGCTTGAAATTTTCTTCTCCGAATTCGTCTTCTAAAGTCGCTTTCAGATAAAAATAAAACCATTTGTTGTATATCGTTGGTGCGATGTCCTCTAGTTCGTGAGTGGCTTTCCACGATTGCAACACCGATAACGCTTGCTTTTCATTGGCCGTAAAATCTTTGCTCTGCAACGGTTTGGTCATATGGCTTACTATAGTTTCAGCTGTAGACGAAGTGTTATCAACTATCATTTTCGACACGTCTTCTTTGGTCCAATCGTTTTTGGCATTTAACAAACCGTCGATACGCATGGCTCGGTCTTTCGGTAAATAGTAACCCGGATATAAATAGCCATTGACTGGCGAAGGTTGGTTGTTCGAACTGTATACATAATGCCATGGCGGATTAATCGCTTGCGGATTTTGCGCAAACGGCAACCATTCCTTTTGATCATCAATGCCGTTAGCACCATTCAGGATAAAATTACCATTAACAGATTTGGACAATTTGTAGAGTTTACCCGAAGTAATCCAAGCAATATTGCCTTTAGCATCGCCGTACATCACGTTAAGTCCGGGCGCGTGAATGAGTTCAATACTGTTGTGAAACTGCTCCAAATTCTCGGAATGCGACAAGGCGTAAACCGCTTCTAAAATACGGTTCTTTTGTTGGGTATAAATCCACGACATCGCGACAGACTGGTCACTTTGCAAACCGTCCAATAGGCCGTTGATAATAGGTCCGTGCTGACTTGTTTTTACATTCAACTTGACATCTGAGCTATCATTAACTTTGATGATTTTTTGCTGGTAGGTATAATTTTTATAGCCTTCCGGTGTTTTGTATTGTTTAGGATTGTTTGGATTTTCTTCCTCGACAAAGAAATCTACATCATCGTTTTCAAACATGGTCAAACCATAGGCATAGTTACGATTGTGTCCTAAAAGCGGAAATGGAGCACCGGCGATGTAGTAGCCATACATTTCGTAATCAGGACAAACGATGTGCGCTTCGTACCAAGTACCCGGTTGGGCATACATAATGTGCGGATCGTTGGCCAAAATCACTTTGCCGTTTTTAGCTTTTTCGGCACCGATAACCCAACTATTACTTCCGATAAAAGCCGGAACAGGAGAATTTTCCAACAAAGCGGCAACTGATTTGGAGATTTCACTGTATGCTTTGTATTTACCTTTGAAAGATTGTAATTGCTGTGTACCCAATTCGCCGTTGATACCGAAATCTTTCAGATACTCCATCCCAAAACGGTCTCGAATATCGGTAAGTAACGGATCGGTTTTTTGTGCCATCGCAAAACTGAAAGACATAAAACCAAATACATTGTAAACATCTTTCAAAGTAAACTTATCTTGTTTGATGCCTAACAGTTGAATCTCTACCGGAGTCGTTCCGTTATCGATATACTGATTGATGCCATCCAAATAGGCTTGCGCCAAAATGTACGTTGGTGATTTTTTATCCAATTGCTTTACGGCTTTTGCTGAATTTTCATCAATCCCGATACCGGCAAAAAACAAGTCTGCTTTCAGCGCTTTATCGCCAAAAATTTCAGCCAATCTTCCCGGTGCAATGCGACGCATGAGTTCCATTTGCCACAAACGATCTTGTGCATGGACATAACCCAGAGTAGTCATCGCGTCTATTTGGTTGTCGGCATAAATGTGCGGCACACCGTAATCGTCATAGTAAACCGTAGTTTCCTTGGCTAAATTTTGGAGTTGGTATTCCCCTTTGTAATTAGGTTTAGTGTATTGCAAATAGGCGGCTCCGATAATGACTATTAAAACAACGATAACTAATAGAGCCAATAGGATTTTTTTAATGCGTTTCATAGGAAAGGGATTGAATACTCAAATATAAGGAATTGAAAAGTACAAAGTACAAGTACGAAGTGGGAAGTACGAAGTTTGGAAATTTATACTAAAAAGAAACCCTCTCGTTAGTGAAAGGGTTACTGTTGTATTTATTGTCTTTGGAAATTAATTTTTTGTCCAACTTGCAATCCGTTGTTTTTGGCTAAGACACCGCACATGTGGAATAACATTCTGGCGCCCACATTACCATCCCAATCGTCGGTTTCACCTGGAGCAACTTCTACCAAATCGAAGCCGATAATTTCTTTACCACTTTCGGCTAATTTATTGAACAAATACGTGGCTTGTTCAAACGAAAATCCGCCCGGAACCGGTGTTCCTGTATTCGGGCAATACCATGGATACATGCCGTCGATATCGAAACTAATACATACTTTTTGCGGCAAGGAAGCAATAATAACATCGCATTGTTGTGCCCAGGTTTTACCTTCGAAGGTTTCCGCTTTTAAGTCGGCGTCTGTATTCACTAATACACGTCCGTTGGCTTTTTGTACTACCTCAACTTCTTGTTCACAGAAATCGCGAATCCCTACTTGCACCAATTTGGAAATCTGTGGAATTTGCAACGCGTTGTACATGATGGAAGCGTGAGAATAAGTAAATCCTTCATAAGCTATTCTTAAATCCATGTGTGCATCCAAATGCAGGATTCCGTAGTTATCGTGAATCGATGCCAAAGCTTCGTAATAACCTAGTGGCGTGGAGTGATCGCCACCTAAAAGCACTACTTTTTTGCCTTGTTGCATCCAGTGTAATACACGGTCTTTTACTTCGGTATGTAATTCGCGACATACTTTATTGATTTTATCCAAATCGGCTTGGAGTGCCGGATAATTTTCTACGGCTTCACCGCTTTCCAGTAACTCGATTATCGGTTGTGCTAGATCTTTGTATTTCTCGGAGTTCTTCTTCCAATGCACAGGTGCTTCGTCTAAATAAATCCCGAGTTTCCATAATTCAGGGAAATCTTGGTGGTTTAGGTCGACTTGAAAAGAAGCGTCTAATACAGCATCCGGACCTTCCGAAGCACCGGCGCCGTAGCTCACGGTTACTTCCCATGGCACAGGAATTACAATAATCTCACTTTGTTCGGCCGAAAACGGCAATCCAAATACGGTAGCATCGGCTAAACCGGGCTGCGAAGGATCGAAATTGGCTATGATTTGTTGTTTTGTCATTTTTGATTTCTTTTTGTCATTTCGAGGAACGAGAAATCACATAATTGTTGTTATGAATGTTATGTGACTCCTCCTCTGTCGGAATGACAATCATTAAATATTCCTTTTATTGATTGTTTAGTTTGAGTATTCCTTGTTTTAAAATTTGGCCGAACTCGTACATGTCTTCGTAAGAACAGTAGAATGGTGCCGGAGCTAAACGGATAACGTTTGGTTCGCGCCAATCGGTGATGACACCGTTTTGCATTAAATAATCGAATAGGCTTCGGCCTTGCCCGTGGAGGAAAACCGAAAGTTGGCAAGCGCGTTCCTCTTGATTGGACGGTGTGATGATTTCAAATTCGGCGCCTTCTAACTCGGCATCAATCTGGTGTAAAATAAACTCCAAATACGCAGTTAACTGATTGCGTTTTTTGATGAGTTTTTCTATACCGACTTCAGCAAACATTTCGACAGAAGCCAAATACGGTGCTAACGACAAAATGGGTAAGTTACTCACTTGCCAACCGTCGGCGCCGTGTACCGGATCGAACTGCGGTTCCATTTTGAAACGGCGTTCTTTGTTGTGTCCCCACCAACCGGCAAAACGCGGTAAATTGGTGGTATGGTGTTTTTCGTGTACGAAACAACCGGAAGCATTTCCGGGTCCGGAGTTCATGTATTTGTAACTGCACCAAGCGGCAAAATCGACATTCCAATCGTGTAAGTGTAACTCGATATTTCCGGCGGCGTGTGCTAAATCGAAACCTACTTTGGCGCCTACTTGATGTCCGGCCTCGGTGATGACTTTCATATCGAAAACCTGACCGGTGTAATAATTGACACCTCCGATTAAAACCAAAGCCAGCTCCTCGCCTACTTCATTGATTTTGGCAATGATATCTTCTAAGCGAATATTGTGCTCACCTTCGCGGCGTTTGATTTCTACAATAGCGTCTTCGGGTTGGTAACCGTGAAAGGCAACCTGACTTTGGAACATGTATTGGTCGGATGGAAAAGCTTTTTCTTCACAGATGATTTTATAGCGAGTGGCTGTAGGTTGGTAGAACGACACCATTAACAAATGCAAGTTAATGGTGAGCGTATTCATCACGGTAATTTCCGAAGGTTTGGCGCCAACAATTTGACTTAACGGTTGTGCGAAACGTTCGTGGTAATCCCACCAAGGTTTGTTGGCGTAAAAATGGCCTTCTACGGCTAAATTGGCCCAATCGTTCATCACCTCATCAACATATTGCTTGGTGCGTTTGGGTTGTAAGCCTAGTGAATTTCCGGTGAAGTACACCACATTTTTACCGTTGTGTTGCGGGAAAATGAATTCGTTGCGGTAGTTTTTAAGTTCGTCTTGTGCATCCAGTTGTTGGGCGAACTCGCGGGTATTTTGAAACGTCATGGTGGTAGTTTAGTTTGGCGTAAAAGTAAAAAAAAGCAAAAAGAAAAAAGGGAAAAGGGAAAAGTTTATTGCACCGATTGTCCTAGCCCCGATTGGAGTGGAAATCCTTTTTGGCTTTTCATTTTCTGAAAGCCAAAAAGATTGTAGCGGAAAGCGGGACACAGCTCCAAAAAAAAATCCCAACATTGCTGTCGGGATTGTATTTTTAGATGATTAACATCGCGTCGCCGTAGGAATAGAAGCGGTATTTTTCTTTGATGGCTTCTTCGTAGGCTTTTTTCATTAGGTCGTGACCACAGAAAGCGGAAATCATCATGAGCAAAGTCGATTTTGGTGTATGGAAATTGGTAATCATACAATCGGCGATGCTGAAATCGTAAGGCGGGAAGATGAATTTGTTGGTCCAACCCGTGTAAGGATTCAGCGTTCTGTTAGACGAAACGGAGCTTTCGATGGCGCGCATGGAAGTAGTTCCCACGCAACAAATTTTGCGCTTGTTTTCTTTAGCTCTGTTAACGATATCACAAGCTTCTTGGTTGATGATAAGCTCTTCTGAGTCCATTTTGTGCTTAGACAGATCTTCTACTTCTACCGGATTGAAAGTCCCTAAACCTACGTGAAGAGTGATTTCGGCGAAGTTTACCCCTTTGATTTCCAAACGCTTTAGCAAGTGTTTAGAGAAGTGTAAACCAGCAGTTGGAGCAGCTACAGCACCTTCTTCTTTGGCGTAGATGGTTTGGTAGCGTTCGGCATCCTCTTCAGTCACTTCGCGGTTGATGTATTTTGGGATTGGAGTTTCGCCCAATTCGGTTAATTTTCTTCTGAATTCGCTGTATGAACCATCGTATAAGAAACGTAAAGTTCTACCGCGAGACGTGGTATTATCGATTACTTCTGCCACCAATGAATCGTCGTCACCAAAGTACAATTTGTTTCCGATACGGATTTTACGCGCCGGATCTACCAAAACGTCCCAAAGGCGTTGTTCGGCATTTAATTCACGCAACAAAAACACTTCGATACGGGCGCCGGTTTTTTCTTTGTTCCCGTACATACGTGCCGGAAATACTTTAGTGTTGTTTAAAATCATCACATCACCGTCGTCGAAATAATCGATTACATCTTTGAAAAGTTTGTGCTCGATGGTTTTGGTTTTTCGATTTACGACCATTAATCTGGATTCGTCTCTGTTTTCTGTTGGAAATTCCGCAAGTAATTCGGCCGGAAGATTAAAGTTAAAATGAGATAATTTCATCTAAAAAAGTTTAAAAGTTTGAGGTGGTTCCAAAACTTAATTTGAAACGCCTGCAAATATACTATTGTGAGATAGGCGTTGTCAAGTGTTTTGGGGTTTATTTTTGAAAATGAGGTGCTAGGGAGCAGAGGCACTAGGGTTCTAAGGCTTTTGGTATCTTATTGTTCGACTACTGAAAATCCTGCTGATTTTAAATCGGCCCAAAAAGTTGGGTATGACTTCGAGACCACTTCGGCTTCTTCTATTACAACAGGCACTTTTATAGCCAATGGTGCAAAAGCCATAGCCATCCGGTGGTCTTGGTAGGTTTTGATGCTGATGTTTGGATTGATGCTTTCCGATTGTTCCAATGTCAAACTTTCATGGGTAACAGTTACCTTGGCACCCAATTTTGTTAGCTCAGTTTTCAATGCTTCTAACCTATCCGTTTCCTTTATTTTAAGCGTATGCAAACCAGTTAAGCGACAAGGCAATCCAAGTCCGAAACACGTCACAGCTATGGTTTGGGCGATGTCGGGACAATTATTAAGTTGCAGGTTATAGGCTGTAAGTTGCGGGTTATGGGTTTTTCTTAACAGCATACTATTGTTTTCGAAAATCGTTTCTACTCCAAATGCGCTATAAATTTCTACTAAAACGCTATCACCTTGTAAGCTGTTTGGTTTGTAGCTTGATAAAGTGATTTCGGTTCCGATTTCAGACAGCGCCATGATGGAATACCAATAGGAAGCGGAAGACCAGTCGGATTCAATAGTAAGGAGTTGCGGGTTGCGGGTTGCGGGTTGCGGGTTAACTTTAATCGTATTTCCGATGAAGGAAGTTTCTACTCCGATTTCAGTAAGCAAAGCCAAAGTCATTTTGATGTAAGGCACTGAGGTAATTTCACCTTGTAGTGTAAGTTCTAAGCCGTTTTCCAGTTTTGGAGCGATGAGTAACAAGGCGGAAATGTACTGACTGCTGACATTAGCAGGCAAGTTAACTTTGGAGTGTGACAACTTTTTGCCTTTGATCCTTAGCGGTGGAAAACCTTCCTGTTCTTCATAAATAATTTCGGCGCCGAGTTGTCGCAAGGCTTCGACCAAAATTTTAATCGGGCGCTCTTTCATACGGTTTGAACCGGTTAGGACTACTTCTTTTCCTTCTTGGATGGCGAAGTAGGCAGTTAGGAATCGCATGGCGGTACCAGCGTGATGGACGTTAATTAGTTGCGGGTTGCGGGTTGCGGGTTGGGCGTTTTGTAATGCTTTCGACATCACTTCTGAATCGTCGGAGTTGGAGGTATTTTCCAAAGTCAGATTCGGATACAAGGCTTGTAACAACAATAAGCGATTGGTTTCCGACTTGGATCCGGTGATAGAAAGTTGCGAGTTGCGGGTTACGAGTTGCGGGTTATGGATAAGCTTTAAATTCATTATTCCGAAACTACTTTTAATCCGACTATAGAAATGATGAGCGTACTGATAAAGAAAACGCGCCAAAAAGTGGCGGGTTCTTTGAAGACAAGAATCCCAACTAAAACACTGCCTACTGCTCCGATGCCTGTCCATACCGCATAGGCAGTACCAATGGGTAACTCTTTAGTCACTTTGACCAACAGCACCATACTGATGGTAAGGCAAGCCAGAAAACCGGCGTACCAAGACCACATAGCGGCACCGGAAGCCTCTTTGGCTTTGCCAAGGCAGAATGCAAAAGCGACTTCAAATAATCCGGCGATGACCAAGAGAATCCAGTTCAATTTATTTCAGTTTTTCGTTATTGTGATGGCGATTGTGATCACGTTGGGTTTTTAAATCCATCTTTTTGTCAAAAGCCGCTTTGAGGTCGACTCCTGTTTGGTTGGCCAAACACAATACCACAAAAACAACATCGGCTAATTCTTCGCCTAAATCTTTATTTTTGTCGCTCTCTTTTTCGGATTGTTCTCCGTAACGTCGTGCGATGATTCGGGCTACTTCACCTACTTCTTCGGTGAGTTGCGCCATATTGGTTAGTTCGTTAAAATAACGAACGCCGTGGTTTTTAATCCAATTGTCGACTTCGAGTTGGGCATTTTTGAGATCCATTTTATCCTTTTTTTAAAACAATCTTTTCGGTTTGTTTGTTGATTACCTCTTTAAAAAAACTTTTCAGCGTTTCATAATCATCTGAACTCATCACAGCTGTATTGATGTCAAAGGTGCAAATCGTTTGAATTTGATTTCCATTGTTGGACAAGTTGAATTTGAAATTGGCCATATCTTCCGGCATGGAAATAGCTTTCGGTTCAGGCAAACTCTCAACAACATAGCCGTCAGGCAACGTTAAACTAATGATGTATTTATCTTGGTGTGGAAAAACAAAATCAATAGGATATTCTCTTTTTTCTTGCTTGAATGGATTTTCATACATGGCAAAAAACAACAAAGGTGAAAGATACATTTTATCCCCGATAATCTCAACAGCATTATCAAAATCAAAGTTATAATTTTCAATAATTGGTTTTGACAAATCGTTTCTGTTTTGAACTTCATAATCAGAAATTTCCAATCCCGGTCTAGATTTCTCAATTCTTTCCGCCAAACTTTCGTTATTAAGTTTACTGTTTCGTTCTCTGTAACTAAAGGCGTTATAGTCGAAATATTGGTCGCGAATTTTTCCGGAAACTTTACCTTCATTGTCTAGTGTGGCAATGACATTGACAACTTCTTTGGAGTTGAAATTCGGCATTAAATCAATTTGGGAAGAAGTTCCGTCTTTTCGAATCAATCTTCCAAACCAATTCAAATCGCGTATCGGCAAAATATTCGGCAAAGCATTTTTACTAGTGGCATCAAAAAGAATGATTTGACCGTTCAACTCGATACCGGAAATAACATAATCAAAAGCGTTTCGGGAAGGAAAAAGAGAAATACCGTTTCCTCTTGAGCTAAGGATTACAGGGTTGGCTTCAAAACCGGCATATCGAAACATGGCCGTTAACATTAAATTGATTTCAGCCACATTCCCAACCTTGTCTTGATAAGCTTTTCGTACGCCATCATTACAACTGTAACCGTAAAATTCATTCCAATTCATTCTGGACTTGACATAGTTGAAAATAACGGCAATTTTTTCTTCATTAGAGGTTATGCCTTTTAAAGCTGTATTGATATCATCATCAAAATAACCGGTTTTATTTAATTCAACTCCAAAACTATCACTTTTATAAATGGTTGTTACTACATCTTCCCATGTGGTTGATAAATATTTAACGGGTTCATTAGGATATTTAACTGAGGTTAACTCGTGTTCGATAATAGCAGTATAATTTTTAATATTGTTTACGAACGATTCATCTTTTAATGCCGGTATATTCTCAATAGTATATACAGAAGTAGTTTCATTATAACTTAATTGGCTATTGGTAAAAGACGTCATTGTTACATATCCTTCACCCCTTTGTTTTTCTGATGAATGGATTGTAATTTTATTGGTATTGGTTTCTTGTTTAGGAATTAATGAACCTCTCATTAAAGGTTTATAACCAAAATATTCGGGTATTACCGTTTTAAATTGGCTGTAAATTACCGGGATATCCATTTGAAAAATCCAATCTTCCAAAGAGCCTAAACTCTCCGACTCCAGATCGTATTCAAATTCAATAATTGACCCTTCTTTGACATTGGGTAAGGCTATTTTCTTTCTGCTCCAAAACTTATTTACTTTCTCATCAAACTCTCCCTCACTTTTAAGTTTGGTCTTTTCCACTTTGCCGTTAACCAAATTATACGTGGCAGCGTCCTTAAAATTTAAACGCTCTTTTACGTTGCCTCCAACATAATATCGAACTGATTTATTGGCCAGCTCATAAGCTTCTTTTTTGTAAATTTTTATTTTAGTTCTGACTTTTGTATTCATCACAAAACCTCTTCCTTCAATAAAAGTGAATCGGACTTCTCCAATGTTAAACAATACTGCAGCCGCTGCAGTGGAATCCATTGGACAAACTTTTTCTTTTAATTCGTCCACTGTAACTTTGCCTAATTCTCTTTTTTGGGCGAATGTTAAATGGGATAGCAATAATAAAATGAGGATTAATTTTTTCATCAGGATTAGGATTTGGTAACTATAATTTTTGAATTGTCATTTTTGGCCAGAGTTTCTCTGAATTTTCGGTAACTTTCATATTTGGTTTTATCATATTTGCCTTTTTTTATCACTAATTTTCTTTGACAAAGTATTTTACCGGGACTCAATTCCTTAAACTCAATTTTATAATACCCAAACTCTGTATCTAATTCAACTCCGGCAGGCTTGGCTTCAATGATATATCCTTCGGGTATAGAAACCTCAACCTCTGATTCATCTGTATATCCGCGTAAAATTTGAAAAGGAAACTCTCTGGATTTGTGTTTTTTAGGAACAAAACTGTTTTGATCAAAAGCATTAAGAGCAAACATCAATTTCCCACCGATGTTTTGAGCATAACCTTCGGCCTCTAACTCTAATTCCTCCTTAAATTCAATAGTATTCGGATTGTCATGTAAATTAATCTTGTTGATAAAAAGATTGTTAATATTGCCAAACTCTTCTTTATATAACTTAACCTGATCTTCTTTACTCATCCGTCCTTTCTTGAAGTTAGTATCGTATTGCAAACCATTTGAAAGTATGGCAACCTGTCCTTTTAAATGTCCTTCCGGCGTCAAGCTGTAACTTCCTTTCAATAGTTTTTTATTATCTTTTTCAGTAAATGTTTTGGTTTTTACAATTTCACCACCTTCCGGTTTGATGAGCAATACATTTCTGTCATCCGTAAAGTCGCCCTGGAAACCAAAAGGTTGCACCTGACTGGTACATTCTAACCAAAGTAATCCTTTATCGGTGGGCAAGGTTAGAATGACGTGATTTCCTTGAATGGAAGCAAAATCTTCTTGCAAATCTTTAGTATCATCACTACCGGCGTATACTACCGTGTAATATGATTCTACACCGGCCGTTTTTAAAAGTGCTCTGGTATAATTAGTCAAAGCTTTACAATCTCCGTATCCCAATTTATCGACTTCTTTGGCCAACATAGGCTTCCAACCACCTATTCCAACTTGAACGCTGACATAACGCGTTTTTTCCTGTACGAATTTGTAAATCAACTTGGCGATGGTGACCGGATTTTTCTCGGCACCGACTAATTCTTTAATTTTGGCTTGTGTTTCTGCCGGAATTTCCTCGGTATCGGCTAATAAAGATTGGTAGTACCATTTTCCGAATTCAGCCCAATTGGTTGCTTTGCCTTCCACATTTTCCAGAGAAAAGTTTTCAAGGGCAAAATAAACAATCGGAAAGACTTTGGTGAAACTCGGAGACAATTCCTCTCTCTTGCGGGCTACTACATTTTTGGCGGTATAACTGACCGAGGTGGTCGTCTCTGTCTTTTCAATAAAAGAATGTCCTGAAAAATTGATTTCTTTTACTTTAAGCTTTAACTCGGGTTTACAAGTTATAGTCATGCCACTTTTTTGAACACTAACCAGATAACCTTCCATGGGACTCCATGGACGAATAAAAGCGGTATTGGAAGTACTTACTTCTGTTTCAAAAACCATAGTGAAAGGATAAACGGTTGGTGTATAATTCAAATACAAAGCCCTGTTATCATTGAAAATAGAAACACCATCCGCAACACTGACGTCTCTGAAATCCTTTCTTTTAAACGATTTTAATTCTTTGCCGAAAGCATCATACACTACAGCTTCAATCTTAATAATTTTTCTGTTTTTATCGTGATTTTCGGAAAGATCCAAATAATTCAACCCCAACTCGTTCAAAACCGTAGTAACAATTTTGGTTTTGACAACCATTTCATTTTGAGCCGAAATATTGATAAAAACTTCATTTAATCGAACTACCGCATTGGCATTTTGTTTAAGACTATCAGGAATGTCAAGACTAGCATATTCTAACTTTTGAGCACCGGCAGTAAGGGTAAGAAATAGAAAAATAAGCGAAAAAAAACTGAGTTTCATCAGGAATAATTTTTCCCAAATATAAAAAATTATGATTTTATTTATAATCTTATTCCTTATTTTTTTGTTTAGAAGTAAAGAATTTTTTTATTCTAGGATTGATAAAAACTTCGGATAAAGTCATGAAAAATCCAAAAAAGACAGCCATACCAAAGGATTTTTCAAAATCCCTGTCTGCTTCGGTGTAATACATCATCAAACCGAAAAGTGTTCCGTAAATTAAAAACCCAACTATTAAGGTAATGACCTTCTGTTTCATATTACTCTTTGTTTTTGGTATCAATCACAATGGTAACCGGACCATCGTTTAACAAACTTACTTTCATGTCGGCTCCAAATTGACCGGTTTGTACTTTCTTGCCCAACTCGGTTTCCATTTGCACTATAAAACGCTCGTATAAAGGAATGGCGATTTCCGGTTTGGAAGCTTTGATGTAAGATGGTCGATTGCCTTTTTTGGTCAAGGCATGGAGAGTAAATTGACTCACAATAATCATATCGCCACTACAATCTTTTACGGATAAATTCATAACACCGTTTTCATCTCCAAAAATCCTAAGATTGGCAATTTTGGCCGTTAACCAAGTAATATCATCTTGAGTATCCGCATCTTCAAAACCAACTAAAACCAATAAACCGTGTTGGATATCGGCTACTTTTTGCCCTTCAATGGTTACGGAAGCTTGGGAAACTCTTTGGATTACGGCTTTCATCTCAATTAAAAATTATTGAACACTGACAATGCAAACTGAATACTATTTTCTGGTTTCATCGCTGGCAATCCTGTCGTCGTTGTAAATGTCGGAACGGTAGTGTTCGTCATCGCCTTCTAAAATTTTTAAGTAACTGTTGTAGCGCGACCAGGCTATTTTATCTTCGTCTAACGCTTTCTTGACAGCACAATGCGGTTCTTCTTTGTGCAAACAATTGTTGAATTTACATTGGTCTTTCAATCGGAAAAACTCGGGAAAATAATCACTGATTTCAGTCGGCTCCATATCCACAATACCGAAACCTTTAATTCCGGGCGTATCGATAATTTTGGCACCGAAAGATAAATCATACATTTCGGCAAACGTAGTCGTATGCTGGCCTTGCATGCTTTGTTCCGAAATGTGTTTGGTTCTCAAATTCAGCTGCGGTTCCAAGGCATTGACCAAAGTTGATTTTCCCACGCCCGAATGGCCGGAAAACATGCTGACTTTTCCTTTCATCAGGTCTTTCAAGATTTCAATGCCTTTGCCGTTAATGGCGGAAACTCGTATACATTGATAGCCTATTTCGGTGTAAATATGTTGCAAATACAATTGCTCATCCAACAGGGCATCATCAAAAGTATCAATCTTGTTAAAGACCAAAACTGCTTCAATACCATAGGCTTCGGCAGTGACTAAAAACCGATCGATAAAACTGGTAGTTGTAGGCGGATTATTGATGGTTATCAGCAAAAAAACCACATCAATATTGGCGGCAATAATGTGGGTTTGCTTAGAAAGATTCACCGATTTTCGAACGATATAGTTCTTTCTGTCGTGGATATGATGAATCAAACCAATCGTTTCATCGGTAGAATTGTCTAATTCAAAATCGACTACATCACCAACTGCTATTGGATTGGTACTTTTGATGCCTTTGATGCGAAACTTACCCTTGATACGGCATTCAAAAACCTCTTGATTTTCGGTTTTTACCGTATAGGAACTTCCGGTCGATTTATAAACTAGTCCTGTCATTTTTTACATTAAGAAGTACAAAGGTAGAAAAATGAATCCTACTTTCATTTAAAAACAAAAGGCTGCGAAATTTTCACAGCCTTTTTTCTTAATCTTCTAATATCATTCTGCCCAACTTATCCAACTTTCTTCTGGAAGAATAGACTATAAATTCGTTTTGACTTTTACGATAATAAACTCCGGGACGAATAACCAATTCGTTTTTAATTACCTCTTCCGGATCTTTTCGAGTGATTTGTCCTTTGCTGTCGAAAACAAAAACCGATGGTACTGCATTGTTGTAATTACCTAGGGCTTTGATTTCTTCAATATCAGTAACGCCTTTATTCTTTACATTATCGTTGAAAAGCAGGTTTAAAACACCATCTTTGTATATTGGAATCGCACCCAAATACTCCGGTCCTTTACCCATTTGTGCCAACGGTATAGCCATAGAAACACCAACGCTGAAATTTCCATTTCCGCCTACAGCTCCGAATGCAAACGACATAGTAGTTACCGTAGCCGATTGTTCTTTAGGCAACACATTACTCCAATCCAATGATCCGTCTGGTTTTAAGCAAGTCACAATGATTTCGTTTTTAGTGTAAGTTACCGGCGTAAAAGCTAACGGGCCGATTCCTGAACTCTGACCTACATAAACAAACTGCAATTCGGATAAAACAATAATACCGCCGTCGTTTTTCTCGATTAATGTAGTGATGCTGTACAACGGCTTTAAATCTTTACCTTTTTTGGCTCTTCTTTCACCCAACAATTTCACTTTGGTAGCGTAATCGAATTCGTTGAATTTCAAGTTATCATTAGCATTGTTAGCCAAGTTAACAGTGGCATTATAAACCCCTTTCAACTCTTTATTGGCTTTACCGTTTTCGCGAACACTCGAATAAAATCCAACCAACTGCAAGGTGTTTTTGTTAGTAGACATCATTTTACAATTGATAATTTCCTTGCCTTTGATGTTAATATCTATCACTTCTTTCGCGTAGTTGTTGGCTCTTTTGAAAGCATGAATTTGGAACTTCTCAATTTGCTCTTTCTTTTTTGAATCCCTGTAACTTTCATTGATTACCAAGAAAACATCGTCTTGAAAATTCAATTCAAAATCCGAAATCGTAAACTCGTAATCCTTTTTACTGTCGTCAAACTTTACTTTTTCTTCACTTGAAAATAAGGTAGCCAATTTATCATCAAACAACTTCACTTCATATTTGATGGCATCTTCTTTTGGAAAACGGGAAGTATGCATAATTAACAAAGCACCTTCGTCCGGAGATTGTTTGAAATAGAATCCGCCGCGTTCCGATTTTTTAGCTACTTCGGAATTGAATAAGGTAGTGGTTGTTTTACTAATGATGCCTTTTTCTGAAATTTCGGCACCGATTAAATTGAAGATTTTTTCTTTTTTATTGTACACACTTCCTATGGCATACAAGGTATTGTTCAATAAAAAAACATCTTCAAAATCAACTTCTTTATCACTGATTTGCGGAATAACAATCGGATTAGAAGAAAGCAATTTCATGGATTTAGAATCGAAAATCTTCAAGAAATAATCTTCTTTTTCTTTGAAGCCGAGTGCATAAATTTTGTTACCCGTTTCTCCGATGATCTTAACGATTTTTTGTTTGTCCTCCGGCAGTTCTTCTCCATAAGCTACGTTGATTTTATCAATTTTGTTTTGTGCATTCAAGCTTATGCAACTGCAAACAAAAAAGATAAAACCTAAAAAGGTTTTTTTCATTTTGGTTGTTTTTAAATTAATTAGGTTGTTTTTATTGCGCCGCAATGATACAAAAAAAACCTACCAAAAAAATGATAGGTTTTACTTTTAATAAATTGAGTTATTAACTATTGATAATTTTCTCTTGATGCGAAATACTTTCTTGGTGAATAGCTTTGAAAATTTTCAGGATAAACTCTTCGCTCAGGCCTTTCTCTTCGCCATCTAAAATCATCTTACCCAATATTTCATTCCAACGTTTGTTTTGCAAAACGGCTACGTTTTTTTCTTTTTTCAGGGCTCCGATTTTGTCAGCTACTTTCATTCTCTTGCCCAGAATTTCCAATAACTTTCGGTCGTATTCATCAATATCGATACGAAATCTGGACAAACGACTGTTGTAATCATCGGCATCATCCGTTTCTTTTCTGATTTTTAAATCAAGGAAAATTTGTTTCAAAACCGTTGGTGTCACTTGCTGCGCAGCATCACTCCAAGCCTTATCCGGATCGATATGGGTTTCGATAATTAACCCGTCGTAATTCAAATCGAGGGCTTGCTGTGATACTTCCTGAATCATATTGCGCTTACCGGTAATGTGCGACGGATCGCAAATGAGTGGCAAATGAGGAAAACGATTCTGCAACTCAATGGCCAATTGCCATTCGGGTATGTTTCGGTATTTGGTTTTTTCGTAAGTTGAAAATCCTCTGTGAATCACGCCTAACTTTTTAATACCGGCGTTGTACAAGCGTTCTACACCGCCTATCCACAAAGCCAAATCAGGATTTACCGGATTTTTGAGCAATACAATTTTATCAGTACCGGCCAAAGCATCGGCTATTTCCTGAACAGCAAACGGATTTACGGTGGTTCTGGCGCCAATCCACAACACATCAATATCATGTTCCAAAGCCAATTTAACGTGAGCGGCATTAGCGACTTCGGTGGCCATCAATAAGCCTGTTTCGGCTTTGGCTTTCTGCAACCATTTCAAACCGATGGCGCCAACACCTTCAAATCCGCCGGGACGAGTGCGTGGTTTCCAAATTCCGGCGCGGTATATAGACACGTCTGAATTTTTGAGTTCGTGTGCAATTTTCAACACTTGTTCTTCCGTTTCTGCACTACATGGTCCGGCTATAACCAAAGGATGAGTCAAGTTAAAATCATCCAACCATTTTCTGTTCTCTGCTGTAATATTCATAGCTATTTTTCTACTGTAAAATTAATGCCTTTTCTTTTAAAATCGGTCAATAGCTTCCTTAATTTTTGCTTCGGAAACACAGAGCGAAAATCGAACATAGCCTTCTCCGTTGCTCCCGAAAATACTGCCCGGCGTGATAAAAATGTGTTTGTCGATCAACACCTTGTCGATAAAGGTTTCTGCTGAAATCCCTTCGGGTAATTTGGCCCAAACGAACATCCCAACACTGTTTTTGTCGAAAGTGCATTCCAGCTTTTCGGCTAACTCAAACAACAACTGACGGCGTTTGTGGTAAACTTCGTTTTGCTTACGAAACCAATCATTCCCCAGTTTGAGTGCTTCGACTGCGCCTTTTTGAATGCCGTAAAACATGCCGCTGTCCATGTTGCTTTTGACTTTCAACACGGCATCGATTAGATTGGCATTACCTAAAATCATGCCTACACGCCATCCTGCCATATTGTAGGTTTTGGAGAGCGAATTGAGTTCCAAAGTCACATCTTTAGCGTCTTTTATTTGTAAAATCGACAATGGGTTATCATTCAACACAAAACTGTACGGGTTATCATTTACAATTAAAATTTGGTGTTTTCTGCCAAACGCTATCAACTTTTCAAACAGCTCCAAAGTGCCGTTCGCTCCGGTTGGCATGTGCGGATAAGAAACCCACATCAGCTTGACTTTGGTCAAGTCCATTTGTTCCAGCGCTTCGAAATCGGGTTGCCAATTAGTGGTAGCTGTCAAATCATAACTAACGGCTTTGGCTTGCAACAACTCGGTTACCGAGGCATAAGTCGGATATCCCGGATTGGGAATCAGCACCTCATCGCCTTCGTTTAAAAAAGCCAGCGAAATGTGCATGATGCCTTCTTTAGAACCCATCAACGGTAAAATTTCGGTCTGGCTATTTAAAGTCACGCCAAATTGACGCTCATAGAAATCGGCCATACCTTGCCGCAATTCCGGCAACCCTTGATAGCTTTGGTATTCATGGGCTTTGTCATCGTTCATGCCTTGCACCATGGCTTGAATAACTGTTTCATCAGGTGCCAAATCAGGACTGCCGATTCCCATATTGATGATGGGTTTACCCTCGGCCACGAGCTGACGCACTTCGCGTAGTTTTTTGGAAAAATAATATTCTTGTACGCTGTTTAATCGGTGGGCTGTTGGTATCATATTCTGCAAATTTCAATGGCAATGTTCAATACTAATTATTGATTTTGTTATTGTTTTCCTTTTTGGTATTCTCCCAGCACTTTAAAATGCGTGGTCATCAAAGCCAATATGTTTTTGGCCTTTTCATAATGTTTGTACTTCTCAAAAATCACATCTACAAAAAATGAGTACTGAAACGGTCGGTCAATAATAGGCATCGATTGGATTTTGGTTAAGTTGAGTTTGCAGTTATTCATGACATTCAAAACTGTAGCCAAACTACCCGGCGTATCATCCAATTCGAATTTAACCGACGCTTTATTGATGGTTTCTTTAGGCCATTCTTTGTTGGTGGTTTTGACAATCACAAAGCGGGTTTTGTTGCTTTGCACGGTGTGAATTCCCGCAGCCAGAATTTCCAAATCGTATAACTCAGCCGCAATCGGAGCTGCCACTGCACCAATGCCTTTGAGTTGTTGTTCTTGAATACGTCGAGCCGTTTCAGCTGTATCGCCGCTTTCAACTAATTTGATATGCGGATATTGGCTAAAGTAAACGGCACATTGCAACAAAGCTATAGGATGCGAATGCACTTCTTTGATATCTTCTATTTTTTGGCCTTTCAAAACCATCAAATTCATGTGAATATCCAAATAATGTTCGCCGATAATGTGCAAATCGTGACGATCAATGAGAGCGTAATTCGGGATAATCGACCCAGCGATGGAATTCTCCAATGCCATAACGCCTTTTTGCGAACGTTTATCCACCAAGCTCTTTACCAAATCGTCAAACGACATACACTCGTCTAAACTATCAACTCTTTCAAAATACTGTTGCGCCACTTGATGGTGAAACGATCCTTTGATGCCTTGTATCGCTATTTTTGTTTCCATAGGGTCAAAAAAAAATCCCAACTCTCGTTGGGATTTCTATTATTATTACTTGCTACTTTTATTTTTTCACATAACACAATACCAATCCCTTTTTCTGCCCGAAGAAGAAATAAAAGAAATAGGTATAAAAAGTGTTAAATTGTCTCATTATATTTAATTATTAAACCAAAGTAATAAAAATAAAACACACTTCCGCACGTTTTATTAAAAAAAGTTACGGAAACGTTTTCGCCACATCATAAAAGCGGCAATTTTTCGTTATCCTTTTATTAATTATTACATTTGCTCCAAATAGTTTGTTTATGTCGATAGAAGTTCAAAACATCTCCAAAAGTTACGGTGCCCAAAAAGCGCTGGACAAGGTTTCATTCTCAGTAAAAAAGGGAGAAATTGTTGGTTTCTTAGGTCCGAATGGCGCCGGAAAATCAACTTTGATGAAAATTTTAACGACGTATCTCAGCGCCGATGAAGGTGTGGCAACAGTTAACGGAAACGATGTCAAAGACGCTCAACTTCGAGTACAACAATCGGTTGGCTATTTGCCCGAACACAATCCGCTCTACTTAGATTTGTACGTTCGCGAGTATTTGGCTTTTAATGCCGATGTTTATAAAGTTGCGCCATCACGTATCGAAGAAGTAATCCAATTGACCGGTTTGAGTCCGGAAAGTCATAAAAAAATCGGACAGTTATCTAAAGGTTATCGTCAGCGCGTAGGATTGGCCACGGCATTATTGCACAATCCCGAAGTATTAATTTTAGACGAACCAACTACCGGTTTAGATCCGAACCAATTGGTAGAAATCAGAAATGTGATTAAAAGTGTCGGCAAAGACAAAACGGTTTTTCTTTCCACGCACATCATGCAGGAAGTAGAGGCCATTTGCGATCGCGTCATCATTATCGACCAAGGAAAAATTGTAACCGATAAAAAATTGGACAAATTGGTGGCTGAGGAAAAAGAGCAAATTATTGAAGTAGAATTCGACAAAGCCATTGAAGAAAATCTATTGGCTGGTTTAGCGAATATTACAACTTATAAAAACAGTGCTGATAATATTTGGTTACTAACCTTCAACACCGAAGAGGACATGCGTCCGAGTATCTTTGACTTTGCGCAAGCCAACGGATTGAAAACGCTGCAAATTAGTTTGAAAAGTAAAAATCTGGAGCAGATATTTCGCGAGAAGACTAAGAAATAGTATTCAGTCGCAGTGACAGTATTCAGCAAATAACACTATCTAATAATCGCTCTGCAGACTGAGACTGTAACTCATTAAGGATAAATCACGTTACCCTGATACAAATCTTCAACCTCAACAACAGGCGGAACATTTTTCAAAATGATATTTCCTGTGCTGTTCATGACTCCGGTTATGCTTTGCATGGGTTTGACAATCATATCGTTCGAACCACGATGATAGACTTTTACCTGCTGAGCTGTTAAATTTTCGGCTTCTATTCGGCCATCACCAAAATAAAAATTGAAATCAGCGGTATTGGTTTGACCGGATAAATAAAATCGGGAAACATTGTTGTTGCCAACATTCAAATACTGATTGTCAATATGAATGATAAAATCTCCTGTTCCGGCACCGCTTTCGCCGTCTCCGTCTTTATCCATAGCAATAAAACTGATATAAGGAAAGGTAAGTACTCCGTTCGAACTGATATTTCGGTCGGTTTTCGAATAGACTTCCTCTAAGGTTGGCGTAGTCACTAAAATTTTTGTCGTTCCGTAAGCGCGAACCCAATTGCAACTCGATTCATCTTTAAAAACCAATCGATCACCATTCTGAATCACTTCTACATTATTGATAAAGTTTTCGCCGGCAACAATTTCCACTTTATATTCCGCTCCTTGGGTAATAATCACCTCAATCCCGCGATATACTTTGATTTTTTTAAACGGTTGCACCGGCACTTCTTTGGTCACTATAGTTCCTGTACTTTCTACACAATCGCTTGGTTTTTCACACGAAAACAAAACCAAAATAACCGCTATCAATACACTGATTTTTTTCATCTGCCTCTTTTATAATCTGTACCCTATCCCAAACTCTAAAGCTTCAGCCAAAAACAAATGGGTTTTAATGGTAAAGCCACCGAATATTTTATCGGTTATATAATATTTAATCCCAACCCTGTCGTAAATCGGAATGTCTTTTTTAAAAGGTTGGTAAGCATAAAACCCAACTTGTGCTTCAAGTGAAATACGATTAATAAGCAACTCGTGTCCCACAAAAATTCCGATTCGTTTATAATCAGTATTGGCACTGATGTTGTCCTCCGGATAAGCCACAGAGTAGTATTTAATATATTCCTTAATGGATTGCGTTAAGAACAACTCGGTTCCGAACTGCAGCGCCGATTTGCGATTCAAACGTTTGTCCGCATAAAAACCGATGTGATAAAACGGAAACTGTCCGCTGCTGATAATCGGATTTTCATTAACCCCACTGCGCAACACCAAATTGTAGTGAATAGGCTCTTTGAATGATTTTTTGACCGAAGTCGTATCCTGTTTGCGTTGAAAATCTTTCGAAAAATCGTAATTCAAACCCAAATTCAACAAATAAGTATTGATGCCGCTGTTAGGCGATTTCATTCTTCCGTTGGAGTAATGGGTGAACAAAATCCCGGCATGAAAACCAATATTTTTAAATAAGTTCTGGTTGTCGTATGCCAAACCAATATTGGTGTTGCCCATAAACCGGCTCCCGAAAGCCTTGTTTTTGCTATTGGTTACCCTATCGTAGGGATTTGTAGTATAGGCAATTCCCTGTGAAAGTTTAAGTTGCAAATGGCGATTCCAAAAGTAAAAGTTGTACAGCGCTCCTACGGCATAATTTTGCCCGAGCGGCTGACTCTTAAAATCCTGATACAAAAAATAAGCGCCGTAATCCGGATAGTTGTACGCCTGATGCCATTCCCTCGAACCATCGGTTCTGTTCACTAACGATACCATCACGCCTTGCGGATGACCGTTAACCAAATGGTACATATCCTCAGTATGCGGCAAAGCATTGCCTCGTAAAACAGATGCCTCAAGTGATAAAGCGTTGGTGTTTTGCCCTAAACTCACAAAGGAATACAGCCAAAACAACAGGTAAATTTTTCTCATCCTAATTTTTAAATCGCACAAATATAAGTGATTTCATATTAAAGGGAGAATCTCCGAAAAATTGTTGTTGCATTTTCAGGAGCGAATGGTTCGGGCATTTTTGCAGTCCGTGTTCCCGCTTTTGGTGTTACATGGTAACACTGTCAATCGGGGCTAAACGGGTATGGTCTTTTGTAAAATCCGTTTAAAAAACAGCTTTGGCAATCGTTTTAATGTTCTCTGCTTTCCCCATCGAATAATAATGTAATACCGGAATACCTGCAGTCACCAACTCTTTGCTTTGTGCTACACACCATTCAATCCCGATTTGTTTTACTTCATCATTGTCTTTGGCTTTCACCACAGCCATGATTAAATCGTCCGGCAACTCTATACTAAAGCGATGCGGAATCAAATTCAATTGTTTCTTAGTCGCAATCGGTTTCAGTCCCGGAATAATCGGAACTGTAATTCCCGCAGCGCGACATTTGTCAACAAAATCAAAGAATTTTTTATTATCGAAAAACATCTGCGTGATAATATAATCGGCACCGTTCTTGATTTTTTGCTTCAAAAAATGAATATCACTGTCCAAACTAGGCGCTTCCATGTGCTTCTCCGGATAACCGGCTACACCAATACAAAAATTAGTTTTGGCTGAATTCTTCAAATCTTCATCCAAGTAAATACCCTTATTTAAATTGCTGATTTGCGTCACCAATTCACTCGCATAGGCATTACCTTCTTTTTCGGGATGGAAATAGGTTTCGGTTTTTAACGCATCGCCGCGCAATGCTACCACATTATCGATTCCTAAGAAATCCAAATCAATCAATAAATTCTCGGTATCTTCTTTGGTAAAGCCGCCACACAAGATGTGCGGAATCGCATCTACATTGTATTTGTTCTGAATTCCGGCACAAATCCCCACCGTTCCCGGACGTTTTTTCACAATTTTCTTTTGCAACAAACCATTCGGTAATTCTTTGTATTCGTATTCTTCCCGATGGTACGTAACATCAATGAAGGGCGGATTGAACTCCATTAACGGATCAATGCTGTCAAAAATCGACTGTATGTTCTGTCCTTTCAAAGGCGGTAAAATCTCAAAAGAGAATAACGGTTTGCCGTTGGCGTTTTCAATATGTTGGGTTACTTTCATAATTTTAAAATTGCGAGTTGCGAGTTGCGAGTTGCGAGTTTACTTTGAACCCGAAACTCGTAACACGTAACCAAATTAATCTGCTATATTCGGTGATAGCCACTTCGTTGCTATTTCTGTTGCTATTCCTCTTCTTTTGGCGTAATCTACCACTTGGTCTTCTTTAATTTTTCCGAGGCCGAAATACTTGCACTGCGGATGGGCAAAATAATAGCCCGAAACCGAAGCTGCCGGCCACATCGCCATACTTTCCGTCAGTTTTACTCCTATTGCTTCTTCGACTTGCAATAGTTTCCAAATCGTAGGTTTTTCCAAGTGGTCGGGACAAGCCGGATAACCCGGTGCCGGACGAATGCCTTTGTAAGCTTCATCTATCAAATCCTGATTAGAAAGACTTTCATCCGAAGCATAACCCCAAATTTCCCGGCGGACTTTCAAGTGCAAATATTCGGCAAAGGCTTCGGCCAATCGATCGCCTAAAGCTTTGACCAAAATCGAGTTGTAATCGTCCAATTGTTTTTCGAATTCGGCTGCTTTTTCATCCACACCAAAACCGGTCGTGACACAAAAACAACCGATGTAATCTTGCTTTCCACTTTCTATTGGCGCAATAAAATCGGCTAAGGCAATGTTGGGCGCGCCGGCTGTTTTTTGGGATTGTTGGCGTAAGGTTAAAAAGGTTGCGAGTTGCGGGTTGCGGGTTTCAGGTTCATTGTAAACTGAAATATCGTCGTCATTAACAGTATTGGCCGGGAAAATACCTAAGATGCCTTTGGCGGTAAACCATTTTTCGGTTACGATTTGGGACAGCATTTTTTGCGCATCGGCAAACAAAGCGGAAGCCTGTTCGCCAACTACCTCGTCTTTCAAAATCGCCGGATATTTTCCATACAATTCCCACGATTGGAAAAATGGCGTCCAATCAATAAAATCAACCAAATCAGCCAATGTCACTTCAACCGTTTTTGTACCGATGAAATTCGGTTTTACCGGCGTAAAATTGTTCCAATTCAATTGGAGTTTGTTTTTACGAGCTTCTTCAATCGACAAATAATTTTTATCGCGACTGCGACTCAAATAACCTTCGCGCAGTTTGTCGTATTCTTCTCGAACCGATTGCACATAATTGTCTTTGGTTTCGGCTTGCAACAAATTACTCGCCACTGTTACCGCACGCGAGGCATCGTTAACGTGTACTACAGTCGATTGGTATTCCGGGGCAATTTTCACCGCTGTGTGCGCTCGCGATGTAGTAGCGCCGCCAATCATAATCGGAATTTGGATATTCAGCTTGTCCATCTCTTTGGCCAAATACACCATTTCATCGAGCGAAGGCGTAATCAATCCGCTCAAACCAATGATGTCGACATTTTCTTTGACCGCCGC
The DNA here is from genome assembly GCF_024710485.1 of Flavobacterium sp. GTDB lineage: Bacteria > Bacteroidota > Bacteroidia > Flavobacteriales > Flavobacteriaceae > Flavobacterium. The sequence continues at coordinate 47,003 of NZ_JANJUQ010000006.1, forward strand.
CTCGATGATTTTTTCAGGCGGTACCATTACGCCTAAATCGACAATCTCGAAGTTGTTACAAGCCAAAACTACCGCTACTATATTTTTACCAATATCGTGTACATCGCCTTTTACGGTGGCCATCAAGACTTTTCCGGCTGAAGACGATTTGCCGTCTTTCGATGCTTCTATATAAGGTAGCAAATACGCTACGGCTTTTTTCATCACACGGGCTGATTTTACCACTTGCGGTAAGAACATTTTGCCGCTACCAAACAAATCGCCTACGACATTCATCCCGTTCATCAAGTGGTTTTCGATGACTTCAATGGGTTTTTCTACCGAAAGACGGGCTTCTTCTACATCTATTTCTATAAATTCATCAATTCCTTTCACTAAGGAATGAGTCAATCGGTCTTGTAAAGAACCGTTTCTCCACTCTTGTACTGCTTTGTCATTGGTTTTGAAATCGCCTTTAAAACTTTCTGCCAAATCAAGCAATCGTTCCGTGGCATCTTCTCTTCTGTTCAACAACACATCTTCCACATGTTCCAACAAAATCGGATCGATTTCATCATAAATCTCCAACATTTCCGGATTTACAATACCCATAGTCATACCGTGTTTAATGGCGTGGTATAGGAAGGCCGAATGCATGGCTTCCCTCACTTTGTCATTCCCGCGAAACGAAAACGACACATTACTCACGCCACCGGAAACTCCGGCATACGGTAGGTTTTCGCGAATCCATTTAGTCGCTCTGAAAAAGTCTAAAGCATTTAACTTGTGCTCTTCCATTCCGGTTGCTACCGGAAAAATATTTGGGTCGAAAATGATGTCTTCGGGTGGAAAATGAACTTCATTCACTAAAATATCATAACTCCTTTTACAAATATCAATGCGTCTTTGGTAGGTATCGGCCTGACCTTCTTCGTCAAATGCCATGACAATGACAGCTGCACCATATCTTTTGATGAGTTTAGCGTGATGGATAAAAGCTTCCTTTCCTTCTTTTAAGGAGATGGAATTCACCACGCCTTTTCCTTGAATAACTTTCAATCCGGCTTCGATGATTTCCCATTTAGAGCTGTCAATCATCACCGGAACGCGAGCAATATCGGGTTCGGCAGCAATCAGGTTTAGGAATTTGGTCATGGCGTAAACACCATCTAACATGCCTTCATCCATATTGACATCGATGATTTGGGCACCACCTTCTACTTGAGCGCGGGCAATATCGAGCGCTTCTTCGTATTTCTCTTCTTTAATCAAACGCAGGAATTTACGCGAACCGGTAACATTGGTGCGTTCTCCTACGTTGATAAAATTGGATTCCGGCGTAACGATTAAAGGTTCTAAACCGGATAGTTTTAAGTATTTTTTCTCAGACATCTTTATTTTCTATTGACCACGAATTACACTAGGTTTTTTTTAGCCACGGATTACACAGATTAGCACAGATTTCACTCGGCATGAATGAGAACATTTCGTGGTTTAAATTCTTTGGCTACCTCAGCAATAGCTTTGATGTGTTCCGGAGTGGTGCCGCAACAACCGCCTATGATGTTGACTAAATTATCTTGTAAATACTCGCGAATCAACGCTTGCATTTCGGTTGGGGTTTGGTCGTATTGTCCAAAAGCATTGGGCAAGCCGGCATTAGGATGTGCCGAAATATTTAAACTGGTGTTTTGTGCCAATCTTTTCAGATAAGGTTTTAACTGGTCGGCACCCAAAGCACAGTTGAATCCGATACTCAACAAAGGAATATGTTGAATGGAAATCAAAAACGCTTCCACGGTTTGTCCGGAAAGTGTTCTTCCTGAGGCATCGGTAATCGTTCCGGAAACCATTACGGGTATGTCTAAATGTCTTTCTTCTTTGACTTCTTCTATGGCGAACAAAGCCGCTTTGGCATTGAGCGTATCGAAAATAGTTTCTACCAAAAGCACATCACAACCGCCATCGATTAACGCTTCTACTTGTTGTTTGTAAGCGATGCGTAAATCGTCGAAAGTTACGGCTCTGAATCCCGGATCGTTTACATCGGGCGACATGGAAGCCGTACGGTTCGTTGGTCCGATGGAACCGGCTACGAAACGTGGTCTGTCGGTGAACTCGTCGGCGACTTCACGGGCAATTTTAGCAGATTGATAGTTTAATTCATACACCAAATCTTCCATATGATAATCGGCCATGCCGATGGTGGTTCCGGAAAACGTATTGGTTTCTACGATATCGGCGCCGGCTTGAAAGTACAAGCGGTGGACTTGTTTTACGGCTTCAGGTTGGGTAATCGACAACAAATCGTTGTTGCCTTTTAACGGATGTGGAAAATCCTTAAAGCGCTCGCCACGGAAATCGGCTTCGGAGAAGTTGTTACGTTGTAACATGGTTCCCATCGCTCCGTCGAGGACGAGGATTCTTTCTTTGATAGCGTCTTGTATTTTTGACATATTTTTTAAATTTCACAGAGATGCACAGAGCATCCCAGAGATACACAAAGTTTATTAATTAGCCCCGATTACCTCACTTTACACTAATTTTCAATAGGTGTTCGGTGAATGCTTCGCATTTGGCAGTCTCGTCTTTTGGGACGAGACAGAAAGCGAGAAAATGGGACCGCAACAAGGCGCAAGCCATTGCTTCGCCAATTCGCCTTCGGCTCGGGTCGCTCGTCAAAACATAAAAAGTATCAGGAAAGGGAGAGGAAATATCTCTGGGTTATCTTTTCTCAAATTGAGATAGAATGTAGCACCTTCTTTTTGGCAAAGGGTTGCTAAGCTTTCACAGGGTCTATTCCCTCCGGCTTTCGTGATAACAAACATGATGTTAATGAACGGTGCAAAGTAATGACACAGAATTCATATTTGCAAGGGTTTTGAAAAAATAAAAACCTACAACGTTGTAGTGTTGTAGGTTTTCGGGGTTGGTGGTTGATTAGTTAACTTTTTTACCATTAAAGCCAAATAGCTTCTTTGATTTTTATTTTCTCGGCTACTTTTAAAATATCGTTTAAGACACCGCGCGCCGTGACTTGTTTTCCGGCGCCGGCACCTTGAATGACGATTGGGATGTCGCAATACGATTTAGTATAAATTTCAATAAGGTTGTCGGCACCTTGGAGTTGACCGAGCGGGGAACTTTTGGGTACCGAAACGAGTTTGACTAGGAGTTGTTTGGTCTTTACCTCCAATTCGCCCACATACCGAAGTACATGGTTATCAGCTTGGGTAATTTTGGCGATTTGAAACGGTTTGTCGAACAGCTGCTTGTTGACAGCGTATTCGGCTTTGGTGTTTTTTTGATTGAGATTCGGGAGCAAAAGGGATTCGATGTTGATATCTGTGAATTCCAATTCCTGTTCAATTTCGCGGGCGAGGATGAGCAGTTTTCGGGCGACATCGTTTCCGGATAAATCTTCTCGGGAATCGGGTTCGGTCAATCCAATTTTTTCGGCTTGGGATAAAATTTTAGAAAACGGCAAGTCTTCTGCAGAAAATCGGTTAAAGATGTAACTCAATGAACCTGAGAAAACGCCTCTGATTTTGGTGATTTCTTCACCGGAAAAATACAAGTCGTTGATGGTTTGTACAACAGGTAAACCGGCACCAACATTGGTTTCGTATAAAAATGACTTATCGTATTTTTTGAGGTTTCTTCGCAATTCTTTGTAAAAATCGGTGTGCAAGGTATTGGCTTTTTTATTGGCAGCTACAATATCAAATCCATTCTGAATGAGCTGAATGTAGTTTTTAATAATTTCCTCGCTGGCCGTGGCATCTACAGCAATGAGGTTGTCTAATTGTTGTTCTTGGACGTATTCGATAATATCTTCGATGCGGAACGGAATGGCCGATTGGGCAAAGTTGGCTTCCCATTGGTTTTTTAATCCGTCTTTTTCGAAAAAAGCCAAAGTCGAATTAGTGATGATGGGAAAGCGCAAATCGATGTTTCTTTTTTCGAGGAAGAATTTTTGGCTTTCGATGACCTGATTGATAAGTGTACTACCGACGTTGCCGATACCGAAAAGGACTATATTGATTCTAAGCGCTGACATAGTTTTGTTGTTTTTGAGGATTAAAAATAGGCTCTAAAATTTGGGCTAATTGTTGGTATTCGATTAAAAAAGCGTCGTGTCCGTGAATGGATGTAATTTCGTGGTAATGCACATTTTCTTTTACAGTTTTAGCGCGTTCGTAGGTGGATTTATTTTCTTCGGCTATAAAAAAGTAATCCGTGTTTACCGCCACAATATGGATGGTGGCTTTAATGGTTTTGACAATGGCGGAAAAATCACCTCGGTCGCGGCTAATGTCGTTTGTTTTGAGCAAATGGTTCATCAGTTTGTAAGCCGACAAGCGAAAGCGGTTTTTGAGTTTGATACCGTGATTGGCCAACCAATTTTCGATTTGAAAAACCGATGAATCATTGAATTTACTTCTTTGAAATCGTTGGTTGATGGATTGCGGTGTACGGTACAATAACATAGCGTGCAAACGGGCATCGGCAATTGGGTCATCGGAATTGTTGAGGATTTGGTCTTGGATTAATATGTTGGCTATCACCCAATCTGTCGCTTTCCAATCGGTGGCAATGGGAATTAGATGTTGAATTCGGTTGGGTAAAAGTGCCGCCATTTCCCAAGCTACTGCACCGCCTAAACTACCGCCAATTACCGCAAAAATATCGGTGACATTCAAATACAATAAGCCTTCCCAAAAAATTCGGGCGACATCGCGAATGGTAAAATCTTTGTAATTGGAAATCAGGTTCCCGAAATTATTGTCGTAGCCGTTGCCCGGAATATTGAAAGCGATAACCGTAAAATACACTGTATCGATGGTTTTGGTTTCGCCGATTAACTCGTTCCACCAGCCGTTTTCTCCCGTAACATTAGAATTTCCGGTAAGTGCGTGATTGACCACCACTATGGGAGCTGAACCAATGGGTTGCCCGAAAGTTTGGTAAAACAACGGAAGGTATGGTCGCTGTTTTCCGTTTTCCAATACCACATTAAACAAGTCTATTTTTTCTAACTTTTTCATTTTTTTTTAGTTTTTTTTAAAAGACTGCCTTCAACCTAAACTTTGAAGACAGTCTTAACAAACAAACAAACCCGAGGCGCAGCCGAACTGTATGGAACGCAGCGGAATAAAACCAATGGCTTTAGTATCCTTAAATCGTCGATTGTGGTGCTTTCACTAAGGAGAAGGCTGCTTTTAAATCGGCTTTCAAATCTGCGATATTTTCCAAACCAACCGACAAGCGGATTAAATCTTTGGTCACGCCTGTAGCTTCTTGTTCGGCATCAGACAATTGCTGATGTGTAGTACTGGCCGGGTGAATGATGAGCGATTTGGTGTCGCCTATATTGGCCAGCAACGAGAATAATTTCGTTTCATCCACTACTTTTTTAGCCGCTTCAAAACCACCTTTCAATCCGAAAGTAACAATACCGCTTTGGCCTTCCGGCAAATACTCCTCGGCTAACGGTTTGTATTTAGAAGTGGCTAATCCCGGATAATTCACCCAAGCTACTTCTTCTTGTGCTTGCAACCATTGGGCTAAGGCTAAAGCATTTTCGCTGTGTTTTTTGATACGGACTTCCAATGTTTCCAGTCCTTGAATGGTTTGGAAAGCGTTGAACGGCGATAAGGCAGCACCGAAATCGCGCAAACCTTCAATTCTGACTTTAGCGATGAATGAAGCAGCGCCTAAGGCTTCATAATATTTTAATCCGTGGTAACCGGGTGAAGGTTCGGTGAACTCCGGGAATTTACCGTTGCTCCAATCGAAGTTTCCGGCATCGATGATTACACCTCCTAGAGAAGTTCCGTTGCCGGTAATGTATTTCGTCAGCGAGTGGATGACGATGTCGGCTCCGTGTTGAATCGGATTTAACAAATAAGGCGTAGCCACCGTATTATCGACAATAAAAGGTACTTTAAAAGCTTTAGCTTCGGTGGAAATCGCTTTCAAATCGAGCACGTCTAATTTGGGATTGCCCAAACTTTCGGCGAAGAAGGCTCGGGTATTTTCTTGGGCCGCTTTCGTAAAGTTTTCAGGGTTGGACGGATCGACAAAAGTGGTAGTGATACCCAATCTTGGTAAGGTTACGCTAAGTAAATTGTATGTTCCGCCGTACAAGCTGTTCGAAGCCACAATGTGATCTCCGGCTTTGAGTAATACCAACAAGGTTGTAGCAATAGCAGATGTTCCTGAAGCCGTAACTACGGCGCCGATTCCGCCTTCGAGTGCGGCTAAACGTTGCTCTAAGATGTCGTTCGTTGGATTGTTCAAACGGGTGTAAATGAATCCCGCTTCGGCCAAACCGAATAAATTGGCAGCATGGTCGGTATTGTTGAATACATAAGACGTTGTTTGGTAAATAGGTACCGCTCTGGTTCCTGCGTTTTTGGTGACGTCGTGGCCTGCATGTAAGGCGTTGGTGGCGAATTTTTGTGTGCTCATGATTTTAGATTTATTAGATTATTTTAAAATTTTATTTTTAAAAGCCCTTCGACTGCGCTCAGGGTGACAAATTTGGATTAAATAAAAAAAGTCCTTTCGGATGGCTTACCAAAAGGACTTTCAGGAGTATAAATATAAACTTCGATTACGTCTTTCGCTTTTGGTAATAGGGTACACGAATGCAACAACACATCATCATGTGCATCATACGACGGCGAATCATAGTATTTTGAAGGATTGTTTTCATTTTGCTTTTTTGGTTTGGCCCTTCGACTGCGCTCAGGGTGACAAATTATTTTAAATAAAAAACCTCTGCGGTTGTGCAGAGGTTTGATGGTTATATTTTAAAAATTTAAAATTATGCCATAAGCGTCCTCTGCGGAGTTTTCCACATCATGCGACACATATGACAAATTGTAAAGTTCATTTTTGTTGTTTTTGTATGAGGCAAACTTCTGAATGTTTTTTGACTTGACCAAACGAAATTTAAAAATTTAACATTTGAAATTTGCGGATATATATTTAAATACTACGTATTTAGATTTTTTGAAAAATCATAAAAAAATAAAAAAATCCAAATAGTTTTTTGTTTTCAAATTAGTCTTTATACATTTGCAACCGAAAATTGAGAGGAAAAATTTGTACTGATTGCAACCTCGTTAAAAAATGCTAAAGCAGAAACTCTCCTTTAGCTTTTACGGCAATCCTCTATTTTTCGCAACATTTAATATTAAAACTAAACTATAGTTATGGGGTATTTATTTACGTCGGAATCCGTTAGTGAAGGACATCCGGATAAGGTAGCTGACCAAATCAGTGATGCGTTAATTGACAACTTTTTAGCTTTTGATGCGGAGTCGAAAGTGGCTTGTGAAACCTTGGTGACTACCGGCCAAGTTATTTTGGCAGGTGAAGTAAAATCGAATACTTATTTAGATGTACAATCGATTGCCAGAGACGTGATTCGCAAAATTGGTTACACCAAAAGCGAGTACATGTTTGAAGCCAATTCTTGTGGTGTTTTATCGGCTATTCACGAGCAATCAGCCGATATTAACCAGGGTGTTGACCGCGCCAGCAAAGAAGAGCAAGGTGCCGGCGACCAAGGAATGATGTTTGGTTATGCGACTAACGAAACCGAAAATTACATGCCGTTGGCGTTGGATTTATCGCACGCGTTGTTGATTGAATTAGCGGCTATCCGCAGAGAAAACGACGAAATCACTTATTTACGTCCGGATGCTAAATCGCAAGTAACTTTAGAGTACTCAGACGACAACAAACCGGTTCGTATTGATGCTATTGTAATTTCTACGCAACACGATGATTTTGCAGATGAAGCTACGATGTTGGCCAAAATTAAAAGCGATTTGATTTCGATTTTGATTCCGAGAGTAAAAGCCAAATATCCGCAATATGCACATTTATTTAACGACGATATTACCTACCACATCAACCCAACCGGAAAATTCGTTATTGGCGGACCGCACGGTGATACCGGCTTAACCGGAAGAAAAATTATTGTGGACACTTACGGTGGAAAAGGCGCTCACGGAGGCGGTGCTTTCTCTGGAAAAGACCCATCTAAAGTAGACCGTTCTGCAGCTTATGCTACCCGTCATATTGCGAAAAACTTGGTAGCTGCCGGTTTGTGTGATGAGATTTTGGTGCAAGTATCGTATGCGATTGGAGTGGCCAAGCCAACCTCTATCAACGTGAATACTTACGGCACTGCCAAAGTAAACCTGACCGATGGTGAAATCAGCAAAGTAGTGGAAACCATCTTTGATATGCGTCCGTACTTTATTGAGCAACGCTTGAAATTGAGAAACCCTATTTACAGCGAAACTGCGGCTTACGGCCATATGGGAAGAACTCCGGAAACCGTAACCAAATCGTTTAAATCGCCAAACGGTGAAGACAAAACGGTAACCGTGGAATTGTTTACTTGGGAGAAATTAGATTTCGTAGACAACGTAAAAGCGGCTTTCGGAATTTAATCGCAAAGGCGCAAAGTTATACGCAAACCCCGAAGTATCGGGACACAAAAAAAACCCAACTCAGTAAGTTGGGTTTTTTTTTAGCCCTGATAGGAACGGCATCCTTTTTTGTTTTAGAAAAGCGTCTCGATTGTACTCAAGACGACAACAAAAAAGATATAGTGGATAGCAGGATTAGCTACAAATTATACTTCATACTGAAAATAATATATCTTGGCTGCACGCGATATTGTGAGTTACGGGTAGAGAACTGTGAGAAACTGTCGTCGTTGATTGACGTGGTATTCAAAATGTTGGTCGCGGCTACTTTGTATTCCCATTTGCTGTCTTTGGTTTTTTGATAGGTCAAACTGGCCGAGAGAAAGTCGTATTCTTGGTCGACAGTCTTAGCCCTGTTGTAGTAATGAAAAAACTCATATTCGCTAACAAATGAAAAGCTTTTCAAAAAGAAATAATCGAGTTTTACGGACGGACTATCGGTGTAAAAGGTATCGTTGGGATATTCGTTCAGCGCATACGAATAGCCCAATTCGATATTGGGCAACTTTTTGAAATTGGTTGACGCACTCAAACGGTAGTTTTGGGTAAAACTCTCGGTATCGACAGTATTTTCGAAACCATTCACAGGGTTTACTTGGATGTTGTAGAATTTACTCCAATTGACTGTAGCACTTACATTGGCTTTGTAGTATTTTAAAAACGAGCGCCCATAGCGTGCATTCGCGGACAATACTTCATCTCCGAAAGGCGAATTGAAGGGTGAGCCAATTTGGTTTACCCCATCGAACAAAGCTCTGGTTTTGATGGCTTCGGTGGTTCGGGTGTAATTCAAGGCACCGCCAAAGTTTTCAAAATTGAACATATTGAATTTTTGATACACTAGGGAATGATTTTGGACTACCGCATTTTCCAAATCGCGGTTTCCGGTAAACAAACTGCTATAACTGTTGAAAATAGTTCCAACAGCGTAATTGTTGATGTTGGTAAAATTGTTGGTGATGCCGAAGTTATACGTTAGCGTTTCCGACTTTTTGATTTGGTAAATCATTTGAAAATCGGGTAAAAAACGAAACAGTTCCTGATTGACATCGGTACCCAATTGGGTATTGGTTAAGTTAAATCGGTGCAAGGTAATGCCCGGCGTAAAGGTAAATTTACCTGTTAACCATTTAAAATGAAACCCTAAATAGGTGTCGTTGTAGCGGTAACTGACCTCGTTATTGTTTTCGGGTGCGTTTAATTCGTTAACGGTTCCGTTGTCCAAACGTTGGTCTATAGAAGATTGTAAACTTTGGTAAACGTAAGAATTCGCCAAGGTGAAATTCAGATTGGTTTTAGGAGTTAGTACATAATAATAGTCCAAACGGCTGTCGAGTTTATTGGTTTTGATGAAACGACTTTGGGTGATATCATTACGGTTTTGTGTGGTGTCGTAGCCTGTAAAATCAAACGGCTGGAATTCTAAATTAGCATTATACAACGGATCTTCGTTTTGGTACAAATGTTGAGTTTCGAAGGCAAAAATATGCTTTTCGGTCGGCGTATAATAGAAACTCAAATTCTGATTGATGTTGATCGGATCTTGCTTTTTAGAGGTAAAAATACTTTCGTTGGTATTGGTTCCTGTTAAGAAATTCGACACCTCTCGGCTGAGTTCGTTGTTTTCCCTTTGGGCGGAAATTCGGTTTAAAATATCGTAATCCAATTGGAAATTAGCATTGGGTTTGTACGTTGCGCTGAACTTGAACAATCCCAAATTGTTTTTCTGACTGCCGGCATCGTCTCTGACTTCAGAAGAAGAAATAGCGGTTGAATTGGGTTGTAAGATATTAACCGTGGAAGCCGTTTCGGTATCGACTAAAGTAGAAGTAGCAATAACAAATCCGCTTAAACTCCAGCTTTTCGAAGGATTGAAGGAAAAATTGGTAGCGCCGAAATGCGATTCGATTTCTTTAACGCGGTTGTCTTGGAAAAAGCTAATCCCTAACGAATTACTTCCAACATTAATACTGCCGCCGCCTTTGCCCATGATGTTGCGAAAACCACCACTGAACCGGAAATAATCCTGAATGGTAAAGGCTTGTTGCCCGACATTATTGCTGTTGCCCATAATGTTGATGCTGTATTTCGGACTGTAGTAAAAGGCTTTCGGCGCTACTACGTATCGGTTGTCATCGTGACCTACGCCTATACCGGCGGTCATGTCGCCAAACCAAAAGTTTTTCTTTCCTTCTTTCAGTTTGATGTTCATGGCAAGGTTGTCTTGATTGTTCTCCACGCCTTTCATGATGGAGTTTTCGTTGTAGTTGCGCAAGACTTGTACTTTGTCAATCGCATCAGCCGGAATATTTTTGACACCCAATTTGGTATCGCCGTCAAAAAAATCTTTGCCTTCGACCATCAATTTATTGACCGCTTTGCCTTCTACTTTCACTTGACCGTCGGCATCTACCTCTACGCCGGGCAATTTTTTCAAGACGTCTTCCAGTTTTCGTTCAGTACCGGTTTTAAAGGAATCGGCGTTATACACTATGGTATCGCCTTTGATGGAAACCGGCATTTCGCGTACAATTTCCACACCGTCTAACTCGATTCCGCCACTGTCCATAGTAACGCTTTGGGTGATGTTTTCCGTTTGGGTGGTGACTACAATTTCTTTGTTTTGCATGCCCAAATAACTGAACTTAATGGTGTAAGTGGTATTGGTTTTCAGATTGAGCAAAAACTTTCCTTTATCGTTAGTGATAGCATACGCATCCATGGCTTTGGTCGCTTGGTTCATCGCCATCACATTGGCCATTTCTAAAGGTGCTTTGGTATTGTCTTGTACGGTTCCCTCGAAGCGAACGGTTTGGGAAAAGGAAAGAATTGACGTAAAAAGGAATATGAATAGTAGGGATTTTTTCATTGCTTTAGTTAGATCGATTAATTAGTGTTGAAAGTAAATTACGCCATTTTCATCTTTCAGGCTGTCTTCCTTCTTTTTTCGGATTTCGTTAAACCTTTTTTGAGTAACTTTTTCGCCTTTGTTCGGCACTTTGATTTTGGCCTTTTCTTTGTTGCTGAGCGTTACTTTGGTGCACAACAAAATGTTGAAACCATCATTAACCTCTAAGATTAAACCCGGCAAACCCCAATAATTATCAGGCCCTAAACTCACCGGAATTTCTGGAGTATACCAAACGGTTACTATTTTATCTTGAGGTTGACTCATTTTAAAAAGCGCCGGTTTTTGGGCGTCTCTTTTTAAAAAGTCTTCGTAGTCTTGTTTTTGTTTTTCGGTTACCGGAATCACTAGTTCGGCCTTGAAACAATTGTAATCGCCAATTTTCTTGGTTTCATCGATTAATTTCCAATCCGGTTTGACCAAGGGTTCCACTATTAAAAACTCTTTGCCAAACACATTGTCTTCCACTATACTGGTTTGCTCTTTTAGATTAATGTATTTGTTACCGGCGGTGACATAGGTAATCGAAACCGAAAAATCGGCAGTGTTGTTAGACGGTTTTTCTAAAGCTTTTTCTTCTTCATACAAACATTCAGTCTTACTGAAAGTGAGAGTATATTGCTTTTCAGAGGCTTTCTTTACAGCTTCCTTTACCACTTTTTCAAACTCAGGATCAACAGGTTCTTTGGAATCGGTTTTGACTTTTTCAGTCTTTTTCTTGGGAATTCTTTTCCAAAAATACTCGGCTTTCCCTTGAAACTCTTGGGCTTCAGACAAAATGGCCATGGATAAGAAAAGAGCGGTATAGATAACTTTGTTCATTGCAGACTTTGTGTTGATTATCGACTCATTCGCATCTGGAATCCGCCACGACCGTTATTCATTTCGCTCATTTCTTCCATTTTCTTAATGACGATTTCATCGTATTCTTTTTGCGACACTTCTTTGCCGGTACTTGGCGCTTTGATGTCGGCTTTTTCTTTAGGATTCATCACCACTTTAGAACATAAGATGGTCGTTTTACCATCGTTGACTTCCAAGATTAATCCCGGTAATCCCCAATAACCTTCAGGACCTTGACTCACCGGAATTTCCGGAGTATACCAAGCAGTAATGGTAATTTCTTTCGGCATTTCTATTTGATCCATGAAGCTGGTTTTTGTGCCTTCTTTGGCTTCTTCTTTCGCTTTATCGTCTTTCTTTTCTTCTTCCTTTTTGGGACGGAAGTTTCGGAAATCGGTTTTGCTTGCCGGAATTACCGCAGTCGCTTTGAAACAATTGTAACCGCCAATCACACGGGTTTCTCCGGTCATTTGCCAATTGTAAGTCTTTAAAGAATCTTTCACCAAAAACTCTTTGCCCATGAATTCTTTGTCGACTTTATACACTTTTTCTTTTACGTTTTTATAATAGGTACCGCCACCGCCCATCATAGAGCTCATCATACGGAATCCGCCGCCGCCTTGACCGGGTGTGTCGAGTTTTTCTTCTTCTTTGTAAATGGAAGCCGACTTATCGAAGTTCAAAAAAAACGTTTTCTCAAACATTTTCTTCATGCGTTCTTCAATCATTTTTTGCATCTCAGGCGTGATTTCACGGTTGCCTTCGAAACGGGATTTGAAATCGGCCGTGCTGGTCTTAGATTCATATACGGCCATACCCTGAAAATCTTTTTGGGCATGCGAAGCTAAATAAGAAAGAAGAAAATACGAAGCGAATACTATTTTTTTCATTGTTTTAGGTTTTGGATAACAAATATGACGAATGAATTTGGAAACTGTTACCAATGTTATGTTAAAAAATCAGTTTTATCTTGGGAAAATCAGCCCTAATAATATATCTTAGCTAGATGAATAAACTACTTTTTTCATTTTTCTCATTACTATTATTTTCCAATGTTTTAGCCCAAAATGCGAGCTTGGAAACCAAATTAGTACAAACACAAACCCTGACGGATAAAGTTTTTAAAGGCTTTGACGGTTTGGGCAATGAATATTTTGTCAAAAGCAACGTCTTCATCAAGCAAAGTGAAACCGAATCGTGGGAATATAAAAACGTAGCTTTGGGAAAAATCAGTGTGGTAGATTTTATCAATCCGCTGAAAATTGTACTCTTTTACGAAGATTTCAATACGGTTGTTTTACTCGACAACCAACTGAACGAAATCCAAAAACTGAATCTGTTCGACATCGACAACACTATTTTTGCCTCTAAAATAGGCATGGCGTCTCAAAATCAGTTTTGGATTTACAACGCCTTGACCCAACAAATCATGTTGTTTGATTATTTAAAAAACACGTCTAAAAACATTGGAAATCCCATCCAAGAGAACATCAAGTTCACGCAATCCGACTTCAATCATTTTTATTGGATAGACGAAGTAAACAACTGGTACAGCATTGATATATTCGGAAAAGTGACCTTATTGGCCAACATTCCGCCGTTTGAAAACATCCAAATTATTGACGCTCAAACCTTATTGTTTGTAAAAGACAATACACTTTACTGCTTGAGCACCAAAACCAAATCGGTTTTCCAAATTCAAATTGTTGAGAAATCGTTCCCCAATTTTTATTTCAAAGACCAAATTTTAGCTATTTTTACCGACCAACAAATTAAGAAGTATAAAATAAAATTACCATAATGCACATAGCGGTAGCCGGAAACATAGGAGCAGGAAAAACAACATTAACTCGATTTTTAGCCAAACATTTCAAATGGGAACCTCATTTTGAAGATGTGGTAGACAATCCGTATTTGGATGATTTTTATCATCAAATGGAGCGTTGGTCGTTCAACCTGCAAATCTATTTCTTGAATTCGCGCTTCCGTCAGGTGTTGCAAATTCGCGAAAGCGGTAAAAACATCATTCAAGATCGTACGATTTATGAAGATGCACACATTTTTGCTCCCAATTTGCACGCGATGGGCTTAATGACTAACCGTGATTTCCAAAACTACACTTCGCTTTTCGAATTGATGGAAGGTTTGGTAGGCGCTCCGGATTTGTTGATTTACTTAAGAAGTTCGATTCCGAATTTAGTTTCGCAAATTCACAAACGCGGTCGCGAATACGAAAACACCATTTCCATTGACTACTTGAGCCGTTTGAACGAACGCTACGAAGCTTGGATTACGACCTACAACAAGGGAAAGTTGTTGATTATTGATGTCGACAATATAGATTTTGTAAACAATCCCGAAGATTTAGGAATGATTATCAACCGTATTGATGCAGAACTCAATGGTTTGTTTTAAATCATTATTTAGAAGTCTCTATTTCAACAAGCAAGCGTTTTAAGCGAAGCATTATAAAATCGCAAATGTTTTTAAAGGCCATATAAGCGTCATTTTCTGCCGCTTTGCTTGGTGATGAAATTTTTTCATTTGGATGTTTTCTCTGGAATTTCATCAGTTCATTACCCACAAAAAAATCTTTGGCGCCAATCCATTTCCGACATTCTAAGTTTTTCTTCTGTTGAGTGATGCTATCCAATCCTTTAATAGCTTGGTTGTGAAAACCAAACTGCAAATCTTGGTATACCCAAAAAAGTTCTTTGGTGCAATTGACTCTGTCTTTTCTGACCGCAATACATTCCTTGTACTCAACTAGCAGACTATCAAGTGTAGCTTGAGTTTGACCGTAAAACAGGCTACTGAACAACAAACTAAGCAATATCAAAAATGATTTTTTAAACATCATGGCATCTATTTTAAGGTGTCAAACAACGATTTTACTTTTATGTCCTTTATCGGTTTTGATACTTTCACTATAACCTTTTGATTCGGTAACATATCAAAATAATTGTCGCTGAAAAAAGTGTCTTCTGTAGCAGCAAGATAAACATTCTTGGCTAATACATTCGAAGTAATCTCATAAGTCATGTCGTCTATTTTATTGATTTGAATGCTCGGTTTGGTCAATTGTAAATCTTTGGGTTTAGCAAAGTAATAGTTTGAACTCGCAGTTATGTCCTTGGCTGTAATCGAAACAACTAATACTGCTTTCTTCAAATCAAATCCTTCAAACTCTTTTTTAGGAATTTCAAAATGACTCAAGGCTGAATTTTTCGGTAAAACAACTGCTGCTTCTGCATCCCAAAGTAACTTCCCTGAAAAATCCAACAATTTTAGACCTAAACCACTGTCATAAGATATAAAATCGTCATTAGTAATTACAACATCGTATTGCGTTTCATTTTCTTTAACCGAGATTAAAACATTCTCAAAACTTCGCTTCGCCTGATACTGAAACGCTTTCCATCTTCCATAATAATCTACCGAACTCCAGGAAGTCACCGGCCAACAATCGTTGAGTTGCCAAAATAGCGTTCCCATACAATTTGGTTTGGCGGTTCGATGCGCTTCAATGGCGGTTTTCATGCCTTCCGCTTGGAGCAGTTGGGAAACATAAATATAATCTTCAAAATCACTCGGGACATGATAATCGCGTACCATATACTCATTGATGGTTTTATAACCCGTTGGATGTTTCTGGTGAGTTTTTACCGCTTCCGAATCGAAGTTAAGCTCATCGTTTTTAACAAAATCCTGAAACGTTTTGATATCAGGCATACTTTGAAATCCGTATTCGCTCATGAAGCGGCCAACCTTTTTTTGATACATTTCAAAAGGTTCCATGCCCCACCAAACACCCCAATAATGTGTATCGCCACTCAGCAAACTTTCCTTTCTGCCCCAACCAATCGAGGGCGAAGACGGCCAATAACGGTTTTCGGTTGCTGGTAACAAGCTATCCAGCGTTTGCGGGATGAGTTCGTGAAATAACTTTTGGTAATCGTTCCAAATTTTGGTCGAATCGGCTTGTGAATAGTTGTATTGCTTCTGCCAACCCCAATTGTGCCAGCCTTCGTCATTTTCGTTATTGCCGCACCAAAGCGCCAAACTAGGATGGTTTTGCAAACGAATCACATTGTCTATGACTTCTTGTTTGACATTCTCCAAAAAAGCGGCATCGCCGGGATACATGGCGCAAGCAAACATAAAATCTTGCCAAACTAAAATGCCGTTTGTATCGCAGGCTTCGTAAAAAGTGTCATCGGCATAGACTCCGCCGCCCCAAACCCGCAACATATTCATATTGGCATCGACCGCATTTTTGACAATAGATTGATAAATTGAATCGGTTACTCTGGGCAAAAAACTATCAGGCGGAATGACATTGGCACCTTTCATAAAAACCGGTTGACCGTTGACTTTAAAATAAAAACTTTTTCCAATAGCATCTTTTTCCTGAACCAATTCAATGGTTCGAAGTCCAATTTTAATTGGTTTTTTCTCTAATAATTCTTGATCGTGGTAAAGGGAGAAATCAAATAAGTACTGATGAGCGACGCCCATACCGTTAGGCCACCACAAAATTGGATTGGGGATACTGATGGGAATCGATACTTTATTGATACCTTTTTGTAGCGTTCTTTTAAAAGGAACATTCCCTAATAGAACAGCGTAATTTCCGGCCGACTTGGCTTCAATAGTAAATTGAAACTCTGATTGAGCCTTTGCATCAGTCAACTCATTTTGGACATGTGTGATATTTAGGATCGTAGCCTTATTCCAAAAATGAAGTTTCACCTTTTTATATATTCCTGAAGTAACCAATCGCGGTCCCCAATCCCAACCGAAATGGTATTGCGCTTTCCGGGTAAAGACTTTTTCATCGCCGGGCAAAGTATATGGCAGCTTTTTGGCTTCTTCTTTTCCCTTTTTTA
>NZ_JANJUQ010000018.1 GCF_024710485.1 Flavobacterium sp.
AACCTTTTTTTGACTTTTTTTTAAACCACTGATAATATGATTCTTGTAGCCAATCTTTTTGCAAATCTTTACAAATACAAAACAAAAGTTAACTGTTTAGCCCCGATTGAAGAGGCTACCGCGTAGCCCGAAAAGCGGGAAGGCAGACCGCAAATAAAGCCCGAGCCTTTCGCTACTGAATATACTTTTGCATTATACTATATATATATTGTATGTATTTTGCGAATCTACTATATTTGCAGTCCATAAAATTTAAGGAATGATAAAGATTACACTACCAGACGGTTCGATTAAGGAGTTTGCCAGCGGCTCGTCTCCGATGGATGTTGCTAAAAGCATCAGTGAAGGATTAGCGCGAAATGTAATTTCAGCTGCTTTTAACGGTAACACTATTGAAACAGCTACTCCGTTAACGACCGATGGTTCACTCATATTATATACGTGGAATGACGCAGCAGGTAAAAAAGCTTTCTGGCATTCGACTTCGCATGTTATGGCGCAAGCTCTAGAGGAACTATATCCAGGAATTAAATTAACTTTAGGTCCGGCCATTGAAAACGGTTTTTATTACGATGTAGATTTTGGCGAGCAAAAGATTGTGGAAGCCGATTTTAAGAAAATAGAAGACCGTGTACTGGAAATCTCACGAGAGAAGCACGAATTTAAAATGCGTCCGGTTTCGAAAGCGGAAGCTTTGGAGATTTACAAAAACAATGAATATAAAACTGAGTTGATTTCCAATTTAGAAGACGGTACTATTACCTTTTGTGACCATTCTAATTTCTTTGATTTGTGTCGCGGTGGTCATATTCCGAATACCGGTATTATCAAAGCGATGAAAATCATGAGTGTTGCCGGCGCTTACTGGCGTGGTGACGAAAAGAACAAACAGTTGACTCGTGTTTACGGGATTTCGTTTCCTAAACAAAAAGACTTGACAGACTACTTAGAATTATTGGAAGAAGCCAAGCGCAGAGACCACAGAAAACTGGGTAAAGAATTAGAGTTATTTGCTTTTTCACAAAAAGTGGGTCAAGGTTTGCCGTTATGGCTACCGAAAGGGGCAGCTTTGCGTGACCGCTTAGAGCAGTTTTTGAAAAGAGCGCAGAAAAAAGCCGGTTATGAGCAAGTTGTTACACCTCATATAGGACAAAAGGATTTGTATGTAACTTCAGGTCACTATGCCAAATACGGTGCCGATAGTTTCCAACCTATTCACACACCGGCCGAAGGCGAAGAGTTCTTGTTAAAACCGATGAACTGTCCGCACCACTGTGAAATTTACAACAACAAACCTTGGTCGTACAAAGATTTACCGAAGCGCTATGCCGAGTTTGGAACCGTTTACCGTTACGAGCAAAGTGGTGAATTGCACGGATTGACTCGTGTTCGTGGATTTACACAAGATGACGCACATATCTTTTGTACTCCGGACCAGTTGGACAGCGAGTTTAAAAAAGTAATCGACTTAGTATTATATGTGTTCGGTTCGTTAGGTTTTGAAAACTTTACAGCACAAGTTTCAGTTCGTGATTTAGACAATCCGGACAAATATATAGGTAGCGTTGAAAACTGGGAAAAAGCAGAAAATGCTATTATCAGTGCGGCACGTGACAAAGGCTTGAATTACGTTATTGAAAGTGGTGAAGCCGCATTTTACGGTCCGAAATTGGATTTCATGGTAAAAGACGCCTTAGGAAGACAATGGCAATTAGGAACGATTCAGGTAGAGTACAATTTGCCGGAGCGATTTGATTTGACTTACAAAGGCGCTGACGACAAGTTACACCGTCCGGTAATGATTCACCGTGCGCCGTTTGGATCCATGGAGCGTTTTATTGCTATTTTGCTGGAACACACGGCAGGAAACTTCCCATTATGGTTGATGCCGGAGCAAGCTATAATCTTGTCATTGAGCGAGAAATATGAAAATTATGCAAAAAAAGTTTTAGAATTGCTGGAAATTCACGAAATTCGCGCCCTAATTGACAACCGTAACGAGACTATTGGTAAAAAAATCAGAGATGCGGAAGTACAAAAAATGCCGTTCATGCTGATTGTGGGGGAAGAAGAAGAGAAAAACGGAACTATTTCCGTACGTCGTCACGGTCAAGAAGGCAAAGGCAATATTAGCGTTACAATTGAAGAATTCGCTAAGATTGTAAACGAAGAAATTGCCAAAACATTAAAAACATTTGAAGTTTAACTAAAATTTATAGAGCCATAGCAATTAGAAACAACAGAGGTTACCAACCTAGAGAAGAGAAAAAAGCAGCACACCGTATTAACGAGTTAATTCGAGTGCCTGAAGTTCGATTAGTAGGTGAAAATATTGAGCCGGGAGTTTACAAAACTTCTGAAGCGCTTCGATTAGCGGAACAATTTGAAGTAGATTTGGTGGAAATTTCGCCAAATGCCGAGCCACCGGTTTGTAAACTGATGGATTACGGTAAATTCATTTATCAGCAAAAGAAACGCGAGAAAGAATTAAAAGCAAAATCAACGCAAATCACGGTTAAAGAGATTCGTTTCGGACCTCAGACTGATGAACATGATTATGAGTTCAAGCGAAAAAATGCTGAAAAATTCTTGAAAGAGGGTTCAAAATTAAAAGCTTTTGTATTCTTTAAAGGACGTTCTATTATTTATAAAGAACAAGGTCAAATCTTATTGTTGCGTTTAGCACAGGATTTGGAAGAATTCGGTAAAGTGGAAGCTATGCCGGTGTTAGAAGGAAAGCGTATGATTATGTTCATCGCACCGAAGAAAAAAGGTAAATAAGTGACTGAGTCATTGAGTTACTGATAAAACTCAGCTACGTAGCCACCCAGCTACTTAGTTACAACAAAAAGTAAGTAAGTTAAATTAAATAAACTAGGAAAAAATGCCTAAAATGAAAACAAAATCCAGTGCTAAGAAGCGATTCAAAGTAACTGGTTCCGGAAAAATCAAAAGAAAACACGCTTTCAAAAGTCATATCTTGACTAAGAAATCTAAAAAGCGTAAACTAGCGTTAACTCACTCTGCTTTGGTTCACCAATCAGATATGAAGAGCGTTAAAGAACAATTAAGGATAATCTAGTATTCAGTCGCAGTCACAGTAGGCAGTTATAAACTGAAAACTGAGACTGAAATCTGTAAACTTGACCCTTTAGGTTAAAAAATCATTTAATAACCTTGGAGTACGGCCTTAAGTTCCCTTGATTCAATTCGGGACGCCTGCTACAAAAAACACACAAAATTATGCCAAGATCAGTAAATTCAGTTGCTAAAAGAGCAAGAAGAAAAAAGATAATGAAGCAAGCCAAAGGTTTCTTTGGTAGACGTAAAAACGTTTGGACAGTTGCTAAAAACGCAGTAGAAAAAGCTATGCTTTATGCTTACCGCGACAGAAAGCAAAACAAAAGAAACTTCCGAGCTTTATGGATTCAGCGTATCAACGCCGGAGCTCGTTTGGAAGGAATGAGTTACTCACAATTCATGGGATTAGTTAAGAAAAACGGTATCGAATTGAACCGTAAAGTATTGGCTGATTTAGCTATGAATCACCCGGAAGCTTTCAAAGCTATCGTGAATAAAGTGAAATAAGAACGTTTGTACAACCACAATTTAGCTTACTTACTACAGAAAATCCCGGATAAACCGGGATTTTTTTATTGCATAAATTAATAGTTAAACCATAACTCATAACTGTTTTTTCAATAGCTACAGCTTTTACAATTAATAGTTTCTATATAGAATTGAATTTCGTTACAAATTGTTTAACTTTGATAAACCCCAAAGCTCAATTCTTGATTCAAAATTTTGTTTTAAAGTTTCAATTAAACAGCTGTGTCTATGAATAATAATACAATTGCCCTAAATAAAATTGATTATCAAAAATTATTTTTAGAGCTACCGGGGTTATATATCATTTTATCGACCGATTTGATTATTCTTGATGCTAGTGAAAAATTAACTATGGCTTCTGGGATTAGTCGAAGAGAGATGATCGGAAAAAACTTATTTGATGTTTTTCCCGAAAATCCAGATGACTTGACGGCTGACGGACAACCCAATTTAAAATACTCTCTAAACTATGTGCTTAAAAACAAAACAGCACACACCATGGCAGTACAACGCTATGATGTAAGAAATGCTGACGGCATATTTGAAGAGCGCTATTGGAGTCCCATCAATAAACCTGTTTTAAATAAAAATGGAGAGGTAGAATTTATCATTCATCGCGTGGAAGAAGTTACAGATTTCATCCAACTGACTTTAGAATCCGAAAAAGCACTACAACAAAATAGTGAATTGGAAAGTCAAATTAAGCACATGAAAATTGAAATCATCAAACGCTCCAAAGACCTTGAAAAACTTAATGCTGCACTTGATGAGAAAGTAGTCCAAAGAACTAAACATTTAGAAGAAGCCAATAAAATCATTGAGAAAAACATTATAACGCTGACCAATCAAAAAAAACAGTTAGAGGATTTTTGCAACATTATTTCACACAATCTCAGAGCACCTTTAGTAAATATCTCCATGCTGGTTGAAATGGTAGCGGAGAACTCCGTTAACAATAGGAACAATATACTCTTGGAAAAATTGGATAAAGCAGCTAAAAATCTCAACGAAACCTTTAATGAACTGGTAGAGTCAATACAAATAAGTCAGGATACTGAAATTCCTTTTGAAGAGATTGAACTTCACCATTTCGCTGAAAGCATTATCGATGGATTACAAGGTGAAATCAATAAAACAAATGCTATTATTGATATGAATTTTAATGCTGCTCCTCGATTATACTATCCTGTTAATTATATGAGAAGCATATTGCACAACTTAATTAGTAATGCTTTAAAATACTCTTCTCCCTACAGAAGACCTATTATAAAAATCACCTCAGAATCAACAAAAGAATTTACAGTTATAAGCATCTCCGACAACGGACTAGGAATAGATTTAAAAAAACATAGTGAAAATTTATTTAAAATCAGAAAAGTATTCCACAGTCATCCTGCCGCCAAAGGATTTGGATTATTCATCACAAAATCACAAGTGACTGCCTTAGGTGGGAAAATTTGGGTAGAAAGTGAACCGGATGTAGGCAGTACCTTTTTTGTAGAATTTATCAATCAACCAAATGAAATCACCCAGTAACATAATGCTAATAGATGATGATGAAATTTTTACCTACATCATCAAAAAAATAATCGAAGAATCTGATATTGCAGAGCATATCAATATTTTCAGCAATGGAAGGGACGCCATAAATTACCTTAGTGAAGTAGCTAACGAAGTGGTTCTTTTACCCAAAGTTATTTTCTTAGATCTCAATATGCCTTTACTTGATGGCTGGGGATTTTTGGATGAATACATCAGATTAAAACCAAAATTATGTCGAAAGATTAATCTCTACGTCATTACTTCATCCGTATCCCATTACGATCATGAAAAATCAAAAGAATACAGTGACATTACCGATTTTATTGTAAAACCGTTAGCCAAAGAAAAATTTATAGCCATCATTAAAAAATTATCCAACGGATGATGAATTCAATCTAAAACGGTGAACGAATAATATAAAAATCTACACTAGTTAAAAAAATCATAACATTCCTATGAATCCGTAAATTAGTATTAATTTGCTAGGGTTTTTATTAATTTACATTAATCACTAATTATGAACAAAATCAGACTCTCGTTATTTTTTTCGATGGCGTTTTTGTTGTGTTCCGGAGTTACGGTAGCGCAAGATAAATCAGAACGTAAGAAGAAGAATAAAAAAGAATTAGCTACGACTAAAACCGATTCGACTAAAGCAAAAAAAGCACCTAAACTGTCTATTTCAGACAAAGTAAAAAGCAGTAAAAAAACTGAAGGACTATTTACTATCTACCAAGATACAGTTACCGGAAGCATTCAGCTTTACATTAAAAAAGAACAACTAAACAAGGAATTTATTTACCAGAGTTACTCGATGAACGGCCCAACTACTTTAGGCTTAAACCAAAGTATGCACCGAGCTACAAATGTTTTCAATATCAAAAAAGCCAATGATAAAATTGAGTTCGGTTTGGTAAACACTAACTTTTATTATGACAAAAACAATGCCGTTAGTAAAACCGCCGGTACCGATATAGCCGAAGCGATTTTCTTAGCCGAGAAAATTGTGGCTAAAGACAGCACTGGGTTTCTAATTGCTGCAGATGGATTGTTCATCAGTGAAAAATTAGATCCAGTAAAACCTATAATGCCTCCGGGAATTCCACCGGGTGCCGTTTTCAATTTAGGAAACTTCAATTCGGCTAAGTCCAAATACCACAGCATTCGCTCCTACCCTAATAATACCGACATAACAGTTGATTTGGCTTACGACAATCCTGCGCCGTTAAATGGCGGAGGTGAAGACATTACTGATGCTCGCTACGTTCGCGTTCGCATCCAGCACTCGTTCCTTGAAATGCCGGAGAACAAATTCAGACCCAGAAGAGACGATCCCCGTATTGGATATTTCGGGCAAACTGTAACCGATTTAACCAGTGTAAAAGCTACACCTTATAAAGATATTATCAACCGTTGGTACTTGACTAAAAAAGACCCGAATGCCGCCATCAGTGAACCGGTTGAACCTATCGTATGGTGGATTGAAAACACTACACCGGTGGAATACCGCCAAACTGTTATGGAAGCCGGAAACAAATGGAACGAAGCTTTTGAGAAAGCCGGGTTCAAAAATGCCGTGGTGATGAAAATCCAACCTGATGATGCGGATTGGGATGCCGGAGATATTCGTTACAATGTTATCCGTTGGGTGTCGTCTGCCTACCCAAGTTATGGTGCCATCGGGCCAAGTTTTGCCAACCCGAGAACCGGACAAATTTTAGGCTCCGATATCACTATTGAATGGTACTCAGGAAGCAGTACGCCTACCATGGACGAATTATTTTCGTTTAAAAATGAAGGCGCCAGCGAAGCCATAAATGCTCATTTACACAAAGACGGAACCGCTTGTACTTTAGCTAACGAGCTGAAAAACCAATTCTTAATGGGAACAACTTTTGCCGAAGTTAATTCAGAAGATCCGAAAACCATTTCCAGAGCACACAAAGAATTTTTATACTATTTAGTGTTGCATGAAATGGGACATACTCTAGGTTTAAATCACAATATGAAATCGAGCCAGATGTTAAGTCCGGCTGACTTACACAACACTGCCATCACCGAGAAAATCGGATTGATTGGTTCGGTTATGGATTATCCGGCCATCAACTTGGCTATGGATAAAACCAAACAAGGAAACTTCTACACTACTAAACCGGGACCATACGATTTGTGGGCTATCGAATTCGGGTACAAAGAATTTGACGAAAAAAATGAAGAAGCTGAATTGCAAAAAATCTTAAGCCGAAGTACAGATCCGAACTTAGCTTTTGGTAACGATGCCGACGACATGAGATCACCGGGTAAAGCTATTGATCCAAGAGTTATGGTTAATGACTTAAGTAGCGACGCTATAGGAAATGCAGAAGAGCGCTTCAAAATTGTTAATAGCGTAATGCCTAAATTAAAAGCAAAATACAGCAAAAACGGCGAAAGTTATGCTGAATTAAGAAGTCGTTTCAACATGCTTAACGGACAAAGAAGAAACATGGCTGCGGTGGTTAGTCGCTATGTTGGCGGTGTTTTTATCGACCGTAGTTTTGTTGGTCAAAATACTACCGTAAAACCATTCACTCCGGTTGCTAAAGCCCAACAAAAAAGAGCGATTGAAATTTTAAATAAATATGTATTGGCACCAAATGCTTTCGATGCAGACGCTTCTTTGTATCCTTACTTACAATTGCAAAGACGCGGATTCAGTTTCTTCTCCGGAACCGAAGATCCTAAGTTAAACGCCATTTACCAGTCCATTCAAACTGATGCAACTTTAGGTCACATTTTACATCCGACTACTTTACAAAGAATGTCCAATACCAGTATGTATGGCAACACTTATTCAGTAGCCGAAGTAATGACCGATTTAACCAACGGTGTTTTCAAAGCGGATTTAATTGGAAAAGTAAATATGCACCGTCAGTATTTACAAACTTACTTTGTAAAAGAAGTAATTGAAATTGCTGATATAAACAATCCTAGAAACCGTCATGATGATATTTCTAGAGCTGCAGCATGTCAGACCTTGAAAAAAATCAAATTGATGTTGGCTACTGCTACTTCAGCTGATGAAAGTACCAGAGCGCACAGAAACTATATCAGTTTCTTAATAGACAATGCCTTGGCCATCAAATAAGAGTAACGCTCTAAAAAAAAATCCCAATCTGATTAGATTGGGATTTTTTTTAATTACTCTCCTGAAACTTTCCGGATATAGTTCCATTTATGGTTATTACTTCAGTAGAACCATTTCCTTGATTCCCTTTGACGCTATTGAATGTCAAAGTATACCTATTGTTCCCTAAATCTTCAACCGTTACGCTTCCGTTATAAAGTAAATAACTATTGGTAAATCGGGTATAATTCCCGGTTCCTTGAACCCCATTAATTAAATAGGTTCCCGAAGCATCAGCTTGTGACAAAGGATAATTCACTTTAACCACCATGATATTCTGGTTCTCAGGCGAACTGCTATTACTTCCCAAAACAAAGACTGTGGCATTTTCGAACGACTGATTATCCGGATAAGCCGTTATCTCTGAAGGAATGAACTGTTCACCATCAATAGTTATTGAAGAAGTAAATGTAGCACTATCACCGTCAGAAGAACAACCTGTCATAATAGTACCGAGTAACAAAATGGATATGATGATTTTTTTCATAGTATAAATTAATTAAAAACTTCTTCTTGCGCTCCGTCAAAACTGGCATATACCATACTCGGATGCGAATCCTGATGAAAGATATTGCCTTTACTGTCGATGGCAATCGCACCGGCAAAACCATCAAAAGGTTTGAGTTCGTTGAACGTTTTCTCAAAAGCTTCGGCTAACGTAAAACCATCCGTAACTCGGGTCACAATTTTAGCCGCAACAGCACCACTTACAATATCTTCACCAACACCGGTTAAACTAACCCCGCAAAATGCGTTGGCGTAATTGCCGGCTACTGTGGCCGAATCAGAAATCCTGCCCGGAATTTCAAAACCTTTACCTCCGGTTGATGTAGCAACGGCAATTTTTCCGTTGGTATCTAAAGCGACACAACCTACCGTTCCTAATCCTTTTGAAGCCACTTTGGCTTCATACTCGGCGCGGCGTTGCGGAATTTCAGTAGAAAATTTTTCAAATCCGTGTTGACGCGCAAAATTAGTTGCACCACTTCCTCCCAATACTTTATCGTCATAACCCAATAAAACTTGGGCAACTTGTACCGGATTTTTAACTTCTTCTATGTTAATCACACCGCTCATTTTTTGAGTCGAACCGTCCATCAAAGACGCACTCATTCGGATTTTACCGTCGCTTTGAATTTGAGAACCGATGCCGGCATTAAACAAAGCATCGTCCTCCAATTCCGAAACCGCATACACTACTGTTTCCAAAGCTGAATGGTTTTGCAAATAAGCATAAGCCTTTTTAACAATGCGCAATAATGCTTGTTGCTTGGCGATTTTGGTTTCTAGATTGGTAGAAGATTCAGAGAAAAATCCGCCATGGATGATTATTTTGGACATCTTAGATCAGTTAGATTGTTAGACTGCTTAGATTATAAGATTCTAACTATCTAATATCCAAGTAGTCTATAAAGTCTGTATTAAACGTATTGCGAGGATTTAATCGTCATTTTAAAAGTATTCAAATCGAAAGTATCATTTTTACTCATCACGTGAGTCACTAAATGATTGATAGAGATAGGTTGACCGAGTTCCACTTGGGTTAAATTGGTATCTTTAATTTCACGGCCATCTACCAAAATCACCAAACCGGAACCCAAAGCTTCCATTTGACGACCGTTGGTAATTAACAAACCGGTATCTTCTCCCAATCCAATCCCCAACACTTTCGGATTGCCGACAACCGCTTGGAACAAACGACCAATACGACCTCTTTGTACAAAATGCGTATCAATCACCACATCGTCAATCAAGCCTAAACCGGAAGTAATTTTAACTTCACCTTTCAGTAAAGCTTCATGACTGCTCCCTTGGTAAATCATATTATTCGAAGCGGCTGCAGCACCGGCTGAAGTTCCGGCGTATACAAAATCTTCGTTTCGGTATTTACTAATCAACAATTCATCAAAAGGAGTTCCTCCTAAAATAGAAGTCAATCGCAACTGATCGCCACCGGTAAACATGACTACATCGGCTGCTTTCAATCGGTTTAAAATGTCAGCTTCCGAGGCTTGTTCTCTTCTTTCAATGTGCAACACATCTACATTATGAGCACCTAAATAATTGAATGCTTTCACATATTCGGGACCAATTTCGCGGGGAATTTTGGAAGCTGTAGTGATTACTTCAATTCTCGATTGTTCCTTATTTTTAGATTCTTTAATGATGCGTTTTAAAATACCTTCTTCAAAGAAATTCAAATTCTGTGGAGCGCTTTTGTCCAAATCGGTTTCCGTAAAGCTGCCTTTGTCAACCGCACCGCCAATAATGATTAGTTTGCCTTGTATATTCATGTCGGTAAAATTAGGAAAAACTTAAAACTTACCAACCCTTTTTGCGTTTTTTGAAACCAATTTATCAACGGACTTATCAAGAAACGGTATTGGCAAATTGTGTTATATTTGTGCCATGGAAATCCAACAAACCCGCATCAATAAATTCCTGTCCGAAAGTGGCTATTGCTCGCGTCGCGAAGCCGATAAATTATTGGAACAAGGCCGAATTACCATTAACGGAAAAGTACCGGAAATGGGCACTAAAGTTTCGTCGGATGATGAAATTCGAGTGGATGGCAAACTCATCTTAGAGAAAACCGAAAAACCGGTGTACTTGGCTTTCAACAAACCGGCGGGAATTGAATGCACCACCAATCGCAAAGTCCGAGATAACATAGTAGATTACATCAACTATCCCAAACGTATTTTTCCTATTGGACGCCTGGATAAAGCCAGTGAAGGATTGATTTTTATGACCGATGACGGTGATATCGTAAACAAAATTCTGCGCGCCCGAAATAACCACGAAAAAGAATACATAGTTACTGTGAATCGACCGATTACCGACCGATTCATAGAACGAATGAGTAACGGCGTTCCGATTTTAGACACCGTAACCCGAAAATGTAAAGTAGAGCAAATCAGCAAATACGTTTTCAAAATTATCTTAACCCAAGGTTTGAACCGTCAAATCCGTCGCATGTGCGAATACTTGGGCTATGAAGTTACCGCCTTGAAAAGAATTCGAATCATTAATATTTCCCTAGATGTTCACGTAGGTCGCTACCGAGAATTAACCGATGCTGAAATCAAACAATTAAACCAACTCATTGCGCCATCGAGTAAAACCGAAGAAGCGAGTTTGCCCAAACCAAAATCCAATTTGAACAGCAATAACAATTTCAACAACAACAAAAAACGCTAGATGCTTAAAACCATTTTATACATAGCTTTGGGTGGTGCCATCGGAAGTGTCCTTAGGTTTTTGACTACTGTTTTGGTGTCTAAATTTTGGACCAATCATTTTCCGTTAGCGACTTTCTTAGCCAATATTGTCGGATGTTTTTTAATTGGATTGTTCATGGGAATTTTAGAAAAAAATCAGCTAGCCGACAGTAATATGAAATGGTTCCTGATTACCGGATTTTGCGGTGGTTACACAACTTTTTCCACCTTTGGGTTGGAAAATTACAACCTGTTTCAAAATCAAAATTCTTTGCTGGCTTTCGGCTATATTGGCTTAAGCATTTTAATCGGACTTTTTGCCATTTGGCTCGGACTTTTTGTTACCAAATAAACCCCTTTTACTGAAAAAAATGTAACTTAGCCCTCTATGAAAAAAGAAGACATTTCGGCCATTCAAGAATTATTGGCTACCCCTAAAAAAATTGCTATTATTCCACACCGAAGTCCGGATGGCGATGCTATGGGCTCTACGCTAGCTTTATATCATTTCTTATTGAAGCTAAAACACCAACCTACGGTAATTGCGCCGAATGACTTTCCGAATTTTTTGGCTTGGTTACCGAGTTCGGAGACAGTGAAAATTTATGAAAACGATAAAGCCCATTGTGCACAAATCATACAAGAAGCTGAGTTAGTTTTTACCCTCGATTTTAATGCTTTGCACCGAACAGGCGAAATGGAACATGTGCTGAATAAAGTTACCGTTCCGATGGTTATGATAGACCATCATCAAAAGCCTGATGGTTATGCCACATACACTTACTCGGATACCGCTTTTGGTTCTACATGTGAGATGATTTACAATTTTATCAACTTTTTGGGTCAAAAAGAATTAATCGACACTACCATTGCGACTTGTATTTACACAGGAATCACCACCGATTCTGGTTCGTTTCGCTTTCCTTCTACCACAGGCAATACGCATCGGATAGTGGCGGAACTGATTGATTTAGGTATCCACAACAGCGAAATCCACAATTTGTTGTTTGATAACAATTCGTATAATCGTTTACAGCTATTGGGTCGCGCTTTGCAAAACATGAAAATATACCCGGAATACAAAACGTCGTATATCACGCTTACGCAAAAAGAGCTCGATGAATTCCACTACGAAAAAGGCGATACCGAAGGCATTGTAAACTATGGATTAACCATCAAAGGCATCCATTTTACAGCCATTTTCATAGAACACAGAGATGAAAACATCATCAAAATCTCTCTTCGTTCTCAAGGCAATTTTGATGTCAATCAATTTGCACGCGACCATTTTAACGGTGGCGGACACATTAACGCAGCCGGCGGAAAATCCTATGAGAGCTTGGCCGAAACTGTGAAAAAATTTGAACAATTAATTTCGAAAATAACCATTTAAGCTATGAAAAACGCCTCAAAAATAACTGCACTGCTGCTCATTCTAGTGGGCTTTGTCAGCTGTAAGCAACAACAAGCGCGTATGCCGGTTTCTCGTTCCTCGGGAACTTTCATGAAAGAATCCGTAGAGCGCAATAAAAAATTAGTGGCCGGTGAAGAAGCCCAAATCGATTCTATCATTAAAAGCAATCCTAAGATCCAATACATTGCTTCCAAAAAAGGCTATTGGTATCACTACGAAATTCGAAACGATAAAGACACCCTTCGCCCTAAAAAAGGAGATGTAGCTTCATTCGAATACGAAATCAAAGATTTTGATGGGAATGTAGTTTATTCTGAAGTGGAATTGAGACCGCAAACCTATGTGGTAGACAAACAAAACATCATGATGGGATTGCGAGATGGTATCAAACTCATGCGTAAAAATGAAAAAGTATCTTTCTTATTTCCATCGCATATGGCCTACGGCTATCATGGCGATAACAAACGTATCGGATCCAATCAACCACTAATTTGTACGGTAACCTTGCACGATTTTAAGCCTGAAACCAAATTAAAAACTGAAAATTAAGCGCAACCAAGATGAAGAAACTTTTAGTATTGGCGTTCATTTCCTTAGCCTTAGTGTCTTGTAAAGACGAACACAAAGATTTAAAAGACGGACTTTACGCCGAAATTGAAACGTCAAAAGGAAATATAATTGTAGCACTGGATTATAAAAAAGCCCCCATTACGGTGGCCAATTTCGTAACCTTGGCTGAAGGCAAAAACAACTTTGTGCCCGCCGATTTAAAAGGTAAGCCTTTCTTTGACGGCTTGTTATTTCACCGTGTAATCTCAGATTTCATGATACAAACCGGTGATCCGATTGGCAACGGTTCCGGTGATGCCGGGTATAAATTCAGAGACGAAATTACCGATTTAAGGCACGACAAACCGGGTGTATTATCAATGGCGAATTCGGGCCCTAACACCAACAGTAGTCAATTTTTCATCACGCACGTGGAAACACCTTGGTTAGATGGAAAACATTCCGTTTTTGGTCAGGTAATAGAAGGCCAAGAGGTGGTAAATGCTATTGTTCAAGGTGATGTAATGAACAGCGTTACTATTATCAGAAAAGGCGAAGATGTTAAGAAGTTTGACGCAGTAAAAATATTCAGCAACTACTTCAAAAAAGAATTGGAAAATCGAAAAAAACAAGATTTAATTGATGCGGAAAACAAACGCATTTACGACCAAAAGTACAAAGCCGTAAAAGAGCAAAAGACAATGTATTTCAACCAATTGAAAGAAAGCGCGACGAAAACAAAAAGCGGATTCAAGTTTAAAATCTTAAAAACCACTGGAGAGAGCAAACCCAAAGATGGTGCGGTGATTTACATGAATTATTCCGGATTTTTAGAAGACGGTACACTTTTTGACACCAGCAATCCTGAAGTAGCCAAACAATTTGGTATGTTTGATGAGCAAAGAGCCATGCAAAACGGTTACTCCAGCTTACCTTATCAAATGGGTTCAAACAAACTGATACCAGGATTTGTAGAAGGTGTAAGCAAATTGAAATTTGGTGAAAAAGCAGTGTTTTTCATTCCGAGTAATTTGGGTTACGGAGAACAAGGCGCTGGAGACGTTGTACCGCCAAACGCCAATCTGATTTTTGAAGTAGAACTATTAAATAAATAAACCACATTAACAATGAAAATGAAAATCACTATGCTGTGTTTGCTTGTAGCCGGATTGACCAACGGCCTAGCGCAAGTTAAAAAAACCGCAGCACCTAAAGGAAAAGCACCAGTAGCTGTGAAAAAAACGGTTGCTCCGACTCCTGCCACCGCCAACAACGAAGGTATTTTTGCTGAAATCGATACTGACAAAGGAAAAATTGTTATTCAGTTGGAATACAAAAAAACACCAATTACGGTAGCCAATTTCATTGCTTTAGCCGAAGGCACCAATGCTTCGGTAACGGATGAAAAGTTAAAGGGCAAACCCTTTTATGATGGATTAAAATTCCACAGAGTCATTACGCTCGGTAATGGAGACCAACAAGATTTCATGATTCAAGGGGGCGATCCTGCCGGTAACGGCTCCGGTGGTCCGGGCTATGCTTTTAAAGATGAATTTACCGATGCCGGTTTTGACAAACCAGGAATTTTGGCTATGGCAAATTCAGGTCCGAAAACCAACGGGTCGCAGTTTTTCATCACTGTTGCACCAACCACTTGGTTGAATCAAAAACACACTATTTTTGGTTATGTGACCAAGGGAATGGATGTGGTGAATAAAATCAAGCAAAACGATGTAATGAAAAAAGTAAGCATCATCCGCAAAGGTGTTGAAGCTCAAAAATTCAATGCCCCAAAAGTTTTTGCTGACTATATGGTTAACAAAGCGGCCGATGATGCCAAAGAAGCAGCTATTGCCGCCGAAAACAAAAGAAAGCAAGAAGAATTAGAAAAACAGAAAAAAGAACAGTACAACGCGACTTATGGCCCGGTGATTAAAGCTAAGAGCAATGCTTTAGCCGAAACTAAAGCATCAGCTACCGAAACAGCTTCGGGTTTAAAATACAAAGTTTTACAAAAGGGTAACGGTAAAAAACCGGCCGAAGGCGCAACTGTTTATATTCACTACGCAGGTTATTTAGAAGACGGAACTTTGTTCGACAGCAGTTATGAAACCATTAGTAAAGAGTTTGGTAAATTCGACGAAAACAGAGCCAAACAAAACGGCTACCAACCGTTTCCTTTCCAATACGGTAGAAAAGACGGTTTGATTGCCGGATTTTTGGAAGGTTTGAATCTGATGAATTTCGGGGATAAATATTTGGTGTACATTCCTTCCAAATTAGGCTATGGAGAAAGAGGTGCCGGGAATGTAATTCCGCCGAATGCCAACATCATCTTTGAAATTGAAATGTTTGAAACCGTTCCGACAAAATAAAAAAAAGAGTCTCTAAATAGAGACTCTTTTTTTATGCTTTCTTCTGCATGAACAAATAATAAACCGGTATTCCCAATGCTACTATAACCAATCCCAAACCGGTGTTCACTGTATCATAAACCAACAGCGATACACAAATAGCCGTTGTTAAAACGATGTATAAAGCCGGAATAACAGGATAACCGAAAGCTTTATAAGGTCTTTCAGCACTGGGTTCTTTCTTTCTTAAAACAAATATCCCGTAAATAGTAAGTATGTAAAACAATAAAGAGGCAAAAGTCGCATACGTTAACAAATCGCCGTATTTGCCGGAAATGCACAATACACAAGCCCAAATACATTGGAACCAAAGGGCTTTTTCCGGTACGTCGAACTTGTTCAATTCGCCTGCTTTTTTGAAAAACAAATTGTCTTTGGCCATCGCATAAAACAAACGACCACCCGATAAAACCAAACCGCTGTTACATCCAAAAGTAGACACCATAATCAAAGCTGCCATTACAAAAACGCCTATATTGCCCATAATCATATTGGCCGCTGCCGCACCTACTCTATCTTGAGCAGCA
Source organism: Flavobacterium sp. (assembly GCF_024710485.1). Taxonomy (GTDB): domain Bacteria; phylum Bacteroidota; class Bacteroidia; order Flavobacteriales; family Flavobacteriaceae; genus Flavobacterium. The sequence continues at coordinate 16,443 of NZ_JANJUQ010000018.1, forward strand.
AACATAATTCCGTTTTCCACTACCGAACCTTCCGGCGCACCGTTTAAAGGTAATAAGGCTAAATAAGCGATGTTTGCTAAAATGTAAATCACAGTTACGATTAACGTTCCTAAAAACAAACTTCTCGGAATATTTTTCTTAGGATCTTTAATTTCTCCGGCGATAAAAGTTACATTGTTCCAAGCATCGCTGGAAAACAAAGAATTGATGATGGTAGCACCGATAGCACCTACTAAAGCAACTCCCGTAAGTTTGGTTACCGTAACCGTTTGAGTCGTTTCATCGAAAACAGTTTTACTGGCTTCCCAAGTGTTGTTAAAATTATTCGAAAACGTATCGGTACTAAAACCAATGTATAAGCCGAAACCAATTAAGGCAAACAATGCGATGAGTTTCGCCGAGGTGAAAACCAACTGAATAACTTTTCCATTTTTAACGCCTTTGGTATTGATGTATGTGAGCAACACCACGCTTGCCATTGCTAAAACCTGACTGTTTTTGAAGACAAAACTATCTCCTATCCGAAAAATTTCTTCTTGTAATACCGGAAAAAACACCGCAGTGTAATTTGCAAAAGTCACCGCTACAGCAGCAATTACTCCGGTTTGAATTACCGTAAAAACGGTCCAGCCGTAGAGAAAAGAAGCCAACTTTCCGTAAGCGCGTTGGATGTAAACAAACTGTCCGCCGGCAGTTGGCATCATGCCGGCCAATTCACCATAACTAAGCGCAGCCGACATGGTCAGTAAACCGGTAATGAGCCAAGTGATTAATATCCAGGCGGCTGAACCTAAATCGCGCGCCATATAAACAGTTACTACAAAAATACCGGATCCTATCATGGAACCGGCAACTATACTGGTGGCATCAATGAGCCCGAGAGAGCGTTTTAATTCTTTTTGTTCTGACATAAGGTTGGTTTAGTGGTTAGTTTTTTCAAATATAGTGAAATAGATGAAAGGGAAAAGAGATAAGGGATATGTCAATAATCTGCTTTCCGCTGCCTACAATTTCTTAGCCTCTTCCCAAAAAACATCCATTTCTGCCAACGTCATATCCACCAGAGGTTTTCCTAACTCGGCGGCTTTGCTTTCCAGATACATGAATCGTTTGATAAATTTTTTATTGGTGCGTTCCAAAGCGTCTTCGGGGTTGACTTTGAGAAAACGGGCGTAATTAATCATGGAGAACAACACATCGCCAAATTCACTTTCAATTTTATCCTGATCGCCACCGTTTACCTCAACTTGCAGTTCGTTTAACTCTTCCTGCACTTTGTCCCAAACCTGATGCGGCTCTTCCCAATCGAAACCTACGCCTTTCACTTTATCCTGAATTCGGCTAGCTTTCACTAAGGCCGGTAAACTTTTCGGCACGCCTTCTAATACCGACTTTTTGCCTTCTTTGAGTTTGAGCTTTTCCCAGTTTTGCTTGACTTCTTCATCATTGGCTACCACAACATCGCCGTAAATATGCGGGTGTCTGTCGATAAGCTTGTCGCAAATACTGTTGGTCACATCAGCTATATCAAAATCGTTGGTCTCACTGCCTATTTTGGCATAAAAGACAATATGTAACAGTAAATCGCCCAACTCTTTTTTGATTTCCTGTAAGTCGTTATCTAAAATCGCATCGCCCAATTCATAGGTTTCTTCAATGGTGAGATGGCGTAAACTTTCAAGCGTTTGCTTTTTGTCCCACGGACATTTTTCACGCAAATCATCCATGATATCTAATAATCGATTGAAAGCGTCGAGTTGTTGCTGGCGTGTGTTCATTTGGCTATTATATATTAGATTTTAAATATTTGAATGTGATATTTAAAATTATGATAGTAAAAATAAAAAATCCTATCATTGAGCAACAACAATAGGATTTGTATTTATAAAGAAGTAATTAACTATTCTTCCTTCTTTGTTTTTTTCGGAGCTTTTTTAGCTTTGGCTTCTTCTTTCACTTCTTTCACCACTTCTTCTTTGATGGCTTCTGCATTGGCTACTTTTGGTTCTTCTTTAGAAACCATCCCTTTAGCTTGAAGGATGTTGTACCAGTTTAATACTTTTTTGATATCAGATGCATAAACGCGGTCTTCATCGTAATCCGGTAAAATTTCTTTGAAATAAGCAATAAGTTTAGCATTGTCTTCTTTGTGAGAAAGTGCCGGACCTTCATTTTCTTTCACCGCAATTGCTCTCATGATATCGGCTAACGGTTTTTCTTCGCTGTAGGTGTACATCGAAATCTCAGAAAGTAAGCTAACATTGCTTCTCATTCCAACCGTAATCTTCTTTCCGTCTAAAAGGGATTCCGCTAAAAATCCGGAACGGGTTTGTAATTTCAATTCGTATAAACCCGGCTTACCGGCAATAGCTAAGATTTTCTCTACGTTCATGGTATTATTTTAATTTGGGCACAAATATATCAAAGTTCAATGGCAAAGTTCAATTGCAATTGTTAATTTTTTCAAATTGTTATTGCTTATTTCTATTGCCGTTGTTATTGCAATTATCTTCCTTTTTTGTTGGCAAATTTCATCTTGTAATCCGGTCGGGCTTTGCCTTCCATGATATTTTGCAACTTCTTTTTAATCAGCGTTTTTTTCAACATCGAAATTTTATCGGTAAACAAGATACCCTCTATGTGATCGTATTCGTGTTGGATTACTCGGGCAATTAAACCATCAAAAACTTCTGTTTTTTTGTTGAAATCTTCATCGTAATATTCTAAGGTGATGCGTTCGTTACGGTAAACATCTTCGCGCACGTCTGGAATACTCAAACAACCTTCATTAAAGCCCCATTCTTCACCTTCTTCTTTGAGCATTTTAGCATTGATAAAAGTGCGTTTGAAGGATTTCAACTGCTCTTGTTCTTCTTTGGACAAATCATCGCTATCGCTGAAAGGTTCAGTATCGATAACAAACAATCTGATGGCCAAACCAACTTGAGGCGCTGCCAATCCAACACCGTAAGCATTGTACATAGTATCATACATATTGGCAATAATCTCTTTCAAGTTGGGATAATCCGGTGTGATTTCCTCGCCTACTTTTCTTAAAACCGGCTCACCGTATCCGTAAATTGGAATAATCATTTTGATTTTGAATTTTGGAATGAAGCATTCAGATTGTGAAAAACCTGTATACTGTTTAATTTAAAGCAGCAAAAGTAATAAAAATTAAATCATTTTTCTCGACAGATAATCCTGTAGTAAAATGGTGGCCGCTATCTCATCTACTAATCCTTTATTTTGGCGTTGCTTTTTAGACAGTCCGCTGTCAATCATGGTTTGAAAAGCCATTTTCGAGGTAAAACGTTCGTCTACCCTTTCCACTTTAATCTCCGGAAAAGCCGTGGCAAAATCGGCTACAAACTTTTCAATTATCGGCGTACTTTCCGAAGGTTGACCGTTCATTTGTTTGGGTTCGCCAATCAAGACTTTAATCACGTCTTCTTTGGAAAAATAAGTTTTCAAAAAAGGAATAACGGTCTCTGATGGTATCGTGGTTAATCCCGATGCGATAATTTGCAAGTCATCGGTGACCGCTATGCCGGTTCTTTTAATACCGTAGTCTATGGCTAAAATTCTGGGCATTCTCTTTAATTTATCGGCTCAAAGGTAGCCAAAACCGTTGTCTTTCCTTTTTGGAATTTCAGAATATTATCGTTTAAAGTGTAGCGATCGGTTTGTTCGAGCATTTTGGCAAATCGAACTTCCACTTCCATGTCCGGACAAGCCATTCGGGTCATGGCGGCTTTAGAGAACGACAATCCAAAAGCCGTTGGCATCATATAACTTCCCGAAATATTGTTACAGCCGGCATAGGCAGTAAATCTTCCGTCTTTAGAATTCAACTTGATAAAATAATCTTTACTTCCGCTTTGTTTGACGATTTTGCCATTCAAGGTCATCAATCTCCATTTGGTCTCAGCCAAAGTAGCTTTTCCATGGGCGGGATTTACGTTTTTGATAACCGTTTGAGCTTCCATACGGTTGTTTAAATTTACTTTCGGAGTATTACTTTGTTCTGTTGGATCGGCTTCTGCTGTGGTTTCTTGTTTGGTCAAAACATATTGCAAAGCCAATTTTCCGGTGATTATTTTACCCGACATATCCAACTGTGTCACCTTATTTTCTCCAACAAAGTACTGATTCGGAGCATTTTCAATGTCACTTAAAATGATTTTAACGCCTTTAGCGTCCCAAGTAAAGGTGCCTTTTTGCTCAAAAACTTTATCGCCTTTACCCAAATAACGGGTTTGTAGTTTATAGGTGTCATTTTCATTGATGCAAAGCACGGTTTCTAAACCTTCACAATCTGCGCAAGGTAAAACGCCTTTATAAGTTCCGATGTAATCCAATGACTTTTTGGCATTGTGTGCGGCTTCATTTAATAGGGAATCCATTTTAGCAATAGAATCATGGGCAGAGGGTTGACTCTCCGTTTGTTTCTGACAACTAAAAAACATTGAAAACAAAGCAACTAAAAGCAAAAACTTACTTTTCATGGATAATACATTTATTGGTTAAAAGGTTAGAACAAACTTACTTAATCTGTTAAACTGATGTTAGAATTTAACATTTTTTTGATTTCGAGAATTGCTTTGCAACTTTCTAAAAATGAAACTATCTTTGCTCACTCGTGCCTTTGCGCCCGAGCTTTACGAAGTAAAATTTGAAACCATGACTACACTACAGAATATTATTGAAAAAGCTTGGGATAACCGCGCTTTATTACAGGAAGAAACCACTACCACTGCCATCCGTGAAGTTATTGCTTTATTGGATGCCGGAACCTTGCGCGTAGCCGAACCAACAGCTAATAGTTGGCAGGTAAACGAATGGGTTAAAAAAGCTGTAGTGATGTATTTTCCGATTCAAAAAATGGAAACCTGGGAAGCCGGAATTTTTGAATACCACGACAAAATGCTACTCAAAACCGGTTATGCCGAAAAAGGAATCCGTGTGGTTCCACCTGCTACTGCACGATACGGCGCTTACATTTCTAAAGGTGTTATTTTGATGCCGAGCTACGTAAACATCGGTGCTTATGTTGATGAAGGAACGATGGTGGACACTTGGGCTACGGTGGGAAGTTGTGCTCAAATCGGGAAAGATGTGCACCTTTCCGGTGGTGTGGGTATTGGTGGTGTTTTAGAACCGTTACAAGCCGCTCCGGTGATTATTGAAGATGGCGCTTTTATTGGCTCGAGATGTATCGTGGTAGAAGGTGTTCATGTGGGTAAAGAAGCCGTTCTCGGCGCTAATGTGTGTTTGACCGCTTCGACTAAGATTATCGACGTGACCGGTGCGGAACCAAAAGAATACAAAGGATATGTTCCGGAGCGTTCCGTAGTAATTCCGGGAAGTTATACTAAATCCTTTGCGGCCGGCGATTACCAAGTACCGTGTGCCTTGATTATCGGAACACGCAAACCATCGACCGATTTAAAAACTTCGCTGAACAATGCGTTGAGAGAATACGACGTAGCGGTATAAATTGTGAAAAAGATGGGTATTGAAAATACAAATGATGTTACTATAGATGCTGTAATCACTTGGGTTGACGGCAGTGATGTTACATGGAGAGAAAAAATCAATACGCATTTGGAAAAGAAAATCGATTGGAACAACAAAATCAGCAGTAAACGATACAATTCTATTGATGAAATTGACATTGCAATCGAATCAATTATAAAATTTGCGCCCTTTATCAGGAATATTTTCTTGGTCACCGATAACCAACAACCTAAGTCTTTTGATGCATTAAAAGAAAAGGCTGCCAAACAAAACATCCATCTTAAATTGGTTGATCATTCCGTAATTTTTAAAGATTACGAAACTTGTCTGCCTACTTTTAATTCGTGCTCCATCATCACCATGTTGTATCGAATCCCGGAAATGGCGGAACATTTTGTCATTTTTAACGACGATACCTTTTTAATGAGACCAACCAAAATCGAAGATTTCTTTGTTAATGGTTTACCGGTAATTCGAGGACGATGGGACAATTTTTACAACAACAATTGGTTCCGCAAAACCTATAACAAGTATTTCAATAAAAATTTGAAGACTAATGTTGGTTACAAATACCTCCAACAAAAAAGTGCTCAAATAGCCGGATTTAAAGACAAATATGTCAGACGAGATCACACGCCGGTTTCTGCCCGAAAATCAACCTTGGAACGCTTTTTCGGAGACAACCCTGATTTGTTGTACAACAACGTCAAACACAAGTTCAGAAACAACGATCAATTCATCATTTCTTCTCTTTCCAATCACCTGGAAATCAAAAACAAAACCTACGTTTTACAAACCAATTTTCAACTGACTTATTTCAGAACTTACAAAGTTATCCCTACCCTTTTTAAGCTGTGGTGGTTTGATGTAAACCCTAAAAAGCTATTTGTATGCTTGCAAAGTTTGGAATTAGGAAGTAAGCAGATGCAGACCTATGTTTTAAATTGGATAAACAAAAAAATGAATAGTTAATTTAGCTAAAACAGCTTACTAATAAGGCCAAACAAAAAGCTCATGAAAATAATCATTCTAGCCGCCGGCATCGGATCAAGATTAGGAAACCCGTTTCCAAAACCATTAACACCGCTCAAAAACGGCAAAAGTATCATGGAATACCAAGTGGAGAACATTGCCTCCGAATTCAACATTGATGATATTAATGTGGTTGTGGGTTTCAAAAAAGATTTGATTATGGAACGATTTCCGGAGCTCACCTATATCTACAATCCGTTTTTCGACCGAACCAATACATCCAAAAGTTTGCTGCAAGCCTTGCGTAAAAACCGTGACAAATCGGTAATGTGGTTCAATGGCGATGTGGTTTTCGACCGACAAATATTCGATATCCTGAAGCCTTACATTAAGTCTAAAACTTCTTTTGTGGCGGTCAATACCAGCAAAGTAGCGGAGGAAGAGGTAAAATACACCCTAAAAGACGGCTTCATCAATGAGCTTTCCAAAACAGTTAAAAACGGACTCGGAGAAGCGGTTGGCATCAATTTTATTTCCTCCAAAGATATCCAGCAATTCATCAATCGTTTGGAAGAATGTGAAGATAACGATTACTTCGAAAGAGGTTTGGAACTTGCTATCGAGAAAGACGGCATTAAAGTTACCGCTGTAGATATCTCTGCTTATAATTGCATGGAGATTGATTTCGTTGAAGATTTAGAGAATGTAAACAAAATGCTCTAAGATGAAGTGCATCCTTTTTTGCCAAAACAACTATTCGTTCGGAATTTTGGAGCCTATCAAAAATTACTTGGCCCAAAACGGAGACGAGTTTTTATGGTATGTGAATCCTAAAATACTGGCTGATTTTCCGTTTACCCATGAAAATCATACTTCAGTTGTTTCCGATTTACAGGCTTACCAAAGCGATGCTATTTTTGTGCCCGGCAATGAAGTGCCTTATTATTTGAGAGGTGTTAAAGTTCAGGTATTTCACGGATTGGCCGGAGAAAAGAAAGGCCATTTCAGGATTCGTCATTACTTTGATTTGTACCTAACTCAAGGTCCATATTTTACCCAAAAATTCATAGCTTTCAAAAACAAATACCGCGACTTTGAAGTTATCGAAACCGGTTGGCCGAAATTAGATGTTTACGGAACAGATTTTCATAAATACGACACCGAAAAACATAACTTATTGGAACAATACAGAGCAAAAAAAATAGTGTTGTACGCACCTACTTTTTCGCCCAAATTAACTTCAGCACCTTTTTTAATTGAGGAAATCAAAGCCCTGGCTCAAAATCCCGATTATTTGGTTTTGCTGAAATTCCATCCTTTAATGGCTGAAAACTGGCTGGAAGCCTACAAAAAATTAGCCGAAGAGAATACCAACATTGTTTTTGAAACCGAGAAAAATATCATCAAATTTTTATTGATGGCCGATTTGTTAGTCAGCGACACTTCCTCGGTGATTTATGAATTTTTATTGTTGGATAAGCCTGTGGTTACTTTCAAAAACATCTCCGAAAACATTCTTTGGGAGAATAGCTTCGATTATCATCAACTGATTCCGTTAGTAGAAAGTAATCTTTCACAAGATGCTTTTGCCCAAAACCGAAAAGAAATTTTCAATCAATACCATCCTTATATTGACGGTAAATCGGCTGAAAGAATGGTTGTAGCAGTAAAAAAATATTGTTCGGAATTCGGAGTGCCGGAAAAAAGAAAGCTGTCATTATTCAGACGAATGAAAATTCATGCTATTTTCGGAAAACCAACTAAAAACTAAGGTAGTTTTTCTATTCCGTTGGCAATCTTGATAACCTTGTGCTTTTTGTTATATTCTCGGATGGCCATATTTTTGTCCCAACCTTCCTGACTGTAGTAACCTCGACTGTGATCCAAATGGATACAAACTGCAGAGTATCTGATTTGTTTTGAAATCAATCCGAGGTTGAACATTCGCTCTCCGACCTCTCGGTCTAAGCCTCCGTATTGCATGTCTTCGTTGAATCCGTTTACGGCCAATATATCACTTTTGAAGCACGAAGTATTGTGTCCGTTAAAAGTCCGTTTCGTAGGAGTGAGCCAATTCATAAAAGCAGCAAAAAAGCGATTATGAACAAGCTTGGTCACTTTAAAATTGAGCGGTAATCCTTTGCTTTTGAGCCAAAAAACACTGAAACAATTTTGGTTAATAATGTCGGTATCCGTGATAGCTTTCGACAAACTCATCGGCAATTTAAAATAACCGCCCGAGAGAAAACAACCGGATTCTTTGTGCTTCAAATGAGCTTCAACAAAATCATTTCTCGGAATACAATCACCATCGGTAAATAATAAATAATCGGCATTGGTTTTCACTATGGCTTTATTGAGAATTTCAGATTTTCTGAAACCCAAATCTTCCTGCCAAACATGAACAATAGGATATTGAAACTTAGTCGAAAAAAAAGCCAAAACCTCTTTGACTTTTGAAGTAGAACCATCATCCGCAATAACAATTTCAAAATCGGTTACTGTCTGAACACTGTACCCTACAAGAACTTTGTGAAGCCATTCTTCAGAGTTATAAGTGGTGATGATGACGGATAATTTCATTATTACAATAATACTAAAATAAAATTGTAAGTCGCCACTAGTTGGCCAATTTGTTTTTGCCTTTGTGCTTCCAACGCTTGTGTGTCCATAGGTAAAATTCGGGGGCTTCCATAATTTGCTGCTCTACTTTTCTCAAAAAAGTTTCCGTAATTTGATAATCCGGCACCGCCGAAGCATGGTCTGAAAGAAGCTCAAATTCAGCCTCATAAAAACCCCTCTTTACTTTTTTTACTTTCAAAAAAACAACAGTCATATCAAATCGTTTCGCTAACATTTCAGCACCGGTATGCACCGGAACCTCAACGCCCATAAAGGTACTCCAATAGGTTTTCTTTTTCAACTGCGGCGATTGGTCGCTGGCAAATCCGTAGAGACCTTTAATCCCGGCCGTTTCATTGCCTTCTATGGTTGGAATGGCTTGCTTGGTAGTGATTAAATGAGCTTCAAAACGAGACCTTATTTTCCTAACCAAATTGTCAAAATACTTGTTGTTAATTCTTTTGTAAATGGCATAGCCGGCGAAATCAGCTTTCGAATTAATCGAAATCACCCACTCATAACTGGCATAATGCGCGCACATCAAAGCTACACTTTTACCACTTTTCTCGAATTCCTTATAAAGCTCAATGTTTTTAAAAACAAAACGTTTCTCAATTTCCTCGATTGAAATGGTCATCGTTTTTATCATTTCCAAAAACATGTCGCACAAATGACGATAAGATGCTTTTTCAATGAGTTTCCTTTCTTTCTCACTCAAATGTGGCAACGCAAGCGCGATATTGGCCCGCACTACCTTTTTGCGGTACCCGAAAACGTGATATACCAAAACATACACAAAATCTGAAAAAAGATACAATAACCTGAACGGAAGAATGGAGATAAGAAACAGTAACGGGTATAAGATTAAAAACAGTAACAGTTGCATTTTCTCTTTTTCGGCAAATATAACCAAAACCTAATTCTTGTGATTTACATTATCTTTACAAAAAAATTGTAAAATGAATCCCAACGAAGAAGTTCACAAGGCTTTTGAAGTCATCCAAAACGGCGGCATCATCCTCTATCCTACCGATACGGTTTGGGGAATCGGGTGCGATGCGACCAATCCTGAGGCTGTAAAAAAAATCTACGCCCTTAAACAACGTGAAGAAACCAAGAGTATGATCGTGTTGATGAATGGCGAAAAAATGATGTACAACGTTTTCAAGGACATACCTGAAGTGGCATGGCAAATCTTGGATTTTTCCGAAAAGCCTACCACCTTAATCTTGGATAATCCGAGAAATGTAGCCGCCAACCTCATTGCAGAAGACAAAACGTTAGGTATAAGAATCGTGAAAGAACCATTTTGCTTTAAACTAATGGAGCGCATGAAAAAGCCGTTGGTTTCTACTTCCGCTAATATCTCCGGACAACCAACTCCAAAATCTTTTAAAGAAATCAGTACCGAAATTATAAACGGTGTAGACTATGTAGTAAATTTGCACCGCGAAAAAACCTGTGATAAACCGTCAACAATTATTAAATTAACCAATGACAGTCAGGTGAAGATTATCAGGAAATAACATAAAGGTTATCTTGTCTTTTCAACCATCGGGAGAAATCACAAAAATGACCTAATGAGATTTCTCCTCCGGCGAAATGACAAAACAGAATCGGAATAAATGAATTACACCAAAGCTTTACACAATCCAATATTTAAAATTATAGCACAAGCTAGCCAAGAACTCAACCTGGAAAGTTATGTAATTGGCGGCTTTGTCCGTGATTTTTTACTGCAACGCGATTTCAAAAAAGACATCGACATAGTGGCGGTAGGTTCCGGAATCGATTTGGCTCTGAAAGTCTCCGAATTATTGCCCAACAAACCCAAAGTACAAGTCTTTAAAAACTATGGTACCGCCATGTTGCGCTACAAAGAAATAGACATCGAGTTTGTAGGCGCGCGCAAAGAAAGTTATGCTGAAGACAGTCGCAATCCTTTAGTGGAAAACGGCACATTGGAAGACGATCAAAACCGACGCGACTTTACCATTAACGCCTTGGCTTTTTCTTTAAATCCGAACAATTACGGTGATTTGGTTGATCCTTTTAACGGATTAACCGATTTGCAAAACAAACTCATCAAAACGCCTTTGGAACCTAATGTAACCTATTCTGATGATCCGTTGCGGATGATGCGTGCCATTCGTTTTGCCACACAGCTGAATTTCACCATCGAAGAAAAGTCATTGCAAGCCATAGCCGACAATAAAGACCGAATTAAAATTATTTCCGGCGAGCGCATCGTGGATGAATTGAATAAAATTCTGGAAACTTCGAAACCGTCCATCGGCTTTTTGCATTTGTACAAAACCGGTTTGTTGGATCTCATTTTACCCGAATTGACAGCGCTCAACAATGTGGAAGAAATGGAAGGTCATACCCATAAAAACAACTTCTACCATACGTTGGAGGTTGTAGACAATATTAGCCCGAATACCGACGATGTTTGGTTGCGTTGGGCCGCTTTGTTACACGATATTGGCAAAGCACCAACCAAACGCTTCAATAAAAAACAAGGCTGGACGTTTCACGGACACGAATTTTTGGGTGGTAAAATGGTCAAAAGAATCTTCGAACGCTTGCACATGCCGCTGAACCACAAGATGAAGTTTGTGCAAAAAATGGTAATGCTGAGTTCCAGACCAATCGTATTGTCCGAAGATATAGTAACCGATTCGGCTGTACGGAGACTGGTGTTTGATGCCGGCGAAGATGTAGACAATTTGATGACATTATGCGAAGCCGACATCACGACTAAAAATCCGGCAAAATTCAAAAAATACCACAACAATTTTGACATCGTTCGTCGCAAAATTATTGAAGTCGAAGAGCGCGATCACATCCGTAATTTCCAGCCGCCCATTTCGGGAGAAGAAATTATGGAACTTTTTAATTTACAACCTTCTCGAGAAATCGGCATGTTGAAAGAAGCGGTAAAAGAAGCCATTTTGGAAGGAGAAATCCCGAACGAATACCGAGCGGCTTATGATTTTGTAGTGGCCAAAGCGGAAAAAATGGGGTTGAAAAAAGTGGCTGAGTAACTGAGTTACTATGTGACTGAGTCAGGACTTTTTTCTTAAAAAATTAATAAACTATTATCATTTGTTTCAGTTAAAAACATACAATTACATTTTAAATTTGCAACTCAGTTACTCAGCTACTTAGTAACTCAGCTATTCTAAACTATGAAAAAAGACAAATCAGTCATTTATTGGCTACTTTCAGGCTGTGTTTTAGTGTTTATTATGGTGGTTGTAGGCGGTATTACACGCTTAACCAATTCGGGTTTATCTATGACCGACTGGCATTTGGTGACCGATACTTTCCCTCCGATGAGCGAGGAAAAATGGGTACATGCCTTTGAAGAATACAAGAAATATCCCGAATACCAAAAAATCAATATCCACAACGATTTTCAGTTAGATGACTATAAATTCATCTATTTCTGGGAGTGGTTTCATCGTTTTATAGGGAGAATTATCGGGTTGGTATTCATCATTCCTTTTGTTTATTTCTTAATTAAAAAACGAATCGATAAAGCCACTTTAAACAAATGCTTTATCCTACTGGGAATGGGCGCTTTGCAAGGTTTCTTTGGTTGGTTTATGGTAAAAAGCGGTTTGGTTGACAATCCGGATGTGAGTCATTTTAGATTGGCTTTACACTTGACTTTCGCTTTCATCACCTTTGCGTATACGCTTTGGGTAGCATTGGACTTGATTTATCCGGAAAGAAAAGAAGTGATTGTACCACTCAAAAAATTAGCGCGAATTACTATGCTCTTCCTAATCGTGCAAATCATTTACGGTGGTTTCGTGGCCGGTTTAAACGCAGGATTGATTCACAACCACTGGCCACTGATGAGTGACGGACAGTTTTTCCACGACAGCATCAAATTGGAATACGACAGCTGGCTATTGCGTTTCACCGAAGGCAAAAGCGGCGTGCAATTTGTACACCGAACTATGGCTTACGTAGTAGTAGGTTTGATCTTATTTTTTTATTTCAAGAGCAAAAAACATACGCTTACCCTCCAACAACAAAAAGGCTTAAATACTTTAGTATTCTTAGTATTTGTGCAATTTGCATTAGGCGTATTCACTTTGTTGTATGCGGTTCCGCTTTGGTTGGGCTTAACGCATCAGGTGGTGGCTTTCTTTTTATTAACGGCAATGACCTATACCTTACACCGATTTAGTAAATAAAACAAATAATAAAAAAGTCCCGATTACTCGGGACTTTTTTATTTATGCTTTTTTCTTGGTTTTAATAGAACATCCTATGGCTTTAGTAAGCGCCGGACTCGGGTCAGTTCCGTTATCTAGCGCACGAATGGCATTTTCCAGGTATTTCTCTTTTACCGCCGAAGCATCATCGGTATTGTCGTCGATAGCACCAATGTATTTCACAATTAAATTTTTATCCAACAAAAACACATGTGGCGTTTTAGTAGCGCCATATTGCGGATAAATCTTTTGGCCTTCGTCTACCAAGTAAGGGAATGCAAATCCTTTTTGTTGGGCTTTTTCCTGCATCAACTCGTAAGTGTCTGCCGGTTGGGCTTCGGGATCATTAGGGTTAATCGCCAACAATACATACCCTTTCGATTTGTATTTTTTGGCAATGGCATTAATTCGATCTTCATACTTAATGGCAAACGGACATGTATTGCAAGTAAACACCACAATAAATCCTTTGGCATCTTTGTAATCGGCCATGCTGTACATTTTGCCGTCAACCGATTTTAATTTGAAGTCGGTGGCTTTGTCTCCCGGTTGGTAACCGTTAGACACTGTAGTTTCGCCCACAAACAAGGAGCTGAAAAACAAAATAAGTAAGGATAAAAATTTCATAGTGACTAATTTTAGTTTTGATGGATAAATGCGTTTACATAGTCGTTAAGTTCGGTAAAACTTTCAAATTCTCGCTCAGCAAACAACTTTCGTTTACCGTTTAGGATGAGTGTAGCCGGAATGGCTCCGGACCAAGAAGCATCAATTTTGTCCAACCAAGCATTGTACTCTTTGTCGCTTAACAAAACTACTTGAGCTGTTATTTTCTTTCTGTATACAAACGGAATCAGTTTCTTTTCTAAATCTTTCCGGCTGTCTAAACTCACTAAAATGACTTTCACTTTCGGATTTTCGGTATGTAACTTTTCAAAATAAGGCAACTCTTTAATACATGGTGCGCACCAAGTAGCCCAAAAGTTAATCACATAAGTAGTATCATCTTCTTTGATAATTGCTTTTTCAAAGGCGTCAAACTTTTCATAAACCGCTATTTGAGCGGAAGCAGATTGACACATCGTCAATCCTAAAACGAAAAAAACAGAAGCAAGCAATCTCATATTTCGGATTTAAAGATAACGAAGTTACCAAATTAGCATTTACGAAATGAAGCAGTTAACAAAACTTTACGAACTGTAAATGACTTATCCCAACCACTCTTTAAAATCGTTCACGCGTTCTCTTGCCACAATAACCTCATCGTCTTTGTAGGTTGGCAAGATGACTTTTAATCTTGAATTGCTGTGTAGTTGGATTTCTTTAATCGCTTTCATCGGAATAATAAATTTGCGAGAAACGCGGTAAAACAGATCCGGATCGAGTTCGGTTTCGAGTTGTTCCAAAGTCGTATCTAACAGATAATCGCGATTGTCTAAAGTGTGCAAGTATGTGCCTTTGTTCTCGCTATAAAAACATTCAACTTCTTCAATGGCAATCATCTTGAGTTGCTGTCCCATTTTGATGGTAAAGCGTTTTTTGTATTGTCGGTCGATAGGATTGACCAACATCTTTTTGATGGCTTCAAAATCCAAACCGGAAACCAGATTTTTTTGAAATTGACTTTTGAATTTTGTAATAGCCATTGCTAAATCGTCTTCGTCTATCGGTTTTAACAAATAATCTACACTGTTGAGTTTGAAGGCGCGCAAGGCATATTCATCATAAGCCGTAGTAAAAATAACAGCGCTTTTGATGTCGATTTTTTCAAAGATTTCAAACGACAATCCATCGGACAACTGGATGTCAAGGAAAATCAAATCGGGATGCTCATTCGTATTGAACCAAGCAATCGATTCTTCAACGGAATGCAATAAGGTATGGACGGTCAAACCCAGTTTCTCCACTTTTCGCTGGAGTAATCGGGCGGCGGGTTTTTCGTCTTCGATGATGAGGATGTTCATATTTTAAGGTTCTAAGATTCTAAGGTTCTAAGGTACTGAGGTCTTTTCATTTAGAACCTTAATACCTTAGTGCCTTAGCACCTAATTTATTTATTCCCATTTATTATTTTTCTCTTTCTCCATTAACTCTTTAATCTTCTTGTCTTCCCAGTCTTTGCCTAAAATCATGGTCGGCATAAAAACGGAAAGTCCATGCGCGGCTAAACCGATACCCCAGAAAAAGGCAGTAGAAAATTGTCGAAGTTCCAAACTCCAATTGTCACTACTGCTAAATTGAATCTGAGAAATTATGATGGCGGTATTGATCACCAAATAAACTGCGGCATGCGTATAAAATCCTTTTATTTTTTGGACTCTTTTAGCCGCTTCTTGGTATTTAATTTCGTCGTATTGTTCCATGATTATTCAAATTTATTGCTTTTCTTTTCTTGTTCCATGTACTGTTTGATCTTTTTTTCTTCCCATTCTTTATTGAAAAACGGGAACCAATTAAAGACTTTCATCGCGTGAAAAAACAAGCCGATTCCCCAGCCTAACATCGACCAAATAAACCATAAATATTGTGGTGTGTAGCGCAGGTTGATAAAAATCAACAATCCCATAACCAAAATATAGGAAGCCAAATGACCATAAAACCCTTTGATCTCCTCTACTTGCTTTTTGGCTTTTTGATAGCGTTCAAATTCGTGATTAGTTTCCATGATTATTCCCATTTTTGTTGTTTGACTTTTTCCTTTTCCATGATTTTCTGAATGCGTTTTTGTTCCCATTGGTTACCGAAAACCTTCTGAGTTACGAACAATTGCATTGCTTGCATCACCAAGAAGAAGGTCCACAATCCCATCACAAATTCATTGATAAAACGAATCGGCCAAAAGTTAAGCGGTACGTCAAAATAAGTCTTAGCCACATACACCGCAACCCCAATAACATATATAAATAAGTGCGTGTAAAATTGTTTTAGCTTGTGTACGCGTTCTTTGACAATTTGTTCCAAAATTTCGTTCGATGGTTCCATAACTAACTCCATTTGTTATTGGTATTATTTTCTTTATTCAAAATCTCACGAATCTTCTTTTCTTCCCATGATTTTCCGTAACCGAAAGTCTCTAGTGCGTGAAAGGTTAAGCCCATTCCCCAGCCTAACATTGGGAACCAAAACCAATGAAAATTGCTGGTTTTGAGATTGATAAATATTAAAACCGGAATAACGAAACAATACGAAATTAAGTTCCCGTAAAATCCTTTGAGTTTTTCCACTCGCTCTTTGGCTCTAACGTAAGCCATGTTTTCATTGTAGATATTTTGTGTTTCCATGATGACAATTTGTTTGGTTAAAATAGGTATTTTGACCTTGAAAGCTGTTTCGGTTTGTTCTACTAAAACCTTTCTTTCTGAAATCAAGCCATAACGATTAACGATGTTCTGCAGTCCAACGCCTTTTCGATCTTGCAAGACTTCTTTCTTTTGTAAATTATTTTCAACGATTAAATAGTTGTTTTCAATATAAATTTTGATTTGCAGCGGTTTTTGCTCACTCACTACATTGTGCTTGATAGTGTTTTCTAATAAAATTTGTAATGACAACGGTACTACTTTGGCTTCCGGAGTATCAAAATCAGTCGGTAACTCGTAACTGATGCTGTTTTCAAAACGCATTTTGAGCAAATTCATATACGTTTTGGCGAACGACAATTCTTCTTCAACCGAGACCAATTCTTTGTCTTTTTGTTCCAATACATAACGGTAAATTTTAGACAAAGAAGTAGTGAATTTTTGCGCATTATCCGGATTTTCTTCGATTAACGAACTCAACACATTCAAGCTGTTGAACAAAAAGTGCGGATCAATCTGGTTTTTCAAACTTTCAAACTGGGCTGAAGCCGTTCCGGCGATAACTTTTTGCTCTTTAACCTTATTTTCAGCATACGCCTTGTAGAAATAGAATGCATGTATGGCCAAGGTCACAAATAGAGTAATGATAATAGCTACCAAATAATTGGCCATGTGTTCTTTACTCAAAAAAACACTAAATGGTGTTCCTTCCACAAGTACATCTTCAAAAATACGCAGTAAAAATATCACCACTATTGAAACCAAAAACGAGAGCATAAAACCAATCAAAATGCGTTTCGGCGTAAATCTATCTCTTTTGAAGATTTGGTCCAGATACATAAAAACCACAGCATTCGACAAGTATAAAGTCAACCCGTAAAGCATTGTATATCCAAAATTGACCAACAAAGCGTAGTTGAACGTGATGGTATTTCCGGTAACCAATCGAATCAAAATCAACACAAAAAAGATGACTAGTGAAATGATTATGGCTTTGGGAATTTCCTTGATTATTGATTTCATTTTATTTTTAAGGTTCTGATGCACTGAGGTTCTGATGCACTGAGGTTTTTCTCAGAACCTCAGTACCTTAGCCTCTTAGTGCCTTTATTTACAATTTTTCAACGCTTGCTGTGCCCTGTCCAATCCCCATTTTGGATGAAAAGGCGATTCGGGTACGAATTTTTCAAACAAAGGAATGGCGGATTCCAAATCTAAGCATAATTTTTTTACATCGGCACCTGTCCACTGTGCGCCGCTAATTTCAAACTCAGCTTTACAATAGACAACCCTTGGGTTTTCCGGCGCGATGAACTTCGCTTTAGTATACAATTCCATCACTTTAGGCGAGTACTTCATCCCGTTAACCATCGGATCTTGAACAATCATAGCCGTGTAAATCATGGCTTGCATCACCAGTAATTCCGGGTTATTCGGACTAATTACTGTAGCCGCATCTTGTGCCTGTTGTGCTTTTTCCAGTAAAGCTGAAACGTTATTCTTATTAGCTGGTTTGAAGGCTTCAGTTGTGTTTATCATGGCTACGTAATAATTGGGCAACCAGTTGCTTTTCTCTGCGGTAGCGATGCGTTCCATTACATCGGAAGCTTCTTTGGATTTGCCTTCTCTCCACAAACCAAGGGCTTTACCCATGCCTTGTTCATAAGGCGTTTGAGCAGATAAAAGTGAGCATACGAACAAAGTAATAATGGTAATAATTTTTGTCATGATTCTTGTTTTTTTTGATGATTAAAACTCTTGTTTTTTTATAGTCCAAAAGTAGGTTGCTTCAAGCGGTAGTAAAATTTATATTGACCGAACTGTAGATTTTTGGGGATGAATTGTTTTTCATAAAGGCTCTGAGGTTCTGAGTCGCTAAGGTTATAAGGTTTTTAACTTAGAACCTCAGAATCTGAATGCCTTAGCACCTATAAATTATTCAACTGATTATCCTTCTTATTCTCACTAATCGTCCAAAAGAAACCGACAAAGAAAAACTGATCGGCGGTTGGACGGATGGCTCTTCGATTGTAAACACCATCTGTATTGGGTGTATTGGCGTATTCGTAGCCAAAAACATTGGCGGTCCCTAAAACATTAGATACCGAGAAGTACAAGATCTTCTGTTGTGAAATCAAGTAAGCCCAACCCAAACTCAAATTGTTGTACCCTTTAGTACGTGCATTCATGAACTGAGACTCGTTAGGATTGTTATACGGTCTACCTGTAGTGAATGAATTGGTGACACTCAATTGCGACTTCCATTGGTTAATCCACCATTTTGACACTACGCTTAAACTGTGTTTGGCTACAAAACTCGGCGTCACTTCGGCAGTAAAGTTTCGATAGTCTCTTTGGGTATCGATATAAGAATAAGAAATCCAATATTCGAAATTTTTAACCGATTTGTTGTCTCTCCAAAACAGATCCAATCCTTGAGCGTAGCCGGAACCCGAGTTGTTGAAATCCGAATCAAACTGAACGTTTGGCGTGTCAAACTTCACCAAATCTTGGTATGATTTTAAATACACCTCCGCTCTAAACGTTCTTCTGTCTTTATTGTATTGGTAATTCAAGATGTAATGCTGCGCTTTTTCGCTTTCCAAATAATCAGCATATTTCAAATATTCTTGTCTGGGCGCTTGGGTAAAACTTCCGTAAGCGAGAGAAAACTGACCATTTGATGAAATTTTGTAAGCTACCGAAGCTCTGGGAGAAAGCACACTTTCATTCAACAAATCGTTGTCGGAAAGACGAGCACCCAACTTCACAGCGAATTTTTTAGAAAAGAAAATATCTGTTTCCGCATAAACAGCCGCAATATTCGCATCATAACCGCTGTTGAAAAAGCCACCGGAATTAGCTATGAAATCTTCGTTAAAACGCGTGATGAAATAATCACTGCCGATAGTCAATTTTACCCTGTCGGAAAACGTTTTTTTCAACTTTACTTTCAAATGTGACGCATGTTCCGTATTCGCCACCTCATCCAAACCGATACCGATTGTATTCTTGCTGTATCCGTAACTCAAACCGGTAAACAATTGCCATTGCGAACCAAACTTGGCTTTGTAAGATGAATTGAGGTAAAAATTATTGTTGTTTAAGTCGACTCTGATTTTATTGGGACTATTGATACTTTCACTGTTAAGGTCGAATTGAGACGCATCAAAAGCAGCGTACAATTTGAACAAACCCGAAGTAAAACTGTGTCGGTAAACCGCTTCACCTGATAGCGACTGAAACGGTTTATTCCAATCAGCACGTTGCGGAAACAACTTTTGATACGGTTCTAAGTTGATGTAAGCCGTATTAAAACTCAACGAATTGTTGCCCCATTTTTGGGTGTTAGCCAAGCCTAAACCAACAATCATCAATGAAATATCGGTTTTCTCCTCGATGGCTTCGTCTTGGGTATTTAACAACAAAACACTCGATAACGCTTCACCGTATTCGGCCGAATAACCACCGGTAGAAAATGACATACCACTGAATAGAAAAGGGGAAAATCGCCCACGAGTTGGTACATTGGCTGTCGTAGCACCATAAGGTTGGGCTACGCGAATGCCGTCCACAAAGGTTTGGGTTTCATCGGCTTCACCACCACGTACAAAAAGGCGTCCGTCCTCGCCTACGGTTTGGGTTCCGGGCAAGGTTTGCAAAGCCGAAACGATATCGCCCATAGCACCGGCAGTGGTCACTATATCCAGCGGTTTCAATACCGAAACTCGGGCTTTTTCACCGGCATCAAACGTCCCGGCAGTAACTATAACGGTATCCAGCGAATTGACGCTCTCTCTCAGCTTGAACATTTTGTTTTGACAATTGGCAACCTCAATAGTAACTTTCAGCGTTTCGTAAGTCAGAAAACTAATCACCAAAATCTGAGTTCCGGAAACAGTTGTGGAAAAAGTAAAACGACCGTTTTCATCAGAAGAAGTACCATCGTAAGTGCCCTCAATAAAAACATTGGCACCGGCTATAGGTTTGTTTTGTTCATCGAATACGGTACCTGTAAGGGTTTGTTGGGCCTGACTCACATAAGTGATACAACATAAAACTAAAGTATACAATATCTTCATCGGATTGTTTTTGATGAAACAAACTTCCAACGAATTGAAGTACAACAAAATTTAAGTTAACCGAATTGTTATTTTTCAAGGATGAACTGTAAGAGAATTTTAAAATTTTCAGTCTTTAACAAAATATCACGATAAAATTCAGTACAATTGCAGTACCAAAACCACTAAACTATGAAAATTATCAAATCACTTTTTGCCTTTGCGGCTTTCTTTGCCCTGAATTCAGTTTCGGCACAAACTGTTACTGAACGTTGGCCGGAAATCAGAGCTTACCATGAAGTTATCTCAAAAACGTATCATTCTTCGGAAGAAGGTAATTTGGATCCGATTAAATCAAATTCTGAATTGCTGGTAGAAAAAGCAGAAGCTCTTTCGGTAGAAAACATGCCGGAAGAATATCGCAGTCCGAAGCTTATAGAATCATTGGTAATTCTGAAAAAAGAAACCAAAAAGGTAAACGATATGGTACAAAGAAAACACAGCGATGAAGACATAAAAAAAGCACTGGCAGCCTTGCATGACACTTTTCATAAAATCGTCGGTCTCTGTAAGGATGAGAAAAAATAAACACAAAACCGGTCATTGCACCGGTTTTTTTAATGGCAAATAGTTTTCAACAATTCGCATTCGATAAATCAAATATTGCAAATTAAATTTACCTTTGTGCGCTTATAAAAATTACGATGATGATTTATAAATTCAGAGCCATACTCGATGCCGAAGAAGATGTTTTCAGAGACATTGCCATTCAGGAAGACGACACTTTAGAGGATTTACACAACGCCATTGTAAACGCTTTTGGTTTCGATGGTATGGAAGTAGCTTCATTTTACACTTGTGACGACCAATGGAATCAAGAAGAGGAAATCCCCATGTTTGATTCGGGCGACGTTCCGGGTGAAATGAAAATCATGAGCGATTATCCGTTAAACCAACTTTTGGGCGCCGACCAAACTAAGATTATTTATGTGTACGATTTTATCAACATGTGGACATTCTTAGTCGAATTAGCCGCCATCGAAGAACCGGAAAGCGGCGAAACCTATCCTGCTTTGTTGTTCTCTCACGGAGAATTACCTAATTCCGCGCCTGAAAAAGAATTTGAAGCTGAAAACGAAGACTTCTACTCCGAATTTGAAGACGACTTAGACGAAGACGATTTGGACATGTTTGGCGGAGATGACAGCTTTGAAGATTTCGGATTTGAGGAGAATTGGAATTAAAACGACTGAGTTGCTGAGTTGCTAAGTAGCTGAGTTTTTTCTTATATTTATGTAATAAAAAACTTAAAATATGAAAACTTTCAGAGACTTATTAATTTGGCAAAAAGCAATGAATTTGGTAACCAATACCTAACAGATTACTGAAAAATTCCCAAAAGAAGAATTATTTGGTATAACATCTCAAATCAGAAGGAGCGCTATCTCACTTCCTAGTAATATTGCTGAAGGTTATGGAAGAGATAGCATTAAAGAATTACTGAGATTCATAAACATTGCCATCGGTTCTTTATTTGAATTTCAAACTCAAATTGAGATTTCAAAAAACATCAATTACCTAAACGAAAACGAATTTAAAAATTTATGTGAGGAAACCAGAGAACTTGAGGCCATGATTATTTCCTATTCCAAAAGATTAAAATAATCTCAGCTACTCAGTAACTCAGCTACTCAGCACCTTAGAAGCTTAACCAAAATGATCAACCTATTCAACGCCCACATCGAATCGCTATCCATCCACCGAGTTGGAAACAAAAGCCGCAATGAGGCTATTTTTTTATCGGA
Organism: Flavobacterium sp.; assembly: GCF_024710485.1. Classification (GTDB taxonomy): domain Bacteria; phylum Bacteroidota; class Bacteroidia; order Flavobacteriales; family Flavobacteriaceae; genus Flavobacterium. The sequence goes on from NZ_JANJUQ010000018.1 coordinate 38,954, forward strand.
GCAACCTTATGGTTTGAACGATGAAATCGTGCCACTTTTAAAAGAGTATTTCTTTAAACCTTTTCGCGAAAAGGAAGAAAACTATTTTCAGTTTGCGCACGATGTTGATTTAGAATACAACGACATGTTCAACTTGGCTACGGAGCTTTTCCTGAATCCGAGTGACGCTCACGAAGTTTCTAAAAAAATCACCAAACACCTTTTTGAGCAGTCCAATCATCCGCATATTAAGAATGGTGAAGTTTATGTGGCTTATTTGACCAATGTTTCTATCGACAACAATACGGTAGACGCGATTGGCGTTTTCAAAAGCGAAATCAAAACCGATTTCATGCAGTTTGAAGAAAAAGGCAGCACTTTGGAGATGATTTTGCAACAAGGCATCAACCTTAACAAATTAGACAAAGGTTGTTTGATTTTCAACCACAAAAAAGAAGAAGGCTACAAGATTTTAACCGTAGACAGTAACCGTTATGACGCGCGTTATTGGTTAGAGCATTTCCTTTCGGTAGATGCTTTTCAAGATGAAAACTTCTACACTAAAAAATACTTGAAATTCTGCCAAGGCTTTGCCAAAGACGTAGTGCTTCCGGCCGAAGACAAAAAAGAAGAAGTGATGTTTATGAATCGTTCTGTAAACTTCTTCGCCAAAAACGATGAATTTGAAGAAAGTAAATTCCTGAATGAAGTATTGGACAATCCTGATTTGATTCCGGAGTTCAAAAATTATAAAGTAGACAAAGGTGAAAAATACAGTATTGAAGACATCACCAATTTCCCTATCGCCAACGCCGCCGTGACAGATGTTCGAAAATCGATTAAAAACGTGATTAACTTGGATACCAATATCCAAATCAAACTCGATTTTATCAACCCGGAAAGTGCCGAAAAATTTGTGGAAAAAGGTTGGGACGAAGAAAAACAAATGTACTACTACCTAGTTTACTTCAACAAAGAACAAAAGTCGTAACCGAAAATGTAAAATCACTATCCCCAATTGTTAAAACTGTTGGGGATTTTTTTTTATTAACGCTGATTTATTTTATATCTTTCCCTTTAGTTACCAAAAAACATGAAATTGAAGCCCTTTTTTTTCTTACTGCTATTGCTGTGCTGTTGTTTTGCATCGGCTCAGCAAAAAGAAATACACAGCGGCAACGATTCCACCATAGTCTACAAGAAAATTGAAAATTATTCCAAAAAGAGTAAGTTCAATCGCTTTATCTTTAAATTACTATTCAAATCCAACCGAAAAGCAACGGTAACCAATAGTGCGAAAAGAAGGCGCATTTTAATCAAAAAATCGTTCGACCGCAACGAAGGCAAAATCATTCGAAACATCAACATCGAAACCTTAGATCCGTTTGGCTACTCGGCAGAAAACAACAAAGATCAACCCGAAAAAGGCTTTGAAAAATTCGGAAATAGTTTGCACATCAAATCGAAAAACTGGACCATTCGCAACTTATTGCTGTTTAAAAAAAATGATGCTTTAGATTCGCTTATTGTGAAAGAGTCCGAGCGTTTGATTCGTCGACAACGCTACACCCGAAGCGTGGTAATCAAACCGGTGGAAATTCCGGGCAGTCGTGACTCGGTAGACATTTCGATTCGGGTTTTAGATACCTGGAGTTTGATTCCCAACGGTGCTTTGTCGACTTCGCAAGGTAATTTTGAACTCACCGAACGTAATTTTCTCGGATTAGGACACGAGTTCAGAAACGATTATACCCGCCGTTTCGATAACGGAAGAGATGCATATTTGGGTAAATATTCCATTAACAACATCAAGAACACGTTTATCAACGCTTCGGTTACTTATGAAAATTCACTGAAAAATTACACTACAAAAAATGCTCGAGTTGAGCGACAGTTTTTCTCGCCTTTAACCCGATTGGCCGGTGGAATTTCTTTCGAGAAAAGATTTCTCGTCGACTCATTGCCTAACAATAACGGTGTTTTTAATAATCAAAACTTCAAATTTGACACTCAGGAATATTGGTTAGGTCATTCATTTAAAATATTCAAAGGAAAAAACGAAGATTTCAGAACGACAAATTTGGTAACCACTATTGGATTTAAAAATGTAAAATACCTTCAAACACCGGATTTAGTTTACGACCCGACAAGATTTTTTGCCGACGAGAAATTGTACTTAGCTACGATAGGCTTGAATACCCGAAAGTTTGCTGAAGATAAATACTTATTCAATTTCGGGATTATTGAAGATATTCCGTACGGGCAAGTGTACTCGATTACCGGTGGATTACAGCAAAAAAACAACCGTCAACGAAGCTATTTTGGTGGTCGCTTTGCTTATGGCGATTATTATTCTTTTGGTTATTTGAGTACCAATATTGAATGGGGCAGCTTTTTCAATAACGGCTGCAGCGAAGAAACCACTCTAAGAATAGAAGGCAATTACTTTACTAATTTATTGAATTTTGGAGAATGGAAACTGCGCCAATTCATTAAACCAAGCTTAGTTATTGGAAATCATCGCGCCCCGATTATCAAAGACCGATTGATTATTTCAGACGATAACGGGATTGTAGGTTTTAACAATCCGCTCATCAACGGAACCCGAAAATTATCGGTTGCCTTTCAAACCCAAACTTATGCTCCCGGCAATTGGCATGGCTTTCACTTTAGTCCGTTTTACAATATGACGTTCGGTTTTTTGGGCAACGAAAACAATCAATTTTTGGATAGCCGATTGTATTCTAAATTCAGCGTCGGCGTACTCCTCAACAACGATTACTTGGTATTTAACAGTTTCCAGATTTCTTTTTCCTATTATCCATCTATTCCGTTTGAAGGCGACAACATCTTCAGAACCAACTCGTTTAAAAACAGTGATTTATCTTTACCTGATTTCCAAATCGGACAACCTGTTATAGTACCTTACAAATAAAATTTTGTTTTTATTTTCTTGTAAGTTTATTACCTATTAAAACGCCAACAATCTGCATTATATCGATTATTTTTTGCTTTTAAACGTCAAACCCATAAATTTAGTGAACTTAAAGTTTCGTAATTCCCCGAAATTGTAAGCAAAGAGCGCAACCGTTAACCTCAATGTTATGGAAACCGACGACCTAACCCTGAATCCGGTGAAGAAAAATTACCGCTGTTTTTTTCTTGGACATCGTTATATGGAAACCAAGAAAATCAATCAGCATTTCAGCGAATATGAGTGTAGTATTTGTAAAAGTCAAGCCACTAATGACAGTCGCGGTAACAAAATCACTTTAACGTCAAAACTCAAAGACATCAATGAAACCTTGTTTTACTTGAATCTCAAAAAAGAATTTTTGAATCGGTTTTACTTTCAAAAAAAAGAACAGTAACAAAATGTTATTTCAATCGTCATACTTTTTAAACCAAAAAACTGACCATTGAAATCGACTATCTTATCCATTAAAAATTTACACAAACGTTACGGCAAAATCCATGCAGTAAATAACGTTTCCCTTGAAATTCAAAAAGGCAATGTTTACGGTATACTCGGCCCAAACGGCAGCGGAAAATCAACTACTTTAGGCATTATTTTAAATGTAGTAAATAAAACTTCGGGCGAATACCATTGGTTCGACGGCACTATGGAAACGCACGATGCCTTGAAAAAAGTAGGCGCAATTATCGAGCGTCCGAATTTCTACCCTTACATGACGGCCAAAGAAAACTTGGAATTGGTGTGCAAAATCAAAGGCATCAACTATGCAAAAGTCCATGAAAAATTAGAGATTGTTGGCCTAACCGAGCGCCAAGACAGCAAGTTCAAAACCTTCTCATTGGGTATGAAACAACGATTGGCAATCGCTTCGGCGCTATTGAATGACCCCGAAATTTTAATCCTTGACGAACCTACTAACGGTTTGGATCCGCAGGGTATTCATCAAATTCGTGACATTATCAAGCTCATTGCTTCACAAGGCACGACTATCTTGTTGGCTTCGCATCTTTTAGACGAAGTGGAAAAAGTTTGCAGCCATGTGCTGGTTTTGCGTTACGGAGAAATACTGTACAACGGAACTGTAGACGGTATGATTGCACACGAAGGTTTTTTCGAACTGCAAGCCGAAGACAATGCTAAACTTGTAGAAGCGTTGCAACGCCATCCTCATATTGACAAAACCTCAGAAGTTGACGGAAAAGTAACGGCGTACTTCAATCAGAAAGTGAATCCGGGTGAACTCAATCAATACTTGTTCAACCAAGGGATTTGCTTGCATCATTTACTATTGAAAAAACAAAGCTTAGAGGAACAATTTTTAACTTTAACCAACAAATAACCGCCAAAATCATGAAACGACTTATCGCCATTGAATTGCAAAAGATTTGGAAAAACCGCGCCAGTAAAGTCCTGACCATTGGTTATTTTGTGATCCTTTCCTTTATTGCTTTAATCGCATCGATTAAATTCAACATAGGTACCTTTAAAATTCATTTTGCCGAAATGGGCATTTTTAACTTTCCGTTCATTTGGCATTTCAACACTTGGATGGCTTCGCTTTTAAAATTCTTCTTGGCGGTAGTTATTGTTTCCATGATGGCTAATGAGTACAGTTACGGCACATTAAAGCAGAATCTCATCGACGGGATGAGTAAAAAAGAGTTCATACTCTCCAAATTCCTGACCGTGTTGCTGTTTGCGTTAACTTCCACAATTTTCATTTTGGTACTGTCGCTTATTTTAGGCTTTTCTTTTTCATCGTATACCGAATTAAGCATTGTATTTTCCGATTTAGAATACTTACTGGCTTACTTTGTAAAACTCTTAGGATTCTTCTCGTTTTGCTTGTTTTTGGGTGTGTTGATAAAACGATCTGCCTTTGCCATCGGATTTTTATTTATTTGGTTTTTGGTAGAAAAGATATCCTATGGTTTTGCCAAGTTTGAAATTTTCGACCGAAATCCTATGGTAGACAAAGTATATGCTTTTATGCCTTTGGAATCGATGAGCAATCTGTTGATAGAACCTTTCTCCAGATTGAGTGTAATTAAAAACATCCAAACCGCTGTGGGCGAAAACAATGTTAAAGATTTTGATGTCCATTTTTCTTCTATAATAATTGTTTTAGCTTGGACTGCCATTTTCATTTTTTCATCTTACAAAATCATTGAAAAACGAGACTTGTAATTCAATCATCAATCATCACAGACAACAAGTTTACTACAAGATAGACTTAAGTCTAAATCAATTCTTAAAGAAAACATAAATAGACTCGTTCCTTTTATGTTTTCTTTTTTATTTTCTAATTTTAGCGAATGAAAAAGAAGTTATTTTTTTTGTTCTTAATCGCTATTTTTTCGACGAATTCTTTCGCCCAATTTAGTAAAACACATTACATACCACCATTATCCGGTTCCGGCTCAGTAATTTCGGAAGACCAATATTTGTATATTTCAACGCCTAATGTTAATCCGATTAATTTCAGGATTATAGCATTGGGCGGTAATAGTATCACGGGTACAGTATCCAGAAATAGTCCTTTTGTTCATTATGTTGGTTTTGGTAACAATACCCAATTGCATGTAGATTCCGGTTTGTCCAACACTACTTTTTCTAACAAAGGTTACATCGTAGAAGCCGACGATTTAATTTATGTTTCGGCCAGAGTAACCGCCGGCGACGGAAATCAAGCCGGACAATTGGTTTCGAAAGGGAAAGCTTCTTTGGGAAATCATTTCAGGATAGGTGCTTTGACCAATTTACAAGTGGGTAATTATTTTAACATTCACTCTACTTTTATTTCGGTCTTAGCTACCGAAAACAATACTACAGTTAACTTTAGTGACTTTGGAACCGGAATAGAACCGGTAAACAGTAATTCAGGTGATGCGCCCTTCAGTATAGTGTTGAACAGTGGAGAAAGTTATGTTATGACTGTTCAAGGTCCTCATAATCCAAATCGGGCTGGACTTATTGGTGCATTAGTAACTTCAGATAAACCAATTGCGCTCAACTGTGGTTCCTTTGGAGGAAGTAATTCACAAGGAAACCTCGATTTAGGCTTTGACCAAATTGTGCCTTTGGAGCGAATCAGCAACACCGAATATATTTTTATTAAAGGCACCGGAATTGATCTTATTGAAACTGTATTGTTGGTTGCAGACACTGACAATACTGAAGTCTTTTTATCCGGAGCTACAACTCCAAACTTCACGCTCAATGCAGGAGATTACGTGCTGCTGGATGGCTCTAATTTTAATACTTCAGGGAATTTGTATTTGAGAACCAGCCAAAAAGTATTTGCCTATCAAAGCATTGGAGGGAATAGCCCTGCCAACCAAGAACTCTTCTTTGTTCCGCCTTTGAGTTGTCAAACACCTCGTATTATTGACAATATTCCGGCAATTGACTTTGTAGGAACCCGACAATTTACGGGAAGAGTTACTCTAGTAACAAAAGTTGGAGCCACCCTAAACTTTTTAATTGACGGCACACCTTATACACTTAACGGATTAGGGGCGATTGCGAATGTTGTGGGACCTACACCCGTACAAGGAAATGCTAATTATGAAACGTATGTCCTCACCGGATTAACCGGAAATGTTTCGGTTTTTTCGACACAAGAATTGTATTTAGCCGCTTATGGAACTAGTGGTGCAGCCACTTTTGGGGGTTACTACTCCGGATTTACTTTTGAACCGGAAATATCCTTCACCCAATTAGATGCCAACCAGGAAAGTTGTATTCCCAATACAGTGCTTTCGGTTAATACCTTGAGTCCGTTTGACACCTTTCAATGGTATTTTAATGGCAATCCTATTGCGGGCGCTACCAACAGCAGTTACACGCCTTCCACTTTGGGCGCTGGCTATTACTACGTTTCCGCCACCATTTCGAGTTGTACTTTACCCATCAACTCCAATGAAATACCGGTAAGTTCTTGTCCTATTGATGATGAAAACGATGGCATCAACAACAACGTAGATGCTGATAATGATAATGATGGTATTACTAATTGTGCCGAATCTTTCGGCGATTTAGGAGTTAATTTAACGAACACGACTTTAGGCTCCGTTTTTGTGGGTAACTACATCAATCCATTTGTAGGAAGTCTTAATTTCGCAGGGACAACAACGCCTTCGTCTACACCAATTGTTGGTGACAATTTAGGCAATTTTGTTACAGAGGCTGCCACCGGAAAAAACAATAGTGTCAGTTATAACATCATTTTTAACAATCCAATAAGCTTAGCTGTTGAATATGCTACTACAGCGGCAGCTAACGATTATTTTTCAGCTGCTACTGAATTTAGAATTAATTGCCCTATCAGCAAAACACTAACTATACTTAATCCGGATAATCAGATTTTGATTGACACCAACTATGACGGGATATTTGAAAGTGGTGTTACCGAGTACTCTTCTTTTGAAATCCGATTCCGTTTGAATAGCACCACTGCCTTACAACCGGGTACAGGAACATTTTCTGTTAGAGGAAATCTAATCAACTCCATTACAATAACGAATATCAATTTGGTGGATAGCAATAGTAGCAAAGCAGCCTTACGCTTGATTGCCACTTGTGTCCCTAAAGATTCTGACAATGATGGTGTACCGGATCAATACGATTTTGACAGTGATAATGATACCATTCCGGATGTTGTTGAATCGCAAGGCCAAAACGTTGTGGCACTTTCCGGCATTGATGCTAATCTTGATGGCATTGATGATATTTTTGGTACCGGAATCCTACCGGATGATAAGGACAATGATGGCATTCCTAACTATTTAGACCTGGATAGTGACAACGACGGAATTTTTGATATCATAGAATCCGGAAGTCCGGGTAACGGGAATAATACGAATGGAATTACCTTAAGTCCGATTGGCAGTAACGGTATTGCGAACAACCTTGAAACCTTTGCGGATAGCGGTGTAATTAATTATACCATTGCGGATACCGATGGCGATGGCATACTGAATTATTTGGAATTAGACAGTGACGATGATGGTTGCTTTGACGTTATTGAGGCCGGATTTGCAGACGAAAACAACGATGGTATTCTTGGTGATGCTCCTGTAATCATGGCAGGAGAAGGTTTAGTTTTAAGCCCAAGCGGTTACGGAGTTCCAAACGGAAACTACATCATTTCAGCTCCGATTTCTATTTCCGTACAACCCCAAGACGTTGCTGTTTGTGAATTAAGATCGGCCGAATTTACACTGACTTCGGTTACAGTTGACAGCTATTTGTGGCAACTTTCAACCGATAATGGTTTGACTTGGACAAACTTAACCAACAATGCAACCTATTCCGGAACGACAACAGCTACATTAATCGTTGCTAATGTCTCGCCGACTATGGCAGGTTACCAATATCGTGTCTTTTTAAATAAAAATGGGAACAGCTGTGGTTTGTATTCTGAAGCAGCTATCTTAACCACTTATGCTTTACCTGTAGTAACCACTCCGATTTCTTTAAGACAATGTGATGACGACACCGATGGTATTTCAACATTCAACTTAACACAAAAAAACGATGTGATTTCGGCTAACTATCTGAATGAAACTTTTACTTATTACACTTCATTGAATGCTGCTGAAAATCAGATTGCCACAGCACAAATCGCCAATCCTATTGTCTACACTTCAGGCAACAGTAATGTCTATGCCAGAGTTGAAAACAACAATGGCTGTTACCGTGTAGCACGAATTGATTTGGTAGTTTCAGTGACGCAAATTCCGGCCAACTTTGTTATTCCAAATCAATACTTATGTGATGATTATTTGGATGCGGCTAATGACGATTACGACGGAATCTCGGGACCATTCAATTTTACGGCCATTCAAAACAGCTTGTTGGCTATTTTACCTAACAATGTCAGTATCAAGTTCTACAAAACCGAAGCCGATTTCTTAGCCGAAACGGATGTGGCCGGAAACTCGTTAGCTATAGCCGACATTACCAATTACCGAAATGTAGGCTTCCCAAATGCACAAACCATTTGGGTTCGTGTTGACAGCACTTTAGACAATTCGTGTTTTGGTTTTAAAACCTTCAATATAATAGTAGAGCCTACTCCAATTGCATATCCGATAAATACTACAGGTATTATCAGAGCATGTGATGACGACCATGACGGCATATTCGGGTTTGACACTTCAAATCTAGCCGCTTCTGCAATAAACGGTCAAACCGGAGTAAGTGTAACCTACTATCGAGCAGACGGCACTCAGATTGTTCCTTTTACCAACCCATATTTTGTAAACGGCTCAGAAACTGTAACCATCAGAGTAAGTAATAGTACTACCCAAACCGGTGGTCAACCTTGTTATGATGAAGTACAAGTACAATTCATAGTGGATGATTTACCGCAAGTCTTTCCGATTAACCCGGCTTTGGTAACCGTTTGTGATGACGAAATTATTGCCATCAATCAAAACGGACTTTACAATTTTGACACTTCCGGGATTTTAGCACAAATTTTAGGAACGCAAACCGGCATGAATGTGTATTATTACGATGAAAACAATGTGTTGATTCCGAGTAGTATTCCGAACCAACTTCCAAATCCATTTCTAACCGGTACTCAGAATGTGACTGTCGTGATTGAAAATCCTATCAATACTTCTTGTACTGCGCAAACCGTAATTCCTTTTGTAGTTAATCCGGCACCAAAAATTGATCAGGAAGAAACCGTTGTCATTTGTTTACCGTCTACCCAAGCTTTGCTGGATGCCGGAATTGTTGACAATACACCAACGTCAGCCTACACTTACCAATGGTATGAAAATAATATCATTATGCCCGGACAAATCAATTATACGCTCACGGTTACTTCACCGGGAGTTTATAGTGTTGCCGTGAAAAACAGTTTCGGTTGTATCAAAAACAGAGTCATTACTGTAATCGGTTCAGAAATCGCGAATATACAAGATATTAACGTTCAGGATTTACAAGACATTAATTCCATAGCTGTTTCGGTTAACGGTTCCGGAGATTACGAATATGCTTTGGATGACGAAAGTGGTCCGTATCGTGATACCGGTTTCTTTACCAATGTACAAATTGGTTTCCACACTTTATATGTCAGAGATAAAAATGGTTGTGGCAGTATAGGTCCGATTGTAGTTCCCGTTTTAGGGATTCCGAAATACTTCACGCCTAACGGTGACGGATTCCACGATTACTGGAATGTGAAAGGTGTTAGTGCTTTGTACAACTACCGTTCTACCATTTATATTTTTGACCGCTATGGCAAATTGCTGAAACAACTCAACACTACCGAAATCGGTTGGGACGGAACCTATAACGGACGTCAGATGCCGGCCGATGATTATTGGTATTCCATCGAATTTGAAGACGGCCGCAGCGCCAAAGGACATTTTACTTTAAAACGATAAAACATGAAAACCACTATATCGCTTTTAGTATTGTTGGCGCAAAGTTGGTTGCAAGCGCAAGAACTGAAAGTCTCCAGTGGTTTTGTACAGCGTTTTGAGAACTTCAAGTCGGCGTTTGTTGACGCACGAAATATTGATGTTTGGCTCCCTAAAGGCTATAATACTGCCGAGAAATACGCTGTAATTTACATGCACGACGGTCAAATGCTATTTGACGCCACTACCACTTGGAACAAACAAGCCTGGGAAGTGGATGAAGTAGCCGGTAAATTGAATGCGGAAGGGAAAGTTAAAAAATTTATAGTGGTAGGCATTTGGAACCTTCCGAATAAAAGACATCCGGAATATTTTCCGCAAAAGCCATATGAAAGTTTGACAGCTGTTCAAAAAGATACGGTAACGGCGCAATTGCAAAAAGCCGGTCGAACCAAAGAAGTTTTTAAACCTTATTCCGATTTGTATTTGAAGTTTTTGGTAACCGAATTAAAACCCTTCATCGACAAAAGATTTGCAACTGCGTCGGACAAAGACAATACCTTTATTGCCGGTTCGAGTATGGGCGGTTTGATTTCGTTGTATGCGATTTGTGAATATCCTGAAGTATTTGGTGCGGCGGCTTGTATATCGACGCATTGGCCGGGGATTTTTGCAGTGGAAAACAATCCGATTCCGGACGCCTTTTATGCTTATATGAGAAAAAAACTTCCTAGTCCGAAGACCAACCGCATTTACTTTGATTATGGCGATCAAACCTTAGACGCTTTGTATCCGCCGCTACAAAAAATGGCTGATAGCATTATGGTTGAAAAAGGATTTACGACTGCTAATTGGACTACAGAATTCTTCCCGGGGAAAAATCATTCGGAAGAAGCTTGGGCGGAGAGATTGCCTATTCCGTTTGCCTTTTTGTTGCAAAAATGATGTAGCAAAAATGGCTTACTCTTTAGCCCTGATAGTAGTGGCACGAAGTAGAACGAATAGCAGGAATATGGAAACCCTAAAATGCCCGAACCATTCGCTCCAAAAAAAAACCACCAACTTTCGTTGATGGCTTTATATAAAGTTTAAAAACTAAAATTAGATTTTAAAACGTTTTCTGTCGTTTTCGTTCAAATAAATTTTACGCAAACGCAATGATTTAGGAGTTACTTCTACGTACTCGTCTTTTTGGATGTACTCTAAAGCTTCTTCCAAAGTAAACTTGATGGCCGGAACGATTTTGTTTTTTTCGTCGGCACCGGCAGAACGGAAGTTGGTTAACTGTTTTGTTTTGGTAATGTTAACCGTCATATCATCGCCACGAGAGTTCTCTCCAACAACCTGACCTTCGTAGATGTCTTCGTTCGGATCGACAAAGAATTTCCCTCTTTCCTGTAATTTATTGATAGAGTAAGGAATGGCTTTTCCGTTTTCCATAGAGATTAACGAACCGTTGATACGCCCGGCGATTTCACCTTTGTAGGGTTCGTAACCGATGAAACGGTGTGCCATAATGGCTTCTCCGGCAGTAGCAGTTAACAACTGATTTCTCAAACCGATGATTCCTCTTGAAGGAATGTTGAATTTGATAATCATGCGCTCGCCTTTGCCTTCCATAGAAAGCATTTCCCCTTTACGGACTGAAACGAACTCAACGGCTTTTCCGGATACGTTTTCCGGTAAGTCGATGGTTAATTCCTCGATAGGTTCGCATTTTACGCCGTCGATTTCTTTGATGATTACTTGCGGTTGCCCGATTTGTAACTCGTAGCCTTCGCGACGCATGGTTTCGATTAATACTGACAAGTGCAATACACCGCGTCCGAATACCATGAATTTATCGGCAGAATCGGTATCGGCTACGCGAAGCGCTAAGTTTTTCTCTAATTCTTTCGCCAAACGATCTTTGATATGACGCGAGGTGACAAATTTTCCTTCTTTACCGAAGAAAGGCGAATCGTTGATGGTGAACAACATACTCATCGTAGGCTCATCTATAGCAATGGTTTGCAACGCTTCCGGGTTTTCGAAATCGGCGATAGTATCTCCAATTTCAAAGCCTTCTACACCAACAATAGCACAGATATCTCCGGCAATTACTTCGGTTACTTTTTTACGGCCTAAGCCTTCAAAAGTGTGTAATTCTTTGATGCGGGATTTGATGATTTTACCGTCTCTTTTTACTAAGGAAATCGGCATATTTTCTTTTAAAACACCTCTTTCCAAACGACCGATAGCGATACGACCGGTAAACGATGAAAAGTCTAAAGAGGTGATTAACATTTGAGGCGTACCTTCGGATACTTTAGGAGCCGGAACGTGTTCTACCACCATATCCAAAAGTGGCTCGATGTTAGTAGTAACATTTTCCCAGTGGTCCGACATCCAATTATTTTTAGCAGAACCGTACACTGTTGGGAAATCCAACTGCCATTCTTCGGCACCTAATTCAAACATCAGGTCGAATACTTTTTCGTGTACTTCTTCCGGCGTACAGTTTTCTTTGTCTACTTTATTAATCACCACACAAGGTTTCAATCCTAAGTCGATGGCTTTTTGCAATACAAAACGAGTTTGCGGCATAGGTCCTTCGAAGGCATCTACCAGCAAACAAACACCGTCGGCCATGTTCAATACGCGTTCTACTTCACCACCAAAATCGGCGTGTCCCGGAGTATCGATAATGTTAATTTTAGTGCCTTTATACATTACAGAAACATTCTTAGACGTAATGGTAATGCCTCTTTCACGCTCTAGGTCGTTGTTGTCGAGAATTAAGTCGCCCGTATTTTCGTTTTCGCGAAAAAGTTGGCAGTGGTACATAATTTTATCAACCAAAGTGGTTTTACCGTGGTCAACGTGTGCAATGATTGCAATGTTTCTGATGGATTCCATGTATACTTTTTTGTGGGCGCAAAGGTACACTTTATTTTTGGAAAAAAAACGATACAAGGCATTAGTTTACTGTTTCTTAAAATTGAATGAAAAGTTCATAAAAACCTTAATAAGTTTTGCCTCAAATTTTAAAACTTAGTCTAAAATCTATATATTTGGTGTAATGAAAAATAATTCGAATAAAATTACATTAATATATGTACTTATCTTAATGTGCGTGGCTTTTATTGGCCACCAATTTTTTTTAGATTATCTCAAAAACTCCAACGAGAATTCTCCATTATATTTCTACATCAGAGACTTTGTATTCATTTTAATTTCGGGGTTAGTCCTGAAATTAATTCTGCACAATAACGAAGAAAACAATAAATCCGTTTTTGAAAAATTACAAATTACCAATAATGAAATCCTGGAATCCAACGAACGGTATGACATTGTAGCCAAAGCTACCAGTGACACGATATGGGATTGGAAAATTGAGGATGACAGCTTTTTGTGGAATAAAGGAATCCAAGGCGTTTTCGGATACAAGAAAGAAGAAGTCGGCAAAACATCAAAATGGTGGTTTGAGCGAATTCATCCGGAGGACAGTTTAAAAATGTCTGTCAAGCTGTATTCCTTTTTGGAGCAAAAAACTGAAAAGTGGCAAGATGAATATCGTTTTCAATGTGCTGACGGCAGTTACAAATATGTTTTCGACAGGGGCTTTTTGGTAAAAGACAAAGACGGAAAACCCATCCGAATGATTGGAGCCATTCAGGATGTAACCAAACAAAAAGAAGAAGAGCAACGATTAAGATTGTTAGAAACCGTGATTACGCAAACCAAGGATGCGGTCATGATTACGGATATCGACACTTCACAAAATGTAATTCCGAATATTATTTTCGTTAACTCGGCTTTTACCGATATGACCGGTTATACCGCTCAGGAAGTTATTGGGAAATCACCCATAATGTTTATTGGCCCGAAATCGGACATGTTGGAATTTGACAAACTAAAAACTGCCATTCAAGAATACAGAGAATGCTTTGTAGAAACCATCAATTATAAGAAAAACGGACAGGAGTTTTGGAACAACTTCTCGATGATACCGGTCACCAACAAGGACGGCGAACATTCCCACTGGATTTCAATTCAAAGAGATGTTACTGAAGAAAAGAACAAAGAAAAAGAACGAGAGCAGTTGATTCGGGAATTGACACAAAATAATAAAGACTTAAAACAATTCTCTTACATCACCTCTCACAACCTTCGAGCGCCTTTGTCTAATTTAACCGGCTTATTGAACTTGGTGGAAGACATGACTATCGAAGATCCTGAGTTAAAAGAAATTATTGCCGGTTTCTCTAAATCGACGCACCTCTTAAACGAAACCATTAATGATTTGGTTAAGGTGGTAATTATCAAAGATAATCCTTCTATCCAGAAAGAAAAAGTACTCATCAAAGAGATATTTGAGAATGTCTTCAATCAGTTAAGCTTCTTAATCAGCCTGCATAAGCCCATACTTAAAATCGACCTGGAAGAAGTATCTATTTTAAATATTAACAAATCCTATTTAGAAAGTATTTTTTTAAATTTACTTACTAATGCGATTAAATACCGTGCGGAAAACAGGCAGCTAAAAGTCAACATCTCTTCTAAAGTAGTTGATGATAACCTGGTACTGACTTTTAAAGACAATGGCGTCGGAATTGATTTAGTCAGAAACAAAGACAAGATATTTGGTCTGTACCAAAGATTTCACAACCATCCCGATAGTAAAGGTTTGGGATTGTACCTAGTTAAATCACAAGTAGAAGCCATGGGTGGCTCTATAAACGTTACAAGTACCGTTGGCAAAGGAACAACCTTTACCATTACATTTAAGAACAATTAATCCATTATTATGTTAGAAAAGATTTATTGTGTAGATGATGACGTAATCACTTTGATGCTATGCAAAAAAGTCATCGAGCGCGCCTCATTTGCTAAAGAAATACTAACAGCTACTAATGGCGAAGAAGCCATTCTATTTTTCAAAGAATTAGCCGAACAATCAAATCCGGCTTATCCGCGGTTGGTTTTGTTAGACTTGAACATGCCCATCATGAACGGATGGGAATTTTTGGACCAATATCTGAAAAACGGCTATCAAAACATATTTACTGAAGCCAAGTTTATTGTTTTGTCTTCCACTATAGATCCGCAGGATGTAGAAAAAACTAAGAACTACCCAATGGTTGTTGACTTCTTATCCAAGCCTATCACCAAAGAAATGATTGAGAATCTTAAACTAAAACAGACTTAAGCCAATAAAAAAAGCACCCAATTGGGTGCTTTTTTAGTACTCTATAAAATCTCAATTACATTTTAGCAACGTGCTTAGTTAATTTTGATTTTAAATTAGATGCTTTATTATCATGAATGATATTCTTTTTAGCTAATTTGTCGATCATTGAAATCACAACAGACAATTTTGCAGAAGCTTCAGACTTATCAGTAGCCAATCTCAATGCTTTGATAGCATTACGAGTGGTTTTGTGTTGGTATCTGTTCAACACTCTTTTCTTTTCGTTGCTTCTGATTCTTTTTAAAGCGGACTTATGATTTGCCATTTCTTTTTAATTTAATTGTAATAATTTATAAACTATTAGTTAAAAAAGAAAAACCTCCCACAATTAATAAATAATCACTTTGGTTTTAACTAATAAAACGATTGCTTGAGACACTAAACAATTGTTTTATAAAACTAATTTACAACTAATTTTGTAGCCCGTAGGGGAATCGAACCCCTCTTACCAGGATGAAAACCTGGCGTCCTAACCGATAGACGAACGGGCCATTAAGCCTAAGATATTTTTTGTAGCCCGTAGGGGAATCGAACCCCTCTTACCAGGATGAAAACCTGGCGTCCTAACCGATAGACGAACGGGCCATCTTTGCTTAAAATTGCGGTGGCAAAAATACAACTATTTTTTAATCCCGCAAGAGCATAACTATTTTTTTTCTGATTTTTGTTAGTATGCTTTTGCAAATAACACTCTACCAGTGGATTTACCTCCAGAAAAAACACAAGTTCCTTCCTCCGGTTTTCTATCCAAAGGGATACAACGAATTGTTGCTTTGGTCAAATCCTTGATTTTTTCTTCCGTTTCCGGAGTTCCATCCCAATGCGCAGAAATGAAGCCTGTTTTGTTTTCTAACACCTCTTTAAACTCTTCAAAAGAATTCACCTCGGTGATGTGTTCGTTTCTGTATGACAGTGCTTTTCCGAATAAATCATTTTGGATTTTTTTCAATAATTCAGCAATGTAAGCGGCAGCGCCTTCACTTGGAATCACTTCTTTAGTTAAGTTGTCACGTCTGGCCACTTCAAAAGTACCGTTTTCCAAATCTTTCGGACCAATAGCAATTCGAACCGGAACACCTTTCAATTCCCATTCATTGAATTTAAAACCCGGAGACAAGGTATCTCTTGTATCAAACTTAACAGACACATTCAATTGCTTGAGCGAAGCCGTCAAATCGTTTACCAAGGCTTTGATTACCTCAAATTGTTCCTCTGTTTTGAAGATAGGCACTACAACCACTTGAATTGGCGCGAGATTTGGTGGTAAAACCAATCCGTTATCATCTGAGTGCGTCATCACCAAAGCACCCATTAATCTTGTAGAAACACCCCAAGAAGTACCCCAAACATGTTCTAACTTCCCTTCTTTGCTGGCAAACTTAACATCAAAAGCTTTGGCAAAATTTTGACCTAAAAAGTGAGATGTTCCGGCTTGAAGCGCTTTCCCATCCTGCATCAAAGCTTCTATACAATACGTCTCCTCTGCACCAGCAAAACGCTCCGATTCGGTTTTTAAACCTTTAATAACCGGTATCGCCATAAAGTTTTCCACAAAATCAGCATAAACCTGCATCATTTTTTCAGACTCTTCAATAGCTTCAGCCTTGGTGGCATGAGCCGTATGCCCTTCTTGCCACAAAAACTCTGCGGTTCTCAAAAACAAACGCGTACGCATTTCCCAACGAACCACATTAGCCCATTGGTTGATTAGTAAAGGTAAATCTCTGTAAGATTGTACCCAGTTTTTATATGTCGACCAAATAATAGCTTCACTGGTAGGGCGAACAATCAATTCCTCTTCCAATTTAGCGTTTGGATCAACCATTAGTTTTCCCGGACGGGTTTCATCATTCTTTAAACGATAATGAGTAACAATAGCACATTCTTTAGCAAAACCTTCCGCATTTTTCTCCTCTGCCTCAAACATACTCTTGGGAACAAAAAGCGGAAAATAAGCATTACAGTGACCGGTTTCTTTGAACATACGATCTAATTCTGCTTGCATCTTCTCCCAAATCGCATAACCGTACGGTTTAATCACCATACAACCTCTAACTCCAGAGTTTTCGGCTAAATCAGCCTTAACCACCAGCTCGTTATACCATTTGGAATAGTCCTCTGCTCTCTTTGTTAAGTTCTTACTCATAATGAATAGTTTGGCATAAAAATTGTTTAACTTTTTTTAACTAAATAGTTCGGCAAAACTAACTATTTTTGTATAGTCCAACAATAAAAATGCTATAGATATGAAAACTTATTATTTATTCAGCCGAAGATTGTCGTTATTCTCTGTCTTGGGAATACTTGCAATCACAGCGACTTCTTGTGGTTCTTACCAAAACAGTTCTTATTACGACGACGGCATTTACGGGGGTTCTGAAAACAGACAAACTGTAAATGCTGCAACAAACAATTCTGAAAGCAATAAGTACAAAGAATATTTCAGTAACCCTGATCAAGAGATAGTAATTTTTACTGATGTGGACAGCTATAGCAATGTGAGTAACGACTCTGTTAGTAAAGGACAAGTATATAACAATAGTAATGCCGGCTGGGGAGACAATGCACAATCTATCACCGTGAATGTTTATGACAACAACTGGGGATGGGGATATTGGAACAATTATTGGTACGGCAGCTATTGGGGATGGGGTTGGAATTCTTGGTATGGTCCCGGATGGGGTTTTGGCTGGAACAATTGGTATGGTCCTAATTGGGGTCTCGGTTGGGGATGGGGTTGGAACTCTTGGAATAATTGGTATGGTCCGGGATGGGGTGGTTATTACGGCCACAATCACTGGGGAAGCTATTACAATGGAGGAAGACGCGGTACTAATTATCCATCCTATTACGGCAATCGCTTGAATAGCTCATACAACAACAGATACCAATCTAACGGCGTAAGAAGTAATCGTAATTTCACAACGCCTAGAAACAATTTTAACACCAGACCTAATTCAACACCGGTACGCAGCTACAATGGTCCTACCAGAACCAATACTAACACTCCACCTACCAGAACAAACATTAACAATTCAAGTTCACAACCTCGTAACAGCGTCAGAACACAAACACAATCGGCTCCGTCACGTTCCT
This sequence comes from Flavobacterium sp., assembly GCF_024710485.1. Classification (GTDB taxonomy): domain Bacteria; phylum Bacteroidota; class Bacteroidia; order Flavobacteriales; family Flavobacteriaceae; genus Flavobacterium. Next base: position 57,618 of record NZ_JANJUQ010000018.1, read on the forward strand.
ATACACCAAGTTCAAGTTACGGTGGTGGACGATCTTCCGGTGGCGGTAGCTACGGTGGCGGACGATCTTCCGGTGGTGGCAGAAGATAACAATACTTTGCCTATGCTTTATCTTACCTTGCATAGGCTTTTTTTTACTTTAATTAATGCACTATGAAAAAGTATTTTTTACTATTATTCGCAGGAATCTCATTTTCCTCATTACAAGCACAAGAAACCACTCCTGATGATGCGATTCGTTTGGCTGTTGATAATCTGACCGGAACAGCCCGATTCCGATCTATGAGCGGTGCTTTTGGTTCCTTAGGTGGCGATTTATCTGCAATCAATGTAAATCCGGCAGGTTCTATATTTTTCAACAATAACTTTGCTACCATAACCGGTTCGGTATACAATGCTAAAAACATATCTCGTTATTTTGGCACTTCAACCAATGACAACGACAACACTTTAGATATCAATCAAATCGGGGCCGTTTTCATCTTTAAAGAATCCGGTAATAGCAAAAGTGGTTGGAATAAAATTGCCATTGGAATAAATTATGAAAACACAAACAACTTAAACAATAGTGTTTTCTCTGCCGGAACCAATCCTTACAATTCAATTGGAAATTATTTTGTTAACATAGCACAAGGTATTCCAACAGGCGTTTTAACGGATTTGAACTTCTACGAATTAAACTTCTACGAACAACAAGCCTATTTGGGATACGACACTTATATTTTTGAACCGTACATTAACACTCCTAACAACACTTCATACTTCACCAATATCCCAACCGGTGGTAATTACTATCACGAAAACCAAGTATTGACTACCGGATACAACGGAAAACTAACCGGTAATTTTTCTGCAGCTTACAAAGACAAAATTTTTATCGGAGGAAGCTTAAATTACCACTTTGTGAATATTGATAAAATATTTTCGGTTTATGAAAGCAACAACAATCCTGTTTACGATACCGGATCAACCATTTCAGAAATTCTATTTGAAAACAGATTATGGACAGTCGGCAATGGGTTTTCTTTCAACTTGGGAGCTATCGTTAAACCTATAGAAAGTGTTAGAGTTGGTTTTGCCTATGAATCGCCAACTTGGTTTCGTTTAACTGATGAGTTACAGCAAGGTGTTAGTACCAGAAGTTTGAATAACCAAGACGGTAATGAGTTTCCGTTTTCTTACAAAAATTCAGTAGTTTATTTGCCATACAACATTCAAACTCCTGGTAAATGGACCGGAAGTTTATCTTATATTTTTGGTAAAAAAGGACTTATCAGTGCTGATGTTTCCACTAAAAATTACAGTGCATTGCGATTCAAACCAAAAAACGACCCGGGGTTTACAGGCTTGAATAATTTCATGAACAACGCTCTAGACAATGCCATTGAAGTGAGAATTGGCGCGGAATACCGCATCAAACAAGTGAGTTTAAGAGCCGGATATCGCTTTGAAGAAAGTCCGTATAAAGTAGACCAAGCTTTTGGTGATCTAACCGGATATAGCGGCGGAATAGGATACAACTTTGGAGAAAGCCGAATTGATTTAGCCTATGCTTACGATCACAGAAACAGAAATCAAGTCTTAATCTCTTCAGGAATGACAGACCCTGCCAGAATTAGCCGATACAATAATACCATTACTTTCAGCTACTCGGTAAACTTTTAAAAATATACCATTTAACCGTAAGCCATCCTTTTGTGATGGCTTTTTTTATTTCTTAGCGGCAAACTAATTAGAAATAAAAGCTTAATTTTGCACGCTTTCCCAATAATCGGAATTAAATCTATGAGAACGAAGTCTTTAAAAAAAAATAAGATAAATGTCATTACCTTGGGTTGCTCCAAAAACACTTACGACAGTGAAGTATTAATGGGCCAACTGAAAGCTAATGGCAAAGAGGTTGTTCACGAACAAGAAGGTAATATCGTGGTGATCAACACCTGCGGTTTTATTGACAATGCTAAAGCAGAATCGGTAAATACCATTTTAGAGTACGCCGATAAAAAAGAAAAAGGTTTGGTTGACAAAGTTTTTGTAACCGGCTGTTTGTCGGAAAGATACCGTCCGGATTTAGAGAAAGAAATTCCTAACGTAGACCAATACTTCGGCACTACCGAATTACCTCTTTTACTAAAAGCTTTAGGTGCCGATTACAAACACGAACTTTTGGGAGAACGATTGACTACTACTCCAAAAAATTACGCTTATCTAAAAATTGCCGAAGGTTGTGACCGACCTTGCAGTTTTTGTGCCATTCCAATTATGCGTGGCAAACATGTTTCGCAACCCATTGAAAAATTGGTAAGAGAAGCCGAAGGTTTAGCCAAAAACGGCGTAAAAGAACTGATACTGATTGCTCAAGATTTAACTTACTACGGACTGGATTTATACCAAAAAAGAAATTTAGCTGAATTACTGGAAAACTTAGTCAAAGTAGAAGGTATTGAATGGATTCGTTTGCATTACGCCTTCCCTACCGGTTTTCCAATGGACGTTTTAGAGTTGATGAAACGCGAACCTAAAATTTGCAATTACATTGATATTCCGTTGCAACACATTTCGGATCCAATTTTAAAATCGATGCGTCGCGGTACAACTAAAGCCAAAACCACTCAGTTGCTAAATGATTTTAGAGCAGCAGTACCGGGCATGGCTATTCGTACCACGCTAATTGTAGGTTATCCAGGAGAAACGCAAGAAGACTTTGAAACTTTAAGAGATTGGGTTCAGGAGATGAAATTTGAAAGATTGGGATGCTTTACCTATTCTCATGAGGAAAATACACATGCTTATTTATTAGAGGACAATGTTCCTGAAGAAGTAAAACAAGCTCGTGCCGCTGAAATCATGGACTTACAATCGCAAATTTCCTGGGATTTGAATCAGGAAAAAATCGGACAGACTTTCAAATGCATTATCGATAGAAAAGAAGGGCAATATTTTGTAGGCAGAACCGAATTTGACAGTCCGGATGTAGACAATGAAGTATTGGTAGACGCTTCAAAATTCTATTTAAAAACCGGAGATTTTGCCAACATCAAAATTATTGATGCTACCGAATTTGATTTGTACGGCGAACCAGCTTAATAGCTCAGACTCAGCGTAGCTACTATAAAATTTTTACCGAATATTTCCGTGTTTTTGGTAGCACCGTTGTGGATGTAAGTCAAAGACAAAGGCATGTTTATATTACTTCCTATTGCTATGTCCTTTGATATGTCTAAGCTTAAATTAACCCAAGAAACCTTATCATAATCTGCATAAGTATAATAGGCCGCTTTGTTATTGAGTACCGCTCCAACATACGGCGATACTGTTATATCCTGAAGAAACTTCGGCGAAGAGTTTTCAAAAAAAGTAAAGGTGTAGCCCAACTCAAGATAAGTGGTGAAATTTCGTTTCGGCTTTTCACCATTGCTATTGTAACGATAGTCATTACCCTGCACCAATGTACTGATAGTTGCATTAAAAGGATATTGATAGCCTTCCGAAAAATCAAAATACAAAATAGCATCTACCGTTTTGGAGCCATTAGTTCCATAGTTGAAATAACTGTTGTCAACCCCTTCAACCTTACTAACCGAAGGCCAATAATAATCCCATAACTGAAACTGTAAAAAATCGGTTAACTGATAATACAAATAGAAATCAATTTCCTGATAACCTTTGTAGGCTGAAACACCATCCGGATAAAAATAATCACTTTTAAAATTTGTGGTTGCCCAAAAACCTAAAGTCAATTTTGAAGTAGCGGCATACTCTATCGAAGGCTGTACTGCAACATAATTGCCTCCCCAACATTGGCCACGCCATAAGTATCGACTGGTAATATCTAAATTTAAAGACAATCTTTTCTCCACTGGTACACTCATAGTATCTGACACTTTTTCTTGGGAGTATGCCGGTCGAAAAAGCGCACAAAAAGCTACCAAAAAAACTGTTTCTTTAAACGCCACTTTTGTGATTATAATCCAGATAAAGATCTATTAATTCAAACAAACGCTCCCTATTTAGAGGCTTAGTAATATAATCCGTGAAACCGGCTCTTTCAATCTTAGCCTTATCTTCAGATGAGGAATAGGCTGTTTGAGCAATAATCGGAAGATTAGGCCTTATGGGTTGAATTTGCTCTATGGCTTGGAATCCATCCAATATTGGCATTTTAATATCCATCAACACCAGATCAATATTGGGATTGCTCAAACAAATTTCGACAGCTTGCTGACCATTAATCGCCCTAATGATTTCATAATTTTTATGTTGCATCATTTTTTGAAACAGTAAATAATTGATATTGTCATCTTCGGCAATCAAAATAATCTTTCTCTCTGATTTAACCGAATCTCCATCAGCTACCGGACGTACTGTTATTGGCTCTACTTTGGCATATTGTAGCGGTATGGAAAAATAAAACGTAGAACCTTCACCCACTTTAGAAGTTAATGTAATGTTTCCTCCCAATAGTTCAACATAAGCTTTGGAAATAGCCAATCCTAAACCTAAACCACCAACTTTAATAGAAACATCACTATCGACTCTCTTGAATCGGTCAAAAATATTTTGGTGTTCCTCTTCATCAATCCCTAAACCGGTATCTCTAACTGTAAAATTAATTAATTTATTTTGCTCATCAATTTCATAGCCAAAAGTAACCATACCTTCATCGGTAAACTTAATAGCGTTGGTCACAAGATTAATGATGATTTGCTTTAATTTAATATCATCAGTTATGATATTAAACTCGGCCGGCTGTGACGTTTTAATCAAGATAAATTCGATGTCCTTATTTTGAATGGTTACCTTAATGGTTTCGTACAGCTCATTCATACAAGACTCGAGATTGACATGGGTATAATTCGGAATAATTTGATTTGAATCAATTTTAGACATTTCAATCAAATCATCGATAATAGACACCAAATTCTTCCCGCTTTTTTCAATAACTGTAAGGTATTCCAAATTCTCTGTTTCGGTGATATCCGTATTTAAAATCAAATCGGTAAATCCGTTGATGGCGTTCATTGGAGTGCGAATCTCATGAGATAAATTGGCTAAAAAAGACGATTTTAAACGATCGCTTTCTTCTGCCTTAATCTTAGCGGTGATTAATTCTATCTTTTGGTTGTTATTCTCCTCGAATAAATTACCGATGTAACTAAACTCACCATTGGTTTCTTTGAGTAGTTTAATGGCTTTCTTATTCCCCGTTTCCAAAACTCTTCTAACCAAATACAAAGGGTAATATACAAACTTTCGCGTGTAATATAAGTTGAGTAATAAAATCAGAAAAAAAGCAATTACAATTAAATACAATAATCGAATAGTATTCTCAAAATACACCTCAAAATTTCTTTCAAAAATTAACTTCGCAATAGTATTCCCTGAAAAATCTTTTAATTCAAACATAGAATCAATCGTTTCTTTTTCAGGTTTCAAAGTAAAATTGGCTGCTACTAATTTAATTTTGGAGTTAGTGATGTTTTGCAAATTTTCCAAAAACTCTCTGTCCATTAAACGAACCACAAAAAAATAACCTGAAGTAGGCGTTTTATTTTTCAAAGGATCGTCTGAGGCATGAATAGCGGCACCGGTAACCTCAGCTATACCTTCAGGAATTCTTAAATAAAATTTTTTAATTCCATCTTGCTTTACTGATGTCATTGCAGCCACGGGGATAAAGTCGAGTGCTTTGATAGCCGGTGTTGGTGTTCTGGTGATAAACTTTTTTTGTGCATCGTAAACTCCCAAATATTCAGCATCGTAAATCTCCAGTTCGTTTCCGATAGTTTCGTCAAACCACTTCTGGTCTTTGGTTTTTATAAAATCTACAAACTCATCCCAATTGGTGTCATTGTTAATGGCCACCAAGATGGGCTTAGATTCTAAGTCGAGTAGCTTTTGGACTTCATTATCAAAATGCTCTATAGAATCCTTATATACTTGTTGCTCTGCTTTTTTAGTGTAATAAAACAAAGCAAGATATAATAGGATAAAAAATATACTCGAGGAAAAAATCAGCCAAAGTATCTTAGGAAAGTTCTTTTTAATTATCATCTTACTCCAGTGCTCTACCTTTAAATAATCAATTAAAAGTATAGAAAATTTTGTGAACTTTGACTCATCTCCAAAAATATTAACGCCGTAAAAATCGAATTCACTATAGAAGCAACAAACCGTATGCTCTGAGAGAGGACATCGATTTGGAAAACCAAAACAACTCAAAATCATCAAACTTTTTTTCAAAATCGGCTTTTAATTCTGTTAAAGTCATTGTTTTATTTTGACAAACAGCCAGTTGAGAAAGTATCTCTAAAAGCCACTGACCGTGATTAAAATCGAAATTGAGTGAGAAAGTATCTTGTTTATCGAAAAAACTCAGCTTTATCATTTCCCAAGACTTTCCTTTTTTAGACCTGCTAAACTTTTCAGCAATAGGTTGAACTCCCAACCAAAGTACTTTCGCATTTGGTTTGAAAGCAAGACTTTCTTCTTCTTCCAAACAACTTATAATAAAATCGGGTGCTATGGTAGTCTTAGGAATTTTGAAGTCGAACCATTCTTGCAAATCATATTCAAAACAAATTCCGTGCATATAATTGAATAGTGATTTCTTCAAGCCAAAACTAAACTTGTCATGATTGATACCTGTTATATCTTTAAACTGAATATCATTATTAGCAAAGGTGATGGCATTAATTTGCGGAATCACGCCATAATCTTCCGGATTCATACCTACCGGACTGTGCGCCGTCATAGCAAACTGATGCCAAAATCCGGATTGCAAAACCCCAACTTCAAACAGCTGTCGCACCATTTCCAAGCTATCAATCGTTTCCTGTACTGTTTGCGTAGGATAACCATACATCAAGTAGGCGTGCACCATAATGTTGCTTTCGGTAAAGTTTCGGGTCACTTGGGCTACTTGTGCTACGGTAACTCCTTTTTTAATTAATTGCAACAAACGATCAGAAGCTACTTCCAACCCTCCGGAAACCGCTATACAACCGGAAGCTTTGAGCAAATAACACAAATCTCGAGTAAAACTTTTTTCAAATCGAATGTTGGTCCACCAAGTTACTGTAAGTTTTCGACGCAGAATTTCCAATGCCAACTCACGCATCAAAGCCGGTGGTGCTGCTTCATCAACAAAATGAAAGCCGGTTTCTCCGGTTTGGGTTATCATTTGCTCCATTCTGTCCACCAATAGCTTAGCCGCTATAGGCTCGTAAACCTTGATGTAATCCAATGAAATATCACAAAACGTACACTTTCCCCAATAGCAACCGTGAGCCATGGTGAGCTTATTCCACCGACCATCGCTCCACAAACTGTGCATAGGATTGGCGATTTCTATGACTGAAATGTATTGGTCTAATAACAAATCTGAATAATCAGGTGTACCGGTTTGACTTTGTTTGTAATCGGATTTGGTGGAATTATTTCGGTAAACTACCGAATCATTCTCTAGAAGAAAAGTTCTTTTAAACTCGACGGCACCGGGATTGGAAATGTTGGCGTAAAGCAACTCTATCGGCAATTCACCATCGTCTAAAGTAATGAAATCGAAGAATTCAAAAACGCGATGGTCTTTTAATTCCCGTAACTCTGTATTGGGGAAACCGCCACCCATAGCAACTTTCATCTCAGGATGATTCTTTTTGATAAACTGAGCACATCGAAAAGCACTGTACAAATTCCCAGGAAACGGCACAGAAAAACAAACCAACTTCGGTTGAACCGTGTGGAGTTTTTCAGCTAAAATTTGAATAGTGATTTGATCAATGTAAGTCGGCTCACTTTGAAGACAATCATACAACTCATCAAAAGAATTGGCACTTCTGCCCAAACGTTCGGCATAGCGACTGAACCCGAAATTTTCATCGACACATTCTACGATAAAATCGGATAAATCTTCGAGGTATAAAGTGGCCAAATGTTTAGCTTTGTCTTGCATACCCATCGAACCGAAAGCCCATTCCAAATCGTCCAACTGCTCAAATCGGGACGCTTGCGGCAAGAAGTTACCACTGCAAATTTGTCGGGCTAGGGTTTGATTTTTCCCTTGCAGAAAAGCCATGACCGCTTCTATGGTTCGGATATAATCGTCTTGTAAAGCGAAAATTCTTTGTGAATTAAAATGCTCCGGGTGAGCGCTGTCTTGAAACAATTGTATCAGACCTTGTTTGGAAAAAATGGCTAAAATAACTTCAATCCCTAAATCGGATTGAAAGGCTGAGATACCTTTGGTATTCAAAAACCCTTTCAAATAGGCCGTTGCCGGATAAGGAGTATTGAGTTGGGTAAACGGCGGCGTTATGAGTAATAGGTCTTTCATTTGATGTAAAACAACAAACAAAAGTACTCATTATTGTCCGGCTTTTTTGCGCTCAGCGATATATTGGTTCAATTTTTTACCGTAAAGGGATTTGGCTACTTTAGGTGACATCGATTTTTGAATGGTATCCAAAAACTTCAAGTTGATATCATAAATCTCTGCTAAAGCTACGTAAGGTGCCACTTCATGATCACCGTTATTTACGGCAAAATTAGTAGTGTATAAGTATTTGCGCTTAATTATATTTTTCTGTTGCTCCTCAATTTTGGCTACTTCATCCAATTTAGAGGCCTTGAAAGCCTTAAATTTCTTTTCAATCAAAACCAAATCCTGATCGATATAGCGCGACATTACTTTGCGGTATTCATCGTACAACGCTTGGTTTTTAGAACCTGATATTTTAGCATCAGCCGTAAAAAAATCCAATGAAGTTTCTAGAGTCATTACGCCCTTTTCGGCAAAAAAAGGAATATTATTATCCACCGAATTGGTCACACCTCGGTCTAAAAACAAATAAAGCATTTCGGGAGATTCCAAATCAAATTCACTCACAAAATGAGCATCACCATCAATTTTAATAGTATCTATCGGCACTAAAGTCGTGTCTTTGATTCGTTGAATATACAGTGTCCCGCTTTTCAAACCTTTGATATGGCCATTCAGAACAAAATCTTTATCTGATTTTTTCTCAGCACAAGAAACCAAAACAATAAGGGCTAATAACGATAAAAGTGATTTTCGCATTTTTGATGTTTAAAATTGAATATCGAGAAGATATCAAGTTGATAGTAAATTTAGCTTTCCAACAAATGTTAGAAATTTTGGCAATAATACTAAAAAAATCCTCAATCTGATGCACAAATTGAGGATTTGAATTTTTATAAAAAAGCGGAACGGTTATCCTTTCAACCAAGCTTTATTCAAGGCTTCTTTGGAAGTATCCGAAAAACCATAGCCTTCAGTTTCTTCCATAGACAAGTTCACCTTTCCGTTGATGGTTTGCTCCTTACCGTCTCTTCTGATTTTAATGCTGATAGAATCGCCTACTTTCCAGTTCTGACTCTCCATAATCATGTCGTAAATCGTATCTAAATTGTAATTAGTATTATTGATGGCTAAAATAACATCGCCTCCTTTTAACCCTAAATTCGTCATAAAGTCGTTCAAAACCGGACTGGAAATCACCATTATTTCTTTGGTTTTACCATCCACTGTAATGTAAGGTGTGGATTGATCTTTCAAAAACGGATTCATCGGTACAGCCACTTTAACTTTAGCCACTCCTACTTTAGCAAAATACTCATCGTACGGAATGGGTGTTGTTCCGGCCACATGTGTCGCTAAAAATTGTCCGACTTCTGGATAGGTATACTGTGTAATTTTGGCAAACAATTCGTCATCATCAAAAGGCTTCGAGGCACCATACTCTTTAGACAATTTTTGCATCAAATCTAAGATACCGCGAGCACCATTGCTCTTTTCTCTGATGATAATATCAATACACATTCCAATCAAAGCGCCTTTTTCGTATACATTTAAGTACTGATCTTTATAGGGCGCCACCAATACATTACTACTCATTTCCGTAAAAGACATAGTATCGTTCATGGTAGCAGCATTGTTGATTTTACCCAACATTCTTTGGTAGAACTCATCGGCTTCAATCAACCCTTGATTCACTTGGAATAAATTGGCAAAATATTCGGTAACACCTTCATACAACCATAAGTGCTTAGACATCTTAGGGTTGTTGTAATCAAAATAGTGAATTTCTTTGGAATGAATGCAAAGCGGTGTTACAATATGAAAGAACTCGTGTGACACTACATCTTTAATTTGTTCGCCCAAAGCACCGGCCGGCATCATTTCAGGAAAAACCACCGTGGTAGAAGTATGATGCTCTAAAGCTCCGAATCCTTTGGCATCAGGCTTTTGCATATCGGACAAATATAGCAATACGGTGTATTTTTTATTGTCGTTAATCGCACCCATAAATGCTTTTTGAGCACGCATGGTTTTTTCTAAATCCGGTAAAAGTGATTGGGCCGAATGCACTCCGTTAGGTGAATAAACGCTGAACAAAATCTCCATTCCCTCCACATTGATAGTAACATAATCCGGTTTAGCATACATGATAGGATTATCGGTTAAATCGAAATATCTGCTTACATTAAAAGTATCAACAGTGTCGCTTTTATCAGAATCTACTAAAGAAGTCGCTCCGAAAAGATTGGCCGGATGCTTGATAGTCAAACTATAAGGAATATCTAATTTCCCTTTAAAATAACCTACAAATCCGTGGTTGTTCAACATGAAATTTTTGCCTTCGTCGATGTTAGTCCCGGCCGGAGAGAAAATTTCGTCTTTCCCAAAGCCTCTTCCCGTTTCAGTATCGTAAGTATCATTAACCCAATAGGTAATTTTAGATAAGGTTTTAGCATTGGCAATTTGCCATGAATTGTCGTCTGTTTTGGTAACTGTCAATTCTTTTCCGCTCTTGTCAAACGCTTTGAAATCTTCAATTAATTTACCGTAGTTGTCGGCCGAGTAAGTACCGGGAACCGTTTTGGGAATGTGAAAAACAACTTCTGAAGTAGTCATAGTTGGCGGTGTAACGGTCACCATTACTTTGTCGTTTTTTACTTGATTTAAGTCGATAACCACTATAACCGGCTGACTAGAAGCAGTTGCTTTTTTTTGGGCAAATACTGTAAAACTGAACATGGAAAAGGCCAAAACAGCCGTCAACAATACTTTTTTCATGATAGAAAATTTTATTTTTGGAATATGTCACCAAATGTAAACAATAGTTACAATCGATTTTAACAATTTTAGGATTGATTAACTAAAAAACGATTAACGCTTGGAGATTTTATTGTGCGTAATTTGTCTTTGAAGCGCGCATTTAAATCGGTCGATGCCGGAAACTCTTAACTTGGCATGCTTGGTACTTCTGCCCTGCACTCTTTGACGCCACATTTTAAAACTTGAAGGTTTCATTTCACGACGCATGATTTCGATGGTTTCTTGTTCGGATATACCAAATTGAAACTTGATGGCTTCAAAGGGAGTTCTGTCTTCCCAGGCCATTTCTATAATTCTGTCTATCTGATCAGTCGTGAAAGTAGCGGATTTCATAGGAACAAAAATCGCGATTAAATAAAAAACTCTTGTTGAACAAGAGTTAAAGTTTAATCAAATTTATTTTTGATGTAGTATTTGCTGTCTAAATCGTCGTCAAAATCATCAATAATAGGTTTAGGCTTGGGTTTGCTTCCGACAGCTTTTTTTTTCCAAAGCTCAAAATTATCTTTCGACAATCTTTTGCGCATTAATTCCGTTACTTCGTTTTCGGTTAACCCGAACTCCTCCTTAATCACTTCAAAAGGTTTGCGCTCCTCTTGAGCCATACTGACAACTCTTTCAATCATTTCGCTGTCAAATTCTGCAAGCTTACTTTTTTTCATTTCTGTAAAAGCATTAATAGATAAGATTTCAACTGACTAATTGTATTTCAATATTACTAAAAAAATTAATTAGTTGCTATTGGCACTACTATTTTTTTATGCTTGGTCCTGAGGGGAACGGTATTTTTGGAAAGGAATATACAATAAATTTTTCAAATCGTTGTGCTCTTCGACTTGCATGTGTGTGTCTACTCCGTAAACCAATTGTTCACGATCTAAATAACTGAATGTGCCGAAAATGCGATCCCAAATCGAAAAAATGTTCCCGTAATTACTATCGGTGTATGGCAATTTATAGTGATGGTGTACTTTGTGCATATCGGGAGAAACCAATACGAAACTCATTATTTTATCGATTTGCTTCGGCAAGGCAATATTTGCATGGGTGAATTGGGTAGCAACCACTGATAACGTTTGATACAAAAACACCATCCACATCGGACTGCCAACCAACAACACGCCTAAGGTGGTAAATACAAATCGAATAACGCTTTCACCGGGATGATGACGATTACCGGTAGTCGTATCAATCCAAGTATCGGTATGATGAATGAGATGGAAACGCCACAAGAATTTAACTTTATGCTCCACAAAATGTGCCAAGTAAGCGCCAATAAAATCCAACAATAATAAACCCGCTATGGCATACAGCCAAGGATTCATTTCGGGTAACCAATTAAGTAAACCAAAATTGTGGTCCACTGTCCATTGCGCGGTACTGATTAATATAAAAGCCAAACAAAAATTGACTACTATGGTTGTTAATGTAAAAAAGATATTAATGCCCGCATGTTGCCATTTGTTATACTTGAATTTTACAAAAGGAACTGCACTCTCAATCAACCAAAACAAAGCAATACCACCGGCCAAAATCAAAGCCCTGTGCGAGGAAGGAATGGTGGAAAAATAATCGATTATTTCATTCATAACGGTATTTTTTTATCAAATATACCAAAATCCGGAATTATTTGATCTCTCGAAAAGTGAGATTGATTCTCGGACCGATATGTTTGGTAGTTTTCGGAATTTGATGTTTCCAGAAGTGCTGCGTTGTTCCTTTAATCAACAACAAACTGCCGTGTTCTAAAGTAATTTTAAGTTTTTGTTCTTTGATAGTATTGTGTTGCAAATGAAAGGCGCGTTCTGCTCCGAAACTTACTGAGGCAATCACAGGATTTCGGCCCAATTCCTTTTCGTTGTCGGCATGCCAACCATTGCTGTCTTTCCCGTCTCGATAATAATTGAGTAGAACGGTGGTAAAAAGTGTTTCGCAAACGGATTCCACTTCCTCTTTAACAAACACCAAAAGTGGCGTCCATGGGTGCGGTTGCATTACTATATTTGAATAAGAATAAGGTTTGCCTTCATTACCGAAGAGTGCTGTCAGTCGGGGTTGCGGATGCGTTTTACCGTAAACCGTGATGGAATCCTGTTGCCACGGAATTTCGCTCTTCAAACGTTCAAAAAGCGCATTGGCTTTTACCAAGTCGAAGAAATTCGGGTAATATTCAATCTCGGCATCGGGCAGATTAAAGCTGATTTTCTCAGTCGAAAAAAGTGCATTCATATCACAAAAATAGTGAACTTTTAATTCCGATTAAGACAAAAAGATTTACTTCTTCTTTAAACTAACGTTCATCATTACGATGGCCAAAATAATCAAAATGATTCCTATCCACTGAGAAAAAACGACAGTTTCATTAAGCAACACATATGCCATCATCACCGATACCGGCAATTCTAAAGCAGATACGATACTTCCCAAACCAATTCCGGTTAGGGGAAAACCGGCATTCAACAACATCGGTGGAATTACGGTCCCGAATAACGCAATCAAAATACCCCATTTATAGAAAATATCAAAGTTGAAAGGTGTGTGTTGTGTGAATAAAGCAAAAAATAAAACCACCACTGCGCCACCCAACAACATATACAAACTTCGCTGCGCCGATGAAACTGATGTAGCTACTTTATTGGCCGCATACATGGTAGTGGTAAAGGAAGCTGCCGCCAGTAGGCCTAATACAATACCTCGCCAGTCGAGTTCAAATTCACCGGAGAATAATTTGGTAGCCAAAGCCGTTCCGAACAACACCACGAATACTGAAACAATTTTGATGTTCGAAGGCCTTTTCTTGTCCAAAACCATTTCTAAAACCACTCCCATCCAAACGGTTTGCATCAACAAAACGATTCCAATAGAAACCGGGATGTACTTCACCGCCAAATAATAAAAAATACTGGTCAATCCGGTTGATGTTCCTAAAATCAATAGCTTTTTGATATCAACCGCCGAAGCTTTTACCAAAGTATTTCCTTTGCGACTCTTTTGGACCATGTTAATCCCTAAAACCACTAAGATTCCAATTACAAATTGAGCCGTTATGACTTCTGCCGGTGTGTAGTGTAATCCTTGTGAACTTACATCCGCATAGGCCAATTTCACAAAAGTAGCCAACATTCCGTAACTGGTTGCACCAAGGCCAACTAAGAAAACACCTTTCAATACATTGTTTCCAAACATAATCTATTTTTTAAAAAGCCGACAAAGATAGAAAATCGGAATGGTTTTCAAAGGGGATATTGTAAAAACAAAAAACCATCACTAAATAGTGATGGTTTTCTTATTGAGCCGATAGAGGGACTCGAACCCACGACCTGCTGATTACAAATCAGCTGCTCTAGCCAGCTGAGCTACACCGGCGTCTCAATTGTGATGCAAATATATTTTTTGAATTTTAATTTCCAAAATATTTTTGCATTTTTTTATAGCTATAAAGCGTTGATTTTTTCAATCAATTGATTAGCAACTTGTTCTAATTCGGCATTGATTTGTTTGAAATGCGCTTTTTTGTTTTCAACGTTTTTAGCATTTACTTTAGAGATTAACGCGTCGAAAGAAGCGATGGCTTCGTCAATGATTGCATTTGTATTTTCAGAAGGTTTTCCGGTGGTTGTCATTTCGTAAATGTAAACCGCTTCAATGATATCTCCCAATACAAAATTGATGTCTTTCTTTAAATTCTTAACACTTGCCATTTTCTTGTAATTTTAAAATTTCGACAAAAATACGTCAAATCTTTAGAACAGCAACTACGAAATATAAATTTCCAAAATCGATGCTTCTCCTTTCAACTGAAAATCAGTAATTACAGCGGGGAGCAATACGGTACTTCCTTTCGAATATTGATAGGATTCGTCGCCAACCAACAAACTAAATTCGCCTTCCACACACATCAACACGCAAAAAGATTCACTAGTTTTTGAAAAGACAGCTTCACCGTTTAGCGGGATAAAATTAGTAGTAAAATATGGGCAATGCACCACTTCGTTGGCCATATTGGCTTTCTTATCGTAAAATCTTTGGGGCTCTATTTTATCAAAATTCAGTGCTTCCAAAGCTAAATCTACATGCAGTTCACGGGTATTCCCATTAGCATCTTTCCGATCATAATCGTATACTCGATAGGTAATATCAGAGGTTTGCTGAATTTCGGCGATGACTGTTCCGGCTCCAATGGCATGTATGGTTCCCGTGTTCAACATAAAAACATCGCCGGATTTCACTTTTTTACTATCGAGAATATCGAGTAGCGTTTTGTTGTGAAGATGGGCAAGGTATTCCTCCGGAGAAGATTTTTCTTTGAACCCTACTATCAATCGGGCATTCTCATCGGCTTGCATCACGTACCACATTTCGGTTTTACCGAATGAATTATGCCGCTTTTGAGCCAATTCGTCATTAGGATGCAATTGAATAGATAAGTCTTCTCGGGCGTCTAAATATTTAAACAACAACGGAAATTGCTTGCCAAACCGGGCGTAGACTATATTCCCCAGAATTTCTGCAGGATACAATTCAATTAACTCATTAAGCGTTTTGCCTTCAAAAGCACCATTAGCTACAACACTAACATCGTTTTCAACAGTAGAAATCTCCCAACTTTCGCCGGTAATTTCAGAAGTTATGGGTTTGTTGAGTAAAGTTTTTAATTTAGTTCCGCCCCAAATTCTCTCTTTCAGAATGGGTTCAAATTGTAAAGGATAAAACAGCATACTTGGTATTTTTGACAAACTTACATTGTTTTAAGCATTTGCAGTGCTTTTTGAATGTGAATTTTCCCCGACATACTATTAAACACCAGCTGAACAATACCGTTTTTATCTACCACATAGGTCACTCTACCGGGAAGTAATCCCAACAAATCATTAGGAACGCCAAATAATTTTCGAAGTTTTTTATCAGAATCCGAAATCAAAATAAAAGGCAAACGATAACGGGAGGCAAACTTTTGATGTGACTTTACAGAATCACTGCTAACACCAATAACTTCCGCTCTCAAAGCCTTAAAATCTTCGTATTGATCCCGGAATGAACAAGCTTGTTCGGTACAAACTCGCGTATCGTCTTTTGGATAAAAATAAATGACTAATGATTTTCCGTCATACATCTTACTGTCAAAAGCATTTCCATCGGTGTCTACAGCAGTAAAATGAGGCAACTTATCACCAACTTTAATTGCCATGGTTATCCTTTGTAAGTCACAAAATTTCTTGGGGTTTCGTATAAAACCACTTCTAAGTCTTTATCGGTATCAATATGCTTTCGCAGTTTGTTCCAAATCACCACTACTATATTCTCGGCGGTCGGATTTAAATCGGCGAACTCTGGAACGTCTAAGTTCAAATTCTTATGATCAAAGGCATTTTCGATGTGTTCCTTGATCAAATCTGATAAAATCTTCACATCAATCACATAACCGGTTTCCGGATCAATAGTCCCTGTAACCGAAACTATTAACTCGTAATTGTGTCCGTGAAAATTGGGATTATTGCACTTTCCGAATACAGCATCGTTTTGTTCCATTGACCAGTCTTTGCGATACAATCGGTGGGCAGCGTTAAAATGAGCTTTGCGGGAAACGGTGACTTTCATTGGGTTGTGGATTGTAAGTTATAAGTTATGCGTTAAAGCTTGTGGTCTTCCAAGTAATGATAAAATTCGTCGAAAATAATTTTGAACCAAACCGTATAAATATTAGGATTTTGAATCATGTCTTGTCGTACTGCTTCAATACACATCCATTTCCAAGTTTCTACTTCTTCTGGATTAATTTGTGGTTCATCGTTGTAGTACCCAATCATCACATGATCGAGTTCATGCTCGGTCAAACCGTTGTCAAAAGGTGCTTTATAGATAAAATGGAACAATTCTTTTAACTCGGTTTTAAAACCCATTTCTTCATACAATCGTCGGGTTCCGGCTTGAATATTGGTTTCCCCTTCGCGTTGATGACTACAACAAGTATTGGTCCACAACATAGGTGAATGGTATTTGTGATGCGCGCGCTGTTGGAGCATGATTTCGTTTTTACTGTTCAACACAAAAACGGAAAAGGCACGATGCAATACTGCTTTTTCGTGCGCTTCTAATTTGTTCATTAATCCTATCGGCTCATCTTGTTCGTTCACCAAGATTACTTTCTCTTCTGTCATAGTTTTTATTAAACGTTCAAAAGTACGAAAAAAAATCAGCGTCCCTAATTCTGCTGCTCGAACAACCGTTAAACTTTCCTTAAATCACTGTAATTTGTAATCTATCAGACATTGTAACACGTATTTAACTGTAAATTTGTATTCGATTTAAAACGATTGCTATGTCTAAATCCATTGTTAATTTCCTGATTTTATTGCCGCTGTTTACTTTCTATGCTTGCGGCCAAAACAATGCTACAAAAACCAAAAATACCGCTATGGAAAATGTAATTTCAAAACCTGAAAACCCTTATTATTCTAACACTGATACTTCAAAATTGGTTTTATCCGATGAAGAATGGCGCAAAGTATTGCCCCCCGATTTGTATGCGGTAGCTCGTCAAGCAGATACCGAAAGAGCGTTCACGGGCACGATGTGGAAAAGCGAAACCAAAGGCACTTACTACTGTGCTGCTTGTGGTTTTAAACTCTTTAAATCCGACCAAAAGTTCATCAGTAGTTGCGGATGGCCGAGTTTTTTTGAACAAGACAACAAAAACAGTATTTGGTTCAAAGACGACAACTCCTATGGCATGCAACGTATTGAAGCATTGTGCGGCCGATGCAACAGTCACTTAGGCCATTTGTTTGATGACGGTCCGGCGCCTACCGGTAAAAGATATTGTATGAATGCTGTTTCGTTAGATTTTGTTCCCGATGCTGTTTCCGACAAAAGCAACACTGACACCATTGTTTTGGGTGGCGGCTGTTATTGGTGTGTGGAAGCTGTTTACGAACAACTCGATGGCGTAGAAAAAGTAGTATCCGGTTTCTCGGGTGGCAAAGTGGAAAATCCGAGTTATGAAGAAGTTTGTACCGGAACTACCGGCGCTGCAGAAGTGATTGAAATCACTTACGACAAAGCGAAAACAAATTTGGATGAAATTTTCAAAGTGTTTTTTACCGTTCACGACCCAACTACTTTAAATCGTCAAGGCGCTGACGTTGGCACGCAATACCGCTCGGTTATTTTTTATAAAAACGAAGCGCAAAAGAAAGCGGCTCAAAGTATCATAGCCGAGTTGAACAAAGAAGTTTATAACAATAAAATTGTAACCACTTTGGAACCGTTCAAGGCGTTTTACAAAGCCAAAGAATCCCATCAAAATTATTACCAAAACAATCAAGAACAACCGTATTGCCAAATGGTAATTCAACCAAAACTAGAGAAGTTTGAAAAAGTTTTTAAAAACAGACTGAAAAAGAAATAAGGCAATTATAACAGGTAATTTAAGCCAGACATTCGGCAATTTTAATCGCACATTTTTCACCATCAATAGCCGCCGAAATAATACCGCCTGCAAAACCGGCGCCTTCACCACAAGGATACAAGCCTTTGATTTGCAAATGTTCTAAGGTTTCATGATTGCGTGGAATTCTGACCGGAGAAGAAGTACGACTTTCAGGCGCGTGCAGTATCGCCTCATTGGTCATATACCCTCGCATGGATTTGCCGAACTGCACAAAACCTTCCCGCATGATTTGGGTTAAAAAACCGGGAAATACTTGTCCTAATTCGACCGAAGTCGTTCCCGGAACATAAGACGTTTTAGGAATTGAAGAAGACAATTTATTTTGGGTAAAGTCAACCATGCGCTGTGCCGGTACTTTTTGGGTTTGACCCGCCAAATGCCAAGCTTTTTGCTCGATGGCTTTTTGGAATTCCATTCCGGCCAAAGCTCCGAACTTGGCAAAAGGCTTAAAATCTTCTAATTTTAATTCGACTACTATACCCGAATTAGCTGTGGCTTGATCGCGTTTGGAAGGCGACCAACCGTTGGTCACCACTTCTCCCGGACTGGTAGCACAAGGCGCAATTACACCACCCGGACACATACAAAACGAATACATGCCGCGACCGTTGACTTGTTTCACTATTGAATACGGCGCCGGCGGCAAATACTCGCCTCTGAAATCGCAACTGTATTGGATTTTATCGATGAGCTCCTGCGGATGTTCAGCACGAACGCCCAAAGCAAAAGGTTTGGCTTCGATTAGGATTTTTTTTCGGTCTAGCAATTCAAAAATATCACGAGCGGAATGTCCGGTAGCTAAAATGACTTTGTTGGCCGAAATAGTATCGCCGTTTTGGGTGACAACGCCTTGAATTTCATTGTTTTTGATAATAAAATCACTCACACGGGTTTCGAACAACACTTGTCCGCCGCACTCGATAATTTTTTCTCGAATATCCTGAATAATCTGTGGCAATTTGTTGGTCCCAATGTGCGGATGCGCTTCGACTAAAATATCAGGAGTAGCTCCAAAAGCCACTAACAGCCTCAAAATTCGGTCGACATCGCCTCGCTTTTTAGAACGCGTGTACAATTTGCCATCAGAATACGTTCCGGCACCGCCTTCCCCGAAACAATAATTGGAATCTTCGTTAACAATATGGTCGCGGTTGATGGCTTTTAAATCACGTCGGCGACCACGAACATCTTTCCCTCTTTCAATTACTATTGGTTTTAGACCTGATTCTATCAATTGCAAGGCAGCAAATAATCCGGCCGGACCGGCGCCTACTACAATAACTTCCTGAGCATTGCTGACATTAGGATAATCAGGTAGTGCGATGACAGATTCCGAATAGGTCTCGCCTTTCAGAAAAACATTCGCCTTGATATTGAACTTAATGGCTTTTTGACGGGCATCAATAGAACGCTTTACAACCACTACTTTTTGAATGTCGCTCACGTCAACTTGAAACAACTTTGCGACGTGCTCGTTAAGAAGGACTTCATTGTGAGCGGTTTCGGGAGAGACTTGAAAAAGTAATTCGCGTGGCATGATTCAATTTTCAGCAAAAGTACACAAATGGAATTACTTTTTTTCCTCAAA
Organism: Flavobacterium sp.; assembly: GCF_024710485.1. Classification (GTDB taxonomy): domain Bacteria; phylum Bacteroidota; class Bacteroidia; order Flavobacteriales; family Flavobacteriaceae; genus Flavobacterium. Next base: position 77,795 of record NZ_JANJUQ010000018.1, read on the forward strand.
AGCGCGCAAGGCAAAAGAAGCCAACCAATGTTCGCCTTCATAATTGCCATCAACTACGGAAGACAACGAAAAATTCAGGTGAAAATCGGCCATGGCTTTCAAATGTGAGAACTCTTTTGGATATTGATTAATCAAAGCATACAAATTCCACGCACGGCTAAAATTGAGTCCGTCAAGGTGCACCAAATGTCCATCGGTTCTGTCAGACACTCGAGCGACTTCCCAAGTGAATTTCTTCTTGAAGAGTTGTGGCGCGAACTTTTTAAGCCATATCAGGAAATCCGTTTCCGACAAAACCCTTTGCATTAAAGCCATTTCTTCCAAACACGGCGATAGGAAATCTGTTCCGCTCGGTTCCCAAGTAAAAGGACAATTTTCATCTTTAGCGAACATTCGAACTGCATTGTCACGGATGGTTTGTTGGAATTGTTTGTTTTTAGAATGCGCTGCATAATCCCAAGCAAAGGTCAATCCGAAAGCGGTATTGTTGTGTGTACCTACCCTAACCGGATACAATAACTTAGGTAAAAACTCAATGTACCTTTCGATGATAATATTGGAAAGCGGTTTTAAGTTTTGGGCCAACTCCTGCGCAAACGGTTCGTTATAAGTTTCCAATTCCAATTGGAGTTTGAGCAACCAATTCCAGCCGTACATTCGCTCAAAAGACTTTTCGTGTTTCTTGTTGAGATAGTCTATTTCGACCTGAATGTTGGCTTTAGATAAATTGGTTTGCAATTTTTGAATAATCAGCGTGCGATTGGGCAAATTCGGAAATCGCTTTAGCAAAAAAACCAAACTCCAATGGCCGTGGACTGAAGAATGCCAATCAAAACAACCATAGAAAGTAGGATGCAATTGTTTGGGCGATTGTATTTCGGTACTGTCCAACAACATTTGTCCCAGTTTGTTGGGATATTCCTGTTGCAGGCATTTTAAGGGTAAAGATGCTAAATGATTGGCTTGTTCGAGTGTTAATTCTTGTGCACCAACTGTACCACTGACCCAAAGTAATATATAAAGGAGATATTTCATGGATTTGCTTTTTTTCAAATGTAGCAAAAAGTTAACTTTGCCACTCAATATTGTATTTATGTCAAGACAAATAAAACTCATTTGGGATTTTCACGGACCGGCTTCGGCTAAAACTGCTGAGCATCATGAAATTCATTTAAAAGAATTCATTGCTATTGAAAAATTACCGATTAGCATTACCGGTTTTGAAATAAAAGACGAAATGCATGCTATTGCTTTTATTGTGGTAAATGACGAGCAAATGATCCCGATGCGAGATGCCTTAAAACCACACCGAGGCGAATTGTATATGCCATAAAAAAAGAGAAACTATAGCTTCTCTCTTCTAATTTGCTACTTCGCTGATGAATTTAATACGCATCAATCGGAGTTCTTCTATATCGTAATCACCATCGAATTCTTTGAGGGCTTCTTCAATTTTATCAGATTCGGAATCCATAAAATAATCGTGAATTTCTTCTTGTTGTTCTTCGTCTAAAATCTCATTGATCCAATAGTCGATGTTGAGTTTGGTTCCGGAATACACAATTTGCTCCATTTCTTTCAGCAAGGTATCCATATTCATGCCTTTGGCTTTGGCAATATCTTCCAACGAAAGTTTGCGGTCGATGTTTTGAATGATGTATAATTTATTGGAAGAATTGGCTCCGGTAGATTTCACCACCAAATCATCAGGGCGAATGATGTCGTTGTCTTCTACATAACGGGCAATTAACTCTACAAAATCTTTTCCGTATTTTTTGGCTTTGCCTTCCCCTACTCCGTGCACATTGCTTAATTCGTCAATGGTTATGGGATATTTGAGCGCCATGTCTTCCAAAGACGGATCTTGAAATACTACAAACGGAGGAACACCTAATTTTTTGGCGACTTTTTTACGCAATTCACGCAACATGACCATCAAAGCTTCGTCGGCAGTACCGGACGATTTAGAGGCTGTTACTATGGCTTCATCTTCATTTTCGCTATATTCATGGTCTTCCGACATGAGGAAAGAAGTTGGATTTTTGATGAACTCATGACCGCGCTCCGAAACTTTCAAAATACCGTAGGTTTCGATGTCTTTATTGAGCAGTCCGTCTACCAATACTTGTCGGATTAAGGCCATCCAATAACGCTCATCGTAGTTAGCGCCGCAACCGAAAAATTTTTGCGTATCAGTTCGGTGTGCTTTGATGGTGGCATTTACGCGTCCGATTAGGGTAAAAACCACTTCTTTGGATTTGTATAAATGCTTGGTATCACGCACCACTTCCAATAACATTTTGACTTGGTCTTGGGCCTCGACTTTGGTTTTCGGATTTCTGACATTGTCGTCCATATCAGCACCTTCGCCGGTTTCACTGTCGAATTCTTCTCCGAAATAATGTAATAAGAACTTACGTCTCGACATTGATGTTTCGGCATAGGCCACTACTTCTTGCAATAAAGCAAAACCAATTTCCTGTTCGGCTACCGGTTTACCCGACATAAACTTCTCGAGTTTTTCTACATCTTTATACGAATAGTAAGCTAAACAATGACCCTCGCCGCCGTCACGACCGGCACGACCGGTTTCCTGGTAGTAACTTTCAAGAGATTTCGGAATATCGTGGTGAATTACAAAACGAACGTCCGGTTTGTCGATTCCCATTCCGAAAGCAATGGTTGCCACCACTACTTCCACATCTTCCATCAGGAACATATCTTGGTGTTTGGCGCGGGTTTTAGCGTCTAATCCTGCGTGGTAAGGAACGGCACTAATACCGTTTACTTGGAGTACTTCGGCAATTTCTTCAACTTTTTTGCGACTCAAACAGTAAATAATTCCCGACTTCCCTTTGTTTTGCTTAATAAAACGGATGATATCCGCTTCAATATTTTTGGTTTTAGTACGTACTTCGTAAAATAAATTCGGGCGGTTGAACGATGCTTTGAAGGTTTTCGCATCCGTCATGTCCAAATTTTTCAGAATATCTTCCTGCACTTTTGGCGTTGCCGTTGCCGTTAAACCAATGACCGGCACATCGCCCAATTGTTTGATAATTTGTCTTAAATTGCGGTACTCCGGTCGGAAATCATGTCCCCATTCCGATATACAATGCGCTTCATCAATGGCTACAAAAGAAATAGGCACACTTTGTAAAAACTCCACATATTCTTCTTTGGTTAACGATTCTGGAGCGACATACAATAATTTGGTTATTCCGGACGTAATATCCTTTTTAACCTGATTGATTTCTGTTTTGGTTAGAGATGAATTCAACACATGCGCGATGCCGTTTTCGGAAGACAAACTTCGAATAGCATCCACTTGGTTTTTCATCAAAGCAATTAATGGGGAAACTACGATGGCAGTTCCTTCTTGTATAAGAGCCGGCAGTTGGTAACATAATGATTTTCCACCGCCGGTTGGCATGATAACGAATGTATTTTGCTTAGCAATAATACTTTTTATGACTTGTTCCTGTAATCCTTTAAATTGGCTGAAACCAAAATATTTTTTTAATGCTGCGTGGATGTCAATTTCGTCTAAATTCATTCTGTGTTAATCGTATTTTTACATAAATTTGCAAACATAAAGATACGACTTTCTTTTACACACACAAATTTTATATTCGTACAATTTTGATCTCAAAAGAAACCATTTTAGCCTCTGCCCAAAAGACCATTTTAGCTGAAAGTGAGGCCATTTCAAGATTAGTTGATTTTCTCGATGAGGATTTCGTTAAAACTGTTGAAATCATTTACCAATCTTCGGGGAGATTAGTGGTAACCGGAATCGGGAAAAGCGCCATCATTGCGCAAAAAATAGTAGCCACTTTAAATTCTACTGGAACGCCTTCGTTATTCTTGCATGCTTCCGAAGCCATTCATGGTGATTTGGGTATGGTGCAGCCTGGCGATGTGGTGATTTGCATCTCCAAAAGCGGCAACAGTCCGGAGATTAAAGTATTGGTACCTTTATTGAAAAGATTCGGCAACAAATTAATCGCCATCACCGGAAACACCACCTCATTTTTAGGTAAAGAAGCTGATTATGTGTTGAATACTTATGTAGAAAGCGAAGCTTGTCCCAATAATTTAGCACCTACCAACAGTACGACCGCACAATTGGTAATCGGGGATGCCTTGGCCGTTTGTTTGATGGATATGCGTCAGTTTACTGCAGAAGATTTTGCCAAATACCATCCAGGTGGTGCTTTAGGCAAGAAATTATTGCTTAGAGTTGGTGATATGCTAGACATGACGCACAAACCGGTTGTAACACCGGAGGCCAACATCAAAACGGTGATTATGGAAATTTCCGAAAAGCGTTTGGGTGTAACGGCGGTGGTAGAAAACAATAAAGTAATAGGGATTATTACCGATGGTGACATCCGAAGAATGCTCAATAAAACAGAAACAATTTCAGGCTTAACCGCTAAAGACATTATGACGGTAAACCCGAAAAGAATCAAGTCGACCGATTTGGTAAGTGATGCGTTGAACATATTGGAAGATTTTTCGATTACCCAATTGGTGGTTATTGACCAAGACGAATACAAAGGCGTGATTCATTTACATGATATTTTAAAAGAAGGCATTGTATAATGGCGAAAAAAGAGCTTAAGGAAATGTCTTTCCTAGATCATTTAGAGGAATTGAGATGGATGTTGGTCAGAAGCACCATCGTTATCATCACTATTGCGTGTGCGTCCTATTTCATAGATGATTTTATCTTCAATGAAATTATTTTCGGGCCGCAAGATCCGAATTTCGTGACCTATGAATTCTTTTGCAAAGTCACCCGTTTTTTTGGCGTAGATGATTCCTACGCCTGTGCCACTGAATTCTCCTTTATCATCCAAAATACCGAAGTTGGCGGACAGTTTTCCATCTATCTTTGGATACTTATCACCGCAGGATTCATCTTAGGGTTCCCCTATGTACTCTGGGAAATTTGGAAATTCATCCGCCCGGCCTTGTACGAAAACGAACGCAAAAAAGCCGGCTTGTTCATCGTGGTTTCTTCATTATTGTTTTTTATCGGAGTGTTATTCGGTTATTTTATCATCGTGCCGTTAACCATCAACTTCTTTGCCACTTTTAATGTGAGTCCGACGGTTGTCAATCAGTTTACGGTTGATTCCTATATCAGCATGATTAAAACCTCATTAATTGTTAGCGGATTGGTATTTGAACTTCCGATTTTTGTGTATTTCCTAACCAAGTTAGGTTTGGTAACACCGGCATTCCTGCGAAAATACCGAAGAGCCGCGATAGTACTCATCTTAATTGTAGCGGCTATCGTAACACCGCCGGATATTCCGAGTCAGGTAATCGTATCCATCCCAATATTAGTGCTGTACGAAGCCAGTATCTTGATAGCGGCATTTGTAACCAAAAAAGAAAAAGAAAATGAGTGATTTAGTAAAAGAATTTAACGACTATCGTTCTAAAATGAACGAAAAGTTGTTGGCAGACAACAATAAAATTGTCAAACGAATTTTTAATTTAGACACCAATGCCTACGCTGAAGGCGCTTTAGACGTAAAAACCAAAGAATTATTAGGGTTAGTAGCTTCAGCCGTATTGCGTTGCGATGATTGTATCAAATACCATTTAGAAACCAGCTACAAAGAAGGCGTTTCCAAAGAAGAAATGATGGAAGCCATGGGCATTGCTACTTTAGTAGGCGGCACTATTGTAATCCCGCATTTAAGAAGAGCTTACGAGTTTTGGGAAGCTCTAGAAGAAAGTGGGCAGTAAAAACGGAACCCAATTTTCCAAAACAAGAGTTAAAACAATAAATCAAGCAAATGGATTTTGTTTATTTGCACTTATAAAAACTTAGTACCTTAGTTACTTAGAACCTTAGAAACTCCAACATGAAATTAAGAGCCGAAAATTTAGTCAAAACCTACAAAGGCAGAAGTGTGGTAAAAGGCATCTCTGTAGAAGTAAATCAGGGAGAAATTGTAGGCCTTTTGGGTCCCAACGGAGCCGGAAAAACCACCTCTTTTTATATGATTGTTGGTTTGGTAAAACCCAATTCGGGGAATATTTATTTGGACGACATGAACATTACCGATTTCCCGATGTACAAACGTGCACAATATGGAATTGGCTATTTGGCACAAGAAGCTTCAGTGTTCAGAAAGTTGAGTATCGAAGATAATATCCTCAGTGTTTTGCAATTGACCAAACTTTCTAAAGAAGAACAAATTGCCAAAATGGAAAGCCTGATTGCCGAATTCAGTTTGGAGCATATTCGAACCAACCGCGGCGACTTGTTATCCGGAGGAGAAAGAAGACGTACCGAAATTGCCCGTGCTTTGGCCACCGACCCTAAATTCATTCTGCTTGACGAACCTTTTGCCGGCGTTGACCCGGTGGCTGTAGAGGACATTCAGCGCATTGTAGCCCAACTCAAAAATAAAAACATCGGCATCTTAATTACCGATCACAACGTACAGGAAACCCTAGCCATTACGGATAAAACGTATTTGATGTTTGAAGGTGGCATTCTAAAAGCCGGAGTTCCTGAAGAATTGGCCGAAGATGAAATGGTACGTAAAGTGTATCTCGGACAAAATTTCGAGTTGCGCAAAAAGAAATTGCATTTCTAGCAAAAACATTTGATTATGAAAAATCCAAGTCAGGAAACTTTGAAAGAATGGCGCACCAATCCGAAATATTGGAAATACGGTTTATTTTACTGTAACAAAGAAGATGGCCGACTATTGGTTGATAAACCCAATCCAAACTATGGCACCACTTTAAACTTCGCACACAAAAAATCTTATCTTTTTTTTGTGGGCATGTTACTCTTTTTCGGATTAGTAATCTTATCGATTTCACTAAGTCAATAAAAAAGCTTCCTAATTGGAAGCTTTTTTGTTGGATATATTATTAAAAACTGATAGTAAGACATATACCAGTATGATCAGCGGCACAGCCAATATCTTCAGAAAAATCAGCATCAAAACCGACAAACACAAAAAGAATAACTGCAATTTATACTTGGCCACACTGAAATTCTTAATCTTCAAGGAAAACAGCGGGATTTCGGCATTCATCACATAAGCGCTAACAGCTGTGACCGCTAATAAAAACCAAGTATTGGTTAATACATCTATAACTTGATACGGGCAAACATCTGGATTCCATAACAGCGGTAAACTCACAATAAAAAGCGCATTAGCCGGAGTGGGTAAACCAATAAAAGAATCCGATTGACGCGTATCAATATTAAATTTAGCCAAACGATAACAAGCGCCAACAGTAATCATGAATCCCACGAAAGGCAACACATGCAGTTCGTTCTGTAAAGTATCAATACTGCTCAAGTTGGAATTGAATCTGGAATTAACTTCGGCATCAACCAACATCTTGTACATTACAAACCCAGGTACAACACCGCTGGTAATCATGTCGGCTAAAGAATCCAACTGCACCCCTAAAGGTCCTGCGACATTGAACTTGCGTGCAAAAAATCCATCAAAAAAATCGAAGAAAATCCCCAAACAAACAAAGCCAAAAGCCCAATGATATCCGAAATCGGCAACAAACACCAAAGCCACACAACCACACAATAAATTAAGCATCGTAAAGAAGTTAGGAATCTGGGCTTTGAGGTTCATGTATCGCGTTTGTTTATTTTTTTTTGAATTACAAATTTAATACAATAAGTTGCAGACTTCTGCGTTTTATATTCAAGATTTTTATGTGATATTTGTAAAAAGAAAAATTGCCTTGAAAAAAACAATTGCTATTCTGTTGCTTTTAACCGGTCTGACAACTCATGCTCAAGCCGTTAGAAAATATTCCAATGAGTTTATGAATATAGGAGTAGATGCAGCAGCTTTAGGCATGTCAAATGCAGTTACAGCCTACACCGGCGATGTCAATTCGGGGTACTGGAATCCGGCCGGACTATTAAAAATTGAAGACAGTGAAGCTGCTTTGATGCACGCTAGTTACTTCGCCAATATTGCTCAATACGACTATGCCGCTTATGCCAAAAAAATTGATGACCGAAGTGCTTGGGGTGTTTCCCTAATTCGTTTCGGGGTGGATGATATTCTCAATACTACCCAATTAATCGACGGCGAAGGCAATATTGATTACAACCGCATCAGCCTTTTCTCTACCGCCGATTACGGTTTGACCTTTTCCTACGCACGCCAAATGAAACTCGAGGGTTTTCAATATGGTGTCAATGCCAAAGTGATTCGACGTATGATTGGCGATTTTGCTAATTCTTGGGGATTTGGATTCGATGTAGGCTTGCAATTCGACAGAAATGATTGGCATTTCGGATTGATGTTACGCGACATCACCACCACTTACAATGTTTGGGCCATTGACGAAGACAAATACGAAGACATCCAAAATGCAGTAGCCGGACAAAATCAGGAATTACCCGAAAGCACAGAAATTACTATGCCAAAAGCACAACTGGGTATTGCCAAAAAATTTGAATTCCACTACGATTATACCTTACTTGCTGCTGTCAATTTAAACATGCAATTTGCCCGAACCAATGACGTGATTGCTTCAGATGCCGTGAGTATTGATCCGGCGGTTGGATTTGAATTTGGCTATACCGATTTGGTTTTTCTTCGAGCCGGCGTGGGGAATTTTCAAAACGTACAACAATTGGACGGTTCCACTAAAGTGAATTTTCAACCCAATATTGGCTTAGGCTTTAAATACAAAGGCATCCAAGTAGATTACGCCTTAACCGATTTAGGGGATCAAAGTGCCGCGTTGTACTCGAATATTTTCTCGGTTAAAGTCGATTTGAGTATTTTTAGATAAAAATTTATGTGGCAAAAAATAAGGTTCTTACTTCTACTCATCTTCAGTGTTAGTGCTTTTTCTCAAAGTCCGAAACTCTCCGAAAATGCCCAAGTCAGCATTTTCACTTGTGGTCGCGGGGAACAATTGTACTCTACTTTCGGTCATACAGCACTTCGAATCAAGGACGAATCGAATCAACTCGATGTGGTTTTCAACTACGGCACTTTCGATTTCAGAACGGAAAACTTTTACTTAAAGTTTGTCAAAGGCGATTTGCAGTATTTTATGAGTGTGACCTCTTTGGAAGAGTTCATCTACGAATACCAAACCGACGGCAGAGAGGTGATAGAACAAATACTGGATTTACCTCTTGCAAGTAAACAAAAATTATTAGACGAATTGAGCGCTACTCTTTACAGTTCGGAACGATACTATACCTATAAATTTATTGACCGCAATTGCACCACTATGGTTAACGAGAAAATAGGGAATTATGTTGGAGGAAAAAATTTAGAAAAAGTGGATGACAAAACCATCACTTACCGTAAACTGCTTTATCCTTATTTTGAGAATTACTTTTGGTACAAACTTGGCATTAATATCATTTTCGGTGCCAAAACCGATGCCAAAGCCGAAGAACTGTTTCTGCCGATAGAATTGTTGCACAGCTTAGACCAAGCTACTAGTAACGGTAAATCTTTGGTTATTGATAAAAAGACTTTGGTAGAAGGCACTCCGGAGACCCAGGCTGAATTTTCTTTCTTCAACAGCATTTATTGCATTATTGCTTTTTTGGGATTAATGCTATTGTTTAACAAACGTTGGCTATTCCTTACCTATCTGTTTGTTTGCGGTATTTTAGGTTTGTTTTTGTGTATGGTCGGATTGTATTCAGAGCATCAAGAAGTATTGTGGAACTACAATGCCTTACTGTTTTCTCCGCTCTTTTTACTCTTGCCTTTTTTGAAAAAAGAAAACTTAAGAAAAGTAAGTTTAGTCAGTATCACTTTGTTGCTGGTTTACACGGTTGTCATGATTAATAAACCGCATTTACCTATTATGTTGCCGTTTATAGTGTCAACACTTTACATGCTACTAAAAATAATCGGAGTGAATCCTCTAAGATTATTGCCCCCTGTAAAATAAAACCGTACTAAAGGTTTTAAACAAGATATTGAAATCGAGGAACAAACTTCGGTGTTTGATGTAATATAAGTCGTATTGCAGCTTAATCAAACTGTCGTCGATGGTTTCGCCATAAGAATAATTGACTTGCGCCCAACCGGTTAATCCGGGTTTAATCACATGACGGGTTTCATAAAACGGCATCACTTCGGCAATTTCATTTACAAATATAGGACGTTCCGGTCTGGGACCTATCACAGCCATTTCTCCTTTAAGAATATTATAAAACTGAGGAAACTCGTCAATTCTGGACTTGCGCATGATTTTCCCGAATGGCGTTACGCGGGAATCATTCGAAGTGGCAAAAACGGCTCCTGCTTTTTCGGCATTCTTGACCATCGTTCTAAACTTCAGTATGCGGAATACTTTACCGTTTCTTCCTACCCGTTCTTGGGTATAAAATAATTTTCCTTTATTCCCGATAATATTACCAACAAGCACTATTGGAATTAGTATCAGCCCTAAAGCCAGACCAATTAAAGAGATGATTATCTCGAGAAATCGAACCACAATTAAATATAAATGATTTTGATTGCTGCGACTAAAAGGGAAATAACGATAAAAATCACGGGAAACATATTGCACAGGAATGCGTTGGGTAATATTTTCATATACTTGAGTATACTCTCGAATTATATATCCGTTTTCCAACAAATAAATTAATTGATTGTAAAGTTTTACCGTAATTCCATCGGTTTTTTGAGAAGCAATAACGACTTCGGAAATAGAATTTTGCTTAACAAAAAGCTCTAGCTTATCAATGTCAATATGCTCAATATCTTTCAAATCAATATCGGTCAAATTGGTACTGTCTGAATTTACAAATCCCAACACGCGATAATGTGGATCTGCACTTTCCAGGCCATCTACCAGTTCTTTAACTTGTTCCTTATCACAAACTAAAATCACTTTTTTGACAAATCGATTGGAAGCAAAAAAGCGGACATAAACCATTCTCCAAATAAACAAGGCCCCAAAAATGGCAAAGAAAAATATTAAAATTTGCAAACGGTTGGAAGGTAAAACCGGGGTGTATATAGGTGTCAACAAATACGACAAAACTGTAATTGAAGTGGTAAGTATGATACTTTTAATTACCTGATATTGATTACTTGCCACCTGTAAATTATACATCTCAAAAACAGAACCAAAGAACAATAAATACAGTCCTAAAACTATGGTCCAATAATAATTGGTAGCTGAAATATTAAAATAATCGAATTGGAAGATAATACCCACAAAGTACAGAGAAAAAAGCACAGAAATAAAGTCGAAGATTCTTAAAAGTATCTTACGCTCTGATATTTCAAAGTGTATATCTTTTTTTTTACGCATTTAAAATTTCCAAATTTTGAAGTGCAAGTTAATAAATATTAACGAACTATCGGAGTAAATCAATCCACTGCTTTCTGATTATGTCCCAATCAAACCCTTTAACCAAATTATATGCATTGGCTGCCAAGTCATCTGCTAATTGAGATTCTGAAAAAAGTCGGTCGATTTGAAAAACCATAGCCTCTAAATTGTTATCCTCCACTAAAAGTGCATTTTGTTCATGCTGTAAAAGGAATGGGATTCCGCCAACATTGGTTGAAACAACAGGTAATCCAAGTGCCATAGCTTCAA
>NZ_JANJUQ010000025.1 GCF_024710485.1 Flavobacterium sp.
TTTCAGCGTCTTCTTTGATTTTAGCTTTTAACTCGTCTACCGAAGTTACCACTTTTGGCCCGAATAATTTGTCGAACAACTCTTGGTCTAAAGTAGCCGGTTCGTGCGCAATTACTTCGTCGATAGTGAAGGTTACCTCGATATCCAACCCGTGAACATCATCGTGACCTACGGCTAGGTAATCCATTAATTTGTGATCATCATCGAACAAACCTTTGGTTTTTAAGGTAACCACATCGCCTACTTTTTTACCGATGAACGCTTTTTGCGTTTTTTTGTCGGCGAAAGCGTCGATAGCCAAAGTAGTTCTGTTGTTGATGCCTTTTTCCTCGTTAGCAAAAATACCCGAAACGTCGTCTCCGGCTTCTACAACATCTTTAGCAATTAATTTTCCGTATTGTTTTTGGATGCGCGCTACTTGGTCGTTCAACATTTTGTCATCGGCAACGATTTTGTATTGTACCAAGCTGTTTTTAGCGGCTAAATCCACAGTGAATTCCGGCGCTAAACCTAGTTCGAATTCGAATTTATAATCTTCTACATCCCAATTGAAATCTTCGGTTACTTTAGGTAGTGGATTGCCTAGGATGTCTAACTTTTCTTCAACCAAATAGTTGTTCAGGTTTTCTTGCAACAATTTGTTTACTTCGTCTAACAACACTGCTTTTCCGTATTGTTTTTGGATTAAACTCATTGGCACAGCGCCTTTTCTGAATCCGGGGATAGTAGCATTTTTTCTATAGTCTGCTAATACTTTCTCTACTTTTTCTGCGTAATCCGATTTTGATACCTCTACAGTAACTACAGCATTTAACGCGTCTACATTATTTCTTGTGATGTTCATTTTTTGTGTTTTTTACATACTAAAATTGGGTGGCAAAAGTATAACATTTATGCCACCCAACCAAGTTTATTTTATTGATTTTAACGGTCTTATTTTGTATCGCCGGTGATTTGATACACCAAGGATTGCGAAAGCGATAAGATGATACTAAAAAGCATGGCTGTCCAGAAGGAACTAACTTCAAAACCATCGACAAATTCGTCACAAAGCATGATCATAATAGCGTTGATTACCAGCAAAAACAAACCGAGCGTAAAAAAAGTTACCGGCAAGGTAAACAGCACCAATATGGGTTTGACAAAAAAGTTGAGCAAACCTAAAACGATGGCTACGGTTAATGCGGTTGTAAATTCGTCTACGCGAACGCCTTTCATTAAGTAGGCAATAGCCATAACGAGTAAAGATGTGATAAAGATTCTTAATACTAATTTCATAAGGTATTTTAATTTTTAGAAATTCAATTGGACAAAAACCTTGCCGTTTCCTCAAAAAATAATTTCGGATTTTCGGCGTGTAGCCAATGACCAACGTTAGGAATAGTTGCTAGTTTGTAATTGGGAAAATGGTTTTGAATGTTAGGCAAATCAGTGTCTAAAATGTATTTCGAATGGCCGCCGCGGATGAAAAGCGTTGGTTTGTCGAAATGATTTTCAGCAGGTAACGCTTCTCCTATCACCTCAATTTTAGCGTTAAAAACCGGGAGGTTGAATCGGAATGCGAGTTGCCCGGGTTCCTGCCAATAGAGGTTTTTCATTAAAAATTGGCGCGTGCCGAAATCGGGTATGTACGGATATAAGGTCTCTTCGACTTGATTTCTGTCGGGTTGCTCGGAAAAATCTACAGCATTCAATCCGGCCAAAATGTCTTGATGGTGTGGCGCATAATATTTGGGACCGATGTCGGCTACAATCAATTTTTCTACCAAATCCGGGTGCGTGGTAGCCAAAAGCATCGCCACTTTGCCACCCATAGAATGACCAATGACGTTGATGTTGGTTAATTGCTGTTCCTGACAATAATCATATACATCTTGCGCCATCAAGGCATAGCTGAATTCCTCGGAGTGAAAACTGCGGCCGTGATTGCGCAAATCGAGCATATGCACTTGAAACCCTTCGGCGGCGTAAAGCGAACCGAATGATTTCCAATTGTCGGACATACCGAGAAATCCGTGGATGATGAGAAGTGGCTTTCCTTCGCCTTCGATTCTGGAGTGTAACATCTATTTTAATTTTTGCAGATACATATTCACCACATTATCTAAACCAAGATACAATGCTTCAGAAATTAAAGCGTGACCGATGGACACTTCCAACAAGCCCGGAATGTTTTGTTTGAAGAATTGAATGTTATCCAAACTCAAATCGTGTCCGGCATTAATCCCTAATTCCAATTCGTTGGCCAATTCGGCAGCTTTCACATAAGGCTCGATACCGGCTTTGTTGCCTAAACTGTATTGGTGAGCGAAGTCTTCGGTATACAATTCGATGCGGTCGGTTCCGGTTTTTTTGGCACCTTCGATCATTTCCAAAATCGGGTCGACAAAAATGGACGTTCGGATACCGTTTCGCTTGAATTCCGCTATCACTTCAGTTAAATAGTCTTGAAATTGAATTGTATCCCAACCGGCAGAAGACGTAATGGCACCAATGGCATCGGGCACTAAAGTCACTTGTTCCGGTTTGCATTCGAGTACCAAATCGATAAAATTGTGTTGCGGATTGCCTTCGATGTTGAATTCAGTATACACTATCGGTCTTAAATCACGGGCGTCTTGGTAGCGAATATGTCTTTCATCGGGACGCGGATGTATGGTAATACCCTGGGCACCGAATCGTTGAATATCTTTGGCTACTTGTAATAAATCGGGCACATTGCCGCCACGGGCATTTCGCAAAGTGGCAATTTTATTGATGTTTACGCTAAGTTTTGTCATACTTTATTTTTTAACCAAGAATTCGCAAATTATTTTTTTAACTTGGAAAATTGACGAATTAGCGGCAAATTAATTTTTACACAAAAATACAAAGTTAACCAAGTACGCATGTCCCAAAATTTGATTATTTTGCAGTCGCTAAAGAAAAGAATACATGAGAGTACTTTCGGAATACATCAACAACGATTTCAAACCTTTTTTGAGTGACGAAACCGTAGCGGATATTCAGGATTTTTTTACCGACAGCACCTATTCACACTTTCCGGTTTTGGAAGATGGTGTCTATTTAGGCTGTATCTCAGCAGTAGATGCGGAAACATTTGAAACCCAAAAAAGCGTCGCCGATTATCGTTATGCTTTGGAAGGCTTTTTTGTAAGAACCACTATGATCTGGCTGGATGTGTTAGAGGTTTTTGCCCGAAACAATGCCAATGTGGTTCCGATTTTAGACGAAAACAATAAATATGTCGGCTATTACGAGATAACAGATGTCATTAAGTTTTTAAATGAAACGCCGTTCTTAAAAGAAACCGGTGGTATTATAGTGGTAGAAAAAGCCACAACAGATTACTCGATGAGTCAAATTGCCCAAATAGTAGAAAGCAATAATGGAAAATTGTTAGGGATTTTTGTTTCCGAAGCCGGCAACGACAAAGTGCAAGTAACCGTTAAGATTACTTTGGGCGGCATGAATGAAATCATCCAAACGTTTCGTCGATACAACTACGAAATCATTTCGGAACACCATGAAGACAATTATCTGAACAACTTAAAAGAGCGTTCGGAGTATTTGGATAAATATTTGAATATGTAATTGAAAGTACGAAGTAAGAAACACTAATTACTAAGTAAAATCTACACCCTATGAAAGTTGCCATTTTCGGACAGTATTATCAAAACGACACGCGACCTATTATCAAGGACATTTTTGTGTTTTTTAACAAGAATAATGTAGAAATGGTTATTGAAGAAAATTTCCTCAAGATTTTATACGAGGAAAAAATTATTGAAAAAACATATAAGACTTTCACATCACACACCGATTTAGATTCAAGTTTTGATATTTTGATTAGTATTGGAGGCGATGGTACTATTTTAAGAGCCGCCACTTATGTCCGAGATTCAGGAATTCCGATTTTGGGTGTTAATGCCGGAAGGTTAGGGTTTTTGGCGAAAGTCCAAAAAGAAAATATTGCGGCATTTCTTCAAATTGTCATGGAAAAAAAATACTGTATTACTGAGCGCTCTCTGCTCAGCATGGAGTGTTCTCCCGCCCTATCACAATTGGACATTAACTTTGCCATGAACGAAGTTTCGGTGAATCGAAAAGACACTACTTCAATGATTACCATTGATACTTTTCTGAATGGTGAATACCTAAGTTCCTATTGGGCAGACGGTTTGATCATCTCCACACCAACCGGCTCGACGGGATATTCCTTGAGTTGCGGCGGCCCGATTTTAACACCCGATGTCAAAGCTTTGATTATTGCACCTATTGCGCCACACAATTTGAATGCCCGACCTTTGGTAATTCCCGATGATACCGAAATCACCCTGAAAGTATCCGGCAGAGAAGAGCAATACTTGGTTGCTTTAGATTCCAGAATCATAGCGATAAACAACAACACGGAATTGAAAATTAAAAAAACTCCTTTCCATATTAACATGGTCGAAATCCCGGAAGAAACCTTTTTCAAAACTTTACGCAACAAATTACTTTGGGGCGAAGACAAGAGAAACTAGAAAAAAAATTTCGCCCTTTTTATACTACGATTCTAAAAAAAACGTTTTAGAAAAGAACCTTGCTAACCGTAGTAGTTATCAGCACTTTAATTTATTTGGCAGAAATCCGAAATTCATGCTATATAAGTACTGAGAATTGTTATATTTGCACGCTATTTTCAATTGAATGAAAAAGATTTTAGTATTATTTTTCGGCTTATTTTTCCAAAATGTTATAAATGCGCAAATCAACGAGATTGGCGTGTTTTTGGGAGGCAGTAATTTTATAGGCGATGTGGGTAAAACCAACTATATCTCGCCAAATGAGCCTGCTTTAGGAGTGTTGTACCGATGGAATAAAAGTCCGAGACATTCGTATAGGTTTTCCTATATGCAATCTACGATAACTGCTAACGATTTAGACTCGGAGGTACCGGGCAGAAATTTAAGAGGCTATCGTTTTAAAAACAACATTAAAGAGTTTACGGCAGGAATGGAATTCAATTTTTTCGACTTCAACCTGCACGAAATTTTAAAAAGAAAAATAACACCTTATGTCTTCACAGGAGTTTCCTATTTTGCGTATGACGAATTGTATGTAATTAACGGAAATACTCGAAAAGACTATACAGAAAGTACATTGGCCATCCCGATGATTGTGGGAGTAAAAACCAATATTTTGGATCATTTTGTGTTGGGTGTAGAAGTTGGAGCAAGGTATACTTTCACCGACAATTTGGATGGAAGCTTGCCTAAAAATGAAAATTTAGCGCCGTTGCAATTCGGCAATATTAACAGCAAAGATTGGTATATTTTCACCGGTATAACATTAACGTATACTTTTACTGAAAAACCATGTTATTGCGCAGAATAGAGAATGAATCTAACCGATAAAATAAACAAAGACAATTTACCCAAGCACCTGGCTATCATTATGGATGGCAATGGTCGTTGGGCTAAACAGAAAGGTTTAATGCGAGCGTTTGGTCATGAAAACGGCACCAAATCGGTCAGAACTACTGTAGAAACCTGTGCCAAATTAGGCATAGAGAACTTAACCCTTTACGCTTTTTCCACTGAAAATTGGAATCGCCCAAAATTAGAGGTTGATACCTTAATGCGATTGTTGATTTCTTCTCTGAAAAAAGAATTGGATACCCTTCAAAAAAACAACATTCGTTTGAATTGTATCGGAAACATCGACATGTTACCTGATAGTGCCAAAAAAGAACTTTTGGCTGTTATGGAAAAAACGAAAAACAACAACCGGATGACATTAACATTAGCATTGAGCTACGGTTCTCGCGAGGAATTGTTAAATGCTGTTAAAACCATCTGTGATAAAGTTAAAAATAATATAATTTCAATTGATGCGCTTGATGAATCAATTATTAATCAGCATCTTTACACGCACAATCTGCCCGATGTAGATTTGGTAATCCGAACCAGCGGCGAACACAGAATCAGTAATTTCCTGCTGTGGCAAATCGCTTATGCCGAGTTCTATTTTACCGATGTATTGTGGCCCGATTTTAAAGAAGATGATTTATATGAAGCACTCATCAGCTATCAAAAAAGAGAACGAAGATTTGGAAAAACAAGTGAACAAATTAAATAATATTTCAGTGCATATTAATACTTTAAAAACATTTCTGATTGTTTGCTTTTTCGGAACTGTTTTTCAACTACACGCCCAAGACAGAATCCCATTTGATCAAGGAAAAAAATACATATTAGCCGACGTTAATGTGATTGGCAAAATCAGTTACAACCAACAAACCGTAGTAACTTTTTCCGGCCTGGAAAAAGGGCAGCAAATTACCGTTCCGGGGGAACAAATCAGTAACGCCATCAAAAAACTAGGTAAGCTTGGTTTATTTAGTGAAATTGACTTTTTTATTAATAAAACTGAAGGAGACAGTATCTGGCTCGATTTAAACATAGCAGAACTTCCTAAGTTGAGCGATGTCAAAATTCAAGGCGTGAAAAAGTCGAAAGTAGAAGATCTTATCAAAGAAAATAGCCTGACCAAAGGTAAAATAGTAAACGAAAACCTTATCACGACGACCAAAAACTATTTGGAAAACAAATACAAAAAAGACGGATACTTTAATACGAAAGTTTTCATCACTACTACACCTGACACGACTGAAGGAAATCAGGTGAAAATGTTGGTTAATATTGACAAAGGTGACAAGCTCAAAATAGCTAAAATCAGGTTTGACGGCAACGAGAAATACTCTGATAAGAGTTTGAGAAGTGCTATGAAAAACACCAAACAAATCAACCCTATTCGTATTTTCAAAGCGTCAAAATTCATCAAAGACAAATACCAGGAAGACTTAACTTCTATAGTAGCCAAATACAAAGAAAAAGGATACCGCGATGCCCGAGTAATTTCGGACTCCGTATTCTTGAATGCTAAAAAGACGAAATTGGCCATCAACATCAAAGTGGAAGAAGGTAGAAAATACCACTTTGGGAACATCAAATTCCTTGGAAATTCTGTTTATTCAGACCAACTTTTAGGCCGTGTTTTAGGAATTAAAAAAGGTGACACTTATAACGGTGTATTATTGGAAAAAAGGATTGCCGACAAAACCAAACCGGATGGAGAAGACATCACTAACTTATACCAAAACAACGGTTATTTATTTTCCAATATCAATGCTGTAGAGGTTAAAACGGCTAATGATACCATTGATTTCGAAATCAGAATTACGGAAGGCCCGATTGCCTATTTCAACAACATTACTGTAGTTGGTAATGACAAAACCAATGACCGAGTAATTTATCGTGAATTAAGAACCAAACCGGGAGAAAAATACAGCAAAGAAGACTTAGTAAGAACCATTCGTGAGATAGGACAATTAGGCTTTTTCGATCCGGAATCCATTGACCCGAGATTTAAAAATGTTGACCCTGCTGCCGGCACTGTTGATATCGAATACAACGTAGTGGAAAAAGGATCGAGTCAAATTGAATTGCAAGGAGGTTACGGTGGTGGCGGATTCATAGGAACGTTGGGACTTTCGTTCAACAACTTTTCCGCCCGTAACATGTTCAAAAAAGACGCCTACAAACCCCTTCCTATGGGTGACGGACAAAAAGTAGCCTTACGTTTACAAGCGAGTTCATTTTTCCAAACCTACAGTTTATCGTTCTCAGAACCTTGGTTAGGCGGTAAAAAACCGATTCAGTTTTCTACTTCCTTATCACACAGTAAGCAGTTTTTGTATAGCGGTCGATCTACCAATGTAGACAGAAGCAAAAGCTTTAATATTACATCTCTTTCTGTGGGTTATGCAAAAAGATTGACCGTTCCGGACGACTTTTTTGTATTCTCTAACTCGGTGAGTTTTCAGTATTACGATTTGAACAACTATAATACCGGTTTGTTTACCTTTGGAGACGGTGCTTCTCGAAATTTAGCCTTTACTCTGGGATTAAGCAGAAACAACAAAGGGGTGAATCCAATTTATCCGACTTATGGTTCTGAGTTTAGTTTTACCGCTAAATTCACTTTACCTTACTCTGCTTTCAACGGTATAGATTATGGCGACTTAGAAAACCAGGAAGCATACAAGTTAAAGTTTAAAGCTAATGCAGGAATAAATCCTGTTCAAAATGCCAATGGTGAATTACCGGCTGTTGGAGATTACATAAGAGAAACTGCAGAAAACTCGAGGTTATATGAAAAAGTTTACACTTATCAAGAAGCTGATGCCGATAGAGGAAGAGTTGACCAAGAAAAATTCAAATGGTTGGAATACTACAAATTAAAATTCAAAGCCGATTGGTATACCCGATTAGCCGGTTCCCCATCAAAAGCTTTAGTATTAAGAGCCTTGAGTGAATTTGGATACTTAGGTGCATACAATAATGGTAGAGGCTTAGTTCCTTTTGAGCGTTTCTTCTTAGGAGGTGACGGTTTAGCAAACTTCGCTCTCGACGGAAGAGAAGTTATACAGTTAAGAGGATACCCTAACCAATCGTTATCCAACCAAGACGGAGCCACAGTTTACAACAAATTCTCTTTAGAATTGCGTTATCCTTTAACCTTGAAGGCTGCCGCATCCATTTATGCCCTTACATTCTTAGAAGCGGGTTCATCATTTGATACTTTCAGAGAATACAATCCTTTTGTACTGCAACGTTCTGCAGGATTTGGAATTAGAATCTTCATGCCTGCCTTTGGTTTATTAGGAATTGATTTTGCTCACGGTTTTGATCCGGTTCCAGGATTTACTCAAAAGAATGGTTGGGAAACACATTTTATCATTGGTCAACAATTTTAATTATATTTGATACATATTTTTAAATCATAAGGGCATGAAAAAATATTTTGCAATAACACTTTTTCTTTTATTCCTCGGCTTCAAGACCAATGCGCAAAGTCGCGGAGTGAAAATCGGCTACATTGACATGGAGTATATTCTACAAAATGTACCTGATTACACAGAAGCCAAAAACCAATTGGAACAAAAAGCCGAAAAATGGAAGCAAGATATTGAAGCCAAAAAAGTTGAAATTGCAAAATTAAAAGATGCTCTTAAAACCGAAAGAGCTCTACTTACCAAAGAACTTATTGAAGAGCGCGAAGAAGAAATTAAATTCCAAGAAAACGAACTCATCGACTTCCAACAAAAAAAATTCGGCCCTAACGGTGATTTAATTACCCAAAAAGCCGTTCTGGTAAAACCCATACAAGATCAGGTTTTTACGGCCGTTCAAGACATCGCCGAACTTAAAAAATACGATTTCATCTTCGATAAGTCTTCTGATTTGACTATGTTATTCTCTGCTAAAAGACACGACATCAGCGACCAAGTAATTCGAGCTATCACCCGTGCCGAAAGAAGAGAACAACTCTCCAAAAAAGAGCTTAAAGAGCAAGAGAAAAAAGAATACCAAGAAGATCTTGAAGATGAAAATCCGGCCTTAGCCGCTAGGAAAAAAGCCTTGGAAGATAAAAAAGCAGCGCGCGATAAGATGATGGAAGACAGAAGATTAGCCGCTGAAGCCAAGAAAAAAGAAGCCGACGACAAAAGAAAAGCGGCTGCCGAAGCAAGAGAAGCAAAAAAAAGTGGCACGGTTCCTGCTAAAGACAAACCGGGAGACAAGCAAACTCCAGAAACCGCCAAGACAGCATCAGACAGCACAGCCGTAAATTCAAAAGAAGCCAAAGCAGCTGCCAGAGCCAAATTAATTGAGGATCGCAAAAAAGCGCTGGAAGACAAAAAGAAAAAAATACTCGAAGACCGAGAAGCGGCCAAAAAAGCCAAAGAAGACAAAAAAACAGAAACAAAAACAGAATAAATAATTAATTAATACTTTTTACAATGAAACGATTGAAATCATTACTAATAGCTACTGTATTGTTTTTAGGAGCAAGTCAAACCATCAATGCGCAAGCTAAAACGGCACACGTAGATGTAAATGAAATTATTTCTAAAATGCCTGCGATGTTAGACGCTCAAAAACAATTAGAAAAATTGAGTGCTACTTATGATGCCGAATACAAAACAATGGCAGATGAGTACACTAATAAAATGAAAAAATACGAGCAAGAAGCCAATACTGTTGGAGATGCTGTTAACCAAACCCGTCAAGCTGAAATGCAGGATTTAGTAAAAAGAATCACTGACTACAGAGACAATGCTCAAAAAGAATTACAAAAGAAAGAATCAGACTTGGTAAAACCTTTAATGGATAAAATCAAAGCTTCAATCCAGAAAGTAGGAAAAGCTAAAGGTTACCAATACGTATTAAACGTAGCTGATTTATTGTTGTCTGACGGTCCGGACTTAACAGCTGACATCAAAAAAGACTTAGGTTTCTAAAATCAAAAAAATAATTTTTAAAGCTGCTCATTCCTTACAGGTTTGAGCAGTTTTTTTTATTTTTGTGATATGACGAACAATAATCCAATAGGCCTTTTTGATTCAGGTATCGGTGGCACTTCCATTTGGAAAGAAATCCACGAACTCTTACCCAAAGAAGATACTATTTATCTGGCAGACAGCAAAAATGCGCCCTATGGACAAAAATCAAAGGAGGAAATCATTCACCTCAGTTGTAAAAACACAGAGTTTCTTCTACAGCAAAACTGCAAAATCATCGTCGTGGCCTGCAATACCGCAACCACCAATGCTATTAAAGAATTAAGAGCCAAGTACGATGTGCCTTTTATCGGTATAGAACCGGCTATCAAACCTGCAGCGCTGAAATCACAACAACACGTCATCGGAATCTTAGCTACGCAAGGGACGCTCAACAGTGAATTATTTCACCAAACCGTACAAAAATTTCAAGACACCAAAATCATTGAACAAATCGGAAACGGATTAGTCAAACTAATCGAAAACGGCGACATCAACTCCCCAGAAATGAATAAGTTATTACACACTTATCTTCAACCTATGATTCAAGCCAATATCGACTATCTCGTACTCGGTTGCAGCCATTACCCATACTTGATACCGCAAATTAAAAAAATCCTCCCAAATCACATTAAAATCATCGATTCAGGTGAAGCAGTAGCAAGGCAAACCAAAAAAATATTAACTGAAAGTGTAGGCTTAAGTCAGGACACAAAAAAAGGCAAAGCGGTGTTCTATACCAACGCCAACCCAAAAGTGTTGAGTGACATCTTAAAACACCAATACGAAGTAATTCAAAAAGATTTTTAGGAGCCAAACTTAGGGCATTCATTAAACCTTATTCCCGCTGTACGAGTTACGCGGTAACTACTCCCATCGGGGCTAAACTCAAACTAAAGGCTCCTATTCATTGTCGTCTTTAAACCAACTCGAATACATCACATAATTATTGGAAATACGTTCAATTTCGCCGGCAAAGTCCGATTGATTGATATCCTTAACCTTCTTAGCCGGAATACCGGCATAAATGCTCCCTGATTCAACAACCGTGTTTTGTGTTACAACAGCACCGGCAGCTACAATAGCATTGCTTTCCACCACACAATTGTCCATTACAATAGCACCCATACCAATCAAAACATTGTCGTGTATAGTACAACCGTGCACAATAGCATTGTGCCCGATAGAAACATTGTTCCCGATAACCGTAGGATGCTTTTGATACGTACAATGAATTATAGCCCCATCTTGTATGTTAACTTTGTTCCCAATTTTTATAAAATGAACATCGCCACGAACTACAGCATTAAACCATACACTACAGGAGTTTCCAAAAGTTACATCGCCAACAATAGTAGCATTTTCTGCCACATAACAATCTTCAGGTATTTGAGGATGTTTTCCGTTTACAGATTTGATTACCATAAAAAAATAGTCCCGAATAATCGGGACTTGTATTTAAAATTAGTTAATAGCAGGACAATTACAGTGGTATTTCTCAGGAGAACAGAATAAGTTGATTCCCAAAGTTAACTGGTGAAAACCACCGGAATCAAATTTAACATTCCCTAACAAATGTGAATACGTATAAGAGAATACGTAATTTTTAAAGTTAACACCAATAATAGGAGTAACATATTGCATCTTTTGGTCTGAAACAGCATTTCCTTCTATGAATTGAGCACCATCTAAACTTCTTCTGTAAGAAAGTCCACCCCAAAGCATTCCAAAATCTAATTCTTTGTAAGCTTTGATATTTAAATCAATATTTTTTTCTTGCGTTTGCGTTACCAATTGGAACATAAAAGACGGTTCCCACAAAATAGTTTCAGGATCTCCAAAGGTATAACCGGCATTCAAGATAAAACGTCTCAAGTTAACAGGCTCACGATCTGAGTATAATTTTCTGTCACTGGCTAAAGCATTTTTCACAGTAGCATGTACATAAAAATCAAGGAAATTATAAGAAGCTCCAATATCAACGTTAAAATACGAAGCTCTCTGAATGGAATTAAAAATCAAAGGATCATAAGATGGATCATTGGTGTAAAAAGTGCTTTGATCCAAACTACTCTGTACAAAACCAGCGCTCATACCGAATGACAACTGATTCAAATCCACTTTATCACGCGAAAACAACAAATGGTGTGCATAGGTCAATTTCATTCCCGTTTGTGAGTGATATCCATTTTTATCATTAAAAACAATTATTCCGCCCCCAGATCTTTCTCCTAATGAACCGTTAAAACTTAAAGTCTGCAAAGCCGGTGCATCTTCCTGACCAAACCATTGCTGTCTTGCAGTAAGTCGGACCTTAGCACAATTAGCAGCCCCTGCCATAGAAGGATGTAATAAGTAATAATTATCCGAAAGATAATCCGAATAAACCGGTAATCCTTCTTGGGCATTTGAAAGTTGTGATACCAAAAGCACTGCTAATAAGCAAATTTTTCTAAAATTCATTGTAACTATCTTTTTAATGAGAAATGGGCCTTAAATTGTTTCATAGTTCCTTGCTCCGGATAATCAACTGTAAACCAGTAATCTGTAGCCGGCAATAATTGTCCGTTATAGGTTCCGTCCCAACCATCACCTGCAGAACTAATCTGTTTAATTAGTTTTCCAAAGCGGTCAAATATATAAATTTTTGTTGTATTGGCATAATTAAATAATCCGCTTACATTCCATTTATCATGGAAACCATCACCGTTTGGTGTAAAGTATCTCGGGTAATCTATCACTTGTACATTTTCAATGGATACCACTCCACATGAATATCCATCCGGACTTCTAACATCCCATACATAAATCGTATGACTGCCCAACGATACA
>NZ_JANJUQ010000005.1 GCF_024710485.1 Flavobacterium sp.
GCCATAGCTTCAATGACACTAACCGGTGTATTGTCGAAATGAGTTGTATTGAGGAACAAATTATAATTTTTAGACAAATCGGCCCACTCGGCTTTGGATAATTTGCCTGTAAAAACAACCGGCATGTCATTTTCTTTGGCAAAAGCTACAGTAGCATCAAAACTGTTATCTTTTTTGGGCCCTACCATACAAAGTTGAGCTTCAGGATACTTTTTTCGGAGTTCAATCAATACTTTAACCGCCAGAATAGGGTTGTATATTTGGGAAAAAGAGCGCACCCAAAGTATTTTTGGATAATCGTATTGCTTCGTTTGAAAGTTATATTTATCTAACTCTATTGAATTAGCAATATGAATTAAATTACCATATCCTTTTTTCTTAAAAGCTTCATATAAATAAGGCGATGGTGCTACATTTCGATAGGCATTTTTAAAAATCAAATCACATAAAAAAGGGCTTTTTTTAAGACGGTTTGGTAAATCTCCACCCAACAACTTGGGAATATATTTAACGCCAAGCGCTCTACACAACTGTGAGACTAGTAAAGCGTACCAAAAGTTCGTTGTGCTGTATGTGTCGATCAATACATAATCGACTTTTCTGCCATAGCGAACCGTTTGAATCATCATGTCAAAAATACGGAGGAATTTATTTTTTTTAGACGAGGCATAATAAACCTTAAACCCTTCTTTTTGAAACAATTCTCCCAAAACCACTATAGAAGTGGCCGTGTTACCGTGCTTCACTAAATTATTTCCTATGCAAAGGAGTTTCTTCATGGAGATGGACTTTGAGTAACGATAATGAATAGACAAAAGCGGCTGCTGAAAGTCTCATAGCAGCATGATTGATGGTTAATAACCAAAACACTATAAAACACATTAAGAAAATATGTTGCTTGTTGTCTAAGAATAAAATGATTGGAGTGAATAGTAAAATCAACAAGGCAGTAATCCCAAAAAGCCCGTGTTCAGCAATCATTCTGGATATTTCGTTGTGAGACAAAGAAACTTCGTTGGTCATATCCAACCTGATTTCAGCTCCCTTAGCAACGCCTACTCCAAAAATAGGATTATCAATAAAGGAATTGATTTCATTATTAAAAATTTCTTCTCTACCGGTAAACTGGCTCTCTTTGACTCTTCCCATAGCATCTTGATTGGCATACCGTTTCTCGATTAATCCATCCGTTTTACTTGAAGTATAACTCCAAGTTGCAAAAAACATCAGAATCATAAATCCAAAAATATAATTCAGTTTAATCTTCCCTCTGCCTTTAGTGGAGATGTACAAATAAAACAACAATATGACAATCATCATGAAGCCTGTTATCATTCCGCCACGAGAAAAGGTAATCAACCCTCTATAAGTAACTATAAACGCAATAATCAAATTTACAATGAGTAATAATTTGGTTTTGGATTCCAACATGAGTCGGGAAAAAAAGATAAACATACCCAATCCGAAAATAGTTGCCACCTGATTAGGACCAAATCCTCCTGAAGTATTGTAGTTAGAACCGGTTCCCAAAACTAAAGCTTCTTTCAAATCAGGTGTATAAAGAATCACATAAACCGACGTTGAAATAATTGGCAATCCGATTGACAGCAAAACTTGATTGAGTTTATCCAAACTGATTCTTTTATTGTAGGTGTAAATTGATGATATACCCAAACATATAGGGCCGGAAATGTTAAATGAAATGGTCTTTCTCAAATCTGTAGTCAAATTGAGTGTTTCGGTAGCGACTAAAATACCCGGAATCAATAAAACCAGGAAAATCCAATACGGAATTGCATTTTTAGAGAACCCGCTGTAATACATTCCCAACAACATAAAAATAGTAATACTGTATTTAGCAAACTCATAGATAATGATTCCTCCTGTCATTCTAAAAAAGATTTCACTACCTACTATGTAGCCTGAAACCAGTAAAACTTCATGATTCTTGTTCTGATTTTTAACAATCAAAAAAAGTCCGACTAAAAAAACTAAAGCCGCCAAAGGTTTGGATATCGGCGGAAAAAAAAACACAATTAACCCAATTACGACATGCAAAAGGATTAAAAGGATGTATTTCTTTTCTTTACTGCTCACTTTATAACGTTTTTAACCAGTCAAGGTATTGTTGTAAAACAGCTTCTTCAGAATTTTGAGCCACAATAGTTTTGTTTAAATTCTTTCCTAATGTCACTCGCAAATCTTCATCTTCTACCAATTTTAGAATCTTTTTGTAAAAATCGACGGCATCTTTAATCGCTACAACAAACCCATTCTCTCCGTTAGTAATTATCAAAGGAATTTCACCAACACAGGTTGTTACCGTGGGTTTACTCAACAAGCCGTATTCAATTAAAGCCACCGGTAATCCTTCTGAATTTGAGGTCAAAATAGTAATATCAGCTTGTTGGATAATGTTAACTGTATCATTTCTCGTTCCGTAAATAAAAACATTTTGCGACAATCCTTTCTCCTGAATTTGTTGCTTGACTCTTCTAGAATAATCATCATCGGCATCATTCCCCACCAAATGAAAAGTCCAATCCGGATGAGAAACTTTCAATTTTTCGGCTACCTCTAAAAGAAGAAAATGATTTTTTTGATGTCTTAAATTAGCCAAACAAAGTATACGCTTGCCATCAACACCATGCAAAATAGTTTCGTTTTTAATACTTTGATTGATTTTAGTGTAGTTGGGCAAATAAATTACATTGCTACAATTCAGTCTTCTGATGGCCCAATTTTTCAAATTAAAATTTACAGCAATAATGCCTTCAAAAAAGAAAGAAGCCATTTTTAAAAACAATAATTTTCTTTTGCTTAAAAATTCGCTTAAACCATAATGATCGTGCCAAACAATTTTAAGTTTAGGATAAGTAAGTTTGACCAACAAAGCTGTAAAGTAGGAAAAACTGTGAGGTTGGAGATATTCCACCTTATTTTCTATGCAAAATTTTCTTAATCGAATAATGGCTGAAACATCAACACGTCGCTTCCGATTTAAAAATAAATACGGGACATCCTGATGCAACTGTACTTTTAAATAGCCTTCTTTTCGAGTGGTAACCAATCCGGAAAAAGCAACCCGTTCGGATAATGAATTGGCATAGTTAACGGCCATTTTCTCTGCGCCGCCAACATCTAAAGAATCTATAATTTGAAGTATTCTCATGGAATCAATAACTTTTGTATTTCAGCCTCAAAAAAATCTAAGGTATATTGTCGCGACCAATTTACAGCTTTTGAAACTTTATCCTGATATTCTTCGCTATGATTTAATAAGTCGCTGATATTTTTCACATCTTTGGTCAGGTTCAGGGTCAATAAAACGCCTCGTTTGCCTTCGTCTAACATCGAAGGCACGCAAGAAACTGCCGAAGCTACAGGCAAACAACCCCAAAACATGCCTTCGGCTATTACTTTAGGCCAACCTTCACTTTTAGAAGGCAGCACCACAAAATGACTTTGTTGAAAAGCTTGTTTGATTGTCTCTTGCTCTTGATTTCCAACTAAGAAAACGATATCATTGAGTTGGTGCTTCGAAATATATTGTTCCAGTTGATTGCGTTCCGAACCTTCTCCGTATAGGGTAAGCTGAACCTTATGCCCCAACGCTTTAAGTGACTGTACGAGTTGCACAGCATATAAAGGTTGCTTTCCTACAGACAATGTTCCGACAAAAAGAAATGAAATAAGCGTTTCAAATGTTCTAAGGTTTACGGGAGTTTTGTCACGTTCAAAATAGGTAGCCGTAAAAAAAGGCTTCACGTTTTGTGTACTGTCAGTCCATTCTCCATAAACCAATACTTTCATATTGCGCGTAAAAAAAGGATGACTTAAAATGGAACGTTGCCATCTGTAACTCAGTGGTTGATTGGATTTAGGATCCCAATTTCCGGCGTATTTGGCCGTTTTAGCTTTTCTTGGAAAAACCATCTGTACAAGACAACCCAACAAACCCATATTGCCGGGACAACGCAAATGAATGTGATCGGAATCGCGCATGGCTTTGTAAATCGCCCACAATAACATCGGCAGCAAAAACAAACTCCTAAAGATGGATTTGAGACTTGTGAAATTAAAATCAGGGATAACTCTAAACTCAATATTGGCATGCTGATAAGCAAGATGTATTTTATTTCTTTCGGTCAGTTTAAGTGGCGCCACAATAATAACCTTATCGACTTGTTTTAACCATACATTCATCTCTTTCACATACGGTGAATAGGCAAAATATTTGTCGTTTTCACAACCGTGAAGCACATGTGTAATGATACAGAAAGTCATCTTACTATCGGTGTTGAATTACGGGTTTATTAAAAATCAAGCTCAACCAACCTGAAAGGCGTCCCAAAAATTCAGTCGCCGCTTCTTTTCGTTTATGGGAAGTAAAGATATTGCTAAAACGAACGAATGTCAACAATACTACTATAGCATTCCATTTTAACCTCGAAGTGAATGAAGGATTTGGATATTTCACACGCCAAACATACCAACCGTTTCTAACCACCATTTTCCCGTACTGATACTGATTCGGTCGACCGGAATGATGATGAAAATGACCCAATTGGGCTTTAGTGTTGACATACAATTTTCCGGTCTTGGATACTCTTAAAGTAAAATCGGCATCTTCATACAAACCGTAACCTTCAAAGTAAGTAGAAAACTGAAAAGCAGTAAAAACCGATTTTCTAAAGGAAGAAACGCCTCCCATTAATTGTTCTACTTCGTAAATCTTACCCGATGGCGGTAAAAATCCTATACTGCGACCATTAGAAAACTCTGGTAAAAAACCGGGCAATTTGTCAGCATCTAATCCTACTCTTTTTCGCAACACAAAACGACTTCCGTCTTTTCGCTTCCAACCGTCATAATAAAACTCGTTTAATTTGGGCTGATAATCCTCTCCGACAGCAGTCCAGTGGGTTTCATTATTGATGTATCCGCCCACGCCTAAGGCTTCCGGATACTGTTGATAGGTTTTGATGATTTCTTCGAAATAGTTTTCTTCCAGCACGGTATCATCATCTAAAAAACAAACTATTTCACTGGCTTCGTCCACTCTTTCAATCCCGAAATTTCTTTGTCTGGTCAGTCCTCTATCCGAATCGGTAACTTTAAAATAATTCAGATTTTCGAAACTATTTTGCTCCAGCATTAGCTTGGTTTCCTCATTTTTTGAACCGTCAACTATAAGAATGGCATTAGGATAAACCGTTTGCCTCTTCACTGATTGTAACAGCTCGAGTAACGGTTTTGGCCGCATATAGGTACAAATAATAAGGGTGAAATTCATATTACTTTGTTCGTTTTCCTAAAGCCATTAATTTTTTTGCATAAAATACCGATTTGTTAAACTGCAAATGGCGGTAAGGCAAATTTAAAATTTTAAAAGGAATGCGCCATTTCGGACCTTTGAATAAGTATCGAAAGAAATACTTATGACGGTATTCATTCACCAGTTTTTCACCATAATGCTTGTAAAAATAATACATTACGGTTGGACTGGGAACCGGACGAATTCGCTTTACCGGAGTATCTAATTCCCATGGCTGGGTTTTTCTTTTCTTCCCTAAAACTTTGGCTTGGCTTCCCCAAAAACGATAACCGCCTTGTGGTGGTTTCAAATGTAAATTAGTTGAAAAAGGATTTTGCAATACTACCACTCCTATTTCGGTTAAAGAGAATCCAAAATCATTATCCTCACCGTATCCGCCATCAAAATTGATGTCGTTACCTACAAGTTGGTTGACAAATTTTCTTTTGACACAATTGTTGGCATTGTTCAAATGGGGAGCAGCACCACAACGGTAGCGGTTGGGTCCGTAATTTTCTAATTTTTGATACAAGTCCTCAAGGGTTTGCTTTTGGTGGTCTGCTCTAATGTCCAGTCCATTGCAAGCATCTGCTTTATAGGTTTGTAAGTACCGTAGATGGTTTTCAATATAATTAGGCGGGATGCGAATATCATCGTCTCCAAAAACGATAAAATCACCCGTGCAATATTCAATGGCTTCGTTTCGAGCCCGACAACTTCCTTTGGTGGTTTGCCATTGTAAAATTAACTCAAAATCGTACTGCTCCGGTTTATATAAACTTTCATCTCTTTGGTTTTCAGGAGTAGCATCAACCACTACAACTTGAGTAGGTTTATAAGTTTGATTTTGTAAATCGGAAAGCAGCTGTAAGGTAAAATCCTGACGCATCATAGTCGGAATAATGTAACTTACGGTCGGATTCCCTTGCAGTGGTTCCAATACTCTGGCTTGAACGATGGCTTTATGATGTTTCTTTTTAAAATTTCTTTTGGCATAAAACAAGGCTGCCCATTCTTTCAGATTCCAAAGTCCTTTTCGATAAACCATAAAAATGGCGTGATCAATTTTGAAATTTTTTATAAAAAAAACGTAGCGGTCTTTAGTAGTGATAGTTAGATTTTCTTCATTTCCGGCCTCAAAAAGACCTTTTACATAAAGGACAATTCCGCCATTACCTCTTACAGTATTGTATCCGAAATCTAAGCCTTGCATGATTGGATTTTTCAAATCCTCATCAAAACCACCTAAGGTTTCCCAAACTGATTTGCGAACAGCAAATTGATAAGGATTGATTCGCCAATTGATACACAAATCTAGATTTTCCAAATCTTTTACGTACCAAAAGAAAGTAGCAGTTTGGTATACTATCTCAGGGAATATATTTTTAAAGCCTTGGTCTAATGAACTGTGCCAAACATCGCCAAAACCTTCTGACAATTCTTCCAAACGGGAAAAATCAGGCCTGCCATTGTAAAGGATTACTTCTCCGGATTTAGTGACGTATTCGTTTAACTTTATTCCCATTAGGTTTTTCAATTAGTGAAGCAAAAGTAATCATTTCGATCGGCGATTTAACACCAATAATCGCTAAAATGTACCTTAAGAAGGTTTATCGTTTTAAAAGTAATCTTTGATAAAAATCAACACTCTGTTGAGCCACTACTTCTATACTAAATTTTTGTATCACTTTATTTCGGGCGTTTGTCCCAAAGGTCTCCCGAAGAGCGACATCTTGCAACAGTTGAATAATGCAGTCGGCATATTGTTCGTGTTCGGTAGGCGACACCAAAAACCCATTTTTAGTATTATCGATCACTTCTTCAGCCCATCCGATAGCTGAGGCTACTATGGCTTTTTCCATTGCCATCGCTTCAATCCAAGAAACTGGTAAAGCTTCGGCAAAAGTGGGAAAAACACAAACAGCAGCTTCATTAATGTGTCTCGCAATGTCGGTGTAAGAAACGCTGCCCAAATAACTCACCTGTTTTAGTGCTTCAGGCTCAAACATGGGTAGCATCATGTTCCAAGTGGAATGATTTCCGCTCACCACATCGGCAGCGTCTCTTCCAATTAAAATCAATCGCGCTTCTGGCCTTTTCTGAATTACTTCGTTAAAAATATGAGGCAATTCCAGCAAACCTTTTTTACGAATTAAAGTACCGAAATAAAGTATGGTATTCTCTTGGACCGGTATGTTTGGATTTTTGACAAATTTAGCAACATCAATGCTATTGGGAATAATTTCAAAAGAGCAGTTTAAGCGAAATAACTCTTTGGTGACTTCAGCAGTGTATCGACTAACAGATACTAGGCCATCTGCCATTCTCAATGCTTTTTGCTCCTGAATTCGGTTGCTGAATTTTACCGGTCGTTGGTCTAAATGACAAAAATAAGTATCTGAACCGTTTAAACGAATGACCACAGGACAATTCGGCTTGATATTGGCGGTAATCCCGGTCCAATCAGGCGCTTCAATAAGATCAATTTCACCCTCCTTTACTAAAGAATTAATCAATCTTTGGATTTTTTTTTGCGTCAAAAATCTCGAAAAACCCTTGAATTTTATGTTTTTTACCTTATAAAAAGTGATGCCTTCTTTGACTACAACCTCATCAGTCTTTTGCCCATAAACTATCACAGAAACTTGATGCCCAAGACAAAGTAAACCTTGAGCTAAATTATAAATACTGGTACCGATACCACCGGAAACACCCATTTCGGGATAGGGAAACTCGGGCGTTAAAAAACCTATCTTCATGATATTGGCCTAATTAGATTGGTAATGGCTTCCCAAATTCGTACTGAAGCATTTTGCGGCGGATGTTGATTGATTTTTTCGAACCACAATGAAGCATTTGAAACTAATGTATCATTGTTTTGGGTAAGTAATGAAATAATTATTGTTTCCATTTCTTCAGGACTGTTAATCCAAGCAACACAATCTCGGGACGTCATGGAACGAAAATGAATTAAATTATAGGTATCTTTAACTAACCGAGCGGGTAACCCATTAGGCACATCGTAATTGATAAAGGCGCAAGGTTTTTTAAAAATCACATAATCAAACACCATTGATGAACCCAAATTAATTACAAAATCCGTCGCATTGATAGTATTAACTTGTAGCTCTAAATCGGCTTTCGAGGGTAAAATAGTATTCCAACTCTCCGCTTTTTTGATCCATTTAGGGGCAATTGCAGTTATACAATCGGCATATTGAGTTAAAACCGAATCGTAACGCTTCGAAAAGTCAACCGGGCATCTTCTGAAAATAATACCCAAATTATACCCCTTTTGATTCAAGTTCCTCACCGCTTTGGCCGCATCCTCCAAATAAGTTGGATCGTTGGGTGAAGTAGTCACATCGTCACCGGAAAAACAAAAATAGGTTTTGTCTTGCTCTAGATGATGGTTCTTACAAAACTCGGTTTTGGTTTGAAGTCTATCCGAATCGAAATGAGGTTCAAATTGTGGTGTCCCTGTAATGATGATTTGATTTTCCTGAACATGCGGATAATAGTACATCAATTCCTCCTTCATGTGTTGGCTCCAAACAAAATAAAAATCGGTTTCGATAATTTTGGTGCCTTTGGGTAAATTATCCCATGAAAAAATAAAACTAGCCGTTGGGATTCCTAGGTCTTGTGCAGCCAAAAGCGGCGCTACTCCCAACATTACGCGTTGGTTTGTACAAAAAACGAAAGCCGGTTTTTCTCTCTGAAGCGTTTCCAAACTATCGTGATACAATTTGGTTTTGCGTTCCAACTGAGCAATTTTAGCACGAATGCGTTGTGAGCCTCGGTCGGAAGTATTAAAAAAAGTAATACTTTGGGTAAATACAGTTTTTAAAAACGACTTAACACTATTGATTTTAGGGGAAAAATAATACGATTGATAAATGGAATCTTTCGACTTCTTGCTACTCAGTCGGAGTTCCACTATTTTGAGCGCATTCTTATATAAATCGGTTAAGGGATGCGCCTTTGCCTTTTCAATTTTGATTTCGGCTAATCCCAAGTCAGACAATTCAAAAGGCGTATTATTCCAAAAAACAATCTCATATCCAGCAGTTGCTCCGGTTTTGTAGAAATCAGTGAAAGCAAAGTTTCTAAGACCAATTCCATCCGGAAGTAGAATAAAGATTTTGTTGTTTTGCATTTTTACCTTTTTAAGGTTCAAATATCCTTATTTTATAAGGAAAATAAAAGAAAAAAAGCGTTACAGTAGACTTTGATTGATACCTATAGTCAATTCTCCTGATTCTATATACCGGAAATTGTAGTGATCCAGTATCGAATAAATGGCTTGTCTGCAATCAAATTCATCGTGTATTTCTATTGCGATGCATTTGGTTTTAGCCAAATAAGAAACATCCGCCGCAATACCGGTAAACACCTCCTTTTCGGAACCTTCAATGTCGATTTTGAGAATGTCAATCTGATTTAATTGATAAGTATCAACTAAATAATGCAGTGAAAAAGCCGGTAATTCTGAAGCGTCATTGGTTTCTTCCACCCGAATAGACCAATGGTTTTTATCGCGGAAATCGCTAATGATTTTTAAAAAAGTATTCTGACTCCAAATGCCGCCTTTGATTGTTTTAACACTAACTTGATTCAAATCGAAGTTAGACAACATCACCTCGAAATTGCTGCTGTCGGGTTCTATCGCTAAAAATTGAGCATCGGAAAAATACTTTGATAAATAAACGGTCGTAAGTCCGATATTACTGCCCGCATCGATGATGTTGGGCGCCTGGGTATTGGGGAAATTTTTCTTGAATAGGGTCACCAATGGCTCGTATTCCGAATACTTATAAATTTGACTGAAGACATCCAAATCACTTGACGGTCGCTTTCGGGTTTTTAAAGTTACCCCTAATTTAGGATAATGAGACACAAAAAAGGTCTCAGATTCCGACTGTAAAATCCCTTGATAACGAATCAAATGGGCATAATACTCGTTTGCAATTCGCTCTTCAATAGTAGGTTTTACTTGAATGATTCTCTTCCACAAATATTGCAGCACTCTTTTTTTGTTGGCAGCATCTAAACGGTGTAATTGAAATAATTTCTGCATCATTTTATTCATTAAATAGAGAAACCAACCCTTCTGCTTTTTCCCAATCTTTCATGGTATCGATATTGACATACAGTTCCGAATTGCTCTCAATATAAGCAATCGATTTCCCGAAAAAACTTCCGGCTTTGGCCACCGAAGTTTTGGTAAGATAAATAGAGCCATCGCGATGAAATGCCTTGGGCAATTCCTGACGTCTTGAAATAATCGTTGACTCTCCGGTAGCAATTTTGAGTAAGCCGTTTTCGTGTTCTTCAAATGCCCAATGCGGGTTATACTGATGAGGAATAGGCAAGACACTAACTAAACTCTCTGCCCCTGAAGTGATAAATTTTTGTATGGCTTGATCAATAAAACCTTCGGTTCTGAATGGTGTTGTAGGTTGTAGCAAACAAACCGCATCAAAAAAAATAGCTTGACTTTCATAATACCCAATGGCATGTTGTACTACTGCAATGGAAGCGGAATCGTCCTGAGACAGTTCAACAGGACGAATAAATGGTGGCTTACAACCACAAACTTCCGCGGCTATAGCGATTTCCGCATCTTCAGTAGAAACCACTATCTCGGTAAGTCCGGTAGCTGCTTTAGCCGCATTGATGGTGTATTCTATTAAAGGTATTTTACCTAGTAGTTTGATGTTCTTTCGCGGAACACCTTTAGAACCACCTCTGGCCGGAATGATGGCTAAGATTTTCATATTACTTGCTGGCTTTTCTTTTTTTTCTCTTTTGGTAAGTCGCCCATTTTTCTT
Source organism: Flavobacterium sp. (assembly GCF_024710485.1). Lineage (GTDB taxonomy): Bacteria > Bacteroidota > Bacteroidia > Flavobacteriales > Flavobacteriaceae > Flavobacterium. The sequence goes on from NZ_JANJUQ010000005.1 coordinate 11,152, forward strand.
TCCAATAATACCATCGCATTTTGAAATTCGGATAAGGGAAAATCAACTGTCCGCCACCACACCAAAACTGACTGGAAAATGGTCCGCAAACCGGATTTTTGTAGTCGCTTAACATTTCGGCGTGCAACACCTTTGGAAATATTTTTTTCAACGAAGCGACTTGCAAAGCCCTGCCGCCTTCAATAAAAATAACCGTTTTAGGGGTACACATTCTTTGTACTTGAGCCAACGAATCATCAGAACCGTCAATAATGATAAAATCAAAAAAGGTATTTTCCGGTATTTGATTCAGGTTATTGTACAACGTCACTCTGTCTATTTGCCCTACGTTATTTTTGATAGCGTTTAAGCAAAATACATTGGCTTCAGTGGCTGTATAATGCAGGTTTGGAGACGATTCTAAAATGGTATCAGCGATACAACCAATACCAATGCCTACTTCCAGTATATTTTTTAACTGAAAATCTTGTATCAATCGCAAGGCACATTTTAAAGCATACTCACTGGCAATGTGTTGATTACCTTCAATTTTTGAAAACTTCAAATAGGTTTTCTCGGCTAAATGCAGCTCACTCATTTTTAGTACATTATGGTTTTATGAAATTGTAACGGCAAGTCCTTTAATAATTCAGCTATTTTCTCTCCTGCATTTCCTCCACCATAAACTTGAGAGATGTTTCTTTTAGGATTTTGTAGAATAGTCGAAACTGCAACTATAATTTCCTGCTCATCGTAAGTTACATCAATCACATTATCACCACGGTCACGACGGTTTTGACGCGAACCGATATTGACAACCGGCACTCCTAAATAAGCACATTCTCTGATACCCACGCTAGAATTTCCAATCAATCCTTTAGAATGATGCAATAAGTTTAAAAAGTCATCGCCTTCCATATTTTTAAAGAAATGCACATTTTCCATTTTGTACTTTTCCCGAAACGAACGAATTCCGGTTGAAGTGCCGTCAGCTCCGGCGTCCACATTTGGCCAAAACCATAAAGTAGGTTGGTTGATTTGCATCATGGCTCTCAAAGTTGCTTCTATATGACGACGAGAATCCTGATACTCATTGGTTACCGGATGTTGCATCACTACGAGATAGCCGTTGGACAAATCAGGTTGGGAACCGACACCTCCGTATTTCTCGTATGGATTAAAATCGAGTGCTGTTTTTTGTGCTACCACTTGGGCAATGTCTATCGATGGACAGCCGGTGTTGAATACCATAGCAGGATTTTCACCTAACTGAATTACGCGTTGTTTGGCACTTTCGGAAGCCACAAAATGATAGTCGGCTAATTTAGTAATGGCATGACGGACTTTTTCATCAATATTCCCTGTCACTTCGCCGCCTTGTATGTGCGCCAGAGGAATATTCATATAAGAAGCAGAGATTGCCGTTGCCATAGTTTCAAAACGGTCAGCTACTGTAACCACTATGTCCGGGCGAAGATTATCGAATACCGTCGACAACTCCAAGATTCCGATACCGGTAGTTTTTGCCGCTGCAGTTAGGTTCTCTCCTTCCAAAACATTAAAGACTTTGGCCGCGATTTCAAATCCGTCCTTTTCTATATAATTCACCGCACTTCCGTAACGATCGAGCAATGCCGAAGCAGCTACAATTAATTGCAATTCCAATTCGGGATGCTTTTGTAAAGCAGTCAATACCGTTTTTACACGGCTGTAGGAAGGTCGTGCTGTAATGACTACAGCTATTTTTCTTTTAGTACTCATGCTAAATCTTCTTCATTCAAAAAGTCCCATTGTTTCTTATCAGTCTTAAGTATTCTCCCGATTACCTTTTGAAAATCGGTAGCTGATATTCCGAAACCTTTGGGCTTTTTACTCTCTAAATCGGCAAAAGTCAGTATGTGACCGGCCGGTAAATCTTTATTAATCGCCAATGATTTTTCAAAGATGCTTTTTAACGATTTGAAAGCGTCATTGTCATTTTTGTTGATGGGACTATTTTGAGCCAAATGGATATCGTTTACCGCCGCAACCAGCTGCTTGGTTTCCTCGATGGTTAAAGATGCTAAGGCATCGGGACCAAACATACTCCGGTGGAACACCACATGAAATTCGAGGATTTCAGCACCTAATGCCACCGCAGCAATTCCGGTACTGATTTTAGCCGAATGGTCTGAAAAGCCAACTGGCACTTGGTATCGCTCTTTAAGTTCTTGCATCACTCCAAACCCGTATTGCTCCGGTTGGGTGGGATAAGCTGTGGTGCATTGCAAAATGGAAAAATCAACTTTCTTGCTTTTCAGAAAATCAACGGTTTGATCTAGTTCCTCAAAACTACTCATTCCGGAAGAAATAATGATTGGCTTACCGGTTTGGGTAATTCTTTCCAGCAACAAAAAGTTATTGACTTCTCCGGAGCCGACTTTGTAAGCCTTTACGCCTATGGTTTCCAACCAATCTACCGCTAAATTACTGAACGGTGAGCAAATAAAATCCAACCCAACTGCATCACAATGTTGCTTAATGGCTTTCCATTGCTCTAAAGTGAATTCCATGCGTTTCCAATAGTCGAAACGAGTAGCGTCTTCTTTGGAAAAGAGCACTCTGAAAGGTTCGTGTATACTGCTTTCCGCTTCGGCTATGTGCATTTGGAATTTAATGGCTTGCACTCCGGTTTGGGCTACCGCATCAATATAGGAATGTAAAATACCCAAACTCCCATCGTGAGCTTGTGCTATTTCGGCAATTAAATAGGGTTTGTTTTTCATTAAAAGAAAATTGAAACGGTAGTAAAAGTAACTATTTTTCCGGTTTCCAATAAATTTTAGGTTCTTTTAATTTGGCATAAGCAGTAAACTCGTTGGCCGTAAAAGCCGTTCGGTATTTTATAATTTTCGGACTGTGGAACAGTAAATCCCACAGCGCTCTGAAAACCGGCAGTATCACATGGAACTGTCCTTTAAAAATTTTAGTTTTCAACTGCATTCCGAGGGAATAGAAAAACAATTGCATAGCTCTTCCGATAGGATAAAAAAGAAAAAGATTAAACCAGCCGGCTCGTAGTCCTCTGCGGTAACGAAGAGCAAAATCGGTAGTTGAGGCTTTGCGCTCTTTTAAATCAACGCGATGCAAGACTAAGATTTGCGGTACATAGTGTATTTCCCAACCCTTTTTAAACAACTGTAAAGAGGCGAAACTTTCTTCTCCGTAAAATTCGAACCACTCCGGATAAGGCGGAATACTTCGCCAAGCCTCCATTCGCCACGCATGACCACAACCGACATACCCTTTTACAACTTGTGAAAGTTCGGCAGAAATAGCGTTTTCAGGAGCCGTTTTATGCCAATATATCCGAAAGGCCATCAAACCGCATTTTGGATTTTCTTCGAAATGATTTTCAATCACTTCCAAAGGATTTTCGGAAAGAAAATGAGCATCATCATCGAGTGAAATGGCTACGTCTGCCGAAGTTTCATTAAGCATGAGGTTGCGACAATAAATATAGCCTCGGGAGACTTTATTTCGAAGAAGTTTAATCTTAGGAAAACCGGATTGAACAGCCTCACCGGTGCCATCGTTAGAACCATCATCAAACACTACGCATTCCACATTAGGGTTTTCCAAGAGTGGTTTTAGTTGCGCTAATGTAAACAGCAAATCCGCTCTTCTGTTTTTAGTTGTTATGTGAATGGCAAATTTCATTAGACAGCGAACAAGTCGTCTATGACTTTTTTTAGAAATGTTTCATTGCAGTAATCGGCCAAATCGGGACGGTTGAGTTTCAAATCGTGCGGATTTTGCTTCCAAAGTTGGTAAAGTCGAGTGATATTGGCTTCAATTCCGGCGACATCATTGGCTTCCGACCAATACGGATATTCCTTTCCGAGCAACCTTCGTACTTCACTGTAATAAGGTCCGAGGACCAAAAGAGGTTTATCTGCAACAATACAATTAGGAAATTTACCGGGTAAAAACGGACTGATTTCAGAAATAGCTTCAAGGATAATATTAACAGTAGCTTTCTTTTCTAAGGATTGAACTATAGTGTAAGGAATATAACCACTAACCACAATGTTAGGATGGTTTTGGTATTGATTGAGGATGTGCTCTTGTTTTTGGTAATTCCCGACAAAATATAACTTGGCATCCTTTTCTGCTTCGGGATTATGAGCTAGAAACTGCAAAAAAGCTTTGATTAAAAAATCGGGGTTACGCTGTTGGAGTAAATTTCCGGCATGCAGCAGCGAAAACTGATTTTCGGTAAAAAATTCGGGTGTAACCTGCGACTCGTTATCGACTTTAATTTGGTGCGGAATCACGCAACTTTTATCGGCAACAGCCGGAAAATAACTTTGCATCCATTCTTTAAGCAACACACTCGGGAAGGACAAATACTTAGCCTTTTCTGTAATTTGTTGCATAAATTTTTCCTTATGCTTATAACTTTGTTCAACGTAATTAAATGGTCTGGGGTAAATATGAAACGGATAAGGATCGTGTATGTAAGCCATCCATTTGGAATGTAGTTGAGGTAAATTGAGCATAGCCCGGTGTGGCCTGAAACTTCCGCCTTTACTTAACGTAAGAATCAAATCAGGAGCAAAATTTTGTGCTTTACTTATGGCTTTGGCAATAGAATGCGTGTCATTGGTATGAGTAAATGAAAATCCGAACCAGCGTTCGAGTGTGTGATTAATATAGCTTTTGGTATGCCGCTGAAAGACCCGAATAATGCGCGACAAAAAATAAAGTAGGGATCTTTTGTCTTCCTTAATCAAACTACACGCAACACCAGGCAATTGTATTTCTTGGTGCGAATAATGCAACACTTTTAGGGTATATCCGGCTTTTTTAAGATTGTCAATCAGTGCTACATTTACTTTTGAAGCACTACTGTCGTCTACATTAATTGATTCGGAAATTACCAATATTTTCATTTACTGAATAGTTTTTTGAATGCTTTGAGCACGGCTAATCGCAAAGGGAGAAAGGTATAAAATATTTTCCAATAAAGTTTTTGGTTCCATGGCAAATCTAATTCCTTCAAAATTTCATCGAACAAATTAAATTCTTTGTAATGTACGGCATCGCCTAAAAAATACCTTACTATTGATTTTGACAAAAGCCCTTTGCGCTTTAAATTGATAATAACTAATAAAATAGCCTCTTTTTTAGAAGCCCTGCGCACCACATCACGACGTGAAAATTCACCTGTATTGGAATTAGGGTGCTTTCTTCCGAAGAACAAAGTTTTATCAATAGAAACTCCTTTGATACCTGTGGACAGAATTCGGGGATACAACTCCCATTCTTCGGCAAACATCAAACTTTCTACAAAACGGTTTTCATCAAAACAGGTTTTACGCCACATTACAGCGCAGGAATTGAAAGGTAATTTAAACGTTAGTAATTTTTCGACATCCTTACTACTTATTTCAAATTTGGTATAGTGCATTGAGTAATCAAACTCATAGTTGAAATCGCCGGTAAAAACTGTTCTTTGATAGCGACAAAAAGCCACTTCCGGATTGGCCAATTCAGCCACACAACATTCCAAGTTTTGGGGATGTACGATATCGTCATCGTCAAAAAAGATGATATATTGTCCTTGCGCCAAATCCAATCCGTAGTTACGGCAACCCGGCAATCCTTTTTGGTATAGTGCTGTACGTTTGTGATAACTAAAACGAGCGTCTTTCTCCAAAATGGGTTGAATAACATCGGTAGTATTATCAGTTCCGCCATCGTCTATAATGATACATTCCCACGCTGTAAAGGTTTGTTTTTGAATAGATAAAAGTGTTTCCACAATAAAATGAGCTCTATTGTAGGTGGCCATGATAATCGAAACCTGAATGTTCATCGTGTGCATACTTTATACTTTTATCTTCTTTACTTCTCTGGTGAAAGCGACTATTCCTTTACCGGTTAATCCATAAACAGCCACAATAAGAGACAGCTTTAGTTTGGTAAAAAAATTAATTTTAGGCACCAGCCATAATTCTTGTAAACCAAACAAAAACTGGCGATTTTCGAAAATTTTTTTGATGGTTTTTACATAGTTATCAAAAATATATTTTGAAAGTTTTTGTTCACTGTTTAAATAAAAAAAAGCAATGTGCTTTCTAACTTGCAGCTCGGACTTTAAATGCTCTAAGGATATTTTAGCGGTGAATTTTCCGGTTATTGAATCGTTATGGATTAAAACTTTAAACAAAACTTCATTAACATAAATCATATTCAAATTCGGCTTTGATATGATTCGAAATGTAAAATCTAAGTCTTGAGCTCTGGTTAGTTTTTCATCAAAAGAAACTTGATTAAGCAAGGCTCGTTTGTATAAAAATGTTGGCGTATTTAGCGCTAATCGGTCATGAGCATATTCTTTAAGCGGACTGGCTGCCAAACAGGTATTGTATTCCTTTGAAGTAACATTGGTCAAAGGATTGTATTTTACAAATCCTGAAGACACTACATCAGCTTCGGGATGTTGCAAAAAGGCGTTCATTTTTTGTTCTAGAAAACCTTTAAACATCACATCATCGCTATCAAACCAGTTGATATAATCACCTTTGCTGTAAACAAAACCTAAGTTTCGGCAGGTGTTAGCTCCTTTAGGTTGGTTTGACGGTCTTTTAAAAAACTGAAAACGATTGTCTCTGGAACAATACTCGGCTATCAGTTCCTCTGAGTGATCGGTTGAACCATCATCTACAATAATACATTCCCAATTGGTGTAGGTTTGCAATACTATACTGTTGAGCGTTTCTGATATTAAGTTGGCTCGGTTGTATGTTGGGATGATTATGGAAACTAAGGGTTGAGACATCTTACAGTGTCTTAATGTATTTGTATTGCTCGGTTGCTAAAATCAAGACGGTTTTCAAACCTTTGTACTGGCCTTTGTGTATGGCAATCCCTTTTTGTTCCAACATTTTAATCAAAACTTGTACGGTTTGCTGCTCTCCTTTTCTGTTATAATCGTCTATGATGATAATGAACTCATCATTCGCATCCAACTTTTCGGCCAAGGTAACAATATCGTATCTCGAATAGTGGTCACTGCCAAAAGGTCCGTCAACAACATACAAATCAAACTTCTCATTGACGCTCTCTCCTATTTCAGCATAAGAGTTGGTGTCGAATCCGTGCACTTTTTGTGTTGTTAAAGGCAGAACTTTAATCGTGGTTTTATTGGAAACTCGGAATCGATTGAGAAAAGCTGTCCTCCAATTTTCATCCTGCTCGATTACCGTGTGAACCGAATCGGGAGCGTAATTTTCAATGTAAGTTGATATAAATTTTGTGGATTCACCCAAACCAAACTCGATGATTTTTTTGGGTTGATAATCGTTCAATATTCGATTTAAAATATAAAAGAAAGTGTAATTTCCGGCCCATCTTCCGATGTTAAGCCCGAGATTTTCCAATGCTGATTTGCCTCGAATACTATCATGGTATACATTCGCCCAATACAATTCACTTAACGTATCTTGATGGGCTTTGTGAAACTTGATGTTTTCCTGTATCAGGTTCTTAATTTTTTTCAGCATACCTATTTGATGTTGTAATTCAACAATATTGATCCCTGATTTTTAGGAACCAATTTACCCGAATGGTAATAATCTTTTTCAGCTATCGAGAAATCCATTACTTCTGTCAACCAATCTGCCACCTCATTATTGATTTCGCTGTAAATGTTACAACTATAATCGCCGGGAGCCAAAGGTAAATTTTTAATGGTAAATTCTATGCTGTTATTATGAATATTGAATTCGTCATTAATATTGCTTGTGGACAACCAAGCAACCCTGTCGCCCATAAAATTATTGATGCCGATATCGATTCGTTTTTGCGCTACAACAACTGTAGGATCAAGTTCAAAATCGAGTTTAATCGTCAGATTTTTAAATGTCTCTATGGTTTCGTTATCGGTACAACCTACATATCCGTGAACAAATCGCAATTTACCGTTGCCTTTTCGCTTTTGAACTTCGGCCAACATCACATCTTCTGCTCTGGACTTTGATAGGTACTCGCGAACAACATCTTCGATATTTCCTACAGCTTTAATCATACCGTGTTCTAGCATGATGCCTTTGGAACACAAATTTTGGACACTTGCCATATTGTGCGACACAAAAAGAACTGTTCTTCCTTGTCCTTTACTGATGTCGCCCATTTTCCCCAAACACTTTTTCTGAAATTCAGCATCACCAACGGCTAATACTTCATCTACAATCAGAATTTCACTTTCCAAATGAGCGGCTACAGCGAATGCCAAGCGTACATACATCCCGGAAGAATAGCGTTTAACCGGTGTATCAATATAGCGCTCTACTCCGGAAAAATCGATAATCTCATCCAGTTTACGCGTGATTTCCTTTTTGCGCATCCCCAAGATGGCACCGTTAAGATAGATATTCTCCTTTCCGGTTAATTCAGGATGGAAACCGGTGCCTACTTCCAACAAACTGGCAATACGACCTTTGACTTTGATTTCTCCCGTGGTTGGTCCGGTTACTCTAGACAGGAGTTTTAACAATGTACTCTTTCCGGCACCGTTTCTGCCAATAATACCAACAGCTTCTCCTTGATTGATTTCAAAGTTGATATCTTTTAACGACCAAACAATATCGCTTTGCCCTTTCACACTACGATCATTGGATTCACCGATTTTAAGAAACGGATCTTCTTTCCCCATTACTTTAGTAATCCAAAAACGCTCTATATCGCGTGATATGGTTCCTGTTCCGATTTTACCCAATTGATAGGCCTTGGAAAGATTTTCGACTTTAATTACCGGGTTGCTCATTAGACTGTATCGACAAAGTTTTTTTCTGTTTTATTAAAGATAAGAATCCCAATAAACAACATGATTAAAGTAAAGACCACTGAATATCCGATACTCCATGCCGTGAATTCTCCTTTCCCTAAAAATGCAAAGCGAAAGGCTTCAATGATACCGGTCATGGGATTGAGTTGGATGTATTTTTTATAGGCTTCTGGCGCGGCACTCAGCGGATAAATAACGGTTGTTGCGTACATTAGCAATTGGACTCCAAACGTGACCAAAAACGATAAATCCTTATATTTTGTAGTAATTGCGGTAATGATTAAACCAATACCTAATCCTAAAAATGCCATTAATACAATTAACAAAGGAAAAAAGAAAATAGCATATGTTGGAGCAAAATCAGCGCCATTAAGGGCAAAATAAATCATTACTCCCACAAACAAAAGTAACTGAACACCAAAGCGTACCAAGTTACTGACTACAATACTCAACGGCATAATCAATCGGGGGAAATATACCTTACCGAAGATATTGGCATTGTCACGAAAAACCGTACTGGTTTTAGTTAGGCAATCGGCAAAATAATTCCAAGCTGTGATTCCCGATAAGTAGAATAAGAATTGAGGTAAACCATCAGTACTGATTCCTGCTAATTTACCAAAAACCAAAGAAAAAACTATGGTGGTAAAAATAGGTTGGATAAAAAACCAAAGCGGTCCTAAGACAGTTTGTTTATAGAAACTCACAAAGTCTCTTTTTACAAACATGACCAACAAGTCTCTGTAGTGCCATAAATCTCTGAACTTAACATCAAAAAGCGATGTATGTCCTTTGATTACTAAATCCCAATCTTGAGACGGGTTGTCATTTTTCATGAATACCTTTTTGGTTTAAACTAATAAAGCTGTTGTTGCAAATATATAAATTACGAAAGTCGTTTTAAAGTAATGAAATGATTAATTTGATTATTCTGCTTTAATGATTGAAAAAATGAAATAATGCCTAAATTTGTAAAATTAATTAACACACTTTGCTGTCCATTTTCAAAACAAAACCATTACTAAAAGACTTAATTCCAAAGAATTTTGTGGATATTCATTCCCATTTATTACCGGGGATTGATGACGGTTCTAAATCAGTGGAGGAAACGGCAATCTTAATGACGCAAATGAATGGTTTAGGGATAAATCATTTTATCACCACACCTCATATTTTTACCAATGTTTGGGACAATACTGAAGCCGTTATCACCAAAAAATTAAACGAGACCAAATTAGAGCTAGAACATAAAAACTGTTACGATACTTTTGAGGCAGGTGCGGAATACATGTTAGACTCTTTTTTTTTGAAACGATTGGAATCCGAAAAGTTACTGACTTTAAAAAACAACTATCTTTTGGTTGAAATGTCTTATCTAAACCCACCAATCCAGCTGTTTGAAATTTTATTTGAAATCCAATTGGCAGGTTATAAACCGATTTTGGCGCATCCTGAACGCTATTTATTTTACCACAAAAATCACAAGGAATTTCACAAACTCAAAAATTCTGGTTGTTTTTTTCAACTGAATCTTCTTGCTACTGTAGGCTACTACGGAAAAAATATTGAAACGGTGGCGGAAAAATTATTACATGATAATTTTTACGATTTTGTTGGAAGCGACATTCACCACCAAAAACACCTCGATGCATTGAATAACATGGTTAAAATAAAAAGCCTTCCTGAGTTAGAGAAGGCTTTTAACAACAATTTATTTTTTCTTTAAAAATCTGTCTTTCCAAGATTTTTTCTCAAGGTCGGCACCATAACCGTAGCCATAGCCGTAGCCGTAGCCGTAGCCATAGCCGTAGCCGTAACCATAAGTTTTTCTCCAAACCGTATCATTGAGAAGAATAGACATGTTAGGTAACTTTTTCTCTTGGTAAAAACTATCGGCTATTTTTAACAATCGCTTGTCTAAATAATTGGCTCTTACAATGTATACAAAAGCATCGGCATGTTTTGCCACCAACAAAGTATCGGTAACCAAACTGACAGGAGCAGTATCTACCACTATATAATCGAACTGTTGCTTTAAAGTGGCGAACATTTCATCAACTTTTGGGCTCAATAATAAATCGGCCGGATTAGGTGGTATAACCCCGGATGGCAAGACATACAAACTTTCAAAACCTTCTAATTTCACAATGAAATCCTCGATTTTTTGACCTGATTTGACAATATAATTGGTTAATCCCATTGCAGGGATATCTAAATATTTATCAATTTTAGGATTTCTAATATCCAAACCAATTAATAAAACCTTTCTGCCGGTTAAAGCGATAGTACTCGCCAAGTTAATTGCCACAAAGGTCTTACCTTCTTTTGGCATGGTTGAAGTGACAAAAATAGTTTTAGCTTTGTCCTCCGGAACCGAATTGAGCATAAACTCTAAATTAGTTCTCACTATCCTGATAGCTTCGGCCGAACTGGAACGACTGCTGGCATTGACAATCTCTCCTTCGCTCTCCGATTTAGGAATATCCCCCAAAAACGGAATATTGGTATAACTCTCAACGTCTTGTCTGGTTTTTATTTTGGTATCCAATAAATCTACAAGATAAATGATGAGAAAAGGAATCAGTAAGCCCGACATTAGCCCAATCAACAATACCAAACTGGAATTGGGAAAAATAGGGGAATTTTTAGACTTGGCTTCATCAATCATTTTAGCTTTAGGTGCCGTTACCGCTAATGAAATCCCAACCTCTTCTCTTTTTTGGAGTAAGTATAAATACAACGATTCTTTAATTTTTTGCTGCCTTCCAATTACGTTGAGCTCTCGAGTTTGTTTAGGAATTTCAGAAATCTTACCGTTTAATAAATTGTCTTGGGCTTGTAAATCGGAACGCTTAATCTTTAGAGAAGCAATTAAACGATTGAGGCTCTCTTTGACACTTTTACGCATTTCATCAATTCTGTTATTCAAATTGATAACCACACTGTTTTTAGCTGTACCGCCTCCGTTAACAATTCTATTACGTTCAATAATGTAACCATTGTATTGATTGATCAAATCGGCAGCATTATTATTGGTGACATTGCTGTTAGGTGCCGGAATTAAATTACTGGGAATGATATCTTCTTTAGAGGAATTATTTAAATAATCCAACATGGAATTGACTACTTTGATTTGAGTTTCCGTTTCAATCAATGCTTTTTCGAACTCTACAGAATTTTGGATAAACAAATCCGCATCAGAAGCAATATTGGTCAATCTGTTTGAGGTCATATAACGCTCACCTTCTTTTTCAACATCGCCCAACTCATTGGTTATGTATACTAAACGATCGTCGATGAATTTTTGGGTACTTTTTGAAACAAAATTTTTATCATCAATAGCGTCTTGGTTGTAAATAGCAATAATAGTATTCAACAAATCTTCAGCTTTCTTGGCAACCGGGTCATTTAAAGTTAGCTCAACCACACTTGATTTTTCATTCAATGAAGCAATGGTAAGGCGACTTTTATAACTCTGAACCACATTGTCCAGATTGTTTACAGTAACAGTGATAGAAAAATCTTCCTGATCCTTATTATTGTCCAACATGCGTTTAAGCACAACCATCTTACAATTTTTTAATCTGATGGTGGAACCGTATCGAAAAGTATTAATCAGCTTACCATCTGAAGTGGTTAATTCGAAGGTGTTCTCGGTTTTAGAATTCACCTTATAGGACTGAGGTTTTGTAAAAAAAGTATCATTCGATTCAAAAAAAGAAACATCTATCGGTAATCGATCACCATAAAGTTCAATTCGCTTTACAGTCCCTTCAGCATGGTAGGTTACATTGTAATTAAGCTTCTTTACTGCTGATTTTATTATTGATCGCGACTTGATGATTTCAATTTCATTATCAACATTACTTTTCATTCCTTTCATCATTCCTAAATCAGCAAAGGCAGACAGTTCCGATTCTAAACCTCCCTTTTTTTCATCTTTTACCAAAATAGTAGCACTGGCTTGATACTGAGGAACAGTATAGCGTAAGTACAACAAACTAAATGCCGTACAAAATATAATGGAAACTATGAACCAAGGCCAATATTTAAAATACTTATCAAATTGTTCTCTTATGTCCAGACTTTCGTCGTTGTGATTATACTGTAAAGGAGATTGTTCTTGCATAGAGTTTATCGGGTAAGAATAATTAAAATGGTTCCTAATAATGACAAGGCAGAAATTACAGTGGTTACATTAGGCCCGACAGCCGAAGAATTTACCCTTGTTTTGTTAGGCTCAACCATTACCACATCGTTTTGGGAAAGGTAATAAAACGGCGAATTGATAAAATCTGCTTTGGTTATATCAACCCTGTTGTAGGTCATTTTACCATTTGATTCTCGCACCACTAATATATTGTCTCTTTTGCCGTAAATGGTTAAATCCCCGGCTTGACTAATGGCTTCTAAAAGTGTAATTCGCTCACTGTTAATCTTAATGGTACCTGGCTTTAGCACCTCTCCCAAAACCGAAACTTTATAATTCAAAATTCTGAGATTAATGGTTGGATTTGTAATGTATTCTTTGATAGCAGTTTGTAGCTTTGTTACAGCCTCAGAACGACTCAAACCGGCTAGTTTAATCTTGCCCACAACAGGAAACTCTATAAAGCCATAAGCATCAATTAGATACGTTTTTATACCGTCTTGATTTTCATTAATTTGATAATTTCCTTGAATTTGAGGCATATTAAAAGGTATTGTAAGTTCCGGTTGATCAGCGGACACAATAATACTTAATAAATCGTCATTCTGCAATTTGGGTTCGTAGTTCAGCGCGTCACTTTGATTTCCAACAGTTTCAACATTTTGAAGATAAACGATATCTTTCCTTGAAGCACAAGAAACCATAGTCAATAAGACCATTACTAAAAAAAACTTGATGCAAAACTTAAAACTCATAGTATAATATTTGGTTGTAAATATAACATATTTGTTATTGATAACTGGTAAAACTAGTGGTCAAGTGTTTCAAAGACCGAATTCATACTTTTAAATTCAGGCACTATTTTTTTCATCATCCCGACAATTTCTTCATTACTCGACTTTTTAGCTGTTTGAATCAAATCACAAACAAGACGATTAATCATCTCAAAATCATCGCATTTATCTTGACCTATCATTATCTTTTCATTGTGTGTAGGCAACGTCTTCGAAGTATCATTCAACAATTCTTCGTACAATTTTTCACCGGGTCTTAGTCCGATAATTTTGATTTTGATTTCCTTATCCGGAACAAAACCGGCCAATCGAATCATTTTTTTGGCCAAATCAATAATTTTTACCGGTTCACCCATATCAAAAATGTAAATCTCGCCTCCTTTCCCCATGGCTCCTGCCTCTAAAACCAACTGACAAGCCTCCGGTATGGTCATAAAGTAACGAATAATCTCGGGATGTGTAATGGTTAACGGACCGCCTTCCTGAATTTGTTTAGTAAACAATGGAACTATGGAACCATTAGAACCCAAAACATTACCAAACCTAGTGGTGATAAATTTAGTAGCTTTTTGCGTCCCGTTTTCTGCTCTATAAAAGTTAAGAGACTGTACATACTTTTCAGCTATCCTTTTACTGGCACCCATTACACTACTTGGATTAACAGCTTTATCTGTTGAAATCAACACAAACTTCTCCACTGGATAACGACAAGACAAATCGGCCAAGTTTTTAGTCCCTACTACATTGGTTAAAATAGCTTGTGCCGGATTTTCCTCCATTAAAGGCACATGCTTGTAGGCAGCAGCATGGTAAACATAGTCGGGTTTGTAGGTTTGAAAAACGTATTCCATGGCTTCAAAATCTTTAACATCTGCAAGAACGGTTCTGATTTTGACTTTACCTGCAATGGCTCCGATTTCCAATCTCAAATTATGTAATGGTGATTCCGCTTGGTCCAGTATAATAATCTTGAAGGGCGAAAAAAGGATTACTTGTCGAACAATCTCACTACCAATAGACCCAGCTCCACCGGTAATCAATACCGTTTTACCATCAATTTGAGCCGAAATGGATTGATTATCTAAAACTATCGGTTTGCGATGTAACAAATCTTCAATATCAAAATTCTTAAGTTGATTGGAAATTTGCTTTTGATCTTCCCAATCGGTAATCAAGGGCACCGTAAACACTTTGAAATTGTACTCCAAACACTCTTCTACTATGGCAACAGTTTCCTCTTTTGTAAGACTTTTTTCCGCAATAATTAAGGCTTCCGCTCCCAAACTTCTCAAAATAACATGAATGTTTTTTGACTGATTCACTATGGGTAAATCCAATATACTTTTAGAAGTTTTAGTGTGTTTGTACTTGTCTATAAAGGCAACCAAATTAAAACGTGAGGGTTTCTCTGTTTTTAGGGCATTAGCAACAGAAATAGCGTTGGCATCAGCCCCGTAAATCACAGCTTTGACTAATTTTTTATTGTTATCACTCAGCAGGTATTTTTCGAATATGTTTTTAACCAATATCCTAAACAAGAATAAAAGCAAAAACGATATAACAAAAGTGATAAACAAACCGGTTGACAAAAAAAGTTTTTTACCGGTCAATACATAATAGCCGATGTTAATTCCCAATAAAATAAAGTAGGATGAAGCCGCAGAAACCAAGAGTTTAACACCATCAATAAAAGTGGAATGCCTTATGATTCCGGAATACGTTCTGTAAACCATAAAGCAAATAGCATTCACCAATACAATGATAAGGTTAAAAGAAATGACATCCAATGAAGTCGGAAAAATAACCGAAAGGCTATGAATTATATAGGTTGTAATTACACAAGCAACACTGACTATAAATACATCTATAGCAAAAATGATCCAACGAGGCAAATAGCCTATATTTTGAAACTTTTTGTTAAGTATGCTCATTTCTAATTCTCTAAAAATTTTTTTGCTCATATATCATGGGTCATTGGTCCAAATTTAAACTAATTTTAACATTTTATTAGAGATTTTACAAAAAAAATTCATCCAAAGCGCGGGTTAACCTATCGCAGTCAATAGTCGTTAAGTTTGAACCCGAAGGCAAACAAAGCCCATTCTCAAACAAGCGCTCAGCCACATCAGTCCCGTAATAAGGACATTCGGCAAAAACCGGTTGTAGGTGCATTGGTTTCCATAGCGGTCTGGTTTCAATATGGTGTTGTTCTAAAAACAATCTTAAATCTTCTCTTGTTTTTCCTACCAAAACCGGATCAATAACAATACTGGTCAACCAATGGTTGGAATAGAAAATGGCTTCAGGCTCTTTAAAAACGGTTACGCCGGTTTTATCTGCAAAATAGTGAGTATAAAAATCGTGCATAGCCCGTCTCAAATTAACATGAGCTTCTAAAACCTCCATCTGCCCCCTTCCAATACCGGCACATATATTACTCATGCGGTAATTGTAGCCAATCTCACTATGTTGGTAATGTGCTGCATGGTCTCGGGCTTGTGTGGAAAGAAAAACAGCCTTGTCTTTCATAGCTTTAGAATGCGTTACCAAAGCGCCGCCGCCGGAGGTCGTGATAATTTTGTTACCATTAAAAGACAATACAGAAAGGTCTCCGAAAGTACCACATTTTTTTCCTTTATAATGACTTCCCAAGGCTTCTGCACTATCTTCAAGTAAAGGAATTTCGTACCGCGCCGCAAGTGCTTTAATGTCATCCACTTTAAAAGGCATGCCGTAAAGATGAACACCAATAATGGCTTTAGGTTTTTTACCTTTTGCGATTCGATCCTTTATAGCTTCTTCCAAAGCAATCGGACAAATATTCCACGTATCCGGCTCGCTATCAACAAAAACAGGAGTAGCACCCAAATAGCAGATAGGATTGGCAGATGCGGAAAAGGTAAAGCTCTGACAAATAACCTCATCACCTGGCCCGACACCCAGCAAAATTAATCCTAAATGTATGGCAGCAGTACCGGAACTTAAGGCGGCTACTTGAACATTATCATTCAAAAACTGTTCTAAATCGGTTTCAAAGCCATTAACATTAGGTCCCAAAGGAGCAACCCAATTGGTATCAAAAGCTTCTTTCACATACTGTTGTTCGTTTCCGCCCATATGCGGAGAAGAAAGCCAAATTTTAGTTGGTGTCATAATCATCAAATTATTAATAGTTCTGGCCCTGAAAAGGCTCTGTTGTAGCTGAATTTGCAGCATTAATACCGTCTCGTTTAAATACCTTAAGAACGGTCTTTATTAAAATCTTACAGTCTAACAAGAATGAAACATGATCTACGTACCAAACATCATATTCAAATTTTTTATCCCAAGAAATGGCATTTCTGCCGTTAACTTGTGCCCAACCCGTAATGCCGGGCTTAATTTCATGCCTGCGGTTTTGAAAATCGTCATACAAGTGTAGATAACTGGAAAGCAAGGGTCTGGGTCCTACCAAACTCATGTCGCCTTTCAAAACATTAACCAATTGCGGTAATTCATCTATTGAGGTCTTTCTAACAAAACTTCCAATAGCTGTTAATCTTTGTGCATCCGGTAATAATTTACCATCATTATCCTTCTTATCGCTCATGGTTTTGAACTTTACAATATTAAATATTTTACCATTTTTACCGGGACGAGATTGAAAGAAAAAGGGTTTCCCTCCATTAGCCCAAAAGAGCAATATTGTAAAAAAAATAAGAATAGGACAAAGCAAAACCAATGCAATTAATGAGCATACAAAATCAAAAAAAGGCTTTATTAGATTCCTATACATATTTTGCTGAAAGTTTATTATTATTATTTAAAAAAATTAAACCGCGAGCTCTTCAAAACCTTTAAACTCAAACGAACTGTCATGTCCCGGAAATATAGTCATCCCATCAGTCAAAATCCCCTGTATTTTTTGAACAGAAAGTTGGTAAGCCTCTCGGTTACTATGGGGAAAACTTAAAGGTGATTTGACGCCATTCAAAACAGTATCACCGGTGAATACAAAATCTTCAACCTTTATGCAAATACTTCCCGGACTGTGACCGGGTGTCTCTGTGAAATAAAATTCATAACCGCCAATAACCAAGGTTTCCCCATCCCGCACAATCAAAACATCTTGATAGTCTACCTCAAATGTGGGAATTTCTTCCAAATAAAAGGAAAAGTTTTGACGACTATTGCGTATATTAACTTCACACTTAGCAGAACAAATCAATTGAAACGAAACTTGAGCCCCTAAAGCATCAACACCGCAACAATGATCTGCATGCTCGTGGGTCAAAATAACATGACTTAACCGTTTGCCATTCTCTTGCATCCAATCCAAAAAAGGCTTTGTATTAAAATCACCAAGATCAACTAAAACCACTATACCCTCTGCTAATTCCAAAACATACGAATTAGAGTGCCGGTGTGGGTTTACATAGTGATGTACTTTCATAATAAATTAATTTATATTCTGACGATTAACTATTCAAAATTATAAATTACTTTGCCAACCTCATTTCTAGGGATTTGCGGAATGAAAAGCACTTCAAAAGCCTGATGATACAACCCTGTTTTCTGAATTACAAAATCAGTAATAACCGTAATCATCTCTTGATTCGTTATATAAATCTTCATTTTTTCATCGGTGCCGGTACAAACCGTTTCAACACCAAAAGTCTGAAAAATCAATTGCTCTATATCATCCAAACCAATTCTAAGTCCATACAACTTTAGAAACCTGCTTATTCTGCCTACTATATAAAAAAAACCATCTGCATCTGTTATAGCAATGTCGCCGGTGGGCAAAACACCCGCTCTTTCATCCGTTTTACACAAATCATCTCCGGAAAAAGCATAACCTAAAGTCACATTGGGACCGCTGTAAACCATTTCACCCGGAGTATTAGCTTGCATAATTTCATGACCGTTTTCATCTATCAAGTAAAGTCTTCCCTCAGGAATGGCTTTTCCGATACTCCCAATTTTAGTCTGAGCAAACTCCGCAGGTAAATAAGCCATTCTTGCAGTGCCTTCAGTTTGTCCGTAAGTAGCTATAAATTTTTTCCCGGTGCGTACTGCATAATCGGCAAACTCGTTAAACAACGTTGAATTCAATTTCCCGCCTCCTTGTGTTATTATTTTCAAATCGGGCAAATCCATTCTGGTAAACCGCAGCTTATACAATATTTCAAAACTATACGGAACGCCTGTTAAAATAGTGGCTTGTTGTGTTTTAAGGAACTTCCAAAAAACGGCATCAGTCAAGCTACCGTTAAATAACAATACGGTAGCACCTCCATACAAATAGCTTGTAATTACAGACAATCCCATGGTGTAGTACATCGGCAACATGGCCAAGGCTCTGTCGCTCGAAGTAATTTCGAACACTTTACCCACATTTCGTGCATTGGCAAGTATGTTGTTATAACTGTGTCTAACCAATTTTGGGCTACCGGTAGAGCCTGAAGTAGGCAACAAAAGGGACAAATCCTCATAAAGTAAAGGCGCATTCAATCCTGTTTTCAACAAAACATAACCATAGGCTTTGAAGATGACTTCACCATCAAATTCAGAAATCATACCCTCAGGCAGCCAAAAATACTCGGGCTGGTACTTTGAAATGAGCGTTCCTCTGAGTGCTTTATCGGTTCCTGTATTTAGCAACAAGGGAACTATCCTGGTTTCCAAAGCCGCTACATAACCGGCAACGGAACCCAAAGTATTTTCGGAGAAAATAAAAATCAACGTACGTTTGTTGATTTGACTGTAGAACAGTTTCGAAAAATCAAATAAATCTTTGTAAGACAAATCATTGCCTTCAACATCAATTAATGCAGTGCTATTGTCTTTGATAAATGCTGCTTGAAGAAGCATAGTGATAGGTATTAAAATGAAGCAGAGCCATCAACGCCAATAACCTGACCGGTTACATAGGTCGATAAATCGGAAGCTAAAAAAACACATACATTGGCAATCTCATTGGGTTCGGCTAATCTTCCTATTCCAATATTGGCGATTTTATCTTTAAATTTCTCTTCAAATACTGCGGTAAAGCGTTCCGTACCAACCATACCGGGTGCAATGGCATTAACTCGAATGTTGTGTTCAATCAATTCTTTAGCGGCCGATTTTGTAATTGAAATTACAGCACCTTTTGTAGCGGAATAGCCTAATTGTCCTTTCACCCCCTGAACACCTACCACACTTGACATGTTTATAATGGAACCGCTTTTTTGACGTGTCATGATTCTGGAAGCCAATTGTACCAATTGAATCATCGCAATTACGTTAACCTCAAACATGGCTCTGAGTTTTTCAAAATCAATCATAGGCAACAACTCATAGGTCACCATGCCGGCATTGTTTACCAATACGTCAATCCTGCCGAAATCAGATTTTATTTTAAGAAGTGCCGCTTTAGATGCCGCAGCATCAGTAATATCAAAATAAAGGGGAATAACCGAGGTATGGTATTTTTCAGAACATTGTTTTGCCCATGTCTCTAAAGAATCTTCTTTTCTGGCATTGGCAAAAACAACAGCGCCTTCCTCGGCATATCGTTCCGCTATTGCCATACCAATACCTCTGTTGGTACCGGTAACTAAACATATCTTTCCTTCAAGCAATCGGGTACTCATGAAATAATCATTAAAAGGTTACGCCATACTTGGCTACTATATCTTTACCTGCTAAATAGGATTTAAAATTCAAGATATCTTCCGGATCCAGCATAATATCAAAGGTATCTTCCATCGCAGTAACCAAACTCAATTGGGTAATAGAATCCCAATTATCTACAGTATCAGAAGTAAAATCATGTCCCAAAACGGACGCTTCAACATTAAAAACGGATATAAAAACGGAATTGTATTTTTCTAAAACACTCATTTTTTTCTAGGGTATTATGCTAAATAATATTTTTTTATGGAGTAAAAGTAAGCCGTTTTGGCCTATAAAACAAACCTCTTTTTTTCAAAATTCAATAAGAATCCAAATAACAGGAATCGGTTTCCAGCAGTGGATTAATCACAGCAGTGTCAATAACCAAATCACCACAAGCCAACGACAAACCTGCTCCGAAACCACATATAAAAATGTGGAGATTACCGAGATGTTTTCCACCAAAATGATCCGCCAAAACCAATGGAATGGAATTACTGCTGTTGTTACCAAATCGGTCTAAAGAAACCGGTATCTTCTCGGTAGGTATTTTCAACTTTCTGGAAAGCTGTTTTAAAATGTAATTATTGGCCTGATGCAATATAAAGAAATCATAGTCTTCTGTTGTAGTCTCCCTAAAGGTCATAAAATCTTTCATCAATTGGGGCACATCTGTAATGGAAAATCCAAAAACATCCATACCTTTCATGTGGGTATCATAATCGGAACGCAAAATACCATCGCTCCAAGCTACTCTGTCATGAGGCAAATGGCGATTGCGGTAAGCTCCGGCCGGAGTAATGATACTTTTAAATCGATGCCCGTCGGTTCTGAAACCCAAATGAACGGGAGCCGTATCTTTAGTCTTTTCCAATAAAGTAGCCGACCCGCTATCACCAAAAAGCATCACCATAGTTCTGTCGTGTGGTGATAAAGTTTTAACCGAAGTGTCTCCGGTGATGAGCAACGCCGCCTTGGACTCGGAATTGTCCAATAAAGACAATATAGTTTGCAAACCGAAAATAAAACCCGAACAAGCTAAATTTAAATCAAAACACAAACAATTTTCAGGTAATTCAAGACGTTTATGCAATACAAATGCCGTTGAAGGCACTCTGTAATCGGGTTTTTGAGTAACAAAAATTAAAAAACCGATATCGATTTTGGATACTTTGGATTTTTCAAAAACATCAACAGCAGCTTCATACCCTAAATCGGAGGCTGTTTGATTGGGCTTAGCTCTCGATACCGATTGAACGCCTGTCATCTCTTTGAACTTTTCAATGTTCTCGGCACCGAATATATCGGAAAAAGTATCAACGGCCACTTTATCTTTAGGCACGGCCACCGACAATCCGGCTATTTTAATATGTTGAAATGATCCGGTTAGCATACTAAATTTCGTGAGTTACAAAACCTTCAGTGAAATACACATCGGTTTTAATTAATGGTAAAACAGTATTTTCATGCAAGCAAAAATCGATGAATCCCCATGAAAAACCCTCGCCGTAAGCAATGCCCAAAACTCTTTTCCCTTCATCTGCAGCAGTTAAGAGTAAAGGAATTGTAGCACCTGAAACCTCGGTGTAGGCATCGGAACCAACGCAAATAGCAGCTTCATCAAAACCAGTTTCGCTAACAATAGCGGAAATAAAATCCTCGGGAGCATAATGAAGCGCTACCTTATCAAAAGAAGTGGTTGAACCTTTAATTTTAGCAAGGAATGCTTTTAAGTCGGCGGGTATTGTAGTGGAAAAAAAACGAAACAACTGTTCCTGATCATAACGCAATCTATGGTCTTCAGTTGCGGTTGGCAATCCGGATAAATTATAAGCTTTGCGTCTTTCATTGGTTCTGAATCCGCCTCCGGGTAACAGATAGGACTGATAACCTTCTCCTTGCGAAAACGTTGCCAAATTAATGGATGATGAAGCTGCCTGCTCCAACAGTATTGCGGTTGCGCCATCACCAAAATGGGCCAACAAAGGATGTTGGTCTTCCAGTTGCTTACTATTGGTGTCCCCTATCACGATCAATCCTTTACGGGTATTCAACCCGTTGATCAAAGAACAACCCAATTGTATTCCGGCTAAAAAGCCCAAAGCGCCTAAATTCACGTCATAGGCCAAACAATCAATTGGCAATTGCAAACGATGTTGCAAAACAATAGGTGATGCAGTACTGCGATAATCAGGGGTTTTGGTTAAAAACACTATAAATCCCAACTCTGTTCTGTCGGTTATTTTTTCTTCCAAAAGTTTTTCGGCAGCAGCAAAACCCAAATCGGAAGCTGTTTGCCCCTCAACTGCATGCTTTTGGGTAGGAACTGCAGTGGCTATTCCGGAGATTCTGATATTGTGAAAGGAAGCAAAAGACATCGTTATAATATTATTCGTTTAGCAGGATTTCCAAAGACTGTGGTATTTTTTTTAACGCGATTTAAAACAACGCTGCCGATACCCACAACAGACTCTTCTTCCACCACCACATTTTGTATGATTCGGACACCTGCGTTAACCGAAACCATATCGTTCACACGAACATAACCCGCAAAAAAAGCAAAGGAATTTACTTGGCAAAACCGCCCAACATGCACATCATGCCCCATGATAACGGAGCTTTGTAAAAAGGTAAAATCTTCAACGGTTACATCACTGGCTAGTACACAGTAAGCTTTTATGCCTACACCAATCCCTAATTTTACACTGGGTGAAATAATAGCAGTTGGATGGATTAAATTAATAAACTGTCCTCCTTTAGACAAAATAAGCTCCACCGTTTTTCTGCGATGGTACACATTGCCGATAGCACAAAAGAAAACATCATTGGCTTCAGGCTCATAGTCGGTTACTGTATTCAATACCGGAGGATAACCCATAGACTCAATCGTAGAAGGATTATCACTCAAAAAACCTTTTACCTTGAAATCAGGTTCCGAACCATAGCAAGTCATGGCCAAATCATACATTTCTCTGGCAAAACCACTTGCTCCGATAATTACTAAATTTTTCATACATTACTTTAGTGTATAACCGCCGTCCAAAACAATCAGACTTCCGGTCATCCATTGTGAAACATCGGCCATTAAATAAACGGTTAAACCGGCTATATCTTGCGGTTGACCAAATCGGCCTAAAGGATAATTTTTTAAATGAATTTGCAATTGCTCATCCGACACTGCGCCGGAATCTAAAATTGCAGTTTGCACCATACCGGGTAAAATGGCATTGACCCTGATTTGTTTCGGGGCCAATTCTAACGCCAAAGACTTGGTAAAAGAATTCAATGCGCCTTTTGCGGCACTGTAAATGGCATTTCCTATGGTAATTTTTTGAGAAGCTACTGAGGAAATAAAACAAACGGAAGCACCGGGATTTAGCTTTTTATTTTTCAACAACTGTTGAACCAATAAGATGGAGCTGTGCAACATCAAATTGAACATATAATCTAAATCCTCCCTTTTAACAAACTGCACCGGAACCGTTTTAACCATACCGGCATTGAGAATAATTCCATCAAGAAGCGGCATGGCTGCGGCCAATTTCTTAACCTCCTCATCAACAGTTAAATCGGCGCAAAAATAGTGATGCCCACTATTTGGCAATGATTGCAGCAACGCTTCCAATCGCTCTTCATTTCTGGCGGTAATCATTACAGTGGCGCCCTGATTGGCCAGCATTTCCGCCACAGCACGACCAATACCGGAGGAAGCACCGGTAACTAATATGTTTTTGTGTTCCAGTCCAAATAGCGGATTCATGGTAGTAGGTTGGTTAAATTACGAGAGTGTTTAGGCAGTTCTTTTAGCAATCTCTGCCACCAAATCACCCACTGTTATTAGGTTTTTAAAATCTTGAGAGGCTATGTGAACCCCAAAAGAATCATCTAACATGGCTATTACCGAGAGATTCGCCATTGAATCCCAGTTTTCATAATCTCGGAACACAGCTGTAAGCGTCACCGTTCCCGGGGCCAATTCTAAAATATCTTCAAGTTGTTCAAAAAGTTCTTTTTCCATGGTTAAATTTATTTAGTTAAGGCTTATTAACAGTATGTGATAGTCAAAGGTAAAAAACGAAAATAAAAATTAGCTCAATATTCTTAAAATAATACCAAACGTCGTCATATTACCTCTTTTCAGGAATAATTTGTGAGGCAACTTGACGGGAAAATAAAACCGCACCCTCCTCATTGAGATGCTCAGAATCGTGGAAAAGAGGTTTATTGGCTCTAAAATCTTTGTTATCAAAATAATTAATCAACCTAACATTGTGCTTATCGGCAATTTGTTGGGCGATTTTAAAAAATTCCGGTTTGATTTTTTTAAAGGTAGGCGAAACAACCAATATCACCTTAATATTGTGAGATTGTGCCTTGGCTATAAAACGATGAACTGTATTAATCAACTCCGTGCTAAGTGTAAATGTATCGCCTTTGAGTACTTTATCTTTACCATCCCAAGTCCCTTTTAAAGGAATATAACCCTTAAAATTGTCTTTATTTTTAACAACATTAGCCGTCAGTATATTAAAAAACTTTTTATTGTACTTAATCAAATTAGACTGATATAGTATTGGATCATACCAATGCCTGCAAATGTAAGAATCGAACTCAGCGTTGATTTTACCGTAGAAAGGTGCTAAATCACTAAACACATCTTCCCCAAAACTTCCGCCTCTATTGTACACATCTCTAAAGTCTAAATCTAGAACTATTATTTTAGGCTGGTATCTTTCGAGGGTAGCTAAGAGCGCTGCATAATGAAAATAAATCCCCATCCCTTCTCTACCGGCATTATAACAGCTCAAGCCGGTTTGCTCGGATATCAAATCAGGGCGATAATGAAAAGCCGCTCTGGAAGAACCAAAAATAAGAATGCTGTCTTGAGTTTTGTTAAAAACCTGATTTTCTTGATAAGCTACCCCTGATTTTGAATTGGTATACATAGCATCAAAAACAAAACCCGAGATCAAATCTATCAGAACAATCAATAATAAGAACAGTAGCCCTTTTTTCACTATAGTTATATGCTTTTGCTTATTCATACTGATTAAAATTGGAAATAAATAAATTGTCCCTCATCAAAAACGCCCATCAAAAGAATAAGCGAAACGATTACCGCATAAAATACTAAACTTAAATTGTATTTTTTCATAAATGACAGCTTATGGGATAAAAACTCATCTCTAAACTCTTTCAATAGTAAAACAGTCAGTCCTATAAAGACCGCGAAGAACACATCCCATTTTACAAACAAATCACCGGACAAGGATGTGGTTATTTTTTGAACTATCAAAAAGGCATCATCAACCGTATTGGCTCTGAAGAATATCCATGCGAATGAACTTAAAATGAATGTAGTTAGGATTTGCAAGGCTGTAAAAAAAGTTTTATTCCTCGTTAGACCCAACGCACTATTAATTCTATCCCTATAAGTTTGGCTTATTATTGCCGTTACTAAGTACAAGCCATTCAAGGCTCCCCAAATCACAAAAGTCCAATTGGCTCCATGCCATATCCCGCTAATCAAAAAAACAACAAACAAATTAAAATACCAACGGTATTTGGATACTTTGTTCCCGCCCAAAGGCAAATAGAGATAATCTCTAAACCAAGTACTGAGCGAAATATGCCATCTTTTCCAAAACTCTGAAATAGTTTTGGCAAAGTAAGGTCTGTTAAAATTAGTCATCAAATCAAACCCCATGATTCTTGCTGTACCAATAGCAATGGAAGAATAACCGGCAAAGTCGCAGTATATCTGAAAAGAAAAAAATGTTGTAGCTAATAAAAGTGTGGTTCCATTATGATTGTCTGCGTTATTGTAGGCCGCATTTACATACATTGCCAATCGATCTGCCACAACAACTTTCATAAAGAAACCCCATATTACTAACTTCAAACCTTTAATAAAATTAGGATAGGTAAAGACTTTATGTTCGTGAAATTGGTGAAGAACATTTTGTGGTCTTTCTATGGGTCCGGCAACAAGTTGAGGAAAAAACATCACATACAAAGCATAAATTCCAAAATGCTTTTCTGCTTTCTGATTGCCCCTGTAAACTTCAATAGTGTAACTCATGGCTTGGAAAGTATGGAAAGACAAACCAACAGGCAATAGTATGGAAAGATAAGGAAGTCGTGTTGTACTGCCCATGGCGGTTAACAAGGTCTCTATATTTTCAATAAAGAAATTGTAATATTTAAAAACTGCCAAAACCATGATGTTGGCAAACAAACTCACAATAAGATAAAAACGCCGCCTTTTCCCATGATTTTGCTCAATAAGTATACCCGCAAAATAATCTATTACGATAGTCACCGCTAGAATTAAAATGTATATTGGAATAAAATACATATAAAAATAGCAACTGGCAACTAAAAGCATTAACCATCTGAATTTTTGCGGCAATCCGAAAAATAGTAGACAAACTATTGGAAAAAAAAGTAAAAAATCAAGTGAATTAAAGAGCATTTTGAGCTTTATTTAGGTACAACACATTTTTAATTTCTAATTCTAATCTATCTTTAATTAACATCAAAGCTTCTCCGGCGTGGTATAAAACAGTAAGCTTAATTTCTTTAACAAACTGTCCTATTTGGGTAGCTGTTTTATAAATAGAATAAGTGTTAAGGCTTGGGGTAAGCAATTCCAAAAAAAAGGTTTGGATATAAACCAACACAACAACCGGCAATAAAACAATTATGACCATTCCTAAAACAAAGGTGTTGAAAAGGATATCAAACAATCTTTTAACTAATTTAAACATTGGCCATTATTTTAATTTATACAACGCATCCATTTCGTTCCAAATCATTTTACTGTCGAAATTGGCGGCCCAAACTAAACCATTCCGTCCTAACTCCTGTCGCTTTTGTTCATTCTCATAGAGTAATTGCATAGCGTGTTGAAGTGCTGAAACCGATTTAGGGGAAATCAACAAACCGTTAAAGTCTTTTGAAACAGCATCTTTACTACCGGTAACATCGGTTGCAATCACCGGTAGCCCCATCGCAGCGGCTTGAACAGAAACATTTCCGAAACCTTCCCACCAAGCGGGTAAACAAAACACATCCATAACCGAAAGATACAAAGGCACATTACTTTGAGTGCCAACCAACAAAATTCCGGGGTGTTTTTGCATGTTGCTAATCAAGCTTAAATCGCTGATCTGACTTTCCTCTATAGGGCCAACAATCAATAATTTGAGCTTGTCATTCTCCCGATATAAATTGGCAAAGGCCTCATAAAGTTCCTTAATGCCTTTTCGATCGATTAACCTCCCAACAAAACCAAAAACAAAATGGGTCTCAGTATAGCCGAGTTGCTTTTTCAAATCGGCACTATCGGCCGCATTTATTTGATTAGGATTAAATCGCTTAAGATCTATTCCGTTACTGCTGCCTTTGTGAATCACCAAAGATTGTGACGCCGAAAAAATACCGTTTTCCAGTCCCAAATCTCTGACCGAATTACTGATACAAATGATTTTGTGGGCAAAACGGGCAGTGATTTTTTCCATACCCACTAAAATGGTTTTCTTCATCCCGGTTTCATGTTCAAATCGGAAACCCCTACAGGTGTAAATCCTGTTTTTTACGCCAAGCAACTTAGCCGCTATCATTCCCAAAAGACTCACTTTAGGCGTGCCGAAATTCACCACATCGGGTTTCACTTTTCGCAAATGTCTAATAACCTGATACAATGCCTTTAGGTCTTTTAGCAGTGAAATTTCACGTTCTAAATCTACCGGCAAATGAATACAACCTTCGTTCCTACAATATTCAATTACGCGTTCATGATTGGGTGCCATCAAATAGGTTTGGTAGCCCAAATCTTTAAAGTAACGCAATTGACCTGCAATTAGAATCACGCTCCCCGGTGCTGTTATGCCAACTATTAGTTTTTTATTCATTTTCGGGTATTTGTTATATATTCACCTAGTTGTTGACTGTTTACAAACTCTACATCAGGCCAAATTTGAACCACTTTAGTCAACAACTGCTCCAACTTAACAAGGGAATCCATTTGATTGGCTTCTGAAATCGATCCTATAAAATTGACCCTATGACTGTTAATCACCGCTGGTTTACCAAATAAAAAAGCATTTTTTATTTCGCTCAAAGCCGATGACACACTATCAAAATTAGGGTTTTTGCTGGGTTCAAAAGTCACATTTCGCCTCCAGTACAACATCCCGAAATCATTTTTATAACCCCAATATTTATTAACCACGGAATTGTTTTTGTCTTCCAATGAAGGCAATAACTGCTGCCCGTTTTGATGGTATAAAACCCCGTGTTTATATAAAATCCCATCTAAATGTTCTCCTCTGACAGATTGAGGCGCAATAAACGTTTTTGACGGATAACCGAAAATTTGTTCAAACATTTTCAATCCGTCCACTAAGGCTTCTTCGTTGTATTGTTTTTCTTCAAGATTGTAGTAATCATATGATGCCAAAAACTTTTTGGTGGTCTCGGGAGCACAATGCAAAGGAACTCCGGGAATGGCAAAATGATCAAAACACAAACGCTCATTTGGGCAATGATTAACCGAAAAAAGCCATCTTAGCGGATGAATGTGTTCTCTACCGTGAAATTGAGGATAAAAAATATTCTCTTTCGTACCAGTGTCTATGAGCTGTTTGATAGATGCAACATTACCATAGCGATGGTACGTTTGAATAACATCTTCATAATGGTAACTTTCAAAACCATCTTGTTTGATTTTCTCAAAATCAGGATTAGCTACCAAATAGTTGGCAGTAAGGCAAGCGGCATTACCGTTTTTATCTTTAACCTTGGTAAGCGTTTCAAACAATCGTTCCAAATCTGTTGTCGATTCCAAAGTATCAAACTTGGAATATCTTGAACGGTCTACCGGTAACCCTTTCGACAATAAAAGGTTGTAAACTTCTCGGTTAGGCATTCGTATACTACCCCAATCATCAGACTCTATGAGTAACAATTTACGATTGGTACTCCAACCCCTGAAATTCACATAAGATTTTCTTAGTACATTTATCATATCGAAGTAATTCTGATTATAAAACCGGATTAATTACCAACACAAACCTTCATAATTCTCGAATGCCTTAAGCTTATCGATATTAACAAGATCTAATATTATGGTATCCTTTTTAATGCGATCCAACTGTTCCAATACATGATTGCTTCTTTGGGCAAAAACAATCAAATCACAGTCTTGTAAAAAGTCGTCGACTTCATTAATTAACAATACATTAATATGAGGCAAATGACTGAAGAGAAAATCTTTATTCTTACCCACTAATCTGGAAAGATTTATATTTTGATCGTATATCTTAATAGCATAACCTTTACCAACTAAATTTTCGCACAATTCTAAACTCGGACTGAATCTCAAATCATCGGTGTTTTCTTTAAATGATAGTCCAACTATACCAATTTTGTGTACTTTTTTGGCACTAATCAAGTCGAAAATATAATTGTTATGGGTAATATTACTCTCTGCTACAGATTTCAAAACAGGAATGGACACATATTTATCGTGCGCTAAGATGTTAAGCGCTCTCAAATCTTTTGGCAAACAAGAACCACCATAGGAAAGTCCGGGTTTTAAGTAGCGATGTGAAATATTGAGCTGCGTATCGCCGATAAAAAGATCCATTAACTCGTGACTGTCTACAGTAAGGGATTTACAAAGCCTCCCTATTTCATTGGCAAAAGCTACTTTTAAAGCATGGAAAGAGTTGTTTAAAAATTTAATCATTTCCGCAACCTCAACACCAACTACTTTTACAGGAGCGTCAAGGAAAGAAAACATCTCTTTCGTTTTTTCAATTCCTTTTGGAGAGGTTGATCCCACTACGGTGTAAGGAGGATTAAAAAAGTCCACTATGGCATTACCTTCTCTTAGGAATTCGGGATTTGATACTACTGCAAACCCTTTATCATTCTCTTTATTTGAAATCGAAGATATTAAGTTACAAATTTCCAAGTTAGTACCGGGCATTACTGTACTGCGAATGGTAATGGTGTAGAAATCCTCTTTCTTTTTTAGAGCAAAGGCAATTTGTTCAGAAATTTTAGTGATGTATTCCATATTCAAATGACCGTTGGCAGTGTTAGGAGTTCCAACACAAATAATCCCAACATCCGAATTTAAAACAGCCCATTCGGCATCAGTTGTAGCCGTAATATTGCCAATTTTTACGCCTTCAGCTATCAAATCGTCTAATCCGTCTTCAATAATGGTAGCCTTACCGGAATTCACTAAATTTACTTTATTGGTATCTACATCAACGCCATAGATGGTGTTTCCTTTTTGAGACAAACAGCCTGCAGAAACACAGCCAACATAACCTAAACCAAAGATTGCAATCTTCATAACTTACTATTTTGTATTTATTTTTACTTCTTTATTAAAATCTTGTTCTGTAATTTTGAAATACCGGTGAACCGCCTCCAATATCTTGTCTTTTCTGCCTTGAAAAGAATTAATAGCTAACAACGATACTTTTTGGGATCCGCTAATGGTTAAGAAGTACTTGTTGAATGTTTTGTTGGTAACAATCGGAGTGTTATTAATCAAACACATGGTATTGAGCCATACATCGTCCGAACCATAACTCAACTCCCTAATGAGTGCCTTGTCAAAACAAACTTCAGGCAAAACCTTAGGCGGGTAAAGTACACCGCACACCCCTAACTGAATTAATCGATGAGTGGGTTTAAGTATCTTCTTGTAAGTGGGCTTCCACTTTACATAAGGCACCAATTTACCGTTTTGATAGGTCACCAAATGGGACATATTCGAACACACAGCACCCGGAAACTCAGCATGCATTTGCATCAAATTGGCAATCATATTCTCAGTGTAAATAATATCGTCGTCAACGGTTATAATAGTGGCATTCGGGTTATTAACAACAGTGTGATAGTATTTATTGTGAGAACGTAAATTTTCGCAATAATTAATTTCCAAACCTCTGGCTTTGAGTTGTAATAAACTATTAGGCAAAACAATATCGTTAAATTCTTCATCAGACAACCAAAGCATAATTCTATCAGGTTTGTAAGACTGACGAAAAATACTTTCCAAGGTTATCCAAATATTGTCTAACCTTGAAGGAATTGTAGTTAGGGTTACTATGAGTTCAAAATCTCTTTTGTCGTTGTTTAAAGCATACTTACTGTCTGATTGGGTGTCAGCGTAATATTTAGGAACGGTTTTATTCATTATAAAATAAAACCCCTTGGAAACCGCTTTATTGATAACCTTTCCTAAAAATCCCAAACTTTTAAAGTTGGGTATGAAAAAAAATACTTTATATAAAAAATTCATTTGTGGTTAGTTATTTTTAGTGTTGCATAATGGATTCGAAAAGTTGTCCAATTTTTTCCAAAGATAAGCGTTCGTTAATCTTTTTGGCGTTGTTCCCCAAAAAAAACCGCAAAGCTTCATCATTTAACAATCGTTGAAGCATTTGGCTAAAATAATCAATATCATCAGGGTCAGCTATTAAAAAATCTTCCTCATGCTGTCCTAAATCGGCATAAGGAATCTTTGAAGATGTCAGACATGCCAAACCAAAAGCCATTGCTTCACACAATGCATTGGGAAAACCCTCTAAAACAGAAGGCAACACATAAACGGAAGCCCTTGAAAAATAGTAGTCAACTTCCTTCACTTGACCCTTAAACTCAACTTGCGTTGCCACACCTAGTGTTTGGCTTAATTGTTTCATATCATCCAACTGTGGTCCATCGCCTAACATAACCAATTTCCAATCTTTTCTTTGCTGAAGCTTAGCAAAAGCTTTAATCAATGCAGCAGGATTTTTCTCCCAGGCAAACCGACCTACATACAAAACAACCTTATCTTTTGGAGCTGCCGCATCCAAAACAACCTCACGAACCTGATTGGGAATAACAACTATTTTAAGTTTATTGTTAAACTTTTTCTCATTCCATAAGGCTGCCCGCGAAGTTTGCGCAATAAACGTATGCGACCATCGGTAGGTAAGCAACTTCAGCCATTTCACGTGCCATTTAAACTTGTAATCCGGACTTGTCCTGTCTGAAACATGCACTTTCTTACCCAAACCCACAGCTGCAATCAACACAAGAGGATTAAAACTGTCCCCAAAGGAAATAACGTTTTGAGCCGGTATTGTTTTAAATTGCTGTCTTAAAAACCGAATGATAAACCAATAATGAAAAACCAAATTCCTTCCTTTGCCGGGATGGGCTTTGGGCGGAACTATAAGGGTTACTTTAGGATCCAAATCATAAAACAAGGCCTCTTTTTTACACGAAATAAAAGTCACCTGATAGCCATTATTGGACAACCAATTGGCTAAGTTCGTCATGGCACGCTGTATACCTCCTATTCCTAATTTGGGAGAAACTAAAATTACTGCTTTCAAGTGTTTTTATTTTGGTTTAAAAACGCAACCTTCAAATCTTCAATAATCCATTCATAAGGATTAAAAGTTCCGGGATACCAATTTAGGTTACTGTCCCAATAGCCTTCACAATCGTAGTACCCTTCTTTTCGGTAACCATAGCTCATTTCAACCAATAAGGGCTTTTCATTTTTATATACAAAATCAAAAGCCACACATTGTGTTTTAACTTTATCGGCTATCGCAAAAGAAGTCCTCAGCAATTCGTCATCGAAGTTTTCTTTTTGGTATTCTATATAACCACTACCACTGGCCCTAAAATCATTAGGTCTGGTATACCGTTTAATAGCAAAGGCTTTATCTTTGATTACAATAACGCGATAATCTGAATCGTTATTGGGAATAAACTCTTGCAAATACACATAACCCCAAGCCTTACCGCTCATACGCTCATATTTCACAGGGTAAACCAAATGGACGATAGCTTTAAGGATATCAATAGGCTTCTTTTTCCCTAGTTTGTATCTCCTTACGGCTTCTTTTATGCCATCTATGGCATCATATTCTCTTATCCCTGAGCCAAACATGCGTTTACCAATACTAATCAATTCGGATTCGCTCCTAACCAATTTCACATTCCTACTCCCGGATCCGCCTTTTAGCTTCCATACTATAGGATAAGAACATGTTTTGGCAAACTTTCTAAGTGTTTTCAAATCGTAAAAAACATGATTTTGTGGCGTAGCAATATCCAAGCCTTCGAAAAGGTATTTTTGCGCTACTTTATCGTCAAAGTGCCAGCCGGTGTTGTGGTTTGGAAACACAAGTTTACCGCAAAACTCCAAAGCTTCCAGCAATTTTTTAGCCATAAAATAATCGGTAGGATGCGACTGCTGGTGATGCCATAACAGTACATCAAACGATTTCATCTGTTCCATTATATCAGAATCATAGCAATTTACAAGGCCGTAGTCGATATTTTTTTCCTGACAATATGCAATCCATTTTGAGGAAAATGAGCCGGGTGTATCGTGTATAGCTATTCTCATGGGCTATCTTTTATTTTTAATTGCGTCTTGTAACACTATTGTTAACAACTGTTTGTGGGATTCACAACGAACCAAATTCAACAACAACAACAATTTATTTTTACTAAAAACAGAGGGCAACAAACCTTTTTTATAAAGTGAACTCAACTTGCCTTCATAGGGATTTATAAAGGACAAATACTGTAATCCCATTTTTTGGGCAAACCCAACATATTCCTCTTGTAAGCGCTCATCATTAGCAATAATGGCATTATAATGTTGTATAGTGTTTTCAAATTTTTTAAGTCGGTTCGATTCTAATTTAGTCAAACCTAAGGTGGCTTCGTGTTGGGAAAAAGGAATCACCTCAAAACGCATTGCCGCTTCTGCTATGGTAAATCCAACAGCCATACCGGTATGCCAATTTTCGCCCTTGGCCTTCTTGTTACTATCAAAAATAAAGTTACCTAAACTGTAAAAAATAGGGCGGTCCTTGTACAACTCATACCCACTGAAAGTGTGGGTATGGTGACCAACTACAGCAGATGCACCGGCATCGATAAAAAACCTGAAAATCTTTTTCATTTCCGGCGTAGGCAACGGATGGTATTCGTTTCCGCCGTGATAGATCACCAAAATAAAATCGACCGAATCCCGCAACTCTTGAATTTGAGTAAAGTGGTCAATAACATCAACCCCATTAGCACCAGCCTCACTTTTGGCATCCGTAATCCATTCATGCTCACAAACATTAAGGATGGCTATTTTTTTAGACTTAATTTCTTTTATATAAGGTTGCTTTCGGACAGCCTTGGTTTTTCCGGCACCCACAAAAGCTATATCAGACTGCTCTAATCGTGTCAAAGTTTCCTCAAATCCCGCAACGCCATAGTCCATAATGTGGTTATTGGCTAAGGTTACCAAATTCACCCCTGCATTTTGCAAAGCTCCTAAAACAATGGGCTTCATTGAAATAACCGGACCCGTCTTAGACGTTGGTTGACCGGAAGTAATTACAGGTGCCTCTAAATTAACTATGGTTAATGCCGACTGCTGCAAATCCGGGTAAAGTTCCCCAAATAAGGTAGCATACTCTCTGCGCTCAACCAAAGGCTCAAGCCTTCCGCCGGCGTGGGGGCCAACATAAAAATCGCCGCAAACTAAAATATCATAACTCATTTCTTTGATGCTCTTATGTGGTTAGCCAATTGTACTGTATTCATAAATTCTATATCCGGATAGCGCTTTACCAAATCGGTGAGGATGCGACCGAATAATTGCAAATTCTGAGTCCTGTTTTGCTCCTCTAAACCGCCCATGAAATTTACTCGATGTGTGGATAAAACTACTGGAGCCCCCACTAAAAAAGCGGCTTGTACTTCTTTGGTAATCTTAGCTTGCCAATCTACATTCGGTCTGGTTGAAGGCTCAAAACCGGCATTTCTTATCAGATAAACTTGACCAAGGCTATTAGAATCTCCCATATAGTGTTTAATGGTTTTATACCCCTCATAATCACCGGGCACTTTTTGAGCCCTACTGCCCTGTAGGGTATCAACACCTATTTTATGCAATAAGGCTTCATGCAACGGATGCCAAGTATAATTAGCAGCTATAAATGAAGTAGACTTAAATCCGAAAGCACCCTGAAAGAGCTCTTGGGCTTCCTTTAGTATAACTTCATGCGTTTTAATATCAGCAAAATTATCGAGGTCAAGTGCAGTTAAAAAACTTTTCCTTTTAGCGTTGACTATAGTGGTACTCAACCCATAAACCTGATTATCAAAGGCCAATCGGGTCACTTCATCACCGCTTTCAAGAGCGCGCATCCAATTTTTAATAAAAACATGTTCTCTACCGTGCAATTGCGGAAAATACATTTTCGCGGCCATTCCCTGCTTAATAATGTCTAGGGTTTGTGTGGAACCTTGGTATTTTTGATACGTTTCCGTAACTGTTTCATAGGCATAACGTTCAAATTTAGAGGCCCTAATAATCTCATAATCCGGGTTGGCTACTATGGTGTTGGCGGTAATTACGGGCGAGTTGCCGTTTTGGTCTTTTACTGCCGACAAACAGTCATAAAGCGCAGTCAAATCATTGGTATTTTCCAAACTGTCAAACCGATTATAACCACATTGATCTACCCTTATCCCGGCTGCTAAAAGAGCATTGTATGCCTGAACGGAAGGCATCCTTACAGAACCCCAATCGTCCGACTCAATAACCAATATCTTTCGCTTCGAACGAAATCCCTTTGCATTGAGTAGTATGTTTTTAATGTTTTCAACCATGGTTGTACTTTGTTAAGATTAACCGTTTATAATAAAATAAGACGTGAGCCAATTACCAAAAAACAGATTGGGTAAATTAAAAACAATTTTAGCCATATAAGTAAAATTGAAGAAATTCAACACTATCAAAAGACTTATAAAATGAAAAAGTCTTTTGTTCTCGTAATAAAATTTTTTGTTTTGGGCATATGAAAATTTAACCGTTGTCAAAAGATAAAACAATACAAAGTAAAAATAGAAGTTACTGACCGAAAAAAAGCGATTACCATGAAGCACTGACGATGCAAAATTAGTTAAGGAATAGGAAAGCAATGCCATAATCATAAGGTCTTCATAAAACTTATGCTGCATCAGAAATCTTCTCCTTTTAAGGATAAAAAACAACAAACTAAACATTAAAATCTGGCGAGAATAAGTGATGATTCCCCTATTGATTGCCCTCTTGGCAGAGCCTTCTTTTTCTGCTTTTGCATATCTTTTACTATTGTTTTCCTGACCTTCTTCAGAGGTGTAAGCGTCAACTTGGGTAGAGATACTATCCGTTAAATACTGTTTGGAAAAGGTATCTACAAAACCTGATAAATTGGTATTAGAATACACTACCGATAGTCCAAATATCAATAGGGTCAAATTCACGCGCTTTCTTAAGTTTTTGATCAATAAAAAAACAAAGGGCAAAACGGTATAAAACAAAAACGAAAAGTGAATAAAGGGGGTTAACAAAATAAGGTAAAGAAAATTTCGTTTTTTATTCAACGTATACTCGAGCAAACACCAACAAAAGAACAACACCGCCGAGTTGAAACGGAAAGCAGTAACTACAGTAAACGGTAAAACGGTGTACAAAGCCAAAACATAAAACCAAGGCAAATAAGTCTGGTAAGCCGGATCAGCATTGTCAGCTATTACTTTGATGCACTTGTAAAATATAAAATAGTAAATAGTGGTAAAACAAATCGTTATAAAGTAAAAATTAGTAGAAATAAGGGTTATCAACTTTGAAACCAAAGGATAAAAAAAGTCCTTTTCTAAAAAAATTTCTACAAACGAATTATCTCTGTAATAAACAGCGGAAGTAACATACCGGTACATATCAGAATTGGGCCCCTCTAAAAAGTTAATCCCAACAAATACTGCAAACAGCATGAAAAAAAGCAACAAATATTTCGACTTCAAGTCTTTAAACACACTCACCATAGCGGGAAATGGCCATATAAAAACAAAAAGTAATTTAGGAATAATGCTGCGATTCATGATTTTCTTATCATTAAGTGATTTTAGTGTTGTATTTATCAGCAAAAAGTACCTGCTTCAACAAAAAATAATTAAACAAATATAAAAAGATGTAATTGATAAGAATTCCTATTGAAATACTACTTAAAACATCGGTTTCAAAAGTAAAGTAGCATAAAAAAGGAAAAGCAGCATAACCTATCAATTCAAAAAATAAAAAAACATAAGCTTCCTTATAGGCCTTGAGCGTGTATAAAATATTATGAGTGGTAGCATAACTGGAAAAAATAAAGGCTACCGACATGATTTGGATGGAAAGTATTGAGGCCGTATACTTCGGAAAAAAAGTAGTCACTACATAGGGCATAAACAATATTACCCCTATGGTAACAGGCAAACATATCAAAGGATAAATCCAAATCATTTTGTTGATATGCGGCCAAAGCAATGAGGCTTTTCCATCCTTACCGTATTTAAATCCCATCTGGGGTTGCAAAAATTGGTTGATTTGACTGGGCAATAAATTCATCATTGTTTTCAAAGCCATCGCCGGAGAAAACAACCCCAACTGCAATACGCCTCCCAAAGCCAATATAATCCATCTGGGAAAACTTTGAGCCAAGACCCTTAACTGATAAAACAACATAATAACCATCCCTCTTTTTAGGAGCTTTTGTAAAAAGGTTTTAGAATATTCCGGTTTAATGTCTTTGTAAGGAGAATAAATATATAAGAGTACAGTGTGTTGTACCACTATCAAAATATTAAACAGCAAAATACCATAATAGTGATATTGATATACCAAATAAGTAGCCAATAAAGTGGTAATACTTTCAATAATGTATATTTTGGTTAACTTATCAAAAGATTTAGAGGTCCGAAAAGTGGATATCAAATGTAAGGTTAGCGAAGTACTCGCCGCAATAATGCAAATGGTGCCTATACCCAGCGTAAGTTCAAAACTATCCGCAAAAAAAAGCGAAGCTAGCGTTGCCATCAACCCGCCAACCATAAATAAAATGGAAATAAAATACGAGTACCATCGGGCCGATGCTATATACTTTTTGTAGTCGGCATCATTGTTTCCCATTAAAATAGGCAACTCAATAGATAAACCATTCTGTATACCCAATTGAAAAAAAGGAATATAAGCTAAAAAAATAGATACAGCATTCCACAACCCCAACTCATAAGGATTCAACCACCTCATAATTACGATGCCTACAAACATTTTGGCAAAACTATTAACGGTGCTCGACAAGCTGTAATACGACCCGGTCTTCAGCAAATCGTTAGATTGGAATTTATGGTATATTCTTTTTAACATTTTAAAATTCAATTTCGTCCAAATGATCAATATTCACTATGTGTGAGGTAGGATTTCCAATATCTATTTGTGTAAAAATATTACCGAAATTATAAAGTTTATAGGTGTAATAATACTTACAGCTATCATTGTAGGCAAACATTGAAGTAGACGCCGCACTCAAAATGATGGTGTTTTTCATGATCAACACATACAATTCTGCCGGTATTTTATCTTTAATCACCCTAATATTCGGATAACTGTTGTACAAATCCAACTGCCCGGGTTCCGAATTGGGATGGGCTTTGTAGATGATTTTTTTATCAGGAAATTTGGCTAATAAATAGTCAAAAATTTCTTTTTCTCTTTCCCAATAAATCCGTTTCCAAGCTTGTCCCAAATAAAGGATGGAATCAACATCAAAATCAATTTTAAAATGAAATAATTGATTGGAGAAGGCAATAGATTCCTCACTATAGTAAGGCAGTTGCACCAATTTCTTTTGGGTTCGGTTGTTGTATTTTTCGGGATAAGTTAACCAAACTTCATCAACTTCTTTAGAGAAAGCATATTTGTAATTGTTGTGAAAACCAATCCAAGCCACTTGTTTTCGCTGAAACATTTCTTTGTAATCGTTAAGCGTATCTCTTAGGATACAATACAAAAGGCGTTTCTTTTTGTAATGGTGGTAAGGTTTAGTACCGTCTTGCAACAATGAAATTGTAATCCCTGCTTTGGAGAGCTTGGTCAGTAAAAACAAAGTTTCGGAACAGTTTTCTTGGAAAAAGAAAAAACGCTCGGGCTTAAAAGCCTTGATAACATCAACAAAATCAGTATTCCCAAATTTATTTCGTTCCAATTCACGGAATTCAATAAACGGCTCATTACTTTTAAAATCGTTACTGATTCGACCCTTTAAGTAGTAAATGATATTGTGGTAATCGCGGTATTGGCTAAAAATAGTATTCACAGCCATCAACACATGGTACTGCGTTCTTACTAAAAAAACATTGGTCTTTTGGGTTTCCATATGTTTGTTACTTTTCGTCATTGGTAAAATTGGTTATAAAGTCCAATTGCATTCTGGTTCCCTTCTCTAAATCGCAATCAACCTTTTGCCCCAGTATAGTGTGGTAGTATTTAGGATGCAATCCGAAACCGGGTCTGATACTCTTAACATGATCCTCGGTAATTACCTCACCCTTTTTTATGTCCTTAACCACATATAACGATCGGGAGAAGTCCTTCCCTTTGGCTTGCTTTTCGGTCAATTCATAATCAACTACACCCATAGCTTTCTCGGCCTCTCTTACCGATTTTACCATATCGGTAAACTCTTGTTCATTCATCGAAAAAGAAGCATCTGGTCCTCCGATAGTTCGGTCTAAAATAAAATGCTTTTCAATAATTTTAGCCCCGAAACAGGTGGCTACTACCGGAACGGTGGCGCCCATAGTATGATCAGACAAACCGGCTATAACACCAAATCGCTCCTCAAAATCCTTTACCATCACCATATTAGCTTCATCTATTGGGGCCGGATAACTTGACGTACATTTCAATAAAGCAATGTCATTATTCCCCACTCTTCGGCAAGCGGCTAAGGCCATTTCAATATCCTCCATAGTAGCGATACCTGTGGAAATAATAATTGGTTTCCCTTTAGAAGCCGTGTACTCTATCAAAGGAATATCCGTAATTTCAAAGGAAGCA
Source organism: Flavobacterium sp. (assembly GCF_024710485.1). Taxonomy (GTDB): domain Bacteria; phylum Bacteroidota; class Bacteroidia; order Flavobacteriales; family Flavobacteriaceae; genus Flavobacterium. The sequence goes on from NZ_JANJUQ010000005.1 coordinate 51,513, forward strand.
ATTTTGTAGGCCGGAGCCTGTAACGATTCTAAAAAATCTACCGCAGTTTTGTCAAAAGGGGAAGAAAAACAAACCAATCCATTCCTTTCGGCTTCCTCAAAAATGGCCTGATGCCATTCCCAAGGCGTAAACGCTTCTTGGTAAAGATCATATAAATTTCTTCCTTCCCACAGAGTACCTTTAATCAAAAAATCTTCCTTTTTAGAATCTATAGTTATGGTATCAGCGGTATACGTTTGCAGTTTGATACAATCGGCACCGGCTCTTTTAGCGGCTCTAACCGTTTCCAAAGCAACCGCTAAACTTCCATTGTGGTTGGCGGAAAGTTCGGCTATAATAAAAACGTTAGAATGCTTATGGATATCAAAATGTTTTATTTTCATCTACGTGTAAATTTTACGGTATTATCGTCAATTCTTTCTTCTCTGAAATGCAAATCCCTGAAAATTTTAAGCGAGGCTACATTGTCTGTTTTTACAATCCCTACCACGGGAGCGGTGTGGGCATCGCTATCAAACTGAATCATACCTTCTTCTAAAATTTTCTTTCCCCATCCTTTTCCATGATGCTTAGGGTCGATTAAATAACTAATAACAACCTCGTCCGAAAATACATCAAATCGGATAGATCCTATGGGTTCATGATCAACAAACGCCAAGTAATAAAAAACCTGCTCGTTTGAAATTTTTGAAGCAAACCATGCCTTATGATCATCAAATGCTATGGCATTTTGAGACAAAGCATACCTCCGCACTACGGCATCAGTAGCCCAATTAAAAGTTACATCTACATCAGCAGGAACTGCCCTCCTGAGCTCAAACGCAGTTTGATACTTAGCATGAATAATAACGTTTTTAAATTGATTGTTAAAAAAGCAATGGTCTTTTAAAACCGCTTCCTTTTTAAACCCCGCGGCCTCAAGCACGGGATATAAATGAGGTCTCACATCAAAGGCATAAGTAAAAATCTTGTGCAGTTTTAGTGCTCCAAAAGCCACTTTTTCAATGAGAGAGAGGTAAATAGTCCAATGCTCACTAAAAGCTTCCTGCTCAAGGACTGTATCCATAATAAATGAAATTTCAGCATGCTGATCATTCCAGTTAATATGCACCAAACCGCCATACCCTATACATTGATCATTCTCGAGATAAGAAAATAAAATTTGATTCGGTTGTTCCTGTTCAAACAAACCCGAAACGACATTTGTAAAATAATTCTCCTGATCTGCAAGGGTTAATGGTTTTTGTTGTCGCAAATGGTAAATTTGTTCATTGCGCCATTGCATAATAGCAATCCTGTCCTCATAGCGAATGGGGACAATTTTGTAGTGGGCATGAGCAAACTCTTGTTGCGCTAAAACTTTATATTGCATGTGTTTAATTTAATCGCTTAAATCCGGAATGACAAATGGGCCCTTCTAAAAGTGTATGAAGGTCAACATCGCCGTTCTGATGCGCTTTGATTTGATGGTAAACCGAATCCAAAGCTTCAAAATACTGTACGAAATCTACATCTTCATGCGCAATGGAAGCATAAAAATTAGTACTGGCCAAAAATCCTTTTTTCAGCATTTCCTGCGTGATAAAAGTTTTGAACAGCAAAGCATCATCGCTGTTAAAGGCATAAGTCGTTAAAGATGGTATCCCTGAAATGGTAATAGACAACTGATGAGCGTCGGCCAACTTTTGCCAACCTTGCTGCATTTGTTTCCCTTTTTCAGTAATAATGTCCCATGATTGGATGCGTTCCATCACCTCTAGTGTTTTCAAGGCGGCAGTTGGCCCTATGCGCTCTGTCCAAAAAGTACTGCTGATAAAGGTTTTTTGTGCCGCTTCCATCACCGAACGCTTACCCACTACTGCGGTTAAAGCATAACCGTTACCGATAGTTTTACCATACATAGCCATATCCGGCTCAACGCCATATTTTTTATAAATCCCGCCAAATGTTTCTCGGAAACCGGAAGTACATTCATCAAAAATCAACACTATATTTTTTTGAGTTGCCAAATCGCGAACTTTTTGTAAAAAGTTATCTTCCGGACCAAAATTTCGCACCACTTCCATCTTGATGACCCCAATATCTTGAGTGGCTACAATTTGCTCTAATTCCTCAATATTGTTATAGTGAAAAGGGAAAACCGAATTTTTCAAATTTTTAGGCACACCGGCCGGTTCTAAACCCGGCAATAAATGTCCCGAAAGACCATCACCACTGTTGTGATTGGTAGACAAATACCAATCGTGCCAACCGTGATAACCACAAATGGCTACATTGTCTTTGCCGGATGCCGCACGCGCAATTCTAATGGCAATAGCGTTAGCCTCACCGCCGCTTCTGGCAAAACGTACCATATCAGCCCAAGGATTCATAGCCACTAGCTTTTCAGCCAAATAGACTTCCTCTGGGCAGTTCAAAGTACTCATATTGCCGTTCTTTATCGTTTGCATTACTGCTGCGTCAACTTCGTCATGACCGTAACCTAGGGTATTCGTACCTATGCCCATAATAGACATATCGGTAAACTGATTACCGTCTAAGTCCCAAACTTTATTGCCTTTCGACTTTGAAAAATAACTGGGCCAATGATCCGGTAAAAACATTTCCGGTCTTTTGGATAAAAGCATGGTACCGCCGGGAATGAGTGATTTTGCCTTCTCATACAATTTTTGTCCGGTTCTGTTATTCATGGGTATCTTGATTTAATGATTTTAAATAACCTTCATTTCTGATGATGCTTTGGTTGCTTAAAGCATCTTGGTGTGCTAAAATATAGTCGGTATACGTTTTCCAATCCTTGTCTGTTCCCAACTGCGCTATCAAAAGCGCAACGGTGGCCAAATCGGAAGGTTCGTCTACTGTCATTCTAACTTTATTATAATTATCAGGAGCCGCAAAATTCATAGCCTTGAATAGGGTTCCGCCATTAACATCCGCATTTTTTCTGAGGTATGGCGTCACATGTTCCCTGTCTGACAATAATGTAGCATCACGCCAAGCCTGCTCCAAAGCGGCAAAAGTAAAAACCTCTACATCTTGACCGTCAGGAAAATGCTCAACTAAAACATTAGCTCCATAATCGAGTTGGTTCGTTATAGTCATTTCAATTACTGTATCGATCAAACTAGCATCAATTAGCGGACAATCCGAAGTAACCCTTACTACATAATCAGGTTGATAGTCAACTACAGCTTTATAAAACCTGTCTAAAACATCTTCCGTAGAACCATGGTAAAAAGAGACTCCGGCTTGGTTAGCTATAGCAGCTATTTGTTCCGATTTGGGCTCTAGAGTCGTGGCCACCATAATTTTTTGGGCCAAGACCGATTTTTTTAATCTTTTCAAATGAACCCCAAGCAAAGTGTCATCGCCTAATTTTTGCAATACCTTTTCCGGAAACCTGCTGCTTCCTATTCTGGCTTGGGTAACCAATATTACTTTGGGTGCTACCATTTTGAAGGGTTTAATAATTCTATAGTTGCTACATTAATTTGGTCAATGGCCAATAAAGCTTCAGCTTTTATGACAACACTGCTCCACTGTAAATTTAAGTTCAACTGCTCCATACTTTCAACACCTATTAAAACTTTATCTATATAGGGTTTGGTCAAACAATATTGCAAGGCCAAATGGCCGATGTCAAGTTTGTTATCATTGGCAATGCTTTTGATTTCATCCAAATAAAAACGCAAAGGCTCAAGCTTTTCCGGTAAAGCATTACTGTCTTTAAAAAACAATCCTTGTAAAAAGCAAGAACGGGTGTGAATTTCCTTTCCGGAATCCTTTAAGGCCATCAGCATGGTGGCTCTCAGGTTGGCATTATCCAACATATTAAAAGGCAATTGTACAACCGATATCAAATCATCAGAAAGCAATGCTTCTAATTCTTCGTTGGTATAAACCGACACTCCTATTTTTTTAAAATATCGGGGATAACCCTGTGCATAAATTTCAGATAAAATGGCTTTATTTTGTTGGTAAGCTTCGAAAGAATGAAACATTACAGTATGCACAGCCTCAACCTTCATGGCTTGTATACTGGCCTTCAAAGAAGCAAACCAATCTACCGCAACATCCTTACTGAACTTTGTATTAACTAAAAACGCATCCTCCGGATTGGCTTCATGATAAAGCCCTATTCTATGTTCCGCAACGCCATAAGCAGCTGCTGTATCGAGCTCAGTGATACCATAACCGTAGGCTTCTTTTAATAGGGCAATTACAGAAGACTCGTTGGGCAAACCTTGAGTATTGTTGATCCCATAATCAAGACCAAACTGTACTGTTCCTAAAATTAACTTCTCTTTCATTAGGCAAACTAAGAATGGGCAATAGCTTCTAAAATAGAGGCCGCAGCCTCTTTATCATGCTCCCACCATTGACTGTCCAACAAAGCATTGCGCTGTGCTAGTGTGAGCCTTTCAGCTATCATTTTGGCAGGAGTTCCTGCAAATACGGTAAAAGGAGGAACATCTTTGGTCACCACCGATTTACTACCGATAACAGCACCTATACCAATTTCGATTCCCGACATAATAGTTACGCCTTCACCTATATAAACATCATGACCTATCGTAAGTACATTCATTTTCTTAGTGTCGGAAGTACTGTCTTTAGAGCAATCGTAATCTTCTTTATTTTTACCAAACTGGTAACCAAAAGGATAAGTGGTCAACTGGCTAACATCGTGTCCTATCAAACCCAACCTGCAATCAGCTCCAATATGACAATAATTGCCAATCTCTACATTGTATAAAATAGTGCTGGGTTTAAAATAGGAATATTTTCCAATCTTAGCCATCCCTACACTGCGAGCTTTGTCACTAAAATAGGCCTCTGAGTAATATCGTTTAATTTTTCCTGTCGAAACGCCTAAAGAAACCAACTGCTCTTGTACACGTTCAAAAGCTATAATTCCTATCACTATTGTGTCATAAACAAATAAATCCGCATCATACGGACTGTAAACAGGAATACCTTCATAGGTGGTTCCACGCAATCGACTATCATTGTCGAGAAAGTCAAACACAACGGCTTCATGACTGATAATCGAAGAAGCATATAGACTTCTGTAAACCTCCAGTCCTTCCCTGCACGCACCGAAAACAGCTATCCTTTTCATTATGAGTTAAAATAATTTACAACCTCATCAATTACAAACTGCTGTTCTTCATCAGTCAGTGTTGGATACATAGGCAAACTGATACAATGCTTATAATAGCGTTCCGCATTAGGCATATCGCCTTCTTTCCAACCAAATTGCCTGTAATAAGGCATTAAATGACAAGGAATATAGTGAATTTGAGCAAAAATATTTTGTGTTCTCAAGTAATTATACAAGCCCAATCGATCGTCTGTTTCCAATACATACAAATGATAAGCATGGCCTTCAACTACACCCGACTGTCCTTTCAAGAAAGATTTCCCCTTAAAAGCATCAGCATATCGCTGGGCTATTGCCCGACGTCTGACTATACCCTCATCCGCTCTTTTCAACTGGCTTAAACCAAGTGCAGCTTGAAAATCGGTTAATCTGTAGTTAAAGCCTAAATCCTGCATTTCCATATACCACGCAGGATAATTGTTTTCGCCTCCGGCAAATGCAATAGTATTGGTATATAAATCTTCCGATTTAACGATACCGTGAGTTCTTAATTGTAACAGTTTTTGGTACAACTTTTCATCGTTGGTAGTAACCATCCCTCCCTCACCCGAAGCTATGTGCTTAACAGGATGAAAAGAAAAAATGGCTAAATCCGCAAAATTTCCGTTACCGCAATTTTGTACCGTTCCGGTTGAATCCGTAAAATAGCCTCCGGGTGAATGACATGAGTCCTCAATAATCCAAAGGTTATATTGTTGGGCCAAAGCCTTGAATTTCTCAAGATCAACTGCTCTTCCTGCAAAATCTACCGGTATAATCCCTTGATAGGTTCCCATGGGAGCAGCCTCTAGTAAGGCCGCCACAGCATTGTAATCTAAAAGATAGGTCTCCGGATCAATATCAGCAAAAACAACTTCTCCACCACAATAGCGAACACAATTGGCTGAAGCAGCAAAGGTAATGGGCGTTGTAATAACTTTTTGCCCGGGTTTAACCTCTAGAGCCAAAGTACACAAATGCAAAGCTGCAGTACCATTAGCTACGGCCACCGCATACTTACTGCCTATATATTGGGCAAAAGCATTTTCAAACTCGGCAATCTTCGGTCCTTGGGTTAAATAATCTGACTGTAAAGTGGCAACTACCGCAGCTAAATCTTCGGCAGTAATGTTTTGTCTTCCGTAAGGTATAGCTTTTCTCATAGTGTAAAACTCTCATCAACGTGTTCTTTAATGAGCTGTCTCATGGTTTCAATGGTTTCCCATTCCGTGTTTTCTCCCGAATTATAGGTAAAGCCAACCGGTACTTTTACAGCCTTGAACGTAGTAGTGAAATTATCCAATGACCAATTAGGCCTTGAAGGTAAAATAGCATAATATTTCCCTAAATCATAGGTATAAAAAGAGTCGGAAGCGGTAATCATCTCTTCATGTACTTTTTCACCGGGTCTGATGCCGATAATCTCTTTTTTACATTCAGGCCCAATAGCTTCTGCTACATCTAAAATCCTGTATGATGGAATTTTAGGCACAAAAAGCTCACCGCCCCAAGCATGCTCCAAAGCATGCATAACCATGTCAACACCGCCTTGTAACGATATGTTAAAACGGGTCATTTCAGGATCGGTAATAGGCAAAACACCTTCTTTTCGTTTCTTGATAAAAAAAGGAATAACAGAACCGTTAGACCCCATCACGTTACCATAACGAACTACCGAAAAACGAATGGGATTATGCCCTTTTATATTGTTAGCCGCCACAAATAATTTATCCGAAGTAAGCTTGGTCGCACCATATAAATTAATTGGAGCACAAGCCTTATCTGTCGACAAAGCCACAACCCGCTCTACTTTAGTTTCTAGTGAGGCATGAATTACATTCTCTGCGCCACCTATGTTGGTTTTCACACATTCATCCGGATTATACTCCGCAATTGGAACGTGTTTCATAGCCGCAGCGTGAATCACAAAATCTACTTCCTTAAAAGCACGAAGTAATCTTTCTCTGTCCCTCACATCTCCAATAAAAAAACGAATCTGCGGGTAACTACTCGTTGGATAATCTTGAGCCATCTCAAATTGCTTTTGTTCATCCCTGGAATAAATAATTAATTTTTTAATTTCAGGATGAGCCGTAAGTATGTGGGATGTAAGTGCTTTCCCAAGTGAGCCGGTTCCTCCGGTAATCAATAAGGTTTTATCTTTTAAAAACATTGGTAATGTATGGTTAATATAAATTATTAATAGTTAGTATTTGGAGAACAAAGCAAAACTGTACACAAAGCCAAAAGTATTTAATGCTGAATTAATTGCTTTTTAATAATAAAGTGTTAAAAATATTAACATTTACAAAGATAAAAAAAAATGAACGTTAGCCTACTAAATACCCCAAATAAGTAACCATTCATAATGAAAAAATAATGTTAACTGCGGTATTTCAATCAGATGACTAAAAAAAATAAATAATGTCTTACCAGCTGGAATTAGCACAATAAAACACTTAACAAAAACCCATTACCGACAATAAAAAACAGCCTAACAGAATAAAAATTCACTTCGCCGAAACAAAGCAACCAAATAACGAATAGTTGTAGCAAAAAAAATCCCCGCCTCTTTTCAGAGACAGGGATTATTATCTAAATTATACGAACTCGAATTTGTAATTCCTAATTCGTAATTCACAATTAAAAACCTATCGTTTCACTACTCTCAAAGTTCTAACTTCGTCACCTTGAGT
>NZ_JANJUQ010000027.1 GCF_024710485.1 Flavobacterium sp.
ATGTGGGGCAAACACTTTATTGATTAATAATGACAGATAGAAATAAAGTAGATGTGGGGCAAACACTTTATAACTTTTAAAATTTTTAAGAACGTATTGTTTGATTTGGTTGGACAATATTATCAAAAACATCGTTTAAAATACAAATAAAATCGATGAAATACACAATAATTTAATTATTATAAGATATTTTCTTACTTATATGATAATTTATACAAACCTCAAAGCATAAAAAAAACCAATCCTTCAAGAGTGGTTAGAAAATAAGATAAGAGCCTTAAAGAATTGTGTATTAATACAGAAATTGCATACATTTACCAAAACGACTGTATGCTGACCATCAATTTTCATCCCTTTCAAAACCACGAAACCGAGCGATTGCTTTTAAGACGCATCAATACTAACGATGTTAATGAAGTTTTTGCTCTTAGAAGCAATCCGGAAATCATGAAATATATTCCCAGACCCTTAGTTAAAAACAAAGAGGAGGCCTTAGCACATATTGCCATGATGGATGAAAAGATTGACAATAATACAGGCATCAATTGGGGTATAACCGTAAAAGGCAATGACAAAATTATTGGCATCATTGGTCACTACCGTATCCAACCCGAAAACCATCGTGCGGAAATCGGCTATATGTTGCTGCCCGAGTACAACGGCAAAGGTTACATTACCGAGGCCATTAAAGTAGTTGTAGCTTATGGTTTCGAGCAAATGAATTTACATTCCATAGAAGCCGTAATTGATCCCGGAAATACAGCCTCCGAAAAAGTATTGCTGAAAAACGGATTTGTTAAAGAAGCGCATATTTTGGAGAACGAATTGTGGGAAGGAAAGTTTTGGGATACCGTAATCTATTCGCTGTTAAGAAGAAACTTTAAACCGTAACTTATCAGAACTTAGGCAAGGTTTTAATGTAAAGCGCTTCCACTTGCTTTCGCGCCCATTCGGTTTTTCGCAAAAAAGTCAAACTCGACTTAATACTCGGCTCATGGTTAAAACACCTGATTTTGATTAATTCACCCAAAGTATCAAAACCGTAATAAGCCACCAATTGTTCTAACATACGCTGCAAGGTAACGCCGTGTAACGGATTATTGGCTTGTGAATTTTTCATAACACAAAAGTAAAAATAAAAACCGCCTGTCACAAGAACAGGCGGTTTAAACTCCGATGCAATCGGAACTAACTTATAACTATTAACTATAAAATTAAAACACAAATTTGAATCCGAAAGATAAAGGTGTAGTTAAACTTCCTCCACTTCCATATAAAGCATTATTGTATGCTGAATCAACAGTCGCAACATGAGCTATAGAAAAATCCGTTACTGTTGTTTTAGGACCTCCGTCAGGTTTCAAAGTGGTTTGACTAAAATTCGCTAAGTTATAAGAGAATTCAACAGAAAAGTTTTTAGTAACAAAGAAATCAAAACCACCGGACATTGTTGCTCCAAATTGATTGATTTTTAAATTAGTTGTTTCTTCTTTACCAGTAATAATTGGAGTTGCAATTTGACCAAAAAAGTAGAAATTACCAGCGATATTCCAATATTTACGAGCCAAAGGTTGAATAACATATAACTTTGAATTTAAATCAACAGGAGAACCACCTACATCAACATTATCAGCTTTTACGTTAAGGTATCCAATACCAGCTCCAACTGCAACTGTTGGCGTAACAAATGTACCAACTATTGGTAATACCATCATATTAGTACTTTTAACATCGCCCGATTTAGATTGTTGGTAACCAAATTGAGAAGTGGCAAACCAAGCGCCTTGTAATCCTTTACTTTGTTCTTGTGCTTGAGCAGTTAAACCAAAAAAAGCTAATCCTGCTACTAATAATAATTTTTTCATTTTGATTGTTAGTTTAAAATTATACCCCAAAATTAGGGGGAACAATTCCGCTAAAAACTGATATAAATCATAGTTTAAACATTTTTTTTATTGATAATTTCACTTTTTTTTCGAGCAGAAATTCCGCTTTTGTTTATACATTTGCCATCCTATGCTAAAAACCGTCAACATACTCAATAAGAGAGCTAAGTTTGATTACGAAATAATCGAGACTTACACGGCAGGTATTGTGCTTACCGGAACGGAAATTAAATCCATTCGGTTAGGAAAGGCGAATATCACGGAAGGCTTTTGTGAATTTCACAACGGAGAATTGTTTGCCATCAATACCCAAATAGACGAATACCTTTACGGCAATCAATTCAACCACAAAGCTAAAAGCGAACGCAAACTATTGCTTAATAAAAGAGAACTGAAGAAACTCGAAAGAAGTATCGATACGAAAGGATTAACCATAATTCCTTTGAAATTGTTTACCAATGAAAAAGGCTTGGCTAAATTAGAAATCGGACTTTGTCGCGGAAAGAAAACCTACGATAAAAGAGAAAGCTTAAAGGAACAAGACGTAAAACGCGACTTAGACCGAATCAAAAAGGCGTTTTAATTTTTATCTTCTAATAAAGGAACAAAACGAAATTCTCCAAACTCGTGTTTTTCAAATTGGGTTTCGTTTTTACGAATCAACATCGTCATGATTTGTTCGCCTTCACCTAAAGGAATTACCAACCTACCTCCTATTTTTAATTGTGCCATCAAAGGCTTAGGTATAATTGGTGCTCCGGCCGTAACGATAATACTATCGAAAGGAGCAAAATTAGGCAATCCTTTATAACCGTCACCAAAAGACAAATGCTTCGGACGTATACCCATTTTAGGCAACAAAGCCGAAGTAATTTTAAAGAGTTCATTTTGTCTTTCTACCGAATATACTTTGGCGCCCATAGCTACCAAAACGGCAGTTTGATAACCCGAACCGGTTCCGATTTCCAAAATTTTATCGTCTTTCTTAACTTGCAATAATTGGGTTTGAAAAGCTACCGTAAAAGGTTGGGAAATGGTTTGCCCGGCCGCAATGGGAAAGGCTTTGTCCTGATACGCAAAATCTTCGAAACCGGAATCCAAAAACAAATGGCGCGGAATGCGTTTAATGGCTTCCAATACATTTTTATCGGTTATGCCTTTTTCCTCCAGCAACTTAGCCAGTTTGTTTCTTAATCCTTGATGTTTAGCGGTATCTTTCAATTGGAGTAGCAATTTATGGGGTAAAAATAGCGGTTAAAATTTCAAAATACAAATCCCAAATGACAAATAAATAACAAAAGAACAAACTTCAAAATTCGAACTGACTTTAGAAAAAATTTCAACAATATTCTATGGCAATTTATAAATTGAGCATTGAAGTTTATTTGGAATTTGTCATTTGAGATTTGGATTTTAAAACATTGTCATTTCTGATTGAATTTGCTACTTTTGGTAAAATTTATTTTTATGCTCAAAGTTGGCGTTTTAGGTGCCGGTCACCTTGGAAAAATACACTTGCGATTACTACAACAATCTGAAAAATATGAATTGGTGGGTTTTTATGATGAGAACCCGGAATATGCCGAAAAAATTGCAGCCGAGTTTGGTTACAAAAGATTCGATACTATTGCCAAGTTAATCCACGCCGTAGACGTAATTGATATTGTCACGCCTACGCTTTCGCACTACAAATGTGCAAAAGTTTCCATCAAATCGGGGAAACATGTTTTTATCGAAAAGCCAATCGCCACTACTGTAGAAGAAGCCGAGGAAATCATCGCTTTGGCTGCAGCATACAATGTCAAAGGTCAAGTAGGTCATGTGGAGCGATTCAATCCGGCTTTCATTGCCGTAAAAAATCAAATTGATAATCCGATGTTTATTGAAACGCATCGCTTGGCCGAATTCAATCCGCGCGGAACAGATGTTCCTGTGGTTTTAGACTTGATGATACACGATATCGATGCGATTTTAAGTGTAGTTAAATCTAAAGTAAAATCGGTGCACGCCAGCGGGGTTTCGGTGTTGAGCCAATCACCCGATATCGCCAACGCCCGTATCGAATTTGAAAACGGTTGTGTGGCCAATATAACTTCGAGTCGCATTTCTATGAAGAACATGCGTAAATCGCGCTTCTTCCAAAAAGATGCCTACATTTCCGTAGATTATTTGGACAAAGTTTGTGAAGTCGTTAAAATGAAAGACGCACCTGAAGTACCGGGCGATTTCGATATGATTCTGCAAAATGCTGAAGGGGAAAGAAAGCAAATTTATTTCAACAATCCTGATGTTGCGCCAAACAATGCTATCTTGGATGAGTTAGAAACTTTTGCCGACGCCATCAATAACAACACTACACCAATAGTAACTTTGGAAGACGGAACAGAAGCCTTACGAGTCGCTTATATGATTATTGATTCGATGAACGAAAAATAGTTTGTTTAGTATAAACAACTTTAAACTTTTAACCTTAAACATCAAACAAACCAAACTAACATAATGAATACAATAGCTGTAATTGGTGCTGGAACTATGGGTAACGGAATTGCCCATACGTTTGCACAAAGCGGATTTACCGTAAAATTAATTGACATCTCTGAAAAATCATTGGAAAAAGGTATGGCTACTATCGCGGCCAACTTAGACCGAATGGTAACCAAAGGAACCATTACCGAAGACGACAAACACAAAACCATAGGCAACATTATTACTTATACCGATATCAAAGACGGTGTGGTTGGTTGTGACTTGGTAGTTGAAGCGGCAACGGAAAACGTAGGTTTAAAATTGAACATCTTCAAACAATTAAGTGAGGTTTGCGACCACAACGTGATTTTAGCCACGAACACTTCTTCGATTTCCATCACCCAAATTGCGGCGCAAGTCGTGCATCCTGAAAGAGTTATCGGAATGCACTTTATGAATCCGGTGCCGATTATGAAATTGGTCGAAATCATTCGCGGCTATAATACTTCGGATGAAGTGACTAAAATCATCATGGATTTATCGGTTAAATTAGGCAAAACACCTACAGAAGTAAACGATTATCCCGGCTTTGTAGCCAACAGAATCCTAATGCCTATGATTAACGAAAGTATCGAAACCTTATACAATGGCGTGGCTGGTGTAAGCGAAATTGATACTGTAATGAAGTTAGGAATGGCACATCCGATGGGACCATTACAACTGGCTGACTTTATTGGATTAGACGTTTGTTTGTCTATCCTTAACGTAATGTACGACGGTTTCAAAAACCCGAAATATGCTCCTTGTCCGCTCTTAGTTAATATGGTGATGGCCGGAAAACTCGGTGTAAAATCCGGTGAAGGTTTCTATGATTATTCGGAATCTAAAAAAGCTGAGAAAGTTTCGAAGCAATTTTTGAAGTAAACAGTCACAGTTTTCAGTCGCAGTAATCTGAATACTGAGACTGAGACTGAAAACTATAAGTTATGAGCAAAATAATCCCTTTCAAAGCCGTACGTCCTACACCGGATAAAGTAGCGTTAGTGACTTGTCGCAATTACGACGATTACAGTTCGGCCGAGTTGGCCGCTTGGTTGAGTTTTAATCCGTATTCATTTTTGCATGTCATTCATCCTGCCTATATGTATTCGCAAAAAATAACTTTGGACAAACGCTTTAAAGGCGTGGCACACAAGTATCAGGATTTTAAAGATGACGGTGTTTTTATAGAGGAAGAAAAAGCTGTTTTCTTTTTATATGAAATCCAAACTAAATCACAGTCTTTCACGGGTATAGTTGCCGGTACTTCTATTGATGATTACAAGAACAATGTTATCAAAAAACACGAAGATACTTTACAATATCGAGTGGAATACTTCAAGGATTATTTGCATCAAACGGGATTTAACACCGAACCGGTTTTAATTACTTATCCTGATAATGAAACCTTAAATGCTTGGATAGCCGAAAAGAAAAAAAGTGCGCCGATTTACAACTATTCGACTACCAATAAAGAAAAGCACCAACTTTGGAAAATTGACAACGACACCGAAATCGAATGGCTGACGCAGCAATTCGAAAGCATCCCCGAGTTGTATATCGCCGATGGCCACCATCGCTCAGCTTCGGCAGAATTGTTGTATGACCAGGACAAACATTTGGGCAATCCGAAACTGAACTATTTTATGAGTTTTCTGATTGCGGAAAGCAACGTAAAAATCTACGAATACAATCGTATTATCCGCGATTTAAACGGTTACACTAAAGCAGATTTTATCGAAAAACTGTCCGAGCATTTTATCATCAAAAACAAAGAGCAGGAATTGTGGAAACCGCAAAGCAAGTTTGAATTCGGTATGTATTTAGACGGTAGCTTTTATGCCTTGTTTTACAAGCAGCCCAACAGTAGCGAATTGTCATCCCGAGCGCAGTCGAGGGACATTTTAGAAAATCTGGACGCTCAAATTTTATACGATAAAGTCCTGCAACCGCTTTTAGGTATTGAAGATTTGCGAAACGATGAACGCATCGAGTACATTCCCGGAAAACAATCGGTAGCGACAATCAAAGAATTGGTCGACGAAGGCGAGTTTGAAGTTGGCTTTATGCTCTATCCTTCCGATATTTCCGAAATCAAAGCGTTGGCTGACAACAATTTGATTATGCCACCTAAAAGCACGTATATTGAACCAAAATTCCGCAGTGGATTGATGGTGTATGAATTGTAAGTTTGAAGTACAAAATGAGAAGTACGAAGTAAAAATTAATCCTTGTCATGTCTATAGCACAAAAACTTCACGATATAAAATCTTCAATCCCGGATAACGTAACCTTGGTGGCGGTTTCCAAAACCAAACCCGTGGCCGATTTGATGGAAGCTTATGAAGCCGGTCAACGCATATTCGGTGAAAACAAAATCCAGGAAATGACCGAGAAATGGCAGCAAATGCCTAAGGACATTGAGTGGCACATGATTGGCCATGTACAATCCAACAAAGTGAAATACATGGTGCCTTATGTGAAGCTAATACACGGTGTTGATAGTTTGAAACTGCTCAAAGAAATCAACCGTCAAGCCGTTCGTTGGAGAAAAAACATCAACTGTTTGTTACAAATTCACATTGCTGAAGAAGAAACTAAATTCGGTTTAAACGAACATGAACTTGAGGAATTATTACATTCTGAAGAATTCAAAGCCATGACCAACATCAAAATCGTTGGCTTAATGGGCATGGCTACCTTTACCGATAACCAAGAACAAATCAAAAGAGAATTCAATCATTTAAAAAAGATGTTTGATGCTCTAAAAAACCAACCTACAACCCAAAACTTACAACCTACAACCCTATCCATGGGTATGAGCGGCGACTACCAAATCGCAATAGATTGCGGTAGCACTATGGTTCGCATTGGAAGTAGTATCTTTGGAAGCCGATAAAAACTGAAAACTGATTACTTAAAACTCATTTTGTACGCCATACTCGACATAGAAACCACCGGAGGCCAATTCAACGAAGAAGGCATCACTGAAATCGCCATCTACAAATTTGATGGTCATGAAGTGGTGGATCAGTTTATCAGTTTGGTCAATCCCGAAAAACCGATTCAACCTTTTGTGGTGAAGTTAACCGGTATCAATAATGCCATGTTGCGTTCAGCACCGAAGTTTTATGAAATCGCCAAACGCATTATTGAAATTACCGAAAACTGTATCGTAGTAGCGCACAACGCTTCGTTTGACTACCGCATTTTACGCACTGAATTCAGTCGACTAGGCTACGATTTCATCCGACCAACCCTTTGCACGGTTGAATTGTCGCAGAAACTCATTCCCGGTCAACCATCTTATAGTTTGGGCAAATTGGTGCGTTCGCTCGGCATTCCGGTAACCGACAGACATCGGGCGAGTGGCGATGCCTTGGCCACCGTAAAATTGTTCAAAATGATTTTAGATAAAGATGTTTCCAAAGAAATTCTAATCGGTTTAATCAAAGCGGAAATTAAAAAAGGACTATCGCCGAAACTGTTGGATATAGTAGAAAGTATGCCTACTCGAACCGGCATTTATTACATCCACAACGAAAAAGGCGATTTGATTTACATAGGCAAAAGTAAGAATATCAAAAAACGTATCAACCAGCATTTTACAGGAACTTCAGGCAAAAGCAAAAAAATCCAACGCGATGTGTTTGCGGTCACTTTTGAGGAAACCGGCAGTGAATTGATTGCGTTGCTCAAAGAAAGTGAAGAAATCAAAATCAACAAACCGATATACAATCGAGCGCAACGCAAAACCATTTTTCAATATGCGTTGTATGCAGAAAAAGATGAAAATGGTTATTTGGCATTGAAAGTGCAAAAAGCCGATGGAAGGAAAAAGGAAATCACCTCTTTTACTTCGATTCAGGAAGGCAAGAATTTGTTGCATAAAATCACCGCCGAACACCAATTGTGTCAAAAAATAAACGGTTTGTACGAAACCAAAAACGGATGTTTTCAACTCAAAATAAAAGAATGTAAAGGTGCTTGTTTGAACCAAGAACCACCTGAGGAATACAACGAGCGTGTGGAAGAATTCATCCATGAAATGAAATTCGAAAACAACAATATGGTCATTATTGACCGAGGCAGAAATGTCAATGAACGCAGTGCTGTTTTAATTGAAAACGGGATTTATAAAGGCTATTGTTTCTTCGATTTGAATTACCAAGTGAATAATATCGAAATCCTGAAAAACCTGATTATTCCGATGCAGAACAACCGAGATACACGAACCATTATCCAAGGGTATTTGCGCCGACATAAAGTGATTCGCATTGTAAAATTTTAGCCAATGAAACACATCAAGACCAAATATGAGCTATTCAAGCAAAAGATTTACATCATTATTTATGGTTCAAATACTTTTGCGGGACGTTTGTTTGACTTGATTTTATTGGGTGTCATTTTGTTGAGTGTGCTTTTGGTCATGTTAGAATCAGTAGAAAAACTCGATTCAAAATACCATCAGTTCATTTTAGTTTCGGAATGGGTGATTACCATTTTCTTTACCATTGAATATTTTCTGCGCATTCTGTCCAACAGAAAACCGCTATCGTATGTTTTTAGTTTTTACGGCATAGTGGATTTGATTTCAATATTGCCGATGTATTTGTCCTTTATATTTCCGGGGTCGCGCATGTTATCGGTGATTAGAGCTTTGCGATTATTACGTTTGTTCGGGATTTTAAATTTGGTTCATTTTACCGGACAAGAATCGCAATTAAAGCTCGCCATCAAAGCCAGCAGAACTAAGATTATTGTCTTTATTTACTTTGTACTAATTGTTTCCATCTTACTTGGCGCCGTGATGTATGTGGTTGAAGGCAAAGAAAGCGGATTTACCAGTATTCCAACAAGTATCTATTGGTGTATCGTAACGTTGACTACCGTTGGTTACGGCGATATTGCACCGGTGACTACTTTAGGACAAATTATTGCTTCTTTCATCATGATTATGGGTTACGGCATTATTGCGGTACCGACCGGAATTGTGACTGCCGAATTTTCGAATCTCAGAAACAGACGAAACGAAGGTCCGATTCAAAAATGTCATTCCTGCACCACCGTACTGGCGGAAGATGCGAAATTTTGTCATCATTGCGGCGAAAAAACAAACCATGACTAACTACCTAATTACCATAATAGGACCAACAGCTATAGGGAAAACGGCTTTGAGCATTGCTTTAGCCAAACATTACGGCTGTGATATCCTTTCTTGTGACAGCCGACAGTTTTATAAAGAAATGCGTATTGGAACCGCAGTACCAACAGAAGCCGAGTTAGCGGCAGCGCCGCATCATTTTATCCAAAACAAATCGATTTTTGAGTCGTATTCAGTGGGTGATTTTGAACAAGATGCGATAGCCAAATTGGAGAAATTATTCCTAAAAAATAATGTGCAAATTATGGTTGGTGGTTCGGGTTTGTACGTGGATGCTGTTTTGAAAGGCTTTGATGATTTTCCGGATATAGATGAAAATATTCGAAAACAAATTAATGTTGATTTTGAAGAGTTTGGAATAATTTACTTACAGCAAGAATTAAAAAAATCAGATCCGGATTATTTTAAAAAACTTATTGTTGAAAATCCGCAAACTCTGCAAAATCCGCAACGGATAAAGCGGTTTGTAGAAGTATGTTTGGGAACCGGAAAACCGTATTCAAGCTTTATCGGACAGAAGAAAAACATTCGGAACTTCACTCCCATTATTATTGGATTGGAAGCTGAGCGAGAAATAATGTATAACCGAATCAACCAACGCGTCGATCTAATGATTCAAGAAGGTTTACTGGCAGAAGCGGAAAAATTATATCCGAATAAAAGCTTGAATGCTTTACAAACTGTAGGCTATCGGGAACTCTTTGACTATTTTGACGGAACCACTACTTTAGATTTTGCCATTGAAGAAATCAAAAAAAATACCCGACGTTTTGCCAAACGACAAATTACATGGTTCAAGCGAACTGAAAACGCAAAGTGGTTTGACTATCAAACCGACAGAACTGCCATCATTGATCACATAGAAAGCCAATTCATAATTCATAATTCATAATTCATAATTAAAAAAATGCCCATTGCACCGAATTTTACTTCAAAACTGACCAAAGACTGGGAAATTAACTTTTTGCAATGTTATCCGAACGGTTATTTAAAGTACACCGATTTGTGCAATATTTTGCAATTGACTGCCGCTTTACATGCCGAATTGGGCGGGATAAGTTTTAGTGACATGCAAGCGCATCATCAGGCTTGGGTATTGAGTAGAATGCGTTTGGAAGTACATCGACTGCCCAAATGGCGCGATACCGTCACGGTAAAAACCTGGATTCAATCGTTAGAAAATTCGCGGTCGATACGCTGTTTGGAGATGTATTTAGGCGATGAAAAGTTGGTAGGCTGTGAAACGTTTTGGGCGGTTTTTAATACGCAAAGTCGCCGACCGGAAGCGTTGGCGTTGCCGCACGACCATTTTGAGAAATATCCTGAAGAAAAAGCTACTGCTGAATATTTTTCTAAAATTGACACTACTGTAATATCGAAATTAGTAGCGGAAAAAACCATAATGTTATCCGACTTAGACATTGTGAATCACGCCAATAGTGTAAAATATTTAGAATGGTGTTTGGATTATGTTGCTCCGGAATTACTGTTACAACAAACGTTGCAAAGCATTGAAATGAATTATTTGAAAGAAGTTTCGTTGCACGATACTGTGACTATTATGAAAAATGAATCAGACGCAACCACAACATTTACCCTTAATTCAGGGAACAAAGTGTGTTGTGCGGTACAACTTAACTTTCAATAACCACAACTGCCTAGCCCGGATTGCAACGGAAATCCTTTTTTGTTTTGCTTCGATTATATGTTTAAGAAACATAGAAAGTTCTTTGAAAAGCTAAGCCTGTCAAGTAGCAAAGCAAAACAAAAAGATTGCAGTGGAAAGCCGGATAAAGCTCCTAAAAAAAATCCCCGTCAAAAGACAGGGATGTTATTTATTTCTTTACCACTAAGCGGAAACCTTCGCCGTGGATATTTAAGATTTCTACGTTTGGATCGTCTTTTAAGTATTTACGCAATTTGGCGATGTATACGTCCATACTTCTGGAAGTAAAGTAGTTGTCTTCTCTCCAGATTTTGGTTAAGGCCAATTCACGAGGCATCAAATCATTTTCGTAGATGGCCATCATTTTCAACAAATCCGACTCTTTCGGCGATAACTTGATAGGCTCTTGGTCTTCGAATTTTAAGAAACGTAACTTGGAGTTGAGCAAGAATTTACCAATTTGGAATTCAAATTTGGCCGGTTCGTTTTTGGTTTCAGCGGCTTTTCTTTGTATAATGGCTTTGATTTTCATTAACAACACATCGGAATCGAAGGGTTTGTTAAGATAATCATCGGCGCCAACTTTATATCCTTTCATGACATCTTCTTTCATGGACTTGGCCGTCAAGAAAATCAGAGGCACGTCTTTGTTTTTTTCTCTGATTTCTTTGGCTAAGGTATAACCGTCTTTATAAGGCATCATGACATCCAGGATGCACAAATCATAGTTGTCTTTTTTAAATTTTTCGAATCCTTCCATCCCATTTTTGGCCAAGGTTACATCGAAATCGTTTAAGGTTAGGTATTCTCTTAATACGATACCGAAGTTTTGGTCATCTTCTACTAAAAGTATTTTTTTATTTGTTTCCATAGTTTTATTTTAATTTATGAGTGGGACTTTAATTATAAATGTGCTTCCTTTTCCTTTTTCACTTTCTACAAATATTTGACAATTGTGGTCGTCCAATATTCGTTTGACATAGGCCAATCCTAATCCGTGGCCTTTAACGTTGTGTAAGTCACCGGTATGTTCGCGGTAGAATTTTTCGAAAATTCTCTTTTGAGCGACTTTAGACATTCCGGCGCCTTGGTCTTTTACTTTAATAATAACAAACTCTTTTACGTTTTCGGTATATACATCGATAATCGGTGCTTGAGGCGAATATTTGATAGCGTTATCCAAAATATTCACGATGACATTGGTAAAATGAACATCGTTCAGTAGCACCGTTGTTCTCGTGGCATTGAAATGCGTTGTGATTTTACCTTCTCTGTCTTCTATGATTAGATTCACGTGTTCAATGGCATCTTCTATAATCCCGTGAATGTCATTAGAATCTTTACTGATTTCGAGCTCTTTCTTCTCGAGTTTGGAAATGCGCAATACGTTTTCTACTTGGGCGTGCATTCGCTTATTTTCGTCTCTAATCATTTGTAAATAGCGGTACACTTTTTCTTTATCTTCAATCACCTTCGGATTCTTAATAGCATCCAGCGCTAAGTTAATGGTGGCAATCGGTGTTTTGAATTCGTGCGTCATATTATTGATGAAATCTGTTTTGATTTCCGAAATCTGACGTTGTTTGATTAACTGACTCAAAGCACTCGAATAGGCGATGATAATAATTAGCGTAAAGATGATGGACAGGATGCAAATACCTATTAATTCGGAGAACAAAAACTTCTTCTTTTGCGGAAAAGTAATGAGCAATTGGTACTTATTGTTACCGTCGTTATCAATAAAGATCGGAATGGAATAAGTGGAAGCTTTATCATACTTGAAATTTTCCGATTTGACTTTCGTAGCTAATCCGTTGCTGTAAACATTGTATTCAAACGGAGTATTAACACCGTATTCTTTGAGTTCTTCGGACAGCATTTTTTGAAGCAATTCATTGGAAACCCTTTCCTGTATAGGTCTCATGGCAGCTATGTCTTTAAAAAAAAGTTCAAATTGAGCATTGTTTAACAAATCCAAAGAACCCGACTTTTCAATTTTTACATCAGGGGAAAGGTTTTGTTTAACTGAAGACTCGTCTACTCCATCAGTATATACTTCGGTCTTTCTGTTGGCAGAAAAATTTTTAAGTTCTCTTAAACTATCGAGTTTTTTATCAAAGAACGAAGGTGTAATTCCATAATCTTCAGAAATAATACTGTTGGAATACACTATGGTTTCATTGGTTCTCGAGTCTCTTTGAAAATAACCGAACTCTAAGAAATCACTCTTTTCAGGTGCTTTCCCGATACTGTCTTTGACATGATTGTATTTTTCGTAAAAGGTGTATGCTTCGTATTTCTGTAACTTGTTGGCTACATTCCCCAGAACCTGCTTTACATGAAATTTAAATTGTTCTTCATTGTTTTCAAATGACTTGTCGAACCAGTAAACTTGCACCAAAATGATACCTATCAGGGATAAGCTCATTAAAACTACAAGAATTCGGAAAAACAATTTATTCATTAAACAAATTTAGCATTTTAACATTTAGACAATAAATACATTAACCAAACATTAACAACTTATATTAATATTGATTTTTTCTCAAAGTTTTAAGAATATTATCTACCTGACTTTTAGTGTCTTCGATACAAATATTTTGGATAACAAAGTCACTAAGAGCCACTTTTTTCTCGTCATCCCATTGGTTTTGCATACGGGCTAAAACCTGGTCACGGGTAACACTATCTCGTTCCATAACCCTTTGCAAGCGAACAGGTAATGGTGCAGTAACTGTTATGATTTTATCGCAAAACTGGTAACTGCCACTTTCAAACAAAATAGCGGCTTCTTTCACCACAAATGGAAAATTATGATGTTTTTCTACCCAGTTGTCGAAATCTTGTTTAACTCTAGGATGAATAATTTCATTAAGTTGTTTTAATTTTTCAGGTGAATTGAAAACCAACTGGGCTAACTTTTGGCGATTGACTGAACCATTATCA
This sequence comes from Flavobacterium sp., assembly GCF_024710485.1. Classification (GTDB taxonomy): domain Bacteria; phylum Bacteroidota; class Bacteroidia; order Flavobacteriales; family Flavobacteriaceae; genus Flavobacterium. Next base: position 14,168 of record NZ_JANJUQ010000027.1, read on the forward strand.
ATGACATCATTACCAAAAGTTTTTACAACTGCGGCTATTACTTCAGGAGTATTCATTACTTTCTTTGCTTCTTCATCCGCAATATAAACAGGGATTCCTTGCGACTGTATGTATTGAGCCACCATAGTCTTGCCACTACCGATACCGCCGGTTAATCCGATTATTTTAGTCATGACTTTACTTTAAAAAAAAGTTCCGGAAATGCCTCTTGAGGTTTTTGTTTCAATAATTTAATCTTAATGAAAGAATATAAGAATCCGATACCGTAACCCCAAAATTGTTTGGTTACTGCGATTAATGCCAAGAAACCGATTTCTATACTTTTATTCTGAACTGCAGCCGATATACATAAGAGTAGATAATATACTGCATAACAAAGGATAGGCCATGTAAATCCTATTAAAAGCAGTAGCACTGAAACAATAAATCCTGAAATAAATAGTGTAGGAAAGAAAAAAGTAAGCTTTTGGTATTCGGGATACCAACTGTCTAAAATAGGCCTGGCCTTTCCAAACTTTGAAACTTGTACGGAAAATTTATCCCAATCTATTCTTCGTTTATGGTAAACATAAGCTTTCGGAAACAAACGTGTTTTAAATCCCAACTTCCACAATCGGATGGATAAGTCCGGGTCTTCTCCGGGATGGATATTTCCAAAACCATTAGAGGCTTCAAACGCTTTTTTAGAAATTCCCATATTGAAACTTCTGGGTTGAAACTTCCCTATTTTTTCTGAGCCGCCTCTTATTCCGCCGGTAGTCAAAAAAGAGGTCATCGTAAAATTAATAGCCTTTTGAATTTTAGAGAAGGAATCCAGTGCAGCATCAGGTCCACCAAAACAATCTACAAATTCCTTTTGAAGTTCATTTTCAACTTCCGTTAAATACTCTTTAGGAATTATACAATCGGAATCAAAAATCAAAAAATAATCTCCTTTAGCTTTCCTCATGCCGAAATTTCTGGAATCACCGGGACCGCTATTGTCCTTAAAATAGTATGAAATATTTAATTTGCTTTTAAAAATATCTACAACATCTCGACAAGGAATTGTTGAGCCGTCTTCGACAACAACAATTTCATAGTTTTTTTTATAATGAGAAACCAACAAACTTTCAAGCAATTCCTGAATCTCATCCGGGCGATTGTAAACCGGTATAACAATAGAAAAAAACATACTGATTTTTTTAACAAAGATAGTTTTTATAAAAATGAAAAACCACCTAAAATTTAGGTGGTTTTTTGAGATTTATTGTATTATAAACTATTCTTTGATTACTCTGATAGTTTTGGTTTGGTTGTTAGCCGTAGCCACTTTTACCAAGTAAACTCCTTTAGCCAGTTGAGACATATCAACCTGTCCCATGGAAGCACCTAAATGGTTGCTGCTTACTTTTTGCCCAACCATATTAAATATTTCAACAGAAGTAATATCTTGGTTATAAGAAAGATTTAATACATTCTTAACCGGATTTGGATAATAAGTAAAACTTGCATTATCAAAAGAACTATTACTCAAAGAGGCATCATATGCAGCAATTTTGAAAGTCCCTGTCTCAAAATTATCATAAGAGAAAACTCTAATATAAATTGTTTCACCAACCGTCAATCCTGACAAGTTAAGCAAAGAGAAAAAGCCTATTCCTGCATCATCATTACAGTCAATTGAATTCAATGCACCTGCACAAGAACCTGAGAAAACTTCCATACCGGTATCAGTTATCGAGTCGTCATCCGATTGTGTTTCAATAGTTAAAGTTGATGATGGTACAACTACGCTAAACCAAACATCATCTCCACCATAACTAGAACAAGCCGGATCGGGCACATTTGAATCTGTAGCTCCTAAGTTAGTACCAACGATATCATTATCTCCAAAAACAACACCTGGGGTTAATGCCACAGCGCCACTACAATCATCATTAGCAGGAGCTGGTGGTGGCGTTACTGTTAAAATACCATTTACAAAAGTATTTCCGTCCCAGAAGTTACCATTATTTGGTGAGTTTTGGTTGATACCACCATAAACATAAGCACCGTTATTTAAGTTGAAACGAGTAGCATAATAGTAAGTACCAGGCGCTAGAGTAGCTCCAATATTAGCTTGATATTCATCATTATTACCAATTGAAGCAGCATTATGAGTAGCAGCAACCCAGTTAGTCCAAGTATTTGGATTTGTATTGGTGGTACTGTACCCAACCCACGCATTGATTCCAGGAGCTTGACCGTTGATATTTGGAGCAACATCAGTCAATCCGCCTTCGTAAACTTGACCGTAAACTGTTACTGTTCCACCTTGTGCAATTGTTGCTGTTGGTGGCCATTGTAGACTAACATAATCCGGAGAATCTGTAGAAGGAACTCCACAAATTACAATACGGCTTCTTGCATCAGTATTGTCCGTACAATCGGTATCAGCATGAGTATAAAAACGAACCTGTCCCGTAAGAGTAGAAACCCAAGTAACCGGAGTTGTTCCGAAAGCCGCAGCAGTAGCTCCGCCATCAGCACTAATGGTAATCAAATCTGTAGCAATCGTACTTTTGAAAGTGTAAGTTTGTCCTGAAACAACATTTATCAAGGAATATTCTCCTGCCCAACCATTCGCAAACGGAGTAGCCGCATTTTCAGTAAGACCATCACAGGTAGCTGGCGTAAAGCCATCCGTTCCACCCGGATATTGACCGTTTGGAGATGCCAAACAATACCCCGGAGGTGCTACAGTTGTAAAACTTGATTCTGAACATCCAACGGCAGAACCACCTGCATTTTTAGGTACTACTTTCCAATAAAAAGTTGTATTAAATCCTGTAAGATTTATAGGTGTTGAATTTGTAGTGAAATTGCCAATAAGAATTGTTGCATCACCAGGAGTTAAACCATAATATAAATCATATGATGTAGCAGGATCACCTGTTGTAGGCGCATCCCAAGAAAAGGTTACAGTGCCCGGAACCACAGTTGTTGATCCATCAACCGGAACTAAATTAGAAGCACAGCCCGGTGCAATAGTAGTATTAAAAGTAAAAGGTCCTGACCAAGAACTAAAACTACTTCCGTCTGTACATTCATCTCTTACGTAAAACTCATAAGCGGTCATCGGGCTTAAATTTGTGGCAGAATAAGTACTGCCAGAAACGTTTACGCCAGTATTATTAGCAACCGCAGGCACACCTGTTCCTGCTGCTTGAATCACAACTTCTGCATTGGCAGCACCACCGGATGTCCATGACAAATCAGCTGTTGTTGATGAAGTAACAGTAGCAATTCCTGCAGAAGGAACAAAACATGTAGGCAAAGTAACCGTCAAAGAATAATCTTCAACTTGACCATAACCGGTTCCTAAACATGGATTGGTATAATCTGTAGTTCCATAAATTTTCTTTACTCTCATCCTTGTGTTTCCTGCCAGAGCATTACCGGGTACAGTAAGTACTTGAGAAGCAAAAATAGCATCAACACCTGTAGAGTTAAGAATAGTTTGTGTAATCGTGTAAGCTTCATTTTCATCAGCAAAATCACCATCCTGATTCCAATCCGCAAAAACCATAAAACGGTTAGTGTAATTTCCATCAGTATTCCCTTTTAATGTAATGGGATAAGATGAACCCGCAGAAACACTCCCAAAAATAGTAGTGTAATCTTCGTGAGCACCGGAAGCGAGCGCTGCAGTAGCTGTACTACTATTGTTGATTCCAGCAAATTGAACCAAAGTTATTGGCTCAACATTGAAGGTAAAGGCTACCGGGCCACAATAGGGAGCCGGAAATTGCGCAAATCCACAATAGCTGACAAAAAGCATCAGCAATAAAGTAATTTTTTTCATTTGTTAAAGATTAAAGTTAATTATTATAAAAGTAAATTAAAATAAAAAAACTCACAAGTTTTTGTGAGTTTAAATAAGATAATTCTAAAAAAAAATGTTAATTATTAACAATACTCGGTATCAATGTCATCTCATTGGCTTCTGCATTATAATCTACCCCTTCGAAACCAAAGCCGAATAAATTTAAGAAATCTTGCTTGTATCCGGCTAAATCTCCAATCTCAGGTAAATTTTCTGTAGTAGCAGTTGACCACAAAGCTTTTACTTTATCTTGAATATCAGATCTCATTTCCCAATCATCTATTCTGATTCTGCCTTTCTCATCTGTAGGTACTTCAGCACCGGTGTAGAGTCTTTCAGAGAACAAACGTTGAATTTGCTCAATACAACCTTCGTGCACGCCTTCCGCTTTCATTATCTTATAAAGTAATGAAATGTATAACGGAATAACCGGAATTGCTGAACTGGCTTGAGTGACTAAAGCTTTATTAACTGACACATATGCCCTTCCGTGCACCGATTTTAAACTGTCGGTAATTTCAAAAGCAGTGGCTTCTAAATGATCTTTGGCTCTTCCGATAGTTCCTTTTCTGTAAACCGCTTCGGTTACTTCAGGCCCAATATAGGAATAAGCAATGGTCGTAACGCCATCGGCTAAGACTCCGGCTTTTTGCAAGGCATCCATCCACATGGCCCAATCTTCACCTCCCATTACCACAACAGTATTATCAATATCCTCTTGATTAGCAGGCTCAATAGATACTTGAGTAACATTACCGGTATGAAAATCAACTGTTTTATTGGTAAAAGTACTACCAATAGGTTTTAACACTGAACGATGTAAAACTCCAGTAGCAGGATGCATGCGAACCGGCGAAGCCAAACTGTAAATCACCATGTCTACCTGACCTAAATCGGCTTTAATTATATCAATAGCCTTTTGTTTGATTTCATTTGAAAAAGCGTCTCCGTTGATACTTTTAGCATACAAACCAGCTTTGTGCGCTTCTTGTTCAAAAGCAGCAGTATTGTACCAACCCGGTGTAGCGGTTTTACCCTCCGCAGGTTCTTTTTCAAAGAAAACACCAAGAGTAGCCGCTCCTGATCCGAAAGCACTGGTAATTCTGGAAGCCAATCCGAAACCGGTAGAGGCTCCGATAACCAAAACTTTTTTGGCTCCGTCAATCGTGCCTTTTGATTTTACGTATTGGATTTGATTTTTTACGCTTTGTGCACATCCGTCTGGGTGAGCTGTTAAACAAATAAAGCCGCGCATTCTTGGTTCTATAATCATATACAGTAGAAATTAAGTTGTCAAATTAAAAATTAAAAGTGGTACAAAAATAAGAAAATTTAACGGTTAGTTCAGTAATGCTTTGGCATGATTCAATGCCGAATCACTGATGTCTTTACCGGAGAGCATTTCGGCTATTTCATACACTCGCTCTTCATTGGTCAGTAATTTCAATTCCGAGATAGTACTTTCGCCTAAAACAGTTTTAAATACTTTGTAATGAGAATCTCCTTTGGCTGCAATTTGCGGTAAATGGGTAATGGCAAAAACCTGCATGGAGTGACTCATTTGTCGCATAATCTCCCCCATTTTGTTGGCAATTTCACCCGAAACACCGGTATCGATTTCATCAAAAATAATAGTAGGTAATTTTGAATATTGTGATAAAACAGACTTAACTGCTAACATGATTCTGGACATTTCACCACCCGAAGCAACCTTTTTTAACAATCCAAAATCGGTTCCTTTGTTGGCCGAAAACAAAAATTCCAAATCATCTTTCCCGTTGTTGCGATATACTTCGGAAGCTGAGATTTCAATTTTAAACCGAACGTTCGGCATTCCCAATTGGGATAAAATTTGAACTAACTGTGATGTTAATCCAGGAATAGCTGCTCTCCTACTTTCTGAAATCCGACTGGAAATCACTTCTAATTCGGCTTCGATTTCCTGAATGGTATTTTGTAAAGCTGTAATTTCTTCTTCTAAAGTAGTAACCGAAACTACTTTAGATTCTAAATTGTTTTGAATGTCGATAAGCTCTTCAACCGTTAAGACTTGGTGCTTCTTTTGTAAGGTATAAATGAGTTGTAACTTTTGATTGATCAACTCCAATTTCTCCGGATCACTAAAAACCGAATCCGACTGCTTAGACAATTCGCCAACAATATCATCCAATTCAATTAAAACCGAATTAACACGCTCGAATAAATTTTCATATTGCGATGAAAATCCAACGTTTTTTTGAAGGACTGATTTAAACTCCTTTATATTTTTCAACAATCCGAATTGCTCATCATTGGCCAAGGCCAGCATTATCGAAAGATTATCTTTGATAAACTCAACATTATTCAAGGCTTCATAACTCTTTTCCAACTCTTCCAACTCACCGCCCTTGAGATTGGCGGAGTGCAGTTCGTTGAAGAGGAATTCATTATAATCTTTCTCTTTTAAAATGACCGACAAATTGTTTTTCTTCGATTCTAAATCGGTTTTAGCAGTACGGTATTGCTTTAATTTATCAGAATAAGAAGCTCTGATGGTTTGATTGGCTGCAATGGCATCGATAATTCTGAATTGGTATTCTTCTTCCGACAACTCTAAGGTTTGATGTTGGGAATGTACATCAATTAAAAACCGACTCAAATCTTGCAATTGTTGTAAATTAACCGGACTATCGTTTACAAATGCTCTTGATTTTCCGGACGGCAAAATTTCTCTTCTGATGATGGTTTCTTCCTCATAATCTAAATCATTTTCTTCGAAGAAACTTTGTAAGTCATATTTTCCGATGTGAAAATTGGCTTCCACGATACATTTTTCCGCTTTATTTTTCAAAGAAGATAAATCGGCTCTTTTGCCCAAAACCAATCCCAAAGCGCCTAACAATATTGATTTTCCGGCACCGGTTTCTCCTGTTATAATAGAAAAGCCTTTTGAAAAATCAATGTCCAATTTTTCAATTAAAGCAAAATTCTCAATTGACAGCGACGTTATCATGGTAACAGTATGAGGTAAATTTTATAAGCAGTAAAAGAATTACAACTTAATGGTAGACCATTTAGCGGAATTAAGCGGCGAAATACGGTTCAAAGTATCAATGGTATCAGATATTTGCACCTTTGGACCGCCGGAAAGTATGGATACAATTTCATCCACTTTAGCATCAAAAAACACTCGTGTCAAGAAAGCGTTGGGACGCACATTATAGATAGAACTCAATATGGTCACTGATTGCATTATTTTTTCTTTGGATGCCTTAGTATCTTTAGTCATAGTATCTAAACCGTTTCTATGGTATTCGTACATTGATTCTCTGAAAGCATCAAACGTACCCGAAAGCAAATCACTGATTAAAAAGTAGCGATTCTGATTCCCATCGGCTTGAGTCCATCCCTTGTATCCGCTTTGTTGAGCAACGGATAATACTTGTTGGGCAATATCAAACCACGGTCGGCCTCCATACAAAGCATAAGTATCGGCATCAAAGCCTAAAATCATGTAGCTGTAAAAAGCCAAAACAGAAATCAAATTGGAGTCGAAAGTACTAGGGTTAAAAGTCAGATTTTCGAACTCAATATATCGGAAACTGAAATCTTTATCGTTATAATTGAATACCGGTGACGAATAAGAAGAGTTAAAAATTGGTCGGGAGGACTCAATTTGTAAAGTAGCTGTAAACTGATTTGAATCGTAGGTATTCACCGTTATTACCATAGAACAGTTGATTTTTTCATGTTGCTTATATTCCTCTCCTGTCCAATCCGTTTTGTTAACAAACTCGCTAATAGATTTTTCCAAATTTTTAAAAATCTGACTATTGGCTGTAGTTACTTTATCGGAAATGACTTGAACCGTACAGTTGAGTTGTTGCGCTTGGGTAAAACCAATAAAGAACAAGAAAAGAAAACTAGCTATTTTTTTCATAATGGGATACTACTTTGTTGATGATATCATCCGCCACGGCTTCTTTAGATTTTAAAGGCATCGGCTCAACCATAAAATTACGGTCTATAAAAGTAACCTTGTTGGTAGCCGAAGCAAAACCAGCACCTTGATCCTGCAGCGAATTTAAAACAATCAAATCTAAGTTTTTTTTCTGAATTTTCAACTTTGCATTTTCAATTTCATTTTCGGTTTCTAATGCGAATCCAATTAAGAACTGATTTTGCTTACTTTCTCCCAAAGAGGCTAAAATATCTTTAGTTTTTTCGAGTTCCAAAGTTAAGTTAGCATCACCCTTTTTGATTTTTTGATTGGCTGTAAATTTTGGTTTGTAATCGGCAACCGCTGCAGCACAAATGGCCACATCAACCTCATTGTAATACCTATGACAAGCGGTATACATTTCTTCGGCTGAGGTCACTCTGACAATAGCTATATTACTATTAACAGGATTTAGTGAAGTCGGTCCCGATATCAAAGTTACTAAAGCGCCTAATTGAGCTGCACTTTCCGCAATGTCAAAACCCATCTTACCGCTGGAATGATTTCCTATAAATCTAACCGGGTCGATAGCTTCATAAGTTGGCCCCGCTGTTACCAAAATTCGTTTGCCTTTTAATGGCAATTGGCTCTCTAAATCGCGTTCCAAAAAAGCTACAATATTCTCCGGTTCAGCCATTCTGCCTTCACCTGATAAACCACTGGCCAATTCACCGCTTTCAGCCGGAATTATAGTATTACCAAATTGCTTCAGCGTTTGAAAACTGGCTAGTGTTGACGGGTGTTTATACATATCTAAATCCATGGCCGGTGCAAAATAAACCGGGCATTTAGCAGACAAATAAGTAGCAATTAAAAGATTATCGCAATTGCCGTTGACCATTTTAGACAAGGTATTGGCTGTTGCGGGAGCAATAAGCATTAAATCGGCCCAAAGACCTAATTCGACGTGATTGTTCCATTGAGCGTTCTCATCTTCTTCATTATAAAAAGTAGAATGAACGGGATTTTTGGAAAGTGTGGATAAAGTTAACGGAGTAACAAAATCCTTAGAAGCCGGTGTCATGACCACTTGGACATCGGCACCGGCTTTTATCAATAATCTGACTAATGTCGCCGTTTTATAAGCAGCAATTCCTCCGGAAACACCGAGTAGTATTTTTTTACCGCTTAAAACAGACATGGCGTTTAGTCTTTAGTAGTATCTCTGTAATAAATTTTGTCATCCATCCATTCCTGAACGGCCAACGCATGAGGTTTTGGTAATTTTTCGTAAAATTTAGACACTTCGATTTGCTCTTTGTTTTCGAAGATTTCTTCTAAACTATCGTTGTAGGTAGCAAACTCTTCTAATTTTTCAGTCAATTCTTTTTTAATTTCAGAATTGATTTGATTTGCTCTTTTAGCCATTATTGTTATTGCCTCGTAAACATTGCCGGTACGCTCTTCAATTGCCGTTTTGTTGTAGGTAATTGTGTTTACCGGTGCATTCGTCTTTTTTAAATCCATGACTTATTATTTAGAAAATTGTTTTAAATCTTTTTCAATTCGCGCCAACATTTCATCGGCTTTGGTTTTGTATTCAGTATCCGGTTTAAACTTGACTAAGCTTTGGTAAGCTGCCAAAGCCGCATTCAAACGTTCCTCCATTTTTGTAGCAACACTATTAATGGCCAAATTGTAAGCAGAGTCTAATTTATAAAAAAGGGCACTTTCTTTGTAAGGTGTGCCGGGATAATTTATGATAAAATTATCAAATGCTACCATCGCAGCTTTATAATCTGAGATAGTATTGAACTGTTTTGCATTTTCAAAAGCCTTTTTCTCAAGTTTTTCTCTGAGTACTTTAATCAAACTATTGGCTTCAGCCAAATAGGTAGAGTTTGGATAAACGTCAATAAAATTCTGCAATTTATCAATAGCTTTGTAGGTATCAACTTGATCTAAACTGTAAACCGGTGACAATTTAGAAAAACATTTAGCTCCCAAAAACAATGCCTCTTCTACTTTTTCACTTTTAGGATAACCGGAAGAAAAACTTTCAAATTGGTAACCCGCCAAATAAAATTGATTGGTTTTGTACAAGGCTTGAGAATACATGTAAAACAAACGTTCCGCTTGAGGTTTCCCTTTATAACTGGGTGCTATTTGCTCAAATAAACGGATGGCTTTGCTGTATTTTTTGGCTTCATACATTTTAGTAGCCATGGTAAACTTTACCGCAATATCCTCGGATTTTAAGGCTTTTTGATATTCACTACAAGAAGCAAAAAAAACGACTAGGGTTATAAGAGCTAAAAATTTCTTCATTATTGAGTTTAAAATTACTGAATTTAAGTCATTTCCGACTTTAAACCAGTCCCAGAAATAGGGGACAAATTTAGTTATTAATTGTTTACCGCAAAATATTTTTTTCGAAAGACCAAAAAACTATATTCCTGAAATTTTGTTGGTAAAATCACTGAGTCTGTTGGCCAAATTTTCATCTACATTCACCAAAGGCAAACGAACGGTATTTTCAGCTAAGCCTAGTGTTTTAAAGACTTCTTTGATACCGGCTGGATTTCCTTGCTCAAAAATCATGTCAATAGCATCAGCCAATAGGTAATGAAGCTTGTAGGCCTCCTCCGCTTTTTTATTCAATCCTAAGTGAACCATTTCTGAAAATTGTTTTGGGAATCCTTCTCCGATAACCGAAATCACTCCGGCACCACCTGCTAAAACCATCGGTAAAGTTATCATGTCGTCACCAGAAATTACTAAGAAATCTTTAGGTGCGTTTTGGATTAATTTCATGGCTTGTACTATATCACCAGCAGCCTCTTTGATGGCCACGATATTCTTGAAGTCTTTGGCCAAACGAATCGTGGTTGACGGCAACATATTGCTAGCTGTTCTTCCCGGAACATTGTACAGAATTACCGGAATAGGTGAAGCTTCTGCAACTGCTTTGAAATGCTGATAAATTCCCTCTTGAGTTGGTTTATTATAATAAGGAGAAACAGAAAGTATTGCCACAAAATCACTAAAATCTCTCGATTGCAACTCGGATACCACTTCCTGTGTGTTATTTCCGCCTACACCCAAAACTAAAGGCAATCTTCCTTTATTGGCTTCGACTACAGTTTTGATTACCAACTCTTTTTCTCCTTTAGACAAAGTAGCGCTTTCGGCAGTCGTACCTAAAACGACCAAATAATCTATACCGTTGTCAATCTGAAAATTAACAATGGCTTTTAAGGCTTCAACGTCTAAGGAAAAATCTTTTTTAAAAGGGGTAACTAGCGCAACTCCCGTACCAATTAATGATTGCATTTTAAATTTTATTTAGAATTCTTAAATATTTGAACATTTCGTCGGCAAAGACTTTGTAATTCTCTGCATTTGTATTAATAATGAAATGATTTAGTCTTTTATCGATGGAAGCAAAACCTACTTTAAAAACCGCTTTAGACAAATGAGAAACCAACAATAAAGCT
>NZ_JANJUQ010000022.1 GCF_024710485.1 Flavobacterium sp.
TCCTTTACCGTTACCACCGGCTGTCATCAACTGAAGGTAATCGACAATAATCATTTTGATCCCGTGTTGGGAAGACAAACGTCGGGCTTTCGCTCTTAAATCGAAGATGGAAAGTGACGGCGTGTCATCGATGTATAAAGGAGCTTTTTCTAAGTCTTTTACTTTAGTGGACAATTGTTCCCACTCGTGTTTTTCCAATTTTCCGGTACGCAATTTTTCGGAAGACAAACCGGTTTCAGAGGAAATCAAACGGGTGATTAACTGTACGGAGGACATCTCCAAAGAGAACAATGCTACCGGTGCACCAAAATCAATGGCCATATTTCTGGCCATCGACAATACGAAGGCCGTTTTACCCATACCCGGACGTGCGGCAATAATAATCAAATCGGATGGTTGCCAACCTGAGGTTACTTGATCCAACTTTTCAAAACCGGTTGGAATACCGCTCAGTCCTTCTTTGTTGGCTATTTCTTCAATTCTTTTTTTGGCTTGGATGACCAAACTTTGTGCTGTTTCCGAGCTTCGCTTGATGTTGCCTTGCGTTACTTCGTAGAGCTTGGATTCGGCTTTATCAAGCAAATCGAATACGTCGGTGGATTCGTCGTAGGATTCCTCTATAATTTCCGAAGAAATTTTGATCAAACTTCTTTGGATATATTTTTGTAAAATAATTCTAGAATGGAACTCAATATGCGCCGACGAAGATATTTTTTGGGTAAGCTGAATCAGATAGAAATCGCCTCCCGCCAATTCCAATTTGCCGTTCTTTTTGAGCTGAGCGGAAACTGTTAACAAGTCGATAGGTTGCGAATCGGTGAATAACTGAAAAATTGCTTCGAAAATGTGTTTGTGAGCGTCTTTGTAAAAGGCATCGGGCTGAAGGATATCGATGACCTCATCCACCCCTTTTTTATCGATCATCATAGCGCCCAAAACCGCTTCTTCTAAATCGAGCGCTTGCGGTGGGAGTTTTCCTTTTTCTAAATTGATGATGGTAGTTTTATCTACTTTAATCGGGTTAATATTTCTAAGATTTTCCATGAAACGAAAGTAACCAATTTGGTCAAATTTATGAGATTGAGTTATTCAAAAACGATGTTTATAAGTTTGTTTTTTTGTTGATAACCCAAAAAAAATCCGAAACCATTGGGCTTCGGATTTGAGTTAAATTTTGTAAGAATTACTCCTTGAACTCGCCCATTTTGCTGTATTTATCCATCCTCTGCGACACTAATTCGTCTGTTGATAAATCTTTCAATTCATTAAAGGCTTTCATGATGTATTGCTCTACGGTTTTAAAAGTAGTTTCCTTGTCGTAATGAGCGCCGCCAAGCGGTTCCGGAATCACATCGTCTACTAACTTCATTTTTTTCATATCTGTAGAGGTTAGTTTTAATGCTTCGGCTGCTCTCTCTTTGTACTCCCAACTTTTCCATAAGATAGACGAACAAGATTCAGGAGAAATTACGGAGTACCAAGTGTTCTCCATCATTAATACTCTGTCACCTACTCCAATTCCTAATGCACCACCGGAAGCACCTTCACCGATGATTACACAAATGATAGGTACTTTTAAGCGAATCATTTCTAAAATATTACGAGCAATGGCTTCACCTTGTCCGCGTTCTTCCGCTTCTAAGCCCGGATAAGCACCCGGAGTATCAATTAAAGTTACTACAGGAATATTGAACTTTTCAGCCATTTTCATTAAGCGAAGTGCTTTGCGGTAACCTTCCGGACTAGCCATACCAAAGTTGCGCAATTGACGCATTTTGGTATTAATTCCTTTTTGTTGACCGATTAACATGAACGATTGACCGTCGATTTTACCCAATCCGCCTACCATGGCTTTGTCATCCTTGAAATTTCTATCGCCAAATAATTCCAAAAAAGTACCTTTGGTTAAGTTGGTAATGTGTTCTAAAGTGTATGGCCTGTTAGGATGACGAGACAACTGAACGCGTTGCCAAGCGGTTAGGTTTTTATAGATTTTTCTTTTAGTTTCCTCTAATTTTTTCTCTATTTGTTTGCAAGTGTTGGTCACGTCTACATCAGACTCCTGACCGATTAACTGGCATTTATCTAGTTGATCTTCTAATTCCTTGATAGGAAGTTCAAAATCTAAATATTCCATAGTATGTTAGTTTTGTTTTAACGAATAGCAAATATAAAATTTTAAATTGTGATAAAAAGCAATTCCGGCAGATTAGTTTTAAACATAGTTATGCGCTAAATTCACTGTTTTTTTCTGCTTTTGATGATGGCATTTAAGAGCACTGTCAGTAAAATAATGACTGCACCTACGTAGAAACCAAAGCTCATTTTTTCTTTCTCTTCAAAAATCAGAACGGCTAAAATGATGCCGTAAATCGGTTCCAGATTGATGGTTAACATAACGGTATACGGACTCAAAAACTTCATTACGGCCGTTGAGGCGATAAAGGCATAAGCCGTACAAACCGAACTCAATATCAACAGATATACTAGATTTTTCATAGATAGCTGGAAAAACTCAACTGAAAAACTACCGAAGAACAGTAATAAAAACGAAAAAAAGACTACACCACCACTGAGTTCATAGAAGGAGATTACCGTTGCATCGTATGATTTTACCAAGCGACTGTTGATAACGGCAAACAAAGCAGATAAAAAGGCTGAAGTCAAAGCCGTTACAATCCCGAGGAAATAATTACCTTCAACATTGAAGATAATATACAATCCGACCACTACCAATAATCCAAAGAACAACTCGTAAGGTACTATTTTTTTACCGTACAAAATAGGCTCTAAAATAGCAGCGAATAATGCTCCCGTTGACAAGCAAGCTAAGGTAATAGAGACGTTAGAGATTTTTATTGCATGGAAGAAAGTAAACCAATGCAGGGCGATGATGAAACCGGAGAACAAAAACTGTAGCAAGATTTTGGTCGGCACCCGCAACGGTAATTTTTTGTAATAGATGTAAATGGCAATAAAGCCTACAGCAAATAGCATTCTGAACCAAACCAAAGGCAAAGCATCCAGCGTTATCAGCGCACCCAAGATGGCTGTAAATCCCCAAATGAAAACAATTAAATGGAGATGCAAATAACTTTTCAGGTTATCGTTTGGCATTGCGTAATAGGTAAAGGGCTAAAATTCCGAAGACAATATTGGGTGTCCAAACGGCTAACATAGGCGGCGCTGTGGATTTCTCAGCTAAAACTCCGAAAACTTTATCTAAAAAGACAAACGCAAAGGCTAAAACAATTCCGATAGCCAAGTTCGCCCCCATTCCGCCGCGGCGTTTCATGGCTGAGACAGCTACCGCTATGATGGTTAAGATGAAAGCTGATACCGGAATACTGTACTTTTTGTAAAGTACCACCAAATACGTATTGATATTGGAGGAACCACGTGCTTTTTCTTTATCAATAAACTTGTGCAATTCGTTTAAAGGCAATGTTTCAGCTATGTACACTACCGGTGTTAAATCTTCTAAATCAAAATTGAAAATCGTATCTTTTTTTTCACCGGACTCTATGATGTCGCCCATGGCACCAACTTTGCGTTTGGTGTAATTGTATAGCGTATAATTCTTTTCTTTTTCGTTCCACTTGATTCTGCTGGCAATTAGTTTGTATTTTAACTGATCGCCTTCAAATTTCTCCATGGAAAAATTAAATGCCATTTTGGAAACCTCTTGAAAATTGCTCACAAAAATGTATTCGTCTTTACTAATTTGACGGAATACATCGGAGTTGTCTCTTACCTCATTTTGACCATTACCAACCAGGTATCGGTATCGGAAACTTTTAAATCCGGCGCTGGCACTCGGCACCAAATACACGCTCATTATCAAAGCGAAAATAGAAACAATAGTTGCCCCGATGATATATGGTCGCATAAAACGAGTAAAGGAGATGCCGGAGCTTAAAATGGCAATAATTTCAGTATTATTGGCCAGCTTGGATGTAAACCATATGACTGATAGGAACAAGAAAATCGGGAACAATAAATTGGCAAAATAGATGGTAAAGTCCATGTAGTAAAGTGCAATTTCTTTGAATGGCACCTTGTTTTCAATCATACGGTTGACTTTCTCCGAAACATCAATCACTATACCGATAGGTATGAACATCAGCAGCATTACAGAGAATGTGGCGAGATATCGTTTTAAGATGTATTTGTCTATTATTTTCAGCATCTTTTGTTGTATGTTGTGAGCTGTATGTCTCAAGTTGCTGTTCTTTAAAACCTAGAACTTACAACTTGGAACCTACACCTTTATAACCTTTGACTCATTTGTTTCACCATCATATCTTTCCAAGTTCTGAAATCACCGGCTATGATGTGTTTTCTGGCTTCTCGTACCAACCACATGTAAAATCCGAGGTTGTGTATAGTAGCGATTTGTTTGCCTAAAAACTCATTTGCGGCAAATAAATGTCGTAAATACGCTTTGGTGTATTCTGTATCCACAAAAGTATGTCCCATTTCATCAATCGGAGAGAAATCGGCTTCCCATTTTTTATTTTTGATATTGATGGTACCATTAGCGGTGAACAACATACCGTTTCTGGCATTACGGGTTGGCATCACACAATCGAACATATCAATGCCTAAAGCGATATTTTCCAAGATATTAATCGGCGTTCCGACACCCATCAAATACCTTGGTTTGTCTTGCGGTAAAATGGCAGTAACTACTTCAGTCATGGCGTACATTTCTTCGGCCGGCTCTCCTACCGATAAGCCACCGATAGCATTTCCTTCGGCACCGGCATTGGCGATGTATTCGGCTGATTGTTGGCGTAAATCTTTGTAGGTACTACCTTGAACAATGGGAAAAAAAGTTTGGTCGTAGCCGTATTTGGTTGGCACTTTCTCCAAGTGTTTGATACAGCGATCCAACCAACGGTGCGTCATGTGCATAGAGCGTTGGGCATAGCGATAATCACAAGGATAAGGCGTACATTCGTCAAAAGCCATGATGATATCGGCACCAATAGTGCGTTGGATTTCCATCACATTTTCGGGCGTAAATACGTGGTAAGAACCGTCGATATGCGACTTAAACTTTACGCCTTCTTCTTTAATTTTTCGATTAGCCGAAAGCGAGTACACTTGGTAGCCGCCGCTATCGGTTAAAATATTTCGGTCCCAATTCATAAACTTATGCAATCCACCTGCTTTTTCCAAAATATCGGTTTGCGGACGAAGGTATAAGTGGTAAGTATTTCCGAGAATGATATCGGGATTGATTTCTTCTTTCAATTCGCGTTGGTGTACACCTTTCACAGACGCAACAGTACCAACAGGCATAAATATAGGGGTTTCAATTACACCGTGATCAGTGGTAATACTACCGGCACGGGCACTTGAATTAGGATCTTTGGCTAATAAATCAAATTTCATAAAACGCTTTTACAGTCGGCAAAGATAAAAGATTTAGGATTTAGGATTTAGGATTTAGGATTTTATTTAACAGGTATTCCTAACCTTTATGGCGATAGTAAAAATCTTATTGTTACTTTAGACAACAAAAAAACGAAAAACAAATGACACAGTTGCCACCCTACGATTCTTTTCCGGAGATTCACAATGAGCTTGTTTTGTTGAGAGACATTTTAACTACGGAAGCGGAAGCCATCATTGACATTTCTTACTACTATGGTAAAAAAGCAACTACTACTGAAGATGTGCTACTGATGCTGGCTAAAATCCAAAAAGACTATACAGAAGGCAACGCTATCAACTGGGGAATAATCGAAACTACCAGTGGACAAATTGCAGGTTCCTGTGGCTATTACCGCGGATTTGAAAATGGTACCGGAGAATTAGGTTGTATTTTACTTGAGGAATTCAGAGGCAAAGGACTGATGACATCCGCCATGCAATTGGCCATCAGATTCGGATGGGAACAAATGAAACTCAATCGTATAATATCACTTACCAAAAAAGACAATACTAAAGCTATTCAACTCCTGAAACGTTTGGGTTTTGTTGCCACAGCCCACCTGGAAAATAACTATGTAGAATTTGAGCTTAAAAAGCCTAACAGTTAGATTTAGCTAAAAGCTTATTGACAATCCTTTGATAACTTGTTTTAAAATCATTTGCCTTCCTATAAAATTAGAAGTACTTTTGAGGCATAATTATACATCCTATATATAATGTCAAACACACAACATTTACAAGATTTTACAACCCAGGTCAGAAGAGACATTCTTCGTATGGTTCATGCCGTAAATTCGGGACATCCCGGAGGATCTTTGGGTTGTGCGGAATTTTTCACCGTATTGTACCAACACCAAATGCAACGCAAAGCAGGATTTGATATGAACGGTATCGGAGAAGATTTATTTTTCCTTTCAAACGGGCATATTTCACCTGTTTTTTACAGCGTTTTGGCGCGTAGCGGTTATTTTCCGGTATCGGAGTTGGCTACTTTCCGCAAACTAAACTCTCGTTTACAAGGCCATCCCACTACTCACGAAGGCTTACCAGGCGTTCGCATGGCTTCGGGTTCTTTGGGACAAGGTTTATCCGTGGCGATTGGTGCTGCACAAGCCAAAAAATTAAACGGTGACAATCACTTGGTTTACTCACTTCACGGTGACGGTGAACTACAGGAAGGTCAGAATTGGGAAGCCATCATGTACGCTTCTGCTAAAAAAGTGGACAATTTAATCGCTACGATTGATTACAACGGCCAACAAATTGACGGTTCTACGGATGATGTTTTGAGTTTGGGTAATTTAAAAGCCAAGTTTGAAGCTTTTGATTGGGACGTTTTAGAGATTACAGAAGGCAATAACATCGAGGCAATCAAGGCCGGTTTAGCTGAAGCGAAAAGCAGAACCGGAAAAGGAAAACCGGTTTGTGTGCTGATGCACACCGTTATGGGGAATGGCGTTGATTTTATGATGCACACACATGCTTGGCACGGAAAAGCTCCTAACGACGAGCAACTGGCTAATGGATTGGCACAAAATAAAGAAACCTTAGGCGACTACTAAAATTATGAAAAAATATACAAACACAGGAAGTAAAGATACCCGTTCCGGATTTGGGGCAGGAATGACCGAATTGGGACAAAAAAACGAAAACGTTGTGGCGCTTTGTGCCGATTTGATTGGATCGTTGAAATTTGACGATTTCAAAAAGAATCACCCCGAGCGTTTTTTCCAAGTAGGGATTGCCGAAGCGAATATGATTGGTATAGCAGCCGGATTAACCATAGGCGGTAAAATTCCGTTTACGGGAACTTTTGCCAATTTCTCTACCGGAAGAGTTTACGATCAAATTCGCCAATCAGTGGCTTACTCTGATAAGAACGTAAAGATTTGTGCCTCACACGCCGGATTAACTTTAGGAGAAGACGGTGCTACGCATCAAATTCTGGAAGACATCGGATTGATGAAAATGTTACCGGGAATGACGGTTATCAATACTTGCGATTACAACCAAACTAAAGCGGCTACTATTGCTTTAGCGGAACATCATGGCCCTGCATATTTGCGTTTCGGACGCCCTGTAGTGCCAAATTTCACACCGGCCGATGAACCGTTCATCATTGGAAAAGCCATCATGCTCAATGAAGGTACTGATGTAACTATCATTGCTACCGGACATTTGGTTTGGGAAGCTTTAATTGCTGCTGAAGCGTTAGAAGCTAAAGGAATTTCTGCAGAAGTTATCAATATTCATACTATTAAACCTTTAGATGACGAAGCCATTTTGAAATCGGTAGCTAAAACCGGTTGCGTAGTTACCGCTGAAGAGCACAATATTTTAGGTGGATTAGGCGAAAGCGTTGCCAGAGTGTTGGCTTTGAATACTCCGGCACCTCAAGAATTTGTTGCGGTTAATGACAGCTTTGGCGAAAGTGGTACACCGGAACAATTAATGGAAAAATACAAATTAAATCACCAAGCCATAACAGAAGCTGCAGAGCGAGTGATCAAAAGAAAATAATTGCTCTATAATATAAAAAGAAAAGCCGCTAAAATTAGCGGCTTTTTTTTATTGATTATGATTACATAGATTGGAAAGGTGTCTTTTCTTGCCATCGCTACAGAGCGGAATATCAGCAAACGGATAAGGGGCATTGGTTAGTGGATTTTTAATTTCACTGGAGGTAGTGAAGTAATCACCATCATCGTCGATGTCCAAGAAGTCCGGCGAGCCGTCACCATCAGTATCATCAGGATTACTTACACCCTGTCCCAACACTCTAACATAACCATCAGGCACACCATTGATTACTGTTGTAGAACCATCTGCATTAACAATCACTGAGTTAAGGTCTTCTAAGTAAGAAGGTATACCATCATTATCATTATCTACCCTTTGGATTTCGTATAGTTTAAAACTAAAAATCAATGGAGAGTAAGAAGGAATCGTTCCGGAAGAATTGTTGTAATAACCTAATCCGGAAGGAATAAACATAATACCGGCTCCAAAGTTAGCATAAGACAAAGTACCATCAGGATTAGCGCTGTAAGTTCCGGTTTTGAACTTTGGAAATATTTCCGACCAACCTTTAATTAAAGTAGATAGTGTTAAATAATTTTCAGGTGTTATAGTTTCTTCAAATTCCTTCAAAGAAATTTTTTCTATCTCCTGCTCATTGATGGTTTCTTTCTTGGTGTAAATGTAGCTACCTCTGTAGGAAGTTAAAACGCGATCTACATTACAAGGTGAATTACTGGTTGTCCCGGATCCTTGGCGCAATTGAATATAGTAAATTTTATAAGTGATATCGTCTTGGGATACATAATGAGCTTGTAACGGATAATCCGTTTGATTCCAAACAGAAGTTTGTGTTCCGCCTTCCGGTATTTCATAAAAAGACACATCTTGGTCTTCTGTATTACCCGGACTGTTGGTTACCTCCATGTAATGCGTTTGCAAAAACTCTTCAATATTGGCTAAATCAGTAGCAAACTGTTCTGCATAGTCACGTTTTGGAGCAACTGTATTACTATCACTTTTAGAACATGAAGCAGCAAAAATTACTGTAACAAAAAACAAAGCTACCTTAGAAAAATTATTCATTTTTATTCTATTTTTGAGCTCGCAAGATACAATATTGATTTATTTTTGTGAACTATTTAACGTTGATTTTGTAAAAAAAATGAGAGTAGACAAATATCTTTGGTGTGTGCGTTATTACAAAACCCGAAACATGGTTACTGAAGCTTGTCGAAAAAATCAAATCACCGTCAACGGTCAAGTGGCTAAGCCTTCTCGAGAAGTTTTTCCTATGGACAAAATTACTTTCAGAAAAGATCAAATTACCTACGTTATTACCGTTTTGGATATTCCTTTGAATCGCGTTGGCGCTAAATTGGTTGACATCTACAGAAAAGATGAAACACCGCCTGAAGCTTTTGCTCACTTGGAGATGCTTAAACTATCCAAAGAACACTACAGAAAAACTGGAGTCGGAAGGCCTACGAAAAGAGATCGCAGGGATCTTGACAACTTTGACTTGGACAATGATTATTAATCAAAATTGGTAACTAACGATTTAGTCAACAATCCGATACAGCGCTGAAAAATTGACTATCTAACTACTTTTTTGGTGATTATTTGTCCGCTATCAGACTCTATCTGAATCAAAAGAACCTCGTTACTCAATCCGCCGTTAACAACCGTTTGATTGGAATCTATTGATTGTAAATCGAATAACAAACGTCCTCTTATATCAAATACTTTTACCGATTTCATAATAATCTTACCGGTATTAACTACAAAATTTTGTTCAGAATTTTTATAGACCACTACCTGATTAGCTGTGAAATCGGGGTTTAAAACTCCCAACAATTGCGACTCAAATCTAATCTTAAATCGGTCATCAAAAGTTCCCGAAGGAGTAGTAAATTCATAGTCTCCGGCTTTTAAATCATGGATAATATTGAATTGAGTATCCTCTAAATAAATATTTTGATTGTTAAATAAACCGTCAAAACTTGATATCCTAATTTTGTATACTCCGGAAATTGTAGATTTAAATCCTAATGGAATTACATCTGTTGGGAGAAATGGCAAAGCTTTTCCTTGAATTGACAGCTTTTTACCTTCATGAGGAACGTATAATGCAACAACATTACCTACATCAACCATTTCACCATCAAAACCTCTGTCCATTCCGGTATTGGTTGCATTTTCTATATATGCAACTAACGTTTGTTTAAAAGCTCCTTGATTATTGTAAACATCTAACCAAAAACGGTGTCGCTCCAAACCAACAGCGTTTTGAGTTGTTTGATTACTCATCCTGAAAAATTGGTCGTTATTACCTGTAATTCTCATACTGTTCTTGAATAAAATTGTTCCTGAAGACAATCCTTTCACAAAAAATCCTTGTCCGGAGGCAATCTTACCATTAGGCACACTGGTATTTAAACCCGGATTAGCAGCTGAAGAACCCGTGCCTACCCCACCAGAGTAGTTATACATTGCATAATCTCCCGCATTATAAACATTGTTAGTTATTGGAGTATTATGTGTCCATAAATATATGGTTGCATCAATTAACGGAATATTTGCAGGGTCAGACAAAAATGCATCTGCACTCAATGCACTAGGGTAAGGATTTCCAATCAGATTAAATTGATTTGCATTACCTATAACCGACAAAGTGATATCTCCGGTATTGGGCACTCCTATAAATGATCCGTTAAAATTATTTGCTGTTGTAACATTAAAAGGGGAAACATCCGGAGCTCTGACTAAATACCCTTTACCGGGTATCATTGGAACATTAGTTGTTGCATAAGCCCAATTGTTTATCAAAGGATTGTAATAGAAAAACATTGAGCTTGAAGGCGAGAATGATATTAAGGTTTGCGGAGCAACAGGAGTTGACCAATAAACATAATCAAATCTTTTTATTGGAGTGCTTATTCTTTTGTAGGTTATATTGCCGGTGTTCGAGAAAGGCAGTCCTAAATTATTGAGAGAGTTTACTTGAACTAAACTAGAATTATTTTCAAAGATTAGGCTACCTCCTACTATTTTAACATCGTTTTGAACGTTCAAAGTGTGACCGGAATTAATTACAATATCCCCGGATAACACCTCAACTGAACAAGCTTCTAAATCACCAGTTGAAGAAAAATTAGAATCTCCACAATCGAACACAACTTTAGTATTAAAATTAGGCAACCCATTACTCCAAGATACGCCATCCCAACGCGTTGTGGGGTATGCTATTGATACAAAGTTGGAATAAACAACAGGACAAGATCCATTTTGCATAACTGCACGGTAATAACGTGTTCCGGAAAATGTTCCAATACTACTAGACGTTAGTACAGCAGTTGTATTAGCAATTGACGTTAAACCTGTGGTAAAAGCAGAATCGCTTGCATATTCCCAACGCACAATACTTCCCCCAGAAAAGCCTGTCAAAGTTAAATCTGAGGCCTGCCATGTGGCACAAATTAATTGATCACTGGAAAGTACTCCAGCGTTAGGCGTTGGAGTAACTGTGATATTAGTAGTTGAACTTGCTGAACAACCATTGGATCCAACTACACTTCCTGTATAAATTGTTGACACGTTAGGCTTCGTGTAAACAGTACCTGTTGGTGTACCGGCAATGTAAGGTATTGATGCCGCTGCATCAAAATAAAGTGCCGTTGGTGGATTCCAAGTTACTTCTACTGCTAAATTTCCGGTAATGCTAACATTGTCAATCGCCCATCCAAAGTCCCAAGTAGCATCATACAAAAATCTTATCTTAACATTGGCAAGTCCTACATAAGCATTCATATTGATATTGGCATTACTAAAACTTGAGGGTGACCCCTGATTAGAAAGATAATTGCCAACAATAATCCAACTCACGCCTCCATCAGTTGACACTTCAACTCTTGCCTTATTTCCGGGTATATATCTTAAAAAATGAAAAAAGCTCAACGTTGCGCTGGTATAACCGGATAAATTAATAGAGGGAGATTCTAAATAGGTAAGAGTTCTGTTGGTTCCCGGACTTCCCTGTGCGTCAGAATTTGTCAAATAAAATTGAGAAACGTCGTTACTATTCATTGTGATATTCCAATAGGAACTTGAATAAGCATATGGACTTGGTCTTAAAGTCCAAGCTGCATTAGCTACAATTCCACCAACTGATGCATTAATTTTAGTCCAATTATTAGTAGGCGCATTGAAGTTTTCGCTAAAAATAACTACCGGTGTAGACAAATCTAAACTGGCATTTAAAGTTTGTATGGCTCCTTCACACAGAGTTGTAGAGGCAGGAACAATTGCAATTGCCGGAGGATCAGGATTAACTGTTACCGCATAAGAAATTACAGTTGAACACAAACCTCCTGAAGATTGAGATGCTGTTAAGATATAATTTGTAGTAACTAATGGACTAAAAGTAAAACCGGAATTAACATTTCCTGTTAAACCAACAGTAGTATTCCAAACAAATGTATCATAAGATTCAAACCCTGTCAGAGTTACGAGCCCAACAGATTCTCCCTTACAGATAGTTGAAGAAGTAGCACTGAAAGATATTGGCGGTGGTGCAGTAACGGTTGCAGTAACAGGTGTTAATAAAGATCGACAAATATTCGACAACTTCCAATTGTATGCGTAAAAGAAGAAAGTATTATCATAGTCATTCCCGGTAATATTTGCTATTGATGATGTATAAGGGTATGAAGCATTATCAATGTTTCCAATCAAGCCGGAAGCAGGCAATGTTTCAAAATACAGAAAGTAATTCCCTACAGCCAAATCTAAACCCAGCGAAATAGTTTGTGGAGTGTTTCCTCCGGCGACATTGGTGGTATAATTGTAAGATGCAACTATAACATTTACTGCGTTTCTAATTTCAATTGTTCCATTCTGACCTGCAGTCATCGGATAGATATCAAAAGATTGTAGCGTTGTGGCAGCTGTTACTGAAAATCCTATCAATGTTTGTACCGCTTGTGTCCCTAATGATCCTCCTTGAATGGATGGTGAAATAGGTCCTAAACTTACCAGTCCACCCGGAGCCTTAGATTGTGCATAAAAGACCGTAGTGGTTGATAACGTTGGAGTAACAAAAGTAGTCCCTGTAGATAATAAAGTTGTTCCAGATGAGTCAGAATACCATTCAATAGTTGATCCGGGAGCTCCAATAGCCTGTAAACTGGTAGAACCACCTCCGCACAATGTTCCGGATGTAACACTCAAAGGAAGCGCAGCAGCACAATCAGTACTAAAAGTTTGAATAGTACTCCAAATACTCTTATCGGTAGTACCGCAATTTCCTCGTACCCAAACATAGTATAAAGTAGCCGGAGCCAATCCGGAAACTGTAGCTGTAGTAGTACCAAATCCAACTACTGAACTTGGAATAGTAGAAAAACCAGGGGTTGTATTTGATGTACTAACATAAATTTCATAACCTTCTGATGGTTCCGGAACTGAGGCAGACCAAGTAATAACCGCTGAATTACTGGTAACCGTTAGCACAGACAAATCAGTTGGTTCATAACAAGTTGGAGACACAATGATACTGATATCATCAATCAATATTTTACTCTGATTAGCAAAACTGTACCCTTGAAATCCAATATAGTAAATATTATCGGCTACCGGAGTAAAATCTACTGTAGCTGTTTGGTATACGGTATTCTGAAAATTTAACAAATCCAATATGGTATTGTTCATGCCACTTTCACTCGCGCCAGTCCCCAAACGAACTCTCAAATTCTCAGAATATATTCCTGTACTTTGAGTGTTGTATTTAAACTTTAAACGATAAGTAACACCGGCAGTTAGATTTAATCCCGGAGAAAAAAACCAATCATCAGAATCGGCACTGGAACTTGTATCCAAATGTAAAGCATTCGGATTGGATGAAGGTTGTACATTTTGTGTACTCCATGTGTTTAAATCCGAATTGTTGTCCGCTACCGTAAAACAACTTGGCAATGAATTTAAGGCAGTAGAATCAAAATTCTGAAAATAAGGTATGTTGTATGCCCCGCAAACAGTGGTACAAGTGGCTGTTGCACTATTAACATTACAAGTTAAACCAACAGCTCTAACTCTGAAATAATATGTAGTTAAAGGAAGTAAACCAGAAATCACTAAATTGGTTGATCCTGATGAGGATGCTCCGCTAAAAGAAGGTAATAATGCTGTAAATGTACTGTTGGTAGATACATCGATAAGGTAGTCTGTTGCTCCAGCAACTGCTGTCCATGACGCGGTAAAAGAATTACCTTCTACAGTAGAGGCTGTTAAACCTGTCGGTGCTGCAATACAAGTTGTTTTAGAAGCTGTAATCATAGCTCCTAAGTTATAATATGGCCCTCCTAAACACCCGGCATTGTAAGGAATAACCCAGTAGTAATAGGTTGTGTTTGGCGTCAAAGCTGTTTGTGTAAAAGTAGTGGCATTAGTAACACTCAAAACCGTGTAAATGCCAGATATTACATTTGATACAGCCCAATAAGTTCTATTCGGCACATCAGAAACAGTCGGAGGAGTATTGACAGTACTTCTCAAAATTAAATAATTAGTAGGTGCCGGACTGGCAGCGGTAAAACTATTGCCTGTAAAAGAAGTTGATGTCACACCGGTATTTCCAACAACCAAAGAAGTTGGTCCGGCAGTAGGTGTTGTGCAAGGTAAGGGCGGTGTGTAGGTATACTTTAAACCACTATTGGGATATTCGGTAATACTAGTCCTAACAGTGCTGGAATTAGCTGTACCGTTTACTGTCTTTCCAAACCACGAAGCATTGGTATTCACACCGGTTTGCAATCGGTTTTGAACATCTCTTTGGGTAAAATTATTTGATGCTCCCCTAATCCCAACTTGTGCATTTAGAACCGTAACATCATCAGGAGCACATACTCCATAAGAGAATTCGATTGTGTTACTAGTTTCATTCAATCTAATCTGAAAATTGAAGTTCCCTGTTTTAGACTTCCTTCTGACATTACTCCATTGAACAACGAAAGTTCTGTTTGGGGCAGAACCGATAGTTTGATAAGCAATATTGTCCGTTGTAGCAATCAAATCAAGACCTAAAGCACTAATCGTTCCTCCATTAGTAAAAACTGTTGCAACACTTAAAGGAAGATAATTATTAGCGGTTGGTTGAACTCCAAATGATATATAACCATTAGGACTGATGAAGCATTGGGTTTGTGTTATGCCATCATAAACAAAATCAAACCCCAAAGTGGCCTGAAAAGCTGATCCCGGAGTATGATCATCCCAAGGTGCTGTGTAGGCAACCGAAGGACTAGTTAAAGCATTGTATACAGCATTTGATTCACTAAATGAATAAGTGGCAACTTGCGCTTTGGTTGTTTGATAAAAGCAAAACAACACTATGACACCAACCAAATCAATCCATCTTTTTTTATACTTAAAACCAAATCCTTTTCTAAAAAACATACAAATCAATAGGTATAATTCAACGTGAAGCAATAACGAAATTTAAAATCAAAACAAAAAATAATTATCATAAATCAGTAAAAACCAGCCCAATAGATAATCACTGGTAAATTTAAAGCAAAACTTTAAATTGTTAGGTAATTAAAAAAAATTGTTTTAAATAATCGTCAAAAGACATTAAAAAATCGACAAAAAGCACTAAACTGTAGATATAGCAATAAATAACATACATCCATAAAAAACATCTATTACTTTTCGGTAAGTATTTTTAAATACTAAACATCATTTTAACTAATGGGTTTATAAAAGTAAAAAGAAGCCATTATCTTTGATAAAAAAATTAAGATGACAAATATTATTCTCAATCACCAAGAAATCGAACACAAAATCAGAAGAATTGCTTATCAGATTTATGAAACCTTTGCGGAGGAAGATGAAGTTGTATTAGCCGGAATTGCCTCTAATGGTTTCATACTAGCGCAAAAAATTGGTCAGGTTTTAAATGAAATTTCGGATTGTCAAATTACTTTATGTGAAGTTAAAATCGACAAGACCAATCCTTTTAAACCTATCACTACATCAGTAACTGAAGAAGCTTATAAAAATAAGTGTATTGTTTTGGTAGATGATGTACTAAACTCAGGCACAACTCTGATTTATGGCGTAAAACACTTTCTGAATGTTCCGGTGAAAAAATTCAAAACCGTTGTTTTAATCGATCGCAATCACAAGAAATACCCTGTAAAAGCTGATTTCAAAGGTATTTCGCTTTCTACTTCCTTAAAAGAACACGTACAAGTAGTGTTTGAAGCGAATAATGATCATGCGTATTTAGTGTAATTTCCGGAGAATTTCTTCCGCAACAGCTTCAGGCATTTTTCCGTCGACACTTACAACATTAAGAGCTTGATGATAGAAATAGCTCCGATCAAAAAGATTTTTGGCGATGAACTCCCGTAATTCTTCCTCTGACTTGTTGCACACTAACGGACGATTTCCCGAATCCATCAACAAGCGTTTGTAAAGTTCAGGTATTGAAGCTTTCAAATAAAACGAAACAACATTCGTAGCCTTTAACAGCAAGTGATTATTGGCATAACAAGGCGTACCGCCACCGGTAGCAATGACTACAGATTGTGGTGCCTCTATCCATTTTTTAAATTCGAGATGTTCTTTTTTCCGGAAATAGATTTCACCATACTTGGTAAAGATTTCACTAATAGATAAGTTTTCTGCTTTTTCGATGTTTTCATCTAAATCTACAAAGTCAATTTGTAGTTTTTCGGCAATAATTTTACCTACCGTCGACTTCCCAACCGCCATATAACCGACCAAAACAATTTTTACCATCGCAATAAAACCT
The DNA here is from genome assembly GCF_024710485.1 of Flavobacterium sp. GTDB lineage: Bacteria > Bacteroidota > Bacteroidia > Flavobacteriales > Flavobacteriaceae > Flavobacterium. The sequence continues at coordinate 16,775 of NZ_JANJUQ010000022.1, forward strand.
TATAAATTAAGCCCTTACAGACTATCCCAGAAAAAAGGCAAATTTATAGCAAAATTGCTTTGAAATATAAATAATAACGTCTTATATTTGCACCCGCATTCAAGAAATGAATATTGACTCGATAGCTCAGTTGGTAGAGCACAACACTTTTAATGTTGGGGTCCTGGGTTCGAGCCCCAGTCGGGTCACAAAAAGTTGTTCGCCAAGCGGATGACTTTTTTTGTTTTCGGCCACGTGGAGAAATTGGTAGACTCGCCCTCTTGAGGGGGTGGTGTCGCAAGACGTGTCAGTTCGAATCTGATCGTGGTCACTAAAACGTTAAAAGCACTCTGTTCAGAGTGTTTTTTTTACCTCAAAATAACTATTTTCTTTCTAAAACACTGCAGGAACACCTTGAATTCCTAATCTATTGCTCTTTTTTTGAAAGTTTTAGCCCAAAAACATGCTTGGTAAATTAATTTTACTAATTTTGTTTAACTAAATCAAATAAAAGATGAACAATATTAAAAGTGTTTTTAGCATTAAAGACTTGGAGAACTTATCCGGTATAAAAGCACACACCATCAGAATATGGGAAAAAAGGTATAATGTACTCGAGCCTATGAGAACAGAAACTAATATCCGAATGTATGATTTAGAGAATCTTCAAAAGCTGCTCAACATCACCCTTTTACACAATCATGGCTACAAAATATCAAAAATCTCTAAACTTTCAGAGGATAGAATCCCGGAGTTGGTAAATGAAATCATTTCTGAAAAAAGCGCCAAACATCACGCCATCAGTTCTTTTAAAATAGCTATGATGAATTTTGATCAGGCGTTGTTTTTTAACACGTACAGCAAGCTGCTTGTTGAAAAATCTTTCAGAGATGTTTTTTATGAGGTCTTTATTCCGTTAATCCAAGAAATAGGATTGTTATGGCAAACTAATACCATCAGTCCGGCACACGAACATTTTATTACCTACCTTATTAAGCAAAAAATACTCACCAATACTGAGGTAGTTCAGTCCCAAGAACCTACCAGATCAGATAAGGTTTTTGTACTATACTTGCCTATGAATGAAATTCACGAATTGGGATTGATGTATTTAAACTACGAAATTCTAAACCATGGTTACAAAACTATCTATTTAGGTGAGAGTGTACCGACTGACAGTTTGAAAGATTTGAAGAAACATTTTGACAATATTGTTTACTTGTGTTATTCCACAGTAGAACCTACTAAATCCGAAATAAATCCCTATATAAAAGAACTACAAACTGAAATCATGGACGATTCTTCCCAATTATGGTTGATTGGTCGTATGATAGAACATGTTGACCCAAGACTTTTATCGGAAAAAACCATTACCTTTAACAGCATTAAAGAATTAGTAGAATTTATCTAGACAAATATTTTTTTATTGTTTAACTTTTTTCTATTTTTGTTAAACAATATGAGAAAGAAAATCAAAATAATCGGTTCCGGATTCTCGTCGCTTGCCGCGGCTTGTTATCTTGCCCAACAAGGCAACGAAGTAGTAGTGTATGAAAAAAACAGTACTATAGGCGGAAGAGCTCGTCAGCTCAAAAAAGAGGGTTTCACTTTTGACATCGGTCCAACATGGTATTGGATGCCGGATGTTTTTGAACGATTTTTTGCCGACTTCGGTAAAAAGCCTTCAGATTACTACCATCTTATCAAACTCAATCCTGCTTATCAAGTGTACTTTGGCGTCAAAGACTTTGTTACAATAGCGGATAATTTGCCGGAAATCGTAACGGTCTTCGAATCCATCGAAAAAGGTAGCGGTGCGAAACTGACCGAATTTATGAAAGAAGCCCAAAGCAATTATGATATTGCAATTAAAGATTTGGTCTATCGTCCCGGTGTTTCACCTCTGGAATTAGTGACTTTGGAGACTGCCAAAAAAGTGAATCAGTTTTTCGGAAATATTTCCAAAGACATCCGTCGCCGATTCAAGAATACCAAACTCATCCAAATATTAGAATTTCCGGTTTTATTTTTAGGAGCTAAACCTTCAGACACACCGTCATTTTACAGTTTTATGAACTTTGCCGATTTTGGCTTAGGTACTTGGCATCCCAAAAACGGAATGTATAGTGTGATAGTAGCTATGGAAAGCTTGGCTAAAGAATTAGGTGTAACATTTCAACTCAATGCCAATGTTGATAAAATTATTGTCAATGACGGTAAAGCCAGTGCCATAGTAGTAAACGGTGAAACTATTAACGGAGATGTGATTTTAAGCGGTGCCGATTATCATCACAGTGAAACGTTGTTAGAACCAAAATACCGTGCTTATTCTGAAAAATATTGGGATAAGAAAACCTTTGCGCCTTCGTCTCTTCTTTTTTATGTAGGCTTTGACAAAAAAATTGAAAACGTTGAACATCACTCTCTGTTCTTTGATGTCGACTTTGATACACACGCAGCCGCCATTTACGACACACCGCAATGGCCTAAAGAACCACTTTTTTACGCCAGCTTTCCTTCAAAAACAGATGACAATGCTGCACCGGAAGGGAAAGAAGCCGGTATATTTTTAATTCCGTTGGCACCAGGCTTGAAGGATACAGCAGAGTTACGCAATCTTTATTTCGAAAAAATAATTACGCGCTTTGAAAAATTAACACAACAAACTGTAAAAGAAAACATTATCTTTAGAGAATCTTTTTGTGTCAATGACTTCATCAAAGATTACAATTCGTACAAAGGGAATGCTTACGGGTTAGCCAACACCCTATTGCAAACCGCTTTTTTAAGACCTAAATTGAAAAGTAAAAAAGTTAAAAATCTATTTTTTACCGGTCAATTAACTGTCCCAGGTCCCGGAGTGCCACCATCGCTAATTTCGGGGAAATTGGTAGCTGAACTTATTGAAAAAAACTAAAAATATCATGCTATGAAATCAATCTTTGACACTGTATCTTTTGATTGCAGCAAGAATGTAACCAAGTCTTACAGCACTTCTTTTTCTGCTGCTGTAAAAATGTTGGCGCCAAGCATTCGCCAGGACATTTACAACATTTACGGATTTGTTCGCTTTGCCGATGAAATTGTTGATACTTTTCACGATTACAACAAGGAACATCTTTTTGAGAGATTTGAAAAAGATTTGGCTGATGCTTTAGAAAACAAAATCAGCTTGAATCCTATTTTAAATTCTTTTCAACACACAGTACATAAGTATCAAATTCCGAATACATTGATTGCTGCTTTTATGAAAAGTATGAAAATGGATTTGCACAAAAAAGAATACCAAACCTATGACGAATACCATGAGTATATTTATGGCTCTGCCGATGTGGTTGGCTTGATGTGTTTAAAAGTATTCGTTAATGGCGATGATAAAAAATTTGCTGAATTAGAACATTCTGCAATGCGTTTAGGTTCGGCTTTCCAAAAAGTGAATTTCTTGCGTGACTTGAAAGCTGATTTCGAAGATTTGAGCAGAACCTATTTCCCGAACACCGATTTATCACGATTGGACGAACAATCCAAAAACGAAATCATCAAGGAAATTGAAACTGATTTTCAAGTAGGTTTTGAAGGGATTTTAAAACTACCTTTAGAAGCTAAATTCGGTGTTTACACAGCTTTTGTTTACTACAAAAAGTTGCTTTCTAAATTGAAGAAAACGCCTTCTATGGAAATCAAAAATACTCGAATCCGAGTACCGGATTACGAGAAAATTGGTTTGTTGGCCAAGTGTTATGTGAATTATCGTTTAAATTTAATCTAAAATCATGTTACTACATATAGTTGTTTTTTTAATTACTTTTTGTGGGATGGAATTTATGGCTTGGTTTAGTCACAAGTACATCATGCACGGCTTTTTATGGAACTTACACGCCGATCATCACAAAAAAGACCACGATTCTTGGTTTGAGCGCAATGATGCTTTTTTTATATTTTATGCCGTTGTTAGTGTGGGATTCTTTTTATTGTGGCAAAATGATATTTTAGAAATCGGATTGGCTATAGGATTGGGCATTTTTGCCTACGGATTAGCTTATTTTATGGTGCATGACATTTTTATACACCAACGCTTTAAGTTGTTCCGAAATGCCAATAATCGTTACGCCAGAGCGGTAAGAAGAGCTCACAAAATGCACCACAAACACATCGGTAAAGAAGACGGAGAGTGTTTCGGGATGCTGATTGTTCCGCTCAAATATTTCAAAAATTAAATAAAAAATCCCGATTGAATCGGGATTTTTGGTTGCTTATTTTAACAATCCTTGCAAGGGTTTTAATTGCTCCATGTCGATGTTGGCACTTTGCAGTACGCTTATCATATTCATAATATTATTAGGGTTCATATCGTTGCCTAATATTCGCACCACGGCAAAACCATTTTCTTGACTTTTAGCAAAAAACACAAATTCATCGATATTATCCTCTTCTCCTACAAAACTGACAGAAGCACCATCTTTTCCTGAACCAATTTTTATTAATTCTTGGTAATCCTTCCCTTTTAAAATGGTTCCCACTTTTTGTGTTTCACTTTGGTACTGTGCTGCATTTTGTTGATTCGATTTGAATACTAAAATGTTCATTTTGTCGAATGAAGCCAAGGCCGATTGTTGTTCAGAGGATAACTTTGCCTTATCTACATCAATGATACCGGGTGAAACATCCAACAATACAAAATCTTTGTTTTCCGATTTTTCTACAAAATATTTTTGCAAACTGGGTTCATTCGTACAACTCATTAAAAATAAAGAGACTAAAACTGCGGTGAAAAAAGCTAGTTTCATGGCTTACTATTTATTGCCTTTAGGACCTTTGTTTCCTTTTGACGCTTTCTTTAAATCATCGCCACCGGGTAATTTCATTTTATCAGTAAGTACGGAAAGCTCATCTAAATCGAAGTTCCCAATTAACGACATCAGCACGGTTTCTTCATTACCGGCACCGTCCACAAACATTAATAACTCTCTGATTTGGGAATCGGTAGCTCCAGATTTTACATAAATTTTTACGCTTTTCCCTTTGTCGTTTACTCGCATCAACTCTTCCATAGCAGCCGTTTTCATATACTTATCAGCAGTAGCTTTCATTTCAGCAGCTTTGGTATCGCTTTGAGTGGCAAAAACTTTGAGACTTTCTAACTTTTTGATTAAATCAACGTACAATTGGGTTTCTTTGTCTTCAACTTTCATTTTACTCAAAAGGGAAAACATTTTTTTATTTACGATAACCGTTCTGATTTTCTCTTGATCTTCAAACTTATCGAAGACACTTTGTCCAAAAGAGGTGTGGGACACTATTACTAATAATAGACTTAAAAAAAATTTCTTACTCATGGTTAAAAAATTGTGGTTTTGGTATTTGTGAATTGTTGATTTCATGATTTCTTGATTGTTTTTATTTAAAAATGATGTTTTTTGATTGTTCGTATTCGCTTAAATAGTGCATACTCTCGATGCCTTCATTTACACTTAACGAAATCATTTCCAGCGCTTTTTGTGTTTCTCTGAAAGCGACCTCAGGGTCATCATAAGTACCGAAATCTTCTGTTACCGGTTGGTTATAATGATTGAAAGTAAAAAAGCCAACACCGAGCAAAACTACTACAGACGCCGCTACTGATAGCCAAAGGATGTAATTGTGTTTCTTAGCCTTCAGCGGAATCGCAGCAGTAAACTGTTCTTGTTTTGCCTGAGCAGTATAACCAAAAATAGCCCTATATTGCTCTAAAGGCGGAGCAACGTTTTCGGAAGAAAAATAGGCCTTTAATTCTTTTTCTTCTACCAAAGTTGTTTCTGCTTCAAAGTATTTTTCTATTAATTTTTCTATTCTATCCAATGCCATAATGATGGGTTTTTGTCATTGTTTCTCTGATGGTTTTTCGGGCTCTGGACAAAGCGGTTCTGATGGCCGACTCGTTCATTCCCAAAATTTCACTGATTTCTTCAAATTCCATTTCTTCAATGTCGCGCATTTGCACAATTAACTTTTGTTGCTCCGGAAGGTCGTTCATAATTTTCTCCACCCAATCCCAAGTATCTTTATCTTCTACTTGTTTGTGCAAACCGGCTTCCCGATCGGTAAAATTGTTATGCACTATTCTCATATTCCCGGCGCGTTTCGACTTTAACTGATCCAAACAATAGTTTTTGGTCATTGTCATCGCTACCGCTTCTATACTTTTATACTCGTTTAAATTGTCATTTTTATGCCATAGTTTCACCAAAACTTCCTGAGTTGCATCTTCGGCTTCTTCCGTACTGACGAGCAAACGCTTCGCCATTCGGAAGACTTTATCCTTAAAAGGATTCACCAATTGCATAAACTCTTTTTGGTTCATCAAAACAATATTTGGTTAACGGTTATACAAGCAAGACGAGTCATGATTTTTTTTGTTACATACAAAATAGAAATAATTAATCTAAACTTATTAAATTTACGTTGATTAAATAAAAAATCTGCTATGAAAAACTTATTTAAATCTGCATTATGGCTGAGTTTACTTGTCTTCACCTTCAGTTGTACGGATAATGATGATAATCCTGTTCCGGCGAGTTTGGAAGTGAAAGATTTTGTGTGGAAAGGCATGAATTTATACTATTTATGGCAAGCCGATGTCACTGATTTGGCTGATGACCGTTTTGCCAATCAAAGTCAGCTGAATAATTTTTTGGAAGGTTTTGACGAACCTACTACGTTGTTCAACGCCTTGAGAGTTGACACGTCTATCGACCGTTTTAGTGTTATTTACAGCGATTATTCGTTATTAGAAGGTGCGCTTTCGGGCAATACTCTAAACAACGGAATGGATTTCGCGCTGCGTTACAAACAGGGCAGTACAACTGATATTTATGGTTGGGTTCGTTACATCATACCCAACTCTGATGCCGCCACAAAGTCCATACAACGCGGCGACATTTTTTATGCCATCAATGATACTCCGTTAACAGTGGATAATTTTCGAAGTTTATTGGCCAATAACACCTACACTCTTAGTTTAGCGGATTATGACGGCGGAAATATCACCCCAAATGGTGAATCGGTTACGCTAACGAAAACAGCTTTAGCAGAAAATCCGATTTTGTTAAGTACTGTCATCAACAGCGGTTCACATAATATTGGCTATCTGATGTACAATGCTTTTTATTCGAATTATGACAACCAACTGAATTCGGTCTTCGGTACTTTTCAATCGCAAAACGTGACCGATTTGGTGTTGGATTTACGTTACAATTCGGGTGGTTCTGTAAGTACAGCCACCAAATTGGCCAGTATGATAACCGGACAATTTACGGGACAACTTTTTGCCAAACAGCAATGGAATGCCAAAGCCCAAAGCTATTTTGAAAGCAATAATCCATCGAGTATAGAAAACCGATTTGTAGGCAATCTCAACAGTTTGAATTTAAATAAAGTATACATTCTAACTTCCAACGCTACAGCTTCGGCCAGCGAATTGGTTATCAATTGTTTGAAACCGTACATTACTGTGGTGCAAATCGGAACCACTACAACCGGTAAAAATGTAGGCTCTATAACTTTGTATGATTCGCCTACTTTTGCCAAACAGAATGTGAATCCGCGTCACAAATATGCGATGCAACCGATTGTATTGAAAATTGTGGATAAAAACGGTTTCGGCGATTATACTTCAGGTATAGTGCCTACTACTCCATTGCCGGAAAGTCTGGATAATTTAGGTGTTTTAGGAAATCCGGACGAACCTTTACTCAATGCTGCCATCAATCAAATTACCGGTAGTGGCCGACCGATACCGTCAATGCCAAGAAACATCCAAAAGGACTTTACCGATGCTAAGACAATGGTTCCGCTGAAAACTGAAATGTATGTTGAACGCAAGTAAAAATCAAAATCAAAAAAGGCTAACTTAAAAGTTAGCCTTTTTTTTTAACAAAATGTTTTACCGAATTTCGGATTACAACACAAAGTTCAACCCTATTTTAAAATTCCTTCCTCGGGTGGAATACCCAATATTTTCTACAAAAGTTTCGTTGAAAATATTAGTTGCTGTGGCAAAAACACTCATTCGTCCTTTCATTAATTCGTATTTGACTAAGCAATTTACCAACTGATACGAATCTAATACCACATCGGTTACTCCAAAAGTATTGCCATCGAAAAACATATCTTTTCGGACGTCAAAATATTGATAGTTTACATTGAACAAGGTTCTGCTGTTGGGCTGATAATCCAAACTTGCATTGGCTTTGTGTTTCGGTATTAATCGATCTAAAGCCTTATCCACTTGTGTGAACGTATAGTTAGCGTTCAATTTTAATTGAGAAGTCAACTCATAAGACACTTCCGTTTCAATCCCTTTGGCTTTATTTGTTCCGTTGATATTTACGTAAAACGATTCAAAAGTATCCGGATTGTAAAAGAAGTCAATGGAATTATTTTGGTCACGGTAAAACGCCACCGTTTCCCATCTTAACTTATTGGACATCAATTGCGTTTCAAAACCTACTTCAGCAGTGGCATTTTTCTCCGGAGTTAAAGCAGCGTTACCATATTCCGAGTACAATTGGTACAAACTCGGCGTAATGTAAGCCGTACTGTAAGAGGCTACTAACTTCAAAGGAAAAGCCGTTTTAAAATTGTAGGACGGATTAAAATTGTACACAAAATTATTGCCGTAAGCACTGTGGTTATTCAATCGAGCTCCGGCATTGAGGTTCAACCCGAAATCAAAATGATACACCAAAGTGGAATACCCATCGATAATATTAAATTTGGTCGATTGGTTCTCGATATTCCCGAAAGGTGTTTTACTCAACATATCGTTGAACTGGTAATTCACTCCCAAAATCACGGCAAAATCTTTGTTGACATTGTACTTGTTCACTCCGTCAATCACGACATTTCTGGATTCATAAACCGAATAATCCGTTGTACCCGAAAAACTATTGAACTCTTTGTAATCGCGTACAATTTTGTTGAAACCTGAATTCAGGATAAACTCGCCTTTTCGGTATTGATATTTAGGCGAAAAACCAAAGCGCACTTGTTCAGAGGTAGTCGTGTTGATGGCCGTATCGTTAAAACCGGTATTGTCAAAAGTCAAATCGTAACCGTTTTTCAATCGGTCGTAATTTCCGAAAAAGTTTAGGCTTAATTTCTCAGTCGCTTTGAAGCCGAATTTAGCAATGGCATTCTGACGGGAAAATCGATCGTCTTCATAGGCAACCGATTCGTTAGGAGGCGCTATCTGCGACATATTTCCGGTTTCCGTACTGTTGATTCCGGCAAAATAATTCACTTTTTTGTAGTTACCGTTTACCGAAATACCTTGGTTAAAATCCTGACCGTTGTATTTTTTATCGTTCGAAGTATTGTTGGAACCAATATTCAGATAAGCGTTTCCTTCGATTTCTTTTTTCGACCCTTTTTTCAGGGTAATGTTGATTACACCCGTTGCCGCGCCTGTTCCGTATAAGGTACTGGCAGCGCCTTTCATCACTTCGATGCTTTCCACCTGTTCTACCGGCAGCAAACGCAAATCATATTCTAAACTGATGCCGGAAGCGTCAGTAACCGGAATACCGTCAATTAAGATTAATACTTGTCGGTTTTTACCACCGCGAATATAGTAGCCGAGGTTTTTACCGTTAGCCGATTGGTTACCGTTGATTTCCACACCGGTAACTTGCGACAAAACAGTAGCCAGACTTTGACCGGTTTTGTTCGCTAAATCTTTAGCCGAGATAACTTCAATGATTTTTCCCGATTTTTCTTTGCTTTGTGCAAATTTGGTATCGGAGATAACCACTTCTTTCAATGAATTCACTTTTACGGAATCCTTTTCTTGCGCCCAAGCACAAGTTACTACCAATGCGAAGAATGCACTGATTTTACTGTTTTTTTTCATTTTAAATTAAACACTGTCAATAAAATTAAACTATCATTTGCAGCAAGACTGAAAACTCAGAAACGCCAGGAAACTAATTTTTTAATTTTACTGAATTACTAATGTTGGGAGAAAAGCATAGAATTTACCCATACCCAAACCTTTTTTCCCGAAAGTTTGTTACTCAATGAATTAGGCAGGTCTCCTGGCTTGCGTCTTGTTGTTGACCTTCCCGTTTTGAATATTAGCTATTAAATTTTTGATATTTAAAATCTAAAATCATGAACAGTGGTGTTGCAGATAACAACAAGCTTGATAGCTTACAGTTGCGGGAACAGCTTTGGATTTTAACCAAATTCCCTTTTAATGCGATTTTGAACTTCAAAATGCGCAACCATAATTCGGGTGCAAAAGTAATAGAAATAATGCTATTTTAACCCTAACAAGCCGAATTTATTCTTCTTTTTTCTTAGAAAACTTGACAATCAGCCAAATAAATCCAACTAAAAAATGCAACAGGATAATTCCGCCAACGAGGTACATAAAAGTATTAGAATCGTCTCTCATGGTTTTTTCTGTAAAATTAAGCAGATAAAAATCTTGGTTTAGCATCAAATGTTACAAGAGTCAAAATATTCAGCAACAATCTTCTATTTTTGCAAAAAATAATTGAATGAAAACCTATTATCGTTTGTTGTTCGTTTTGGCACTAAGTGTCGTATTCGCACAATGCAAAAAAGAGACTGTAACTACTGAGCGAATCGATTCCCAAAATACCATTCGCCACGCCAAAGGTTTTTCCATTCGAAATTACGAGGGCTACACTGTTGTCACTGTGCGAAATCCTTGGCCTAAAGCGACAAAAACCTATACTTACATCTTAAAAGAAAAAAACGGTATAGTTCCGGACAGCCTTTCACAAAACCCAATTATTGCTATTCCGATAAAAAGTATCGTAGTAACCTCAACGACGCACGTTCCATCTTTAGAAATGTTGAAAAAGGAAAATACCTTAATTGGTTTTCCTAATCTCGATTACATTTCTTCGGAAAAAGTGAGAGCCAGAATAGAAGCCGGAAAAGTGAAAGAATTGGGCATGAATCAAAATTTAAACACTGAAGTACTGCTCAATTTACAACCCGATGTGATTATCGGTTATGGCATCGACAACAACAATCCAACCTTAGATAATTTGCAAAAAAGCGGTTTAAAAGTCATGCTTAACGGCGATTGGAACGAAGAAACACCGCTGGGTAAAGCCGAATGGATCAAGTTTTTCGGCGCTTTGTACGGGCAACAAAAAAAGGCAGAGGAAATCTTCAGCAAAATAGAAAAAGAGTATTTAAAAACCATAAAGATTGCCCAAAGCGCTGGGGAGACACCAACTATTTTAGCCGGAGATATGTTCGAAGACCGTTGGTATTTACCCAAAGGGAACAGCTGGGGAAGCTTACTTCTAAAAGAAGCCAAAGGTCATTACTTATGGTCTGAAACTACCGGAACCGGCAGTTTGTCGCTTTCTCTTGAAACGGTATTGGAAAAAGCCAAAAATGCCGACATTTGGATTACATCGGGACAATTTGCCTCTTTGAAAGAGATGACCGCTGCCAATCCGCATTACCGTCAATTTAAAGCCTTTCAAAATAAAAATGTATATTCGTTCAGCGCTAGAAAAGGAAAAACCGGTGGTACTTTGTACTATGAATTGGCTCCAAATCGTCCGGATATTATTTTGAAAGACATTGTCAAAATTTTACACCCGGAATTATTGCCGAGTTACCAACCTTTCTTTTTCGAGAAATTACAATAAATTGAAAAACCAAAGTCGAAATACACTACTCTTCACGCTTTTGTCGTTAACCTTGTTACTGACATTGCTCTTGAATATTGCTTTCGGGCAAGTGGCTATTCCGATTAAAGAAGTATTCAAAAGTTTATTGGGCGGTCAAACCGAAAAAGAAACTTGGGAATACATCATTATGAATTTCAGATTACCCAAAGCCATTACTGCTATTCTGGTTGGTATGGGATTATCGGTTAGCGGTTTATTGATGCAAACATTTTTCCGAAATCCTATGGCCGGTCCTTATGTGTTGGGATTGAGTTCGGGTTCCAGTTTAGGCGTGGCTTTTGTGCTGTTGGGGGCCAGTTTTTTGCCTTCAGTGTTTTCACAATTTTTAGTATCCTCTTATGGAATCATCTTAGCTTCCTGCTTGGGCAGTTTGTTTGTTTTACTAATGATTCTGGTAGTATCGCAAAGATTACGCGACACGATGTCGATCCTCATTGTCGGTTTAATGTTCAGTAGTTTTACGGCAGCTATAGTGAGTGTTTTCAGCTATTTCAGTACCGCCGAACAATTACAGAAATACACTTTTTGGTCGATGGGAAGCATCGGTAATTTGTCGTGGGAAAGCATCCTAATCCTTACCGTCTCAGTGGCGTTGGGTTTGATGTTGAGTTTACTCACCTTAAAACCTTTGGATGCTTTATTGTTGGGAGAAAACTACGCTAAAAGTATGGGCTTGAATATCAAAAAAGCCCGATTGTTAATTATATTGGCTACCAGTATTTTGGCTGGAAGTATTACTGCATTTGCCGGACCGATTGCGTTTGTCGGTTTGGCTGTACCGCATTTGTCGAAATTAATTTTCCATACCAGCAATCACCGGATATTATTTGTAAGCACATTACTTATTGGCGCCATCATCATGCTGGTTTGTGATGCCGTTTCACAAATGCCGGGCTTTGAGTTCACGCTGCCTATTAATGCGATTACTTCTATCATTGGAGCGCCGGTAGTAGTTTGGTTGATTGTCAGAAAAAAAAGCTTGTCTTAAATGAGTATCGAAAACAACATTATAACTACCCAAGAATTGCACATTGGTTACCAATCCAAAGGTAAAACCAATACCATAGCTGCTAATCTCAATTTGCGATTGGCTTCGGGGCAACTCATTACGTTGGTAGGTGCGAACGGTGTGGGAAAATCAACTTTACTGCGCACTTTAACCGGCATTCAAAAACCTCTTCATGGCACTGTATTTTTAAACGAGAATAACATACACGAAATCCCGACAACCGATTTAGCGCAAGAGCTAAGTTTGGTTTTGACCGAAAAATTGCCTGCCAATAACTTAACGGTATATGAAATTATTGCACTTGGAAGACAACCCTACACCAATTGGTTAGGACAACTTTCCGAGACAGATCATGAGAAGATTAAGCAAGCGATAGCCTTGACTCAAATTGAGCATTTGACCTCAAAAAAACATCATGAAATTAGTGACGGGCAATTGCAAATTGTACTTATAGCCAGAGCTTTGGCACAAGACACACCGATTATCATTTTGGATGAACCGACTACGCATTTGGATTTGGTACACAAGGTTTCGGTGTTTAAATTGTTGAAAAGACTGTCTTTAGAAACTAATAAATGTATTTTGTTTTCCACACACGACGTTGACTTGGCCATTCAACTCAGTGATCAGATGATAGTGATGACTGAAGACAAAGTTCACCAAGACCAGCCCTGCAACTTAATTACGCAAGGTGTTTTTAATGCTCTTTTCAAAGACGATTCCATCACTTTTGACAGTGAAAAAGGAAAGTTTATTATTTCGTAATCTTATTGACGCTGATTTGTCGCTTGGCTTCACCTACCACAAAAGCCACAGAATTAGCAATATTATAACTGCGGATTAGTTTCGACATCGGTATGGTTAAATGGTTTTCAAATTGGGCCAAAACTTCCTGACTCAACCCTACGCTTTCTTTCCCGAAAACCAGCCAATCTTCATCTTGAAATGTTACTTCGTATATCGATTTTGTCGCATGAGAACTCATCAAAAACACTCTGGATTTGTCCGGTATTTGCGCAATCCATTCCGCTACATTGTTGTATTCCTTCCAATCCAAATGCACCCAATAATCCAAACCGGAACGCTTTAAGTTTTTATCGGTAATTTCAAAACCATACGGTTTGATTAAGTGTAAACGACTTTCGGTTCCCACGCACAAACGACCAATATTTCCGGTATTGTTAGGGATTTCGGGTTCGACTAGTACAATATTAAGCATCGATTATCAGGTTATTAAAGGATAAAATTGTTAAAGGTTGAAGGCCGCCACCGGCATTACTTCGCCGGCTTTTAGGTTTTGCAAAGTTAGGTTTCCTACTCGAATTCGGACCAATCGTAAGGTAGGAAATCCGACAGCTGCCGTCATTTTACGTACTTGACGGAATTTGCCTTCGGTAAGTGTGATGGAAACCCAACTGGTTGGGCCATGGCGTTCCTCTCGAATTCTTCTACCCTCGCCAATAAATTCAGGTAAGTCAGCAACGATTTTAGCTTGGCATGGTTTTGTGGTATAGCGAATCCCTTTAAAACCGATTTCAACGCCGTTTTCCAATTGTGTTACTGCTTCAGGCGTAATGATACCATCTACTTGGGCGTAATATTCTTTTTCGATGGTTTGACTTCTCACAATTTCACTCATCATCCCATCGGTAGTCAGCAACAGCAAGCCTTCCGAATCTTCGTCGAGACGACCAATAGCCATTGTCCCATCGGGAAAATCGTAAAGCTCACCCAGCAGCTTCTTGTGGCGTTTTATTCCATATACAAACTGACTCAGATAGCTGTGTGGTTTATGCAATAAAAAGTGACGATGTTTCATGATAGAATTTGGGCAAAAATAAAAAGACCATCGCAACGGATGGTCTTTACTGAAATTTATTTTCAAATTATTGTCGACTTTGAACGTAATCAGATAATTCATCCACATTACTGCTGAATGAAAAGATACCGTTCAATTTGAAATAATTTCTTGGCTCGATGCAATAATCGTAAGCGTATTTGGCAAACTCTAACTTATTATCTTCGAAATTAAAAGTATTGGCAATTTGCATGATTTGATCCACATTCAAACAGTTAGCTGTAATTACTTGCTTGGCTGTTTTCAAACGAGTATCTTCAAAACTTTGCTTTTTAATGGTAGCCAAAGCAGCATTAAAATTCCCAGCAGTCATACAGCTTCTACCGTTACAACCTCTTACCGGCTCAATATGATCAGCTACATGACCGCCACCTACGGTTGTTGTGGTTGTAGTAGTTTGTGTAACAGCACCGCCACCCATAGAATCATTAATAGTTATACCCATGTTAACACCTCCAACACTAACACCAACACCCATAGCAGCACCACCGGCTTGTGTAGTGGTAGTAGTGGTAGTTTGTGTTACGCCTACAACCGGTTGTTGTACCGGAACAACTACGGCAGGTCTTGGTTGTCCGTAGTGAATTACGTGTACATTGGAAGGTGGAATAAAATCAGGTCGAACCGGAATAGAAGAGAAATAGTTCAACTTCATTTTGGTTTTGTTATTCTTATCTCTTTTAATTTTATAAGTCACATCGGAAAAAATCCCGTCAACATCGGTCAACATTAAGTTGTTTTTGGTAATATCCATCAAAGTTTTATCCTCAAATCTGATTTTGGCATTGTAATAAGGTTGGTTCAAATCTTCCACTCTTAAATTCGTTTGCGGAACATCGTTAATTACTTCTCCGTTAAGGATTAAGGTAAATCTATCGCCGTCTTCCGAAAAAATAGTTAAGTGCCCCACCGGCCCTAACTGGGCAAAAGAAAGTGAGGTAAAAAGCAAAATAGCCGAAAATGTAATTTTTTTAATCATAGCTTACTGTGGTTTTAAAATAGGTTTGTTAATAGTTTATTTTCTCAAAAAAAGCACTTTTCAAAAACGGTGCCAATTTAGGAAACAATTTTCAAAATACTATAAAATGTAGTGCAAAACTCTGTATATTTAGACTTTATATTTTTACTTATACACATGAATGATAATTTAATGATAATCATCGCCTTTACTATTGCCTTAGCCATTGGGATTTTCTTAGGCAAAACACTATTTGCCGCACAATCCAAATCGGATAGAGCTTCGTTAGAAGAAAAGATTAACGGTTTGTTGCAACAAATAGAACAACTCAAAAATCAGATCAGCCAAACCTTACAAGAACGCGAAAATATTCGTGCCGAGAAAGAAGCGTTAGCCATTCAATTATCGAAAAAAGAAACCGATTTTGAGAATCTTTGGGAACGCAACAAAGAACAAAAGGAAGAAGTGGAAAAACTTCAGGAAAAATTTACCAAAGAATTTGAAAACTTAGCCAATAAAATTCTAGAAGAAAAAACAGTGAAGTTTACCGAACAAAACAAGGAAAACCTCAGAAACATCCTTTCACCATTGCAGGATAAAATTCAGTTGTTTGAAAAGAAAGTTGAGGACACTCATAAAGAAAGTATAGATTATCACGCCGCCTTGCGCCAACAAATTTTGGGCTTACGCGAGATGAATGAACAGATGAGCAAGGAAACATTAAACTTGACCAAAGCGCTCAAAGGCGACAGTAAAATGCAAGGGAATTGGGGCGAGTTGGTTTTGGAACGCGTTTTAGAAAAATCAGGTTTGGAGAAAGGTAGAGAATATGAAGTGCAACAAAGTTTTGTAACCGAAGAAGGCAATCGCTTATTCCCGGATGTAGTGATTAATTTACCCGATGGTAAGAAAATGATAGTTGATTCGAAAGTGACTTTAACCGCTTACGAACGATACATCAATGCGGAAGACGAAACCGAAAAAACGCAATTTTTAAAAGAGCACCTCATGGCCATCAAACGACATGTGGACCAATTGAGTGAAAAAAATTACCACGATTTGTACCAGATGGAAAGTCCGGATTTTGTATTGCTTTTCATCCCGATTGAATCTGCCTTTGCCTTAGCTTTAAACGAAGATACCGGCTTATACAATAAGGCATTTGAAAAGAACATTGTTATTGTAACACCTTCCACTTTATTAGCAACGTTACGCACCATCGACAGTATGTGGACCAATCAAAAACAACAAGAAAATGCTGTAGAAATAGCACGTCAAGCCGGAGCTTTATATGACAAGTTTGAAGGCTTTGTATCCGATTTGGTAAAAATAGGTAAAAAAATGGATGAAGCTAAAGTTGAATACGGCAATGCCATGAACAAACTTTTCGAAGGTAAAGGAAACCTCATCAACAGCGTAGAAAAATTGAAAAAAATGGGCGCCAAAGCCAAAAAAGCACTGCCGGATAATATCTTACAGCGTGCCAATAAAGATCTGGAATAAAATTCATTTTTAGCCGGAAAATAGTATAAAACTTAGGTGTTTCGCAAAAAAACAAAGAGTATCTTGAGGAAATTTGTTAATTTTTAGATTTTTAGCAAAATATTATTATATTTGGTCAGCATTTTAAAAATATATGAAACACAATTACCTACAAGCATTACTTTTAGCCTTCACTTTTAGCGTTTTTTTTTCATGTTCAGACAATGACGATGAAGAATACACTCCAATTTCTCCTGTTGTTGTTGATTTAACACAGGTACCTTATCCTAAATTGTCCGATTACAATTTTTTTGAAGGAGCCTTAAAAAACTTATCGCCTTCTCTTAATGTGATTCCTTATGAACCGGCAAGTGTCCTTTTTAGTGATTATGCTCACAAAAAACGTTTTATTTGGATGCCCGCAGGCACTAAAGCTACTTATAACGGAGATGATGAAATTTTAAACTTACCGGTTGGAGCTGCAATAATTAAGAATTTTTATTACGATAAAATTCAACCCTCTGATACCCCGAAAATCATTGAAACTCGTATTATGATTCGTAAGTCTGATGGTTGGATGTTTGCGGATTATGTTTGGAATGACGAGCAAACTGAAGCCTTTTTAGATTTGAACGGCAGTTACAAACAAATTACTTTCAAAGATGATAACAATGTAGTTCGCAACGTTAATTACAGAATTCCCTCTGAAGCTCAATGCATTGTTTGTCACAAGTACAAGCAAACTGTTAATGGAGAAGAGGTAACCACTTTTATTCCTATCGGTATCAAACCACAAAACCTTAATTTCAACTATAACTACGGCAACGAAACTAAAAATCAATTGACGAAATGGATTGAGCAAGGATATTTGGAAAACAATTTTACTTTTCCTACTGCTGAAAATACAACTATTAATTATAGTGACGCCACGCAACCTTTGGAAAAAAGAGTTCGCTCCTATTTAGATATCAACTGCGCACATTGTCACAGAGAAACCGGTCATTGTGATTACAGACCACTTCGATTGAGCTTTGCGGAAACTAGTGGTGCCAATGGGCGTACCAACATGGGCGTTTGTGTTCCTACTGTCGACATGCAAGATTTTGACCCGGAATTAAGTAACTTAATTACCCCTAGTAAGCCATCACAATCTATGCTGTTTTTCAGAATTAACACCACTAACGAAAGTTTCATGATGCCTTTACATGGCAGAGCTTTAATACATGATGAAGGAGTTGCGCTGATAGAAGAATGGATTAATTCTCTCCAAGACTGTCCTTAATTTTAAACTAATCAAATCACAAAAATGAAGAAAATTACACTTTTAATTATTATGATTTCGGTAAGCTTATCGTCGTTGGCGCAAGACAATTGTGCTGGTGCTACGCCTATTACAGCAGCCGGAACATTTACCATAAGTACTATTAATGGTACAGAATTGCCTACAACCACATGTAGCTTTACCAATACTGGTACAACAGCAGCAGAGTGGTATGCTTATACTCCTTCACAAAATTACACCGTAACCGTTTCTTCTGACTTGCCGGAAAATATCTGCAGAGACACTCGCTTAAGAATTTACACCGGTTCATGTACAGCCCTAACCTGTGTGATTGCCGATGATGATTCCGGGGTTATCGCATGTAATTCAGGGAATACGAACTCATATCTTTCTAAAGCCACCTTTAATGCCGTAGCCGGTCAAACCTATTACATCGTTTGGGACAACAGATACCAATCTACCGGTTTCAATTTTCAGGTAACTGAAATCCCTGCCGGGTACAATCCGTGTAATGCAGCGGTAACAGTAACAGCGGGTACAACTTCTGTACCTGCTATTGATCAAACCAACATAACAACCAGTTGTTCTACGGCAGCATTATCAAAATGGTATGCTTATACCCCATCTGTAAATGCAAATGTTACCATCACTTCTGATTTGATGGCTAACATCTGTAAAGATACTAACCTTAGTGTTTACACCGGTAACTGTTCTAACGGATTAACTTGTTTAGGAAGTGATGATAATTCTGGTGTTATTGCATGTAACATCGGCAATTCTAATTCTAACTTATCTACTTATTCATTTATGGCTTCAGCCGGCGTTACCTATTACATCGTTTGGGACAACAAATGGAGTGCCACTGGTTTTGATTTCCAAATTGTTGAAACTCCAATTATCGTTCCTGTAAATTACAACAATCAAAACATTGCAACCATTAATAGTTCTTTTAACATTTGTATTGTTGATATGAATGGCGATTACAAAGATGACATCGTTGGGGTAAGTGCTAACAACTTAAGAGTACATTTCCAAGGCAATACACCGGGATCATTTACCGTAACTGACTTCCCTATAACCGGTACAAGTGATATGCCGTCTTGGAGTATGGCTGCCGGTGATTATAATAAAGACGGATACAATGACTTAATGTTAGGAAGTGGTTCAGGGTTGACTTTTTGGAGATCAGCCAACAACGGTACTTCATACCTTAATATTAATCCTTCTGAATACATTTTTTGTCAAAGAACCAACTTTGTTGACATCAATAACGATGGTCACTTAGATGCTTTCTCTTGTCACGATATTGACCCAAATGTTTATTATTTGAATGACGGCAATGCTAACATGACCTATTACCAATCGGGTACGCCGGGAGCTTACATGTTAGGAATTACTCCTAGCGGTGGTAACTATGCTTCGTTGTGGACTGATTTTGATAATGATGGTGATTTAGATATGTTCATCTCTAAATGTTCCGGACCTCCTTGTGAATTGCACAGAAATGATGGCAATGGAGTATTTACCGATATTTCAGCTCAAGCGGGCATCAACGTTACCCCTATTCAAACTTGGTCTTCAGCCATAGCAGATTTTGACAATGACGATGATATGGACGTGATTATCACAGCTAGTGCAGGTTCACACAAATTCTTTCGAAATAACAGAGATACTTCAACAGTAGCTTTCACCAACATCACAGCCGGTTCAGGTTGGGACACCAATACGTCAACCAACATCGACAATATTGCTTACGATTTTGATAATGACGGAAAAGTTGATGTTTTAGGTGGTGGTAATAAAATAATGTTCAACCAAGGCAGTAATGTATTTTCTCCTGTAAATTATAACGCTATCAGTGTAGGTGCTGTAGGCGATTTGAATAACGATGGCTTTTTAGACATTCAAAACGGAGCTACGATTCGTTACGGTGTTCCAAATGGCAATAACTGGGTTAAGGTAACATTACAAGGAATCCAAAGTAACAGAAATGGTATAGGAGCTCGTGTTGAAATATATGGGCCTTGGGGAAAACAAATCAGAGACATTCGCAGTGGTGAAGGCTTCCGTTATATGAGTACTTTAAATGCTCACTTCGGTATCGGCACTTCTACAGTTGTCAACCAAGTAGTTATTAAATGGCCTTCAGGAATTGTTGACATTTATAATAATGTGACACCAAACCAACCTTTACACGTAGTTGAAGGTGCTACTTTAGGTATTGATGCTTTTGAAAGCACAGTATTTACAGTATACCCTAATCCGGTTAAAAACACTATCAATATAGCGATTAACACTGCGAACCCGGTTGAGTTTGTAACGGCTCAAGTATATGATTTAAGCGGTAAAATGGTATATCAAACACCGGTATCCAATCAAACTATTACTGTGAACCAACTTTCAAAAGGCACTTACATCTTGATGCTAAGAGACAGTAACGGCAAAGATTACAGTCAGAAATTCATCAAGGAATAATTAAAATATATGTCATAAAAAAGTCCCGTTTAATTCGGGACTTTTTTTACTTATAGACAAAATTAAAATGGGCCTTTAGCTTTTGAATGTCTTCTCCATCACATAATCATCCATTATATAACCGTTGCCTATATCGATTACTTCTTCTTTAACAATGACAAATCCTGTTTTTTCATAAAAATGAATGGCCGAATTGTACTTATTGACGTTTAAAAACAGTGCCTTATCTCCTTTTGCTTTGGCTTCATTTGCTATAAAGTTGACTAAAGCTTTGCCGGTTCCTTTTGTTTGTTGGGAAGACAAAACATAAATCTTGTGAATTTTTGTCTTTTCCGAAGCTTCGACATGGTGTTCATAAGCAGCAAAACCAACTGTCTCATTTCCTTCTTGAACCAATATAAAATGATGTTTTTTTTGATTGGCTTGCTCTTGCAATGAAGTAATACTATACATTTTATCAAGCATGTATTCAATTTGGGCAGCGTTTAAAATATTACCGTAGGTTTTTGGCCAAACTTCAAAAGCAATAGCTCTGACTGCTGTAAATTGGGTATCCGAATTAGGAATAATTTGCAGCATGGTTTACTTCTTTAAAACCGATTCGTAAGTTTGAATCCAATCGGCAACCGAAATTTTCTGCACTAATTCACCAATCAAATCATACGGAATATCTTCTATTTTTTTGAAACGAACACAGCTTTTCCCCATATCGAGCTTGTATTTGCAACGCTTTCCGTATTCAGCCACAAACCAATCGTGCAAATTCTTATCGGCATAAATACCCATATGATAAAAAGCTACAAAGTTTTTCTGCGAAGCCAAACCCATAAACGGAAGCGGATCTTTCGGATTGCAGTGATAACCGCTAGGATAAATGGAATGTGGTACACAATAGCCCATCATTCCATACCCCATTGATTCTTTAAATCCTATGGGTAAATTATCCAAAATGGTTTTTCGAAGTTGTTGAAGGGCTTTCTTTCGGTCATCCGGCAAAGTATTGATGTACTCATCGGGTGTTTTGGCAGTAGATTGCATCGTTTTATATTTAGTCTTCCAAAAATAGAAATTATTTTAATAGTTTTACGGATAGAACCGTTGCAAAAAGTTATGTCAAAAAACGAACTCAGAAAAGATAAAACCTGCTTGAACTGTCGACATGTAGTTGAACATCGATTTTGTCCGAACTGTGGTCAGGAAAATACGGATACCCGGAAGACATTTCATCATTTGTTTGTCCATTTTTTTGAAGATTTAACCCATTACGAAAACGCCTTTTGGAAAACCATAAGAAATTTATTCTTCAAACCGGCATCCCTAACCAAAGAGTATCTTTCCGGAAAACGCCTATCCTATTTAGCACCGGTACGACTGTATATCTTTATTAGTTTCATAACCTTCTTTTTGATTTCAATTTTCCCTAACGACCCGGAATCGGATGAATCAATTCTAGACCTGAATGAAATCCAAACCACTACAAATGCTCAATCAAAAGACAGTTTAGCACTCTCTCAAGATGAACGCTATTCGAGTAATGCTAAAATGAATGAGGGTTTTTTGAATTTTGGGTTCAATACACTCAGAGAATTGGATTCGGTTCAACGATATGGTCCTAAAGATCGAAAACTATCAGACTGGGAATACAACATCATCAAAAAAACACTGCTAATCAAAGCCAAGTACAACCGGAAAGAAATGATGGAAAAATTCGCCGAAGAGTCCAAACGCAATTTCCCCAAAGTGCTTTTTATTTACATGCCGCTATTTGCCTTTGTCCTATGGCTATTTCACAGTAAAAAACGTTGGTATTACTTTGATCACGGTATTTTTACTTTACATTATTTTTCGTTTTTGTTGCTCACGGTATTATTGCTGTTCTTTTTCAGAAAATTGATGGGTTACCTTCCGGATAACGGGTTGATTTTATTCCTGAAAACGGTAATAGAAGGTGCAGGCTATATTTGGATGTTTTATTATTTCTTTCCGGCTCACCATAGATTTTACGGAGAAACAAGAACCATCTCATTCCTTAAGAGCACTGTTATGTTTTTCATCAATTTGGTATTGATGTCTGTTTTATTGCTTATTTTTATTGTTTACACTTTCATCAATATTCACTAATCTTCAATAAAATGCTATGAAACTAATTAAAATAACCCTGTTTGTGCTGGTCTCGTTGGCAGCAAGTTGCGGGACGCCTAAAGAGACCAAAATTAAAAAAGGCATCGACAGCTACTTGAACGATATTTCCATTGAACGATTGCGTACTAATTTAACGGTAATTGCTTCTGATGAAATGGAAGGTCGAGAAACGGGTAGCGAAGGCCAAAAGAAAGCCGGTCGATACATTATCGAGTTCTATCAAAAAAACGGCATTGCTTTTCCTAAAGGCGCCACAGATTATTACCAAAAAGTACCAGCCGCATTTTTGAATGCCAAAAGAAACGAAAACCTACCGGATTCGGAGAACATTTGGGCCTTTATTGAAGGTTCTGAAAAACCGGATGAAATTGTGGTGCTTTCGGCCCATTACGACCACGTAGGGATTAAAAACGGAGAAGTGTACAATGGTGCCGATGATGACGGTTCGGGAACGGTAGCCTTAATGGAAATGGCGGCCGCTTTTCAAAAGGCGAAGAACGAGGGCAACGGTCCGAAACGCTCTATCCTGATTTTGCACGTAACCGGAGAAGAACACGGTTTGCACGGTTCTAGATACTATTCGGAAAATCCGTTATTTCCGTTACAAAATACAGTGGCCGATGTGAACATTGACATGATAGGAAGACGCGATGATTTTCACAAAGACACCAACAATTATGTTTATGTGATTGGTTCCGATTATTTATCGACCGATTTGCATAAGATTTGTGAAAATATCAACAAGGAATACACCCAACTAACCCTTGATTACAAATACAACGACAGAAATGATCCTAACCGATTTTACTATCGTTCCGACCATTACAACTTTGCCAAACACAATATTCCGTCGGTATTCCTTTTTAACGGAATTCACGCTGACTATCACAAACCCGGAGATGATGTCAGCAAAATTGAATTTGATGCTTTAACCAAAAGAACCCAATATGCCTTTGCCATTGCTTGGGAAATTGCTAATAGAGAAAAGCGTTTAGCGGTAGATAGATCAGGTAAATAGGCTCTAACTTTCAGATACAAAAAAAGCCCCGAAATACGGGGCTTTTGATTTTTGGGTGAATGAGGGGTCTCGAACCCCCGACCTTCGGAACCACAATCCGACGCTCTAACCAACTGAGCTACAATCACCATTTGTGGTTGCAAAACAACCTAAGTTGCTTTTGCGAGTGCAAATATAGTGCAAAACTTAACTTTTGCAAAGGTTTTTTATATTTTTTAAATCAAATCTCCTAAGCTCTTGACTGCCACGTATCTCTCGGTTGTAAAACCTTCGGCATAATCTACTCCTATCAATCGTCCAAAGTCCTGAGAGCGATAATGAATGCTTTCCAAAAAGTTTTTGGTAGCAATCGGTGTTACGGGTTCATCAGAGTTTTCAGAGTAGAATTGGGAAACATAAGCCAAAATGGACTCTGTTTTTTTATCTATAAAATCCGAAATGTCGACAACAAAATCTGGCGTGATGTTTTTCCATTGGATGTAATGATACACAACTTTCGGTCGCCAAGCCAACTGTTCCTCACCTTCGTGAGTTGTTTCAATTTTACGCAAACCCGATAAAAAACAGGCATCGGAAACCAACTTACTGCCTTTTCCATGGTCAATATGTCGGTCATCAATTGCATTGCAAATCACAATCTCGGGTTGGTATTTTCGAATTCGCTTGATGATTTCCAACTGATGCGCTTCATCATTGACAAAAAAACCATCGCGCATGTCCAAGTTCTCTCGCACAGATATCCCTAAAATCTTGGCTGCCAAACTCGACTCCTGATTCCTGATTTCCACCGAACCTCGGGTTCCGAGTTCGCCACGTGTCAAATCGATTATCCCTACTTTTTTTCCTAACGAAACTTCTTTAGCGATTGTGCCGCTACAACCCAATTCAACATCATCAGGATGAGCTCCGAAAGCTAATATGTCTAATTTCATATAAATTCTTTTAAAATTTCATCATTGCTATTGTTAATGCATTTTGTCGTTGCAAAAATATCACTATTTACAAAACCTTTCTCATCGTCATCGATTTGTTTACTGTTTCGATAAATTCTGCCTCCGGCACACTGTCTTTGGTAATGCCGCAACCGATGAATAATTCAACTTGCTTGTCGTTGATTTTCATGCAACGTAAATTAACAAACAAATCGGATTGCTCAGTTCGGAATGTGGCCAAATCGATATTCAATTCACCCAAAAATCCCGAATAATAACTTCTGTCATACGGTTCGTTTCGCAAGATAAAATTCTTTGCCGCCGCTTTCGGCAATCCGCAAACAGCTGATGTCGGATGCAACGCTTTGATAATTTCTTCCAAGTTACTGTCGCTACCAATAGCCGCTGTAATATCGGTCTTGATGTGCCACAAATTCCCGGCTTGTACAGAATACGGACTCGAAACAGTGAGTTCCGACACTTTATCTGCCAAACTTTGGATAATAAAATCGGTCACCAACTGTTGTTCCTCAATTTCCTTTTCTTGCCATACTACATTCGTAACGTCTGTCACCGCTTGCGTTCCGGCCAAAGCAACGGTTTGTATGCTTTCTTGATTGATTTTTAAAAACTGTTCCGGACTGGCTCCTGCCCACATTCCAATTTTCGGATGAAAAAAACAATATTTGAAAGCGGTCGGATAAAAAGCAACCAACTTATTAAAAACCGTTTCCAACTCAAAAGAAGTAACAACAACCATCGTTTTACGAGACAAAACCACTTTCTCAAATGCGCCTTGAGCAATAGCTTCGACTCCTGCTGTCACCAAAGCTTCAAAATCCTTTTTAGCGGATTCGTCTACCTCAATGATTGGATTAGAAGACAATAAAAAGTCAGTTTCCTTTATCATCTCGACATAAACTTCTGATTCAGCTTGTGGAATATATGGAATCAAATCGCCGTCAAAAGGTGCAAAAACAAATCCCTTTTCGCCAAAATCTTTTAAAAAATGTAAGCTGTCGTCCGTCTGAAATAAACCAATCATGCGGTCGGCGTTGGGCTTAGCATACAACACAAACGGCAATTGTTTTTCCAATTGCGCTTTGACTTTAACAAACAAATCCGTCATTTATCTTCTGGGTAAAATCATGTTAGTCAACTTACACAACGAAATCAGTTTGTCGTTTTCATCGGTGATTTTAATTTCCCACAAATGAATACTTCTGCCTTGGTGTATGATTTTTGCGGTACAAAACACTATTCCGTCTCGCTTGCTTTTTAAATGATTAGCCGAAATCTCAATGCCACGCACTTCTTGCTTTTCTGTATTGATAAACATCAATGAAGCTGCACTACCAACGCTCTCCGCCAAAGCTACCGTAGCACCGCCGTGTAACAATCCCATCGGTTGATGCACTCTGGAATTCACAGGCATTTTCGCTTTTAAAAAGCCTTCTCCGGCGTCGATATATTCTATTTCTAAGGTTTCCATCAAAGTGTTTTTGCTCCATTCGTTGCACAATTGTAACACTTTTTCTCTGTCCAATGCCATAGCTTAAATTTTTCACGAAATTACTACTTATTTCCCACAAGGAAAAAAGCCGACACCACGAATATACTATAATGGTTTTTTTACCGTTATTTACCAAGACTATAGTCAAATTTTCAAATCGACTTATTTTCAAATTAAACTATAATACCTACATTTACGACCGGAGACTGTTAGGTCGAATTGTACAAAGTAAAAATTCATAATACTGATGCGCTATCTTATTTTCTTTTTTATAATTGGTTTAACTTTATTCACCAGTTCTTGTCGACAAGATTTTGAATTTGAACCTAGTACAGGCGGTTTGTTTTTCTCAAAAGACACCGTGTATTTAGATACCGTTTTTACCAACATCGGTTCGAGCACCTATACTTTAAAAGTATACAACAGAAGTAACAAAGACATCAAAATCCCAACCATACAATTAGGAAAAGGACAAGCTTCCAAATACCGCATGACCGTTGATGGTATGGTAGGCAATAACAACCGAGTGTTTAATGATGTGGAATTGTTGGCCAAAGATAGTATGTATATTTTCATTGAAGTTACAGCCGATGTAGCCGAAGCCAATCCAACCGATTTCTTATATACCGATATCATTGAATTCCGACACGCCAATGGAGAAGTGCAAGATGTAGATTTAGTGACACTAATCCAAGATGCGTATTTTTTATATCCGAAACGATTTGCCGACGGCACTACCGAAACACTCACCATTGAAGGTATAGAAGAACCGGTGTATGGTTTCTTTTTAGATGAAAATGATCCCGTTAACGGCAATGAATACGTCTGGGGCAGTGATAAACCTTACGTTGTTTATGGCTATGCTGCTGTTCCCGGAGGAAAAACTTTGAACGTTCAACCCGGCGCTCGGGTACATTTTCATGCCGATTCGGGTTTAATTGTGGGAAATGGCGCTTCTTTTAAAGCCAATGGAACACTGGAAAACAACATCGTTTTTGAAGGCGATCGCTTAGAACCGGGGTTTTCAGACGTGGCCGGACAATGGCAAACCATTTGGTTAACCGCCGGAAGTACCGGAAATGAAATCGATAACGTCATCATCAAAAATGCCGCAGTCGGTTTGAATATCGATAGTAATGACGGTGGTTTTACGACTATTAAAAACACTCAAATTTACAATTCGTCCTTAATTGGTTTGTACGCAAAAACAGCTAAAATCAAAGGTGAAAATATCGTTATTAATTATGCCGGTATAGCTTCTTTAGCTTGCACTTTGGGCGGAAGCTACGAATTCAAACATTGTACGTTTAACAACAATTGGTCGAGTTCGCGTCAAGTAGCAGTTTTGCTGAACAATTATTATAAAGACGAAAACGAAGTCCAAGTACCTTTCGATTTGGTGCAAGCCGATTTTAAAAACTGTATCATTTATGGCAGCAATACTTATGAACTGGCACTCGATCCGGGCACATCAGGTCAATTCAATCATTCCTTTACTAAGTGTTTGTTGAAATTCGGCAGCAGTACCAATCCGTTGTACAGTTTCCTTTTCGATAATCCGGAAATCAAACGCAATGAAAATCCTAGATTTTTAAATATACAAAACAACCAACTCAATATAGGTGATGATTCAGCCGCCAGAGGATTTGGAGATGATATAAACGTAGGTTTTGATATTTTAGGAAATCCGAGAACAACTCCTTTTGATGCCGGCGCTTATAACTGGAACACTTTTGAGGATTAAATGATTTTTTTCTACATACAAAAAAGCTTCCTTTTGGGAAGCTTTTTTTATTATTTCTTATAGACTATTTCTTGATAAACTTAGTAGTAGCTGTCCCTTCATCGGTAACCAATTTGATAAAGTAACTGCCGTATTTAAGATTTGAAATGTCAATTCTATCAACCTGATTTGCATTTGGGAAAACAAAAACCATTTGACCTAAAAGATTATAAATTGCAATCGACTTTAAGGTAATCGTTTCCTTTGCTTTGATATTTAAAAATTCATTCGCCGGATTGGGGAATAAACTAAAATAGTTGGAGAACTCAAAATCTCGGTTTTCTAGTGCTTCGATAGTCGTTGAAGCAGTATTGGTTACTATAGGATAGTTATAATCGAAATAAATATTAGCATTGTTGGTAAAAGTATCGCCTATCACCAAAGTTGGTTTGATTTTAATTTTAAAGGCAATGTAACCGTCATTATTAGCATCATCAAAAGGCAATTGAATATTTTCAAAGATAAACTCTACCTTACTTCCCTCAATTCTGGTAATAAAAGAATGGCTACTATTTATTGGAACTAGTGAATTGATATCAAATTTAGAGGAATTAATAATATCTCTTACCACTATATTTTCGGCCAAATAGGTTCCGGTATTTTCAAAACGAATCACATAATGGACATATTGACCAATCATTTCCGGTCCGACTATATTACCCTCTAAACAAGTTTTATCATTTGGGTCAAACGAACCAACAACAATTTGTTTAAGACTTTTTATATTATCAGGTAAAAACTCGTCTCCCGTCAAAGGGTTTATGGTCACAGTAAAATCCAATTGATCTCCTATGTTAACCGGAGGTGTTTCCATTGGCGAATTGACATTCATTTTCACTTCGATAACTCTGGTTTCAAAAGGCTGTAAACTAGTATAACCCCAAGAAAGCAAGTCGAAACTCTGGCTGTTAGGTACAGGATTTGAAGAAACCAAATCCATTAAACCATCTTCAAACGATAAGGTAATATTTCCCGATTGCATCGAAGTCCCTTTATTTTTGTATACTATGATATAGTTGGCATCAAAACCCGGTCGAGCCCCGTCGATTGGGATAATTGTAACTTCCAAATCATTGTGTAAACCATTAGGTGTGATGCAAAAGCTTTGGCTGTACGGGCTAGCATCTTCAGGAAAACTTACTGAAATATTTGGAGGCGAAACCGAAAAATAAGAGGGGTTTTCCAAAACGGGAATGATGCTAAATTGCCCTGCTTGGAATGGTATTGTGAAATTCCCTGAATCATCCGCAATATAATTTGCTGAGATAAAACCGTTAGTATAAGCATAATTAAGATTGGGAAAAACTAAGTCGTCAAAGTTACAACCATTATTATCAGCATCATATTTTTGATTCCCGCTGACTGTGTAAAATACACCGCCAGGAACAAAAGAGCAATAGGTATTAAAATTATACCCATTGTTATACAAATAATAATAACTATTAGAGTCATATTCATCCGTACAAATGAAGTCTAAATTAGGATTGCTCTGAACATCAACATATTCGTTGCTACCATTTTTTAAATTTAAGTAAACCAGTTGATTATATCCAACATTTAAACTCCATAAACTTCTACAATCAGTAGTGTCTAAAACAGTTAACTGGTTGTGGGAACAATACAACTGAGATAAACTTTGCTTGTTACTTAAATCGAGTGAAGCAATCTGATTATGACTACAAAACAATCCTTGAAGTAATGGATTATTTGACAAGTCTAAGGCAGTCAAATTATTGTTTTCAATATTAAGATATTTTAACTGTGATAAGTTAGAGAGATTAATTGATGTTAGTAAATTACCACCAAGGTATAATTCCTCTAAGTTTGGATTATTAGAGAAATCAAAAGATGTTGCTGAATTTCCAAAAAAACCAAAATTTTTGAGCTGAGTCAAACTGCTGATATCGATGGTTGTGAGACCAATTAAACCTGCATCCAAAAAAGTCAGGTTAGGCAACGTACTCAAATTGAGAGATGTGGTTAAATTAGGTAAAGATGAGATTTGCAATTTTGTAAGATTGGGAAGATAACCAAAACTTAAATATGTAAATAAGTTCTCACTACAGTTCAATTCGGTTAAATTAGTTAAAATAGCTGTATCAATACTTGTTAATTGATTATCAGAACAATCCAATTTTGAGATTTGATTGATAGGACTCAAAATCAAAGAGGTCAAATTATTTTCAGAGCAGTCTAATTCAATTAAATTAACCAAATTAGTTATGTCAAGTGAAGTGATTGTATTGTAGTGGCAGTCCAAACGTACTAAGTTAGTGAAATAATTAATTCCGTTCAAACTATTTCCAATTGCTGCACTGTAACCGTTTAAATTTAACTCTACCACATTCAAGGCTTCGCTTACTTGGATTTCGCCGTCGCTATTTGCATCAACCTTAAAATATTCTCCAGCTGAATTTTTAGCAATAGTGTTGTTGGTGTTAGCTTGAGTTAGTCTATATTTAAACATACTGGAACCTGAAAAGGAAATTATCTGGGCATCCGCATATAATCCTGAAAGAATTATAAAAACAAAAAGGTAAAATTTCTTCATTAGCTAATGTTAATCAATCAAAAATATAAAAAAAATTATTACAAAAATTGTATTTTAAACACAATTTAAAATCATTTAAAAAGTATGAAAAACTCTTTTTGATACTTCTCTTTTTTACGTTAAATTTGCACCAACAACAACTACTAAATACAACACAATGATTCATTTCTTCGGAAACGAAAGTACTACTGTTTTTGCCGTACAAACGCAAAGCGAACTTTCGGCAGAAAACATCTCAAAATTAAACTGGCTTTTTGGCAACGCACATAAAATAGAAAAATCCGTCCTGACGGATTTTTTTGTTGGTCCACGTGCCGCTATGGTGACGCCTTGGAGTACCAATGCCGTAGAAATCACCCAAAATATGGGCATCGAAGGCATTATCCGAATTGAGGAATTCGAAAAAGTCACTGAAAACTTTTCCGATTTCGACCCGATGCTTTCGCAAAAGTACAACGAGTTAACCCAAGATATTTTCACCATCAACATCCAACCGGAACCGATATTAGAAATCGATGATATCGCCGCTTACAACCAAAAAGAAGGTTTGGCGTTGAGCGAAGAAGAGGTCGCTTACTTAAATGGCGTTTCCCAAAAAATAGGTCGAAAACTAACCGATTCTGAAGTGTTTGGATTTTCTCAAGTCAATTCAGAACACTGTCGCCATAAAATTTTCAACGGCACTTTTGTAATTGACGGACAAGAAAAAGAGACTTCCCTATTCAAACTCATCAAAAAAACATCAGCCGAACATCCAAACGATATCGTTTCGGCTTACAAAGATAACGTAGCTTTTATCAAAGGCCCGAAAGTTACCCAATTCGCGCCCAAAAGTGCCGACAAACCTGACTTTTACGAAACCAAAGAATTCGATTCGGTGATTTCCTTAAAAGCCGAAACCCATAATTTCCCAACTACTGTAGAACCTTTCAACGGAGCAGCAACGGGTTCGGGTGGTGAAATACGCGACCGATTAGCCGGTGGACAAGGCTCATTGCCTTTGGCCGGCACTGCTGTTTATATGACGGCCTATTCCCGATTAAAAGATAACCGCGAATGGGAAAACGGTATGACCGAAAGAAAATGGTTGTACCAAACCCCAATGGACATCTTAATCAAAGCCTCCAACGGCGCTTCCGATTTTGGGAATAAATTCGGGCAACCGCTAATCACAGGTTCCATCCTAACCTTCGAACACGAGGAAGAACCCGAGGCTACGCCGAACGGAGCGAAGCTAAACAGAAAACTCGGCTACGACAAAGTCATCATGCAAGCCGGAGGTATTGGCTACGGAAAGCTGGACCAATCCATCAAAAAGAAACCTAGCGCAGGAGACAAAATCGTTATCCTTGGCGGTGAGAATTACCGAATCGGAATGGGAGGTGCCGCAGTTTCCTCAGCCGATACCGGTGCTTTTGGTTCGGGAATCGAACTCAACGCCATCCAACGTTCCAATCCTGAAATGCAAAAACGCGCGGCTAATGCCATTCGCGCTTTGGTAGAAAGTGATGACAATCCGATTGTATCCATACACGATCACGGCGCCGGCGGTCATTTGAACTGTCTATCCGAATTGGTAGAAGAAACTGGTGGTTTAATCGATTTAGACAAATTGCCGGTGGGCGATCCAACCTTGTCGGCCAAAGAAGTCATCGGCAACGAATCGCAGGAAAGAATGGGATTGGTAATCGGTCAAAAAGACTTGGATACTTTGCAACGTATCGCAGAACGAGAGCGTTCGCCGATGTACCAAGTGGGTGACGTAACTGCCAACAAACGCTTTACTTTCGAAGGACAAAAAACAGGTAGCAAACCCATGGATTTGGCTTTGGAAGACATGTTCGGCAGTTCACCCAAAACCATCATGGCGGATAAAACCATACAAAGAAATTATACTGATTTAGAGTATAGTTCCGATTATATTCAAGACTACTTAAGAGACGTTTTGAAACTCGAAGCCGTAGCTTGTAAAGACTGGTTGACCAATAAAGTCGATCGTTGCGTAGGCGGAAGAGTCGCCAAACAACAATGTGTCGGACCTTTACAATTGCCGCTAAACAATGTGGGCGTAATGGCCTTAGATTTTAACGGAAAAGAAGGTATTGCCACTTCAATTGGCCACGCTCCTATTTCGGCATTAATCGACCCGAAAGCCGGTAGCCGAAATGCCATAGCCGAAGCTTTATCCAACATCGTTTTTGCCCCTTTAAAAGACAATTTAAAAAGTGTTTCGTTGTCCGCTAACTGGATGTGGGCTTGTAAAAACGAAGGCGAAGATGCCCGTTTGTACGAAGCGGTTCAGGCTTGCTCTGAATTTGCCATCGATTTAGGCATCAACATTCCTACCGGAAAAGATTCGCTTTCCATGAAACAAAAATATCCGAACGACGAAGTGATTGCACCGGGAACGGTAATTATTTCGGCAGCCGGAAATTGTTCTAATATTACCAAAGTGGTAGAACCGGTTTTACAACGCAACGGTGGTTCCATTTACTATATCAATCTATCCCAAGACGAATTTAAATTGGGCGGAAGTTCTTTTGCCCAAACCCTAAATAAAATTGGTGCTGAAACGCCAACCATTAAAGATGCCGCTTTCTTTAAAAAGGCCTTCAATGCTGTACAGAATTTAATCAAAGACCGACAAATCGTTGCCGGACATGATATCGGGAGCGGTGGTTTGATTACAACGCTATTGGAAATGTGTTTTGCCGATAACGATTTAGGAGCGAAAATCGACTTCTCTTCATTGGAAGAAAATGATTTGGTTAAAATCCTATTTGCAGAAAACATCGGATTGGTATTGCAAGCTAAAGACGATGCAACCTTTGAAAAAGCCTTAGAAGGAATTGAGTTTTTCAAAATTGGAGAAGTCTCAACAACTCCATCATTGGAATTTGGGATTTGGAATTTAGATATTGCGAGTTTACGCGATGTTTGGTTTGAAACTTCTTATTTGTTAGACCAAAAGCAATCCAAAAACAACACCGCTCGAGAACGTTTTAACAATTACAGTCACCAACCTTTACAATACCAATTTCCAAGTCATTTTACAGGTCTGAAGCCTGTCATCTCGAGCGCAGTCGAGAGACCAAAAGCTGCCATCATCCGTGAAAAAGGCAGCAATTCCGAACGCGAAATGGCGAATGCCATGTACTTAGCCGGATTTGATGTCAAAGACGTTCACATGACCGATTTAATCTCAGGTAGAGAAACACTGGAAGATATTCAATTCATTGGTGCTGTTGGAGGTTTTTCGAATTCCGATGTTTTGGGCTCTGCAAAAGGTTGGGCCGGTGCCTTTTTATACAACGAGAAAGCAAACACTGCTTTGAAAAACTTCCTTAAAAGAGAAGACACTTTATCAGTAGGCATCTGCAACGGTTGCCAATTGTTCATGGAATTGGAAGTCATTAACCCGGAACATGAGATTCACGGTAAAATGAAACACAACGATTCTCACAAACATGAGAGCATCTTTACCTCGGTTACGGTTCAAGAAAACCATTCCGTAATGCTGAAAACCCTCGCCGGAGCAACCTTAGGTGTTTGGGTGTCGCATGGCGAAGGTAAATTCCACTTACCTTATGAAGAAAGTAAGTACAACATCGTAGCCAAATACGCTTACGAAGGCTATCCTGCCAATCCCAACGGTTCCGACTACAACACCGCAATGTTATGTGATAAAACCGGTCGCCACTTAGTCATGATGCCTCACATTGAGCGCTCCACTTTCCCATGGAACTGGGCATATTATCCTGACAGAGGACAAAAAGACGAAGTTTCACCTTGGCTTGAAGCTTTTGTCAATGCCAGAAAATGGATTGAAAACCAAAATAAATAAATTGAAACCCGCTCCTTAGAGTGGGTTTTTTATTGGGGCGTGTCCTTTCAGGCCGGGCTATCCGCTGTATCTTTTACTGTTATAACTTATATCTAAACCAATGCCTTAATCAAAACAGTAAAAGGATGCCGCTCCTATCCCTCACGCGAAGCATTGCCTTTACAACAAACCTTTTTATCTATTGGATTTGATATTAAAAGGAGGAAGCCCGGTGGGCTTCAGGTAGTTTTGATTTATCAAAACCATATAAAACAAA
>NZ_JANJUQ010000045.1 GCF_024710485.1 Flavobacterium sp.
TTTGTTTTATATGGTTTTGATAAATCAAAACTACCTGAAGCCCACCGGGCTTCCTCCTTTTAATATCAAATCCAATAGATAAAAAGGTTTGTTGTAAAGGCAATGCTTCGCGTGAGGGATAGGAGCGGCATCCTTTTACTGGTTTGGACTATAGTCTATTTAGATATGAGTTGTAACAGTAAAAGATACAGCGGATAGCCCGGCCTGAAAGGACACGCCCCAATAAAAAACCCACTCTAAGGAGCGGGTTTTATTACAGTTTAAAGTGTTTTTATATTATGCTAACATAGTTACCGGATTCTCAAGATAAATTCTTAGCGTTTGCAAGAATTGTGCTCCTGTAGCTCCGTCAACGGTTCTGTGGTCGCAGGCTAGCGTTAAAGTCATTGTATTGCCTACTACGATTTGTCCGTTTTTAACCACCGGTTTTTCTTCAATAGCTCCTACTGAAAGGATAGCTGAATTCGGTTGATTGATAATAGAAGTAAAAGATTGGATGCCAAACATTCCAAGGTTTGAAACGGTGAAAGTACTACCTTCCATTTCGGCCGGTGTCAGTTTTTTGTTTTTGGCTTTTCCGGCTAAATCTTTCACTGCAGCACCAATTTGTGACAAAGTCATTTGGTCGGTAAAGTTTAGTACGGGTACCACCAATCCGTCTTCAACGGCTACTGCCACTCCTATATTTACATGGTGATTGATAATCATGGCATCTTCTCTCCATTGCGAATTGACTTGCGGATGTTTTTTCAAGGCCATGGCACAAGCTTTTACTACCATATCGTTAAACGATACTTTAGTATCCGGAACCGTGTTGATAACGGCACGTGATTTCATCGCTTCATCCATACTTACTTCAATAGTTAAGTAATAATGTGGTGCTGTAAATTTTGATTCTGCCAAACGACGCGCAATGGTTTTACGCATTTGCGAATTCTTAATCTCTTCAGAGAATTTTTCACCGGCAGGGACAAATGGTTTGACAACGGTTGTTGGTTGACTGTTATCGGTTGTTGGTTGTGACACCTCGACTGCGCTCGGTGTGACATTCGATGGCGTGAAATTCTCCACATCGCTTTTGGTAATGCGTCCGTTTTCTCCGGTACCTTTTACTTGAGCTAAATTGATGCCTTTGTCTTTGGCAATTTGTTTAGCTAAAGGCGAAGCAAATATTCTTCCGCTTGCAGTTGTTTCTGCTACAGGGATTGTTGTGGTAACGGGAGCTAGAGAAGGAGTTACTTCTGTTGCAGCCGGAGCTGAAGCGCCTCCTTTTGTAAAGTTTTCAGCAACACCTGTAATGTCGGTACCTGCAGGTCCGATGATCGCTAAAACGCTGTCAACAGGAGCCGATTGTCCTTCTTGAATTCCGATGTACAATAACATACCGGCGTTGAAAGATTCGAACTCCATAGTAGCTTTGTCGGTTTCGATTTCAGCTAGGATATCGCCTTCTTTCACATCGTCGCCTACTTTTTTCAACCAAGTAGCTACTGTTCCTTCTGTCATGGTATCACTTAGACGTGGCATGGTAACTACAGTAACCCCTTTTGGTAAAGCGGTTGGTTGTGTTTTTTCGGTTGTTGGTTGAGTTTCAGCTTTTGATTCAGTAACTTCCGTTGCGTTGCCGCCAGAAAGTAGGGCTGAAATATCTTCGCCTTCCTTACCAATGATGGCCAAAAGCGAATCTACCGGAGCGGTTTCTCCTTCGTTAATCCCAATATGTAAAAGAGTTCCGGCTGTAAAAGCTTCAAACTCCATAGTGGCTTTGTCAGTTTCAATTTCTGCTAAAATATCTCCTTCAGAAACTTTGTCGCCCACTTTTTTTAACCAAGTAGCTACGGTTCCTTCCGTCATCGTGTCGCTTAGACGCGGCATAGTGATTTTTGTTGCCATAATTATAGTCTGTGAGGAATGAAAGGATAATTTTCTTGTTCGTATACTACGTCATACAATTGTTGTGCATCCGGGAAAGGAGATTCTTCGGCGAATGTGGCACATTCTTCTACTAAATCTTTTACTCTTTCGTCAATCACTTCAATTTCTTCATCAGTAGCGTATTTTTTCTCTTTGATGATGTCTAAGACTTGGGTAATCGGATCGATTTTTTTGTACTCTTCCACTTCTTCTTTAGAGCGGTACAATTGGGCGTCAGACATTGAGTGACCTCTGTAACGGTACGTTTTCATTTCTAAGAAAGTTGGTCCGTCTCCGCGACGTGCTCTTTCAATAGCTTCATGCATCGCTTCTGCTACTTTAATTGGGTTCATGCCATCAACCGGTCCGCATGGCATTTCATAGCCTAAACCTAATTTCCAAACATCAGTATGATTAGCTGTTCTTTCTACTGAAGTTCCCATGGCGTATCCGTTATTTTCACAGATGAAAACCACCGGTAATTTCCATAGCATAGCCATGTTGAAAGCTTCGTGTAAAGAACCTTGACGCGCGGCACCGTCACCAAAATAGGTTAGGGTAACACCGCCGGTATTGAAGTATTTGTCGGCGAAAGCCATACCGGCACCTACAGGAATTTGCGCTCCTACAATACCATGACCTCCGTAAAATCCGTGTTCTTTGGAAAAGATGTGCATAGAACCACCCATACCTTTGGATGTTCCTGTAACTTTTCCTAATAATTCAGCCATTACCTTTTTGGGATCAACACCCATTCCGATAGGTTGAACGTGATTACGATAAGCCGTAATCATTTTGTCTTTGGATAAATCCATTGCATGGAGTGCTCCGGCTAATACGGCTTCTTGTCCGTTATATAAGTGAAGAAATCCTCTAACTTTTTGTTGAATATAAAGTGCGGCAAGTTTGTCTTCAAACTTTCTCCAAAACAGCATGTCTTCATACCATTTTAAATAAACTTCTCTGGTTACTTCTTTCATTTTTACTTTTCTAAAGTGTTATTTAAGTTTTTATTTTATTCAACGCAAAATAGTTCACTCACACACAAATTTGCGAAAGGCAAAAGTAAAACATTCCCCGTAAGAAGTAAAATTTAAAAGCAGTAATTTTTATTTGCTATAAGAAGTTTTTATCGAAACTTAGGGGTAATAAATTTTTAATGGAATCCGATTTGTAAATGGCTCCGCTTTCTCCCATAAAGTAAATCTCAATATCTGCATCTTGCTTGAACTCGTATTCATAAATCGATTGTCTGCAAGCACCGCAAGGCGGAATAGGTGATTTGGTCTCGTTGGTGTCAGA
The DNA here is from genome assembly GCF_024710485.1 of Flavobacterium sp. Lineage (GTDB taxonomy): Bacteria > Bacteroidota > Bacteroidia > Flavobacteriales > Flavobacteriaceae > Flavobacterium. The sequence continues at coordinate 3,217 of NZ_JANJUQ010000045.1, forward strand.
ACCTGCTGAAATTGCCATTTTCAAAATTTTCGCTTCGGGATAAATGGCGCCCGATTGGAATATAGCGACTCTCTCTGCGCAAAGTCCGGATGGGTAAGCTGCGTTTTCTTGATTAGAACCTAAAACAACTTGACCATTGTCTAACAGCAGTGCAGCTCCGACTCTGAATTTTGAATAAGGAGCATAAGCTTTTTTTCGGATAGCTACGGCTTGTTGCATTAAGGATTGAATGTCTTGTGGTAATTCCGCTGTAGATTGGAAAACCGTAAACGAGGTGTTGATGTTTATTTGTTGCATTCGAATAGCATTTATTTCAGTATTGAGGAAAAAAAATCCAAATTTCAATTGAAATTTGGATGTTGTTTTTATGATTGTTTATCTACTAATATTCTTCGTATTTATCACCAAAGTTAAACGTTAAAGAGAAACGTAGTGTATTCTCTAACGGGTTTTTAACTTTCGAGGCAGAAAATAAATAAGATACGTCTACTTTAACTACATTGTATTTGAAACCGGCTCCCAAAGAAAAGAATCTTCTGGCACCTTTTTCCGGACTTTCATTAAAGTAGCCTAAACGCATGGCAAAAGAGTCTTGATATAAATATTCTGCTCCAACCGAATAAGTGAACTCTTTTAATTCTTCACTGAATCCGCCCGGTGCGTCGTTGAACGATTTGAAAATACCGGAAACCCAATTTACTTTATTGTAGGCTGCGTTATTGGCATCTCTCAAATCAATTTCTTCCGGTGTAGTTACTAATCCATCACCGTCTAAGTCGGCACTTTGTGGTGTTGGCACCAAAAGTTTAGCCAGTTCAACGCTCACGGAAACTTTATTGTATTCGTCGAAGATGAAATCGTATCCACCACCTAATCTCATATTGGCCGGTAGAAAGTTGGCGCTATTGTCGTCGGATGCTCCCGCATCGTAGTTGATTTTTGGTCCTAAGTTTTGGAAATTGAATCCTAATCGCAGTCTGCCGTTAAAATCTGCTAAAGCCGTTTCTTCGCCTTGGTAAAAACCTGCGATATCTACTGCAAAAGAACTTGCCGGTTTGGCATCGCCCTCTCCGGTTGGGATTCTTAAAGCTGAACGGATGTATCTACCGGCTACGGCCATGGAGAATTTTTCACTAAGCTTAAGCGAGTAAGAACCGTCTAAAGCTAGTTCATTAGGTTTTACTATTTGAGCCGGATCGTCGGCATTTTGTCGGAGTTCTATTTCTCCTAAGCCAAAATAGCGCAAACTTACCGCAAAAGCACTACGCCCATCGGCTCCAAAGCGTTTGAAGTAAGTGGCTTGACCTAATGATATGTCATTTACTAAATCCGTCAAATAAGGTGTGTAACTGGCAGTGAACCCTTGTCCGTCAACACTAAAGGCATATTTTGCCGGATTCCATTGTTGTGAAAAAGCATCCGCTGAAGTGGCTACTCCTTGGTCAGCTAGACCGGCAGCGCGCGCATCGGCAGCTACCAAAAGGAAAGGAACTCCGGTAGTGATTACTCGGCTGTCTTGTTGGGCGTTTACGAAAGTTATAGTGGTAGAGAATAAAAGTAGTAACGCAATTTTTTTCATCTTCATTTTAATAAAAGTTAACAAATATAGCATTTTCCTAAAGGATAACAAGTTTTTCTATTTTTTCTGCTTTTTTATTCGATAAAGCGGACTTTACAGTTAATTTATAGATGTAAACACCTTTTCCGATTCGATCGCCGAAATCGTCTTTTCCGTCCCAGGTGATTTCTCTGGATAAGAAGCCATCAGTAATTACAGTTTGATTTTTAGTCCATACTATCTTACCGGTAATTGTCATGACTTGGATTTGTACTTCTAAAGGTTCAAATGGTCTGTTGTGTGAAAACCAGAACTCGGTGTAATTTACAAACGGATTCGGATAATTCAGAACGTTATCAAGCGCTATGGTTTCTTCTCCTACTACCACAAATTGAATTTCGGCAGTAATCGGATTGTTGTATACGTCCCAGGCTTTGAAAGTAATAGTGTGTAATCCCGGAGCCAAATTTCGGAAAGGGAAATACACTCTTCCTTTGGTGTAATCGTCCAATTCGGTTTCGTAATAATCGTTCATGATATAAGGCTTACTTTCATCGCCATCTAAAATACCTATGATATCATGGCCAATCCCGCTGGCAGTGTTGATTCCGTTTTCGTCTTCGAGTAAGGCGAGTAAAAAAGGCGATTTGTTAGTGATACCTCCATTGACAAAAGTTTCGTCATTCATATATAATCGTACTCTCGGTCCGATATTGTCTGTGGCTGCATTCGGATTAATTCCGCCTATTCTGATGTCTGTATTGTAGCCCGTTTTATCAAACAGAATTTGATTTCGTTTGGTGTAAAAACTTATTTTTCCGTTGCCAACGGGGATGCGGATGTCTCTTGGAACCACAAAGCCAAATTCAAATCGGCCGTTGCTTACTGTAGCATTACCCCTAAAAATGGTCTCTCCTAACGTTGTGAAATTAATGGCCGGACTATTTCCGTCATTATTTAAGGTCGCTCTGGTGACGTTTTTGTCAAAGATGTTAACTGAAAGTTCTCCGTTGTAAAGAGGGAGTAAATTGTTGTTTTCGTCCAATACTTCTCCGGCGATTTTTACATAGGCTAAAGATTGCAAATCGTCTATTGGTCCGGTTATCGGCATGTCGTTTACTTTGGTAAGAACTACTTTGGGTTTTGGAATGGCTAACATCAAAGCCGGGTCGCCCAAATAAAATACTACGTTGGTTGCGGTGTTTGGGTTTTCGTTTTTGGCCAAACGAAGGGCTTCCGCGATGGAAGTGTACTCGCTACTGCCATAGGAGAAAAGGTATTTAGCTATTCGGTCGTTGAAAATTTCTGCCGGAATTTGACCGATAGAGCGAACGGTTGTAATCATGGAAATAGCCCCGCCACGAGGATTCCAATAAGTATATTCTCCTGCAGTTGGTCGGTACGGATTGTCAAATCGAGAAAAATCGCAGGTAATGGTTATGAATAATGGGTATTTGTACCTATTGAGTAAGTTTTCGCCATCTGACTTTTCCCAAATTCTCTCTCCTGAGAGTCCGTCTTCTCCGCCGTGACCAAGGTAATTGAATACCAAAGCGCCTTTTTCAAAAGCGGCAAAAATTTCTTCTCTGGCTTTGGGATAGCGTTTTCCTCCTGCCGAAGTTTCTTGTTGGTAAGAATCGAGTAAAATTTTCTTGAAATTGATAAAGGGTTTTTCGGTAACAATAACATCTGTTAGGTTGTTTTGCTTGGTTTGTAAAGTGGCATCGGCAGTTTTATCAGAATCGTCGGCAATGGCTACATAATTGTTGCGCCAACTGCCGTAAGATTTTAAATCATGGTATTCAATTACTTTGTTCACCATTTCCTCTGCCTGTTGGATTGTGCTCACAATCATTCTGCCGACAGCAATATCAATTCCGTCAAAGAAAAAGGCTGTATTCCCTTCGTCGGGATCCATACTTCCGTAGAAATCATCCGAGGAAAAAGAAGATTCGGTTTCGGTGTAGCTGTTAAGCGCGTGGAAAATGGGGACGATATTAGTGTTGTTCGCTACACGATCTTTAAAATCGTAAGAACCATCCCCAAAAAGGTTAAGGTATTTTACTCTCTTGCCATCTTCCGAAGCGTTGAAATATACGTATTTAATAAAATTTCTAATGGCTGCAATGTCTTGTTTCCCGGAGGAGAATTCTTGGTAGATGTTTTCCAGATTCACTACCTTGACATTCAGATTAGAATAGTTTCGGTGAAAGTTGGCCAGTTTTTCGGCCGGCGCGGTTAAGAATTTGGGAGTAATAATAAGGTAATCGATATCTTGAAACTGACCTTGTGCATTGGAGAAAATCGTTCCTTTAATATTTTGATTTTCTACTCTTGATTTGGATTCTTTAGATGGTGATAAGAAATCAGAGTTTTCAACCGCTATATATTTTCGGGTTTCCCCTAAGTTTGCTTTAAACGAAAACAAGCTTTGGTTGCTGTTGTCGGCTTTGGTAACGTTATAGATATCAGTAATGTCCCAAACTTGAGCAATGCTTGATGCGTTAGTAATTTGGTATTCTCCAATTCCCGATAATAACGGTGCCTGATTGAATTGAAATCGGAATTGTTTTCCGGTTCCTTTGAGGTTTCTTTTGGCTTTGATAGCGATGTAATCCAAATAGCCTTTGGCGCTTGGTACGCCGCCATTGTCGTATGTCACTTTTATAGTAACATCATCGCTGTTAACAGTGACATTGTTAACCAAGGTGTTATCAAATGCTGCCCATCCGCTGTTAATGCCCAAAGCGTTAATTCCGATATTCCCCACCAATTGGTTATTGGCTTCGATTTTAAAGCTGGTTTGATTGAAAGCTGAGGCTGCCACATGAGCAGTTACTTGAATGGGAGTTCCGGTCACTAAATTAGGAAAATCAAACTCGAATTCTTGTTCATTGTCGATGCCGAATTGTTCTCCAAACCAAACCCTGCCTAATTTTGCGATGTTGATGTCGTCGACTTCGTGAAACTTGTAGTCGTCAAATTCTGTGATTATTGTTGTTGGGCTTCCGGTGGGTTGAGTAAAATCAACAATTCTTTTACCGGTGTCGCCGGAAACGGTCACATAATAATAGGCTTTTTCCGCATACAAGTTTAAATGAGTTTTATTTTCATCGCTCCAATTGTCCAGCCCTTCCGCATAGAAAAGGATATAATCTTGGTTGTCGAATATTCCATCGTTTTCGCCTACAAATAGAATGGCATTTTCCTCAATATCCATAGGATAAGGAGTGCTGTTTTGGAGAGGTGCCATTCTGCCTCCGTGACCGTAAATCTTTATTTTTCTGGGGTCAACATTGGTTTCCATTCCTAAGCTTTGGAGAAAGTTTTTGCTTACCTTATAAACTCCTGATTTTTGAACATAAAAACGATACCAATTACCTGTTGCTAAAGCTGAGTTCTCTATACTGTTGATATTGTTTGCAACAGGAGCGCTTCTATTATTGTTGCTATTTTGAATCGAATAACTGAATGAAAGTAGTTTTTTATACGAATTGCCCTCTTTGATGATGGGAGTAATGCTGATTTGGGCGTAATTGATGTTGCGTGCTTTACTGTTTTTTACAGAATATTTGAATGCTGTGGGAAGATTAATTGCAGAGATATCACCCAATTGTTCTTCACTTATCGGTTCGTAAACAACATTACTCAGTTGTAAACTGTTTTCACTAACCGGACTATTGCGTTTTATTCGAAGATTGAAATGTAGTGTTCGATTGTAATTATCAAACTGAAAATTCTCCTGATTAAATTGTGGGATGGTGTAAGTATAGTCTCCGTATGAAAAGGCTTTTTTTTCCATCCAATTCAACACAACATTGCCCTGCTCTTGAGAGTTGCTCAAAAAAGCAGTTAACAAAATAAGTACAGTAATAATCTTTTTCATAGTCAACAATTAACGCAAATTTCAACAAAATAGTATTAAAAAGGAAAAAAATATTTTTTTTAAGTCAAAATACAATAAAACTATTATTTTTGCGTTGTATATGAAACTCGTCGAAAACGGCGTGTTTTAGTATTAATAAAAAAAGTTGTTGCAGTATAAAGGTTAATTCTTATATTGCGCCTCTAAAATTTTTACCTACTAAAAATATGAAAGTAAACAAAATTATCGCTGTAAAATTATTGCTATCCCTAGTGGTAATGATTGGTTTTACCAGTTGTAGTAAGAAATCTGATTCTAAAGGAGGCTCTAGAGCTACCGGTTGGAAAATCAACGACAAGAAAGGTGGTTTTCAGTATGCTTCTAAATTTAAGAAGCAGGCTACAGGACCGGGTTTGGTTTTGGTGGAAGGCGGAACATTTACTATGGGTAAAGTTCAGGATGATGTGATGCATGATTGGAACAACACACCAAATCAGCAACACGTAATGTCGTTCTACATGGACGAAACTGAGGTTACTAACATGATGTACATGGAGTACTTGGATTGGTTAAAAAGAGTGTTCCCTCCGGATCAAGAAAACTACAAAAATATTTATGAAGGTGCTTCTCCTGATACCTTGGTGTGGAGAAATCGTTTAGGATATAACGAGACCATGACCAATAACTATTTAAGACATCCGGCTTATGCTGAGTATCCTGTAGTAGGGGTTAATTGGATTCAAGCTACTGAATTTGCTAAATGGAGAACTGACCGTGTAAACGAAAAAATATTAGAAGAGCAAAGATTTTTGAAGAAAGATGCTAAGGTAACTGATGCTTCTGCCGATAAAGTTTTCAGTACGGAAGCTTATTTGGCTTCGCCGTCAACAGCTATGGGTGGTGATGAAAAAATCGTATTGAAAAAAGGACAAAAAACAGCCGCTAGAAAGGGTGGTGATCCAGCTGCAGCCGGAGCAACTAATACCCAAGGTAACAGTCCTAAAAATGTTTATGCCCAAAGAACTTCAGGTTTGATTTTGCCCGAGTATAGATTGCCAACTGAAGCAGAGTGGGAATATGCTGCTGCTGCAGATGTAGGTCAAAGAGAGTACAACGCTTACAAAGGTCAAAAGAAATATCCATGGTCCGGTACTTATACTCGTTCTGGTAAAAGACAAGTTAGAGGGGATCAATTGGCTAACTTCAAACAAGGAAAAGGTGATTACGGTGGTTTAGCCGGATGGTCTGATGACGGTGCTGATATCACTAATAAAGTTAAATCTTATCCGCCAAATGATTTCGGTTTGTATGACATGGCCGGAAACGTGGCTGAATGGGTAGCAGACGTTTACAGACCTATCGTTGATGATGAAGCGAACGACTTCAACTACTACAGAGGTAACGTTTACATGAAAAACAAAATTGGAGAAGACGGTAAAGTGGAATTGGTTACTGCCGAAACCCAACAATTCGATACATTATCAAATGGTAAAATTGTTTCAAGAAACTTCCCTGGGCAAATCGCTCAAGTACCGGTTGATGATAAAGAAACTTATTTGAGACAAAACTTTGATAAATCTGATAACCGTAACTATCGTGACGGGGACAAACAATCTTCAAGATACTTTAAGTTTGGTTCTGAAGATGGAGATGAAAAAGGCAAAGTAAGAGACGATCAAAGAATGTATGATTCTCCTAAGCATAATGTTTCTACAGACAGTTTAGGAAACATGACTAAAAAATATGATAAGTCAAACAAAAGAACGACTTTGGTAAACGATGATGTAAGAGTTTACAAAGGAGGTTCTTGGAGAGACAGAGCATATTGGTTAGATCCTGCACAAAGAAGATACTTCCCGCAAGATATCGCGACAGATTACATCGGATTCAGATGTGCTATGTCAAGAGTTGGTTCAAAAGCCGACAAAAAGAAAAGACCAAGAAACTAATATTAGTTGATTATAATACCAAAAAAGCCCTATTTTTAAGGGCTTTTTTATTTTAATACAATTGCGGATGACCATTCAAGAGATTCATGCCCTTTTTTTGCAAACCTCCGGGATTGCTATCGATACCAGAAAGATTAACAAAGATTCCTTTTTTGTAGCTATTAAAGGTGATCGTTTTGACGCCAATACTTTTGCTGCAGAAGCTTTAGAAAAAGGTGCTAAGTATGTTTTAATTGATAATGAAGCGTATCGTATTGACCACAGAACAATCTTGGTCTCGGACAGTTTAACAGTGCTACAGGAATTAGCCACATATCACCGGCAATATTTAAAGTTGCCTATAATTGCTTTGACCGGGAGTAACGGTAAAACCACCACCAAAGAATTGGTCAACGTTGTTTTGGCTAAAAAGTTTCAAGTTAAAGCTACTGTTGGTAATTTGAACAATCATATTGGTGTGCCACTCACTTTGTTGTCGTTTGACCAATCCACCCAAATCGGAATTGTAGAGATGGGCGCTAATCATCAAAAAGAGATTGAGTTTTTATGCGGCATAGCGCAACCGGATTATGGTTTTATCACCAATTTCGGGAAAGCGCATCTGGAAGGGTTTGGTGGTGTTGAAGGCGTGATTAAAGGGAAAAGCGAAATGTATGCTTTTTTAGCCAAGTATAATAAAACTACTTTTGTCAATTTAGACGATACCTTGCAAAACGAAAAAACGGCACATTTCAACAGAATTACTTTCAGTCAAACCAATCCCAGTGCTACTGTCTTTATCGAGTCAGTTTCTGCCAATCCTTTTGTAAGGGTCAAAGCGCTCGGTGCTGAGATTACTTCGCATTTGATTGGATTATACAACGCTACTAATATCTGTATGGCTATTACTATTGGTCATTTCTTCAAAGTGCCGATTGAGGATATTAAAAAAGCTATTGAATCCTATGTGCCTGATAATAATCGTTCGCAGTTAATGGTTAAGCATACCAATGAAATCATTTTAGACGCTTATAATGCTAATCCAAGCAGTATGAGAGTCGCTTTGGAGAATTTTATACAATTGGATAAGCCTAATAAAATAATTGTCATAGGCGACATGTATGAGCTTGGCCAAGAGAGCAAGGCAGAACACAAAAGTATAGTCGATTTTTTAAGTACAAACGAATCCATGAACTGTTATTTCGTGGGAAAAGATTTTTACGCCAATCAACTCCCGAAAGCTCATTTTTTCTTCTATAAAACTTTCGATGATTTCGCAAATGCATTGTCTACTTTTGAATGGCAAAACAAAACTATTTTGGTTAAAGGATCGCGAGGTATGGCACTCGAAAGAACACTCGAATTTATATAATATTAAACCACTCTTCGGAGTGGTTTTTTTTATGTGTAGAAGTCGCTTTAGATATGGGCAAAAAAAAATTCCACTATGTAAGTGGAATTTTAAAACGGTAGTGGGCGATGAGGGATTCGAACCCCCGACCCTCTCGGTGTAAACGAGATGCTCTGAACCAGCTGAGCTAATCGCCCGTTTTGTGCTTGATTGCGGTGCAAATATAGGGCAGTTTTTTGATTCTGCAAATTAAAATGAAAAAAAATTACAAAATTTCTGCAACCACAAAATTGCTGCCGCCTATATAAATCAAATCATCAACACCGGCCATTTTTCTACTGTGTTCGTAAGCTTCTGAAACAGAATTGTATATTGCGCCTTTAAGTCCGAATGCTGCCGCTTTTTCTTGTAAAACAGACGCCTCTAAGCCGCGCGAAATATTCGGTTGGCAAAAGTAATATTTTGCATTTTTTGGCAATAAAATCAAAATATCATCCAGTTTTTTGTCGTTTACCACGCCTAAAACCAAATGTAAATGATTGTATTTTTCTTTTTCTAGCTGTTTCATTACCACTTTTAAACCGTGTGCATTGTGAGCTGTATCACAAATAATTTTCGGATTAGTGCCCAATTGCTGCCAACGCCCCTGCAAATGCGTGTTGTCAATCACCTTCAGGAAACCGTTTTTAATGGCGTCTTCTGAAACTTGCAATAAATGCTTTTCCTGTAAAACCCGCAAAGTTTGGATAACAGTCTTTTTGTTGTAAAACTGATAGTCGCCCAACAAGCCGCAAGGATAGTCTTCTTGTACTAAATCGGAGGCAAAGTATAGCTCGGAATTTGTCTCTTGCGCTTTAGCTGTAAATACAGGTTTGGTCTCCGGTAAGTATTCGCCAATTACCACAGGAATGTTGTTTTTGATAATCCCGGCCTTTTCAAAAGCAATGGCTTCAAAGGTGTCACCCAAAAATTGTGTATGGTCTAATCCAATGTTTGTAATAACGGAAATCAGAGGTGTAATAATATTGGTGGAGTCCAAGCGACCGCCCATGCCGACTTCAATAACCGCTATGTCGATTTTCTCTTTAACAAAATAGTCAAAGGCCAAACCTACACTCATCTCGAAAAAACTCAAGTTATGCGTTTCAAAAAAGGGTTTATTTTTGGTGATGAATTCTACAACATAAGCTTCCGAAATCGGTTCGCCGTTAATGGTAATTCGCTCTCTGTAATCTTTTAAGTGTGGTGAAGTGTAAAGCCCAACTTTATATCCCGCTTCCATCAATACCGAAGCCAATAGGTGAGAAGTAGAGCCTTTGCCGTTGGTTCCGGCTACGTGTATGTATTGCAGCTGTTTTTCGGGATGCCCTAAATGCTCCGCCAGCAGCACCGTATTGGTGATGTCTTTTCGATATGCCGTAGCACCTTGCGTTTGATACATCGGCAGTTTGTTAAACATCCATTCCAAGGTTTCCTGATAGTTCATAATTTCGGGAAAATATTTTTTTGATATACTTTTTTAATTTTTTTTTCGTTGTATATTGTGATGCCGATACGGTCAATACAAATTTGAAACTATTTTCAGAATTAACAGCCCAAAATTAAACAAATATGATCAGTACATTTTTACAGTTGCAAGTGGACAGTTTAGCTCAGAATATTCCAACCGTAGACACTGCAAATCCCGCTTTAACTAATGAAGTTTCTGTCTTAGAGTTCCTTTTCAAAGGTGGTCTTTTTTTAATCCCTATTGCCATTTTACTTTTTTACACTTTGTATCTCATTTTTGAACGCTATATGTATATTCAAAAAGCAGCTAAAATCGACAATCATTTGATGGCCGATATTCGCAATCATTTGAATAATGCCAACATCGAATTGGCTGTAAACGCAGCCGAAAGAAGCGGCAATGCGCAAGGTAATGTGATTAAAGAAGGTGTGCTTACCATCGGTCGCCACATCAACGAAATAGAATCCAATATGGAACGCGCCGCCAACATCGAAATCGGTTATATGGAAAAACGCTTAGGACAACTCGGATTAATCGCCGGTATCGCGCCAACGTTAGGATTTATCGGAACCATTTCCGGGGTAATCAAAATCTTCTATAGTATTTCAGTAACCGAAGACATCAGTATCGGAAACATTTCCGGAGGTTTATACGAAAAAATGATCAGTAGTGGTGCCGGATTGATTGTTGGAATTATCGCTTATGCCGCGTACCACTTATTCAACGGCCGCATCGATAGCTTTGCGTTGTCTATCCAAAAACAAGTATTAGAATTTGTCAACATAATCCAAAGACCAAATGGCCATAAAGCGAAATAAACGATTTCACGCAGAAGTCGCCACCTCGTCCTTGAGCGACATTATGTTTTTCTTGTTGTTGTTTTTCCTCATCATTTCCACCTTGGCCAATCCCAATGTGATTCGAATGACCTTGCCTAAGTCGCAAACCAACGAAAAAACCAACAAGCAATTAATTACGCTCTCTGTTACCGAACAGAAAGAGTTTTTTATCGACAAAGAACAAGTCGCTTTCGAGCAATTGGAAACCACCTTGTTGTCTAAAATCGACCCTTCTAAGCAACAAACGGTTGTGATTAGAATTCCGTTCAACTTGCAAGTACAAGATTTAGTAGACGTGCTGCAAATTGGCGTGAGAAACAAATTGAAATTCGTCATCGCTACGAGTCCGAAATAGTCTAAGAATAAGGAGCAGGACCATTACCTTTCTTACCACAGTTGTCCTGCTATCCGTTCTATCTTTTAAAAAAAATCTCCACCTTTTCGGGTGGAGATTTTTTTTAAAAGGATGCCACTGCTATCAGGGCTATAGTTCACGTTTTATCTTTAATTCAGACTAAATGTATAGATGATTTTTCCAACTTGTTTTTCCGGAGCATTACCGTCAGCTTGCCATTTGGTGTTTTGAGCGGCTATGCGCGCTTGGTCAAGCAAACATTTAGCAGTATTGGTCGTTCCTTGTACACCGGCAATCACACTAATCGTGTTGCCGTTTCGGTCAACCGTTACCTGAACGGCTACTCGACCTTGTTCTTGGCAAGTGTAATCCGGCTGTGGTTTACTTAAGGCTTTTCTGTTACCTAATGAATAACCTGAACCGCTACCATTTCCACCACCGCTTCCGCTACCACTACCGGAGCCGCTACCCGAACCATTTCCGGTTCCGTTGCCACTCCCGTTTCCGCCACCCGAACCTGTTCCGCTGCCGTTACCATAATAACCGCTGGAGTTTAAGTTTCCGCCGGCATTGCCTTTATTGCCGCTTTTGGAATCGTTACCGTCGCCGCCTTTGTTGCCTAACAAACTCGACAAAGCGTCATTCGCATTTTTAGAAACTTTCGGTTTTTCAGGCGTAGGTTTGATGTCTTTTTTCGGCTCAACCGGTGAAGGCGTTTTTTTGATATCCTTTTTCGGAATGGCTACGTTGGTTTCGTTATCGTCGCTTTCATCGGCAATCACATCATCTTCAGGCGAGGCTGCTGTTGGGGTAACTTTAGTTTGGTCTTTTACATTCAGTACTTCGCTTTTGTAATTGTCGCCCATACCGAAATCGCTGTCGCCAAAGTTCATTTCGATGCCGCCACCGCCACCGCCGCCCATGATTTTCATGTCAGCCGGAGGCCAAAAGCGCAATAAGAATAACAACAACAGCAAAACAGCATACACTAACGTAGTGATGGCTAAGGATTTTTTATCGTTATCTGATATTTCGAAACTCATTTTATCCGGTGTTAGTTTACTTTATAACGCTTAAAGGTACTAAATATTGTGTAATCCGTACAGTTAATGAAATATTAAACCAACTGTTTCAAAGCAATTTCAAAAGCCGTAGCGCTAATATGCTTTTTATCCGAATTCAAATCGTGTGCTTTTTCCAGGGCTTTTTTAATGGTTTCTGATATGTCGTAGAAAATAGCTTCGTCTGTCATTTGTACTTTTTTCTCCATGAAGTAGGCAAAAACACGCGCCATACCACAGTTGGAAATGAAATCCGGAATTAAACTTACTTTACTATCAGTTTCTTCCATGATCGGGCCAAAGAAAATTTCTTTATCGGCAAAAGGTACATTCGCCCCACAAGAAATCACTTCCAATCCGGAGGCAATCATGGTGTCAACTTGGTCTTTGGTTACCAATCGGGAAGCCGCGCAAGGGGTAAAGATTTGTGCGCCTAATTTCCAAATACTTTCGTTGATTTCTGCAAACGGAATCATATTTTGTGCTACCAATTTGTTGCCGTCTTTGTTCAAGAACAACCTTTTGATTTCTTCAAACGAAAAGCCTTCTTCTTTAATCACACCTCCGTCGCGGTCAATGATACCCACCACTTTAGCACCCATATCGGCCAAATAAAAAGCCGCTGCCGAACCTACGTTTCCGAAACCTTGTACGATGGCTTTTTTGCCTTTCACATCGCCGCCATATATGTCGTAATAATGACGTACGGCTTCGGCTACACCATAACCGGTAATCATATCGGCTACAGTATATTTACGCAAAACATCAGGAGAGAATTTCGGGTTTTCGATTACTTTAATTACGCCTTGACGCAATTGCCCGATTCGGTTGATTTTATCGGCTTCGGTAGGTTTGAAGTGGCCGTTAAAAACACCTTCCTGCGGATGCCAAACACCACATTCTTCGGTCATCGGAATTACTTCGTGGATTTCGTCTACATTCAAATCACCGCCGGTTCCGTAGTAGCTTTTCAATAACGGAGAAACCGCTTTATACCAACGTTGCAAAACCCCTTTTTTACGCGAATCATTCGGGTCGAAATTAATTCCAGATTTTGCACCGCCAATCGCCGGACCTGACACTGAGAATTTCACTTCCATAGTTTTGGCCAACGACAATACTTCGTTCATGTCTAATCCTTTACGCATACGAGTTCCGCCTCCGGCAGCACCACCGCGCAAGGAGTTAATCACAGTCCATCCTTCAGCATCGGTTTCGTTATCTTTCCAATGGAATACTATTTCAGGTTGTTTGTTTTCGAATTTTTTAAGTAAATCTTTCATGAGTTTAGTTTGGTCAGTGTTTGTTTCAGACCGTGTTTTAGTTAGAATTTTAGTTTGTGGTGCAAATATAGTAATTATGAGTTAGGAGTTGTAAGCTGGAAGTTGGTAAATCTGTTTATAAAACACATTAAATATCAGGGTAACTTTTATGCTTATATTTGTTAGGGTCGGTATATTTTGCCGGAGGAATGGTCCTTGTTAGCGCCCGTAACACTGCTCAAAACATTAACTTCTTTGCGCAATTTCAAAACACCAAGTAAGCCAAAAATAAGAGCTTCTTTGTATTCTAAGGTTTTGGTATCAGGCACAATGATGGTCATGTCAGTCAAATAGTTTTGCATGCATTCCAATAAAAAAGTATTGTAAGCACCGCCACCGGTAACGAGCATTTTGCCTTTTCTTTCCGGCAAAGCGTAAGCTGTTTGTTTGGCAATGTGCTTGATAAAGGTGTGCATTTTGTCTTCTACGGTAAGATCGTAACTCTTTATCAAAGGCAGGACGATGGTTTTGACAAATTCAAAGCCTAATGATTTCGGATACGGTTTTTGGTAATACGACAAGTTGTCTAATTCTTCCAAAAGCGCAATATCGGTTTCGCCGCTGCGGGCTATTTCGCCTTTGTCGTCATACGGTAAGCCGAGTTGATTCGCATAAAAATTCAATACGGTATTCACCGGTGAAATGTCAAATGCTATACGTTTTCCGTCTTGTTCAAATGAAATGTTGGAAAATCCGCCTAAATTCAGGCAGTAATCATAATCAGCAAATAAAATTCGATCACCAATCGGCACCAAAGGAGCGCCTTGTCCACCGAGTTTTACATCTTGCACCCGAAAGTCACAAACTACTGTTTGATTAACTATTTCAGCAATTTCTTTTAAGTTGCCGATTTGCAATGTCAAGCCATTTTGCGGTTGGTGCAAAATCGTGTGTCCGTGACTGCAAACGGCATCAAGCTTATTGATTTTATTGCGGCTGATAAAGTCTTTAATGGTATGTCCCAAAAGTGAAGTATAATCGCGGTTCAGTTGTTTTAATTCTTTCTGAGAAAAATCAACTGCAGTTCGCAATTTGTTTAACCAATCTTCGGTGTACGGGACGGTTTCACTTTCTAAAATTTTGTAGCTCCATTTTTGGTGATTTACCGTGAAATGGATGTGCGCCAAATCGACGCCATCTAGCGAAGTACCCGACATGACGCCTATAACTTTATAACTTTCTTTCAACATTGGCTAAAATTACGAAAACGTTTGAAATTCTAACTTTTAAATCCTATTTTTGCGCACCAAAAGTAAAGAAACAACAAACAATAACCGTTACAGTATATGGATTTTAATTTAACCGAAGAACAGTTAATGATTCAACAAGCGGCTCGCGATTTTGCCCAAGCCGAATTGTTGCCGGGGGTAATAGAAAGAGACGAACATTCCAAGTTTCCAACAGAACAAGTGAAGATGATGGGAGAGTTAGGATTTATGGGAATGATGGTAGATCCGAAATATGGCGGTGCCGGTTTGGACAGCGTTTCTTATGTTTTAGCCATGACAGAAATTGCCAAAGTAGATGCTTCGGCAGCGGTAATTATGTCGGTGAACAACTCTTTAGTATGTGCCGGAATGGAAAAATATTGTTCGGAAGAACAAAAAATGAAATACTTAGTGCCGTTGGCCAAAGGAGAAGTAATCGGTGCGTTCTGTCTTTCTGAGCCGGAAGCCGGAAGTGACGCTTCTTCTCAAAAAACGACTGCCAAAGATATGGGCGATTACTATTTGCTGAACGGTACCAAAAACTGGATTACCAATGGAGGAACTGCTTCTACATATTTAGTAATGGCACAAACTGATGTCGAAAAAGGACATAAAGGAATCAACGCTTTCATCGTAGAAAGAGGTTGGGAAGGTTTTGAAATCGGACCTAAAGAAAAGAAAATGGGAATCCGCGGCAGTGACACGCATTCGTTAATGTTTACTGATGTAAAAGTACCAAAGGAAAATCGTATCGGAGCCGATGGTTTCGGTTTTAATTTTGCCATGAATGTTTTGAACGGCGGTCGTATCGGAATTGCTTCTCAAGCCTTAGGTATCGCTACCGGTGCTTACGAATTGGCCTTAAAATACGCTAACGAAAGAAAAGCTTTTGGTAAAGAAATCTTCAAGCACCAAGCCATTGCTTTCAAATTGGCCGATATGTATGTTAAAATCACTGCAGCTAAATTGTTAATCATGAAAGCAGCTTGTGAGAAAGACGAAGGAAAAGACATTGCTCACTCTGGCGCTATGGCCAAATTGTACGCTTCTGAAATTGCTTTAGAAGTGGCTAATGAAGCCGTTCAAATTCACGGTGGAAACGGTTATGTAGCCGAATACCATGTAGAGAGAATGATGCGCGATTCGAAAATCACACAGATTTACGAAGGAACTTCCGAAATCCAAAGAATTGTAATTTCAAGAGGATTGGTTTCGTAAATCCATCTTCAAAAATCAATACAAAAGCCTTCCTTTACGGGAAGGTTTTTCTTTTTGTAAGCTTTTCAGGTTTTACTATATTTACCCTACAAAAGAACGCTATGAAAAAAAATATCATTATTACCGGAACCTCGCGTGGTATTGGCTACGAATTGGCTTTACAATTGGCTAAAGCCGGACACCAAGTGTTAGCGATTTCCCGTAAAACACCGCAAGCACTAATCGAAAATGAAAACATTACTTGTTTGTCGGTAGATTTAGGGAAAGAAGAAGAGTTAATTGAGGTCGACAAGTTTCTTACCCATGCTTGGAAAAAAGTGGATGTTATCATACACAACGCCGGTAGTTTGTTGAACCGACCGTTTTCGCAAACCTTCCAAGAAGATTTTGAAAGCGTTTACCGAGTGAATGTTTTTGGGGTAGCCAATCTGACTCGTGTCTGTTTGCCATACCTTCAAGAAGGCAGTCATGTGGTAACCATCAGTTCGATGGGCGGCGTTCAAGGAACCATGAAGTTTGCCGGTTTGGCGGCGTACAGTTCCAGTAAAGGTGCTGTGATTACGCTGTCTGAACTGTTGGCTGAAGAATATAAAGAGCAAGGTATTGCCTTCAATGTGTTGGCGCTCGGAGCTGTAAATACCGAGATGTTGCAAGAAGCCTTTCCGGGTTATGAAGCCCCAATTTCCGCCGCAGCAATGGCTGATTATATTGCCCATTTTGCTTTAACCGGCAACAAATACCACAATGGAAAATTAATTCAAGTAAGTTCGTCTACACCTTAAAAACCGAAACTCGTAACCCGCAACCATCATCCATTGAGCGAAGTCCTTCAAAAATACCTTCCCGAACACGCCGTACTGCCTTGCTTTGAATTAATCAAGAGCAACAATGTGCATTTGAAGATAGTCAACGAGCGCCAAACACGCCACGGAGATTATCGTAGAGCGGTAGGTGGAAAGCATGAGATTACTGTGAATGCTAATTTGAACAAATACCGATTCCTCATCACTTTAATTCATGAAATTGCCCATTTGGTGGCTTATGAAAAATTCGGTCGTTTGATAAAACCACATGGCAACGAGTGGAAGCATACGTTTCAGCGGTTGATGGTGCCGTTTATTCGCCCCGAGATTTTTCCGCATTCGGTGTTGCCATTGGTGGCCAATCATTTCCGAAATCCCACAGCAAGTAGCGATACCGATGCGCGATTGGCTTTCGCCTTGAAACAGTTTGACGAGCGCAAACCCGATATTCACTTTGTGCACGAAGTCCCAAGCGGCAGTTTATTCCGCATTAAAAACGGCAGAATTTTTCAAAAGAAAGGCTTGCGAGTAAAGCGCTACGAATGCCTCGAAATTAAAACAGGACGCTTGTATTTGTTTAACGCCAACGCTGAGGTGGAAATAATTCCGGTATAAATTTGCAAAAAAAACTCAGCAACTTAGTATCTTAGCAACTCAGTTACTCCCAAAAAAAAATGAACAACAATTATTACGCAATACTCATGGCCGGCGGTGTCGGTTCCCGATTTTGGCCGGTAAGTACTACCGATTTTCCGAAGCAATTCCACGACATGTTAGGCTCGGGAGAAACCTTGATTCAGAAAACATTTGCCCGTTTATCAAAGTTGATTCCAACAGAAAATATACTCATTCTTACCAACGAAAGATATAACGATTTGGTATTGCAACAATTGCCTATGGTGAAACCTGAGCAAGTTTTGCTGGAGCCAGCGATGCGCAATACAGCGCCTTGTATTTTATATGCTTCGTTAAAAATTAAAAAGCAAAATCCTAATGCTCTAATGGTAGTAGCACCCAGCGATCACTGGATAGAAGATGAGGCAGCTTTCACCCGCGACTTGCAACAATGTTTTGACTTTTGTCAGGAGAAAAATGCACTGATGACTTTAGGAATTCAGCCGACTTTTCCCAACACCGGATTTGGCTATATCGAATTTGACAGAGTTGATACTAATCCAATTAAAAAAGTTAAACAGTTCCGAGAAAAACCCGATTATGAAACCGCCAAGTTGTTTTTGGAAGCAGGAAATTTTTTGTGGAATGGCGGTATTTTTATTTGGAGCGCGCAATCGGTTACGGTAGCTTTTGAAAAGTTTCAACCCCAAATGAATGCTTTATTTCAAAAAGGATTAGACAGTTACAATACTTCGCAAGAAAGGCAATTCATTTTGGATTACTACGCCCAAGCAGAAAACATCTCAATTGATTATGCCGTGATGGAAAAAGCAGATAACGTTTATGTACTACCGGCAACTTTCGATTGGAACGATTTGGGAACTTGGGGTTCATTGCATGAAAAACTCGATAAAGACCATCAAAACAATGCTATAGTTAATGCTACGGTGATTTTAGAAAATGCCTCCAACAACATCATTCGTTCGAATGCTCAAAAATTGGTAATCATAGATGGTTTAGACGATTACATCATTGTGGATAACGATAGTGTGCTGATGATTTACCCGAAAAGCAAAGAACAAGACATCAAGCGGATTACCGCTATGGCCGACAAATTATAATTAAAAAAGAGCATTTGCTCTTTTTTTTGTGTCAAATTCTAAGAATTTACGCATCCAAATAGGATTTATCGTATCTTTCAAGATTAAAAATTATACTACTATGAAAGATATGCGTTGGCAAATTGGAGTAATCTTGCTTTTTTTGACTCAATTGAGTTTTGGACAATTGTCAAATTTTACTCTTACAGTCACAAAAGTGGATGAAACTTGTACCGCCAATGGTGAGTTGCATTTTTCAGTTGCTAATACCACAGCAGGCGCAACCATGTTGTATTCCGTTTATCGCTTGCCGGATGTGACTACGCCTATTTCCGTGCAATCGGCAAACTCCTTAACCGGATTAATTGCCGGCACTTATAGTGTTGTGGCTACGCAATCTTTAGGCAGTCAAAGTGGTACACAACAACAAGAGGTTACGATTGATGACGAAGTAGATACCTTAACCTATTTAATTATAGGAAATGATGAAGTGTGCAGTTTTGACGGTTCTATCATTGTTACTGCGCTTACAGGAACTGCGGTTAGTTATGAGATTTTTTCCGGACCTATTATCAGACCGATACAAACTTCCAATACGTTTAACAACCTAACCCAAGGAACATACCAAGTTCGGGTTCGAGACAATTGTGATGATGCTGTTGTCCAGACATTTACCATTGAAAAAGCCAATACGGCTATAGTATTTGAAATGTTGCCCCCACAATTAGACGATTGCGATAGCGTTGCTGTTTCAGCCTTATTTGAAACTTTGGACCCCAATGGTGTAATTGCTTATCCGCTAACAGTTACCACTACGGTTACTCCACCAAGTGGTTCAAATTTAGTTTATACGCAAACTGTGCCATCCGGTTTGTCATTTACACAAAACATTCCTTTTTATGAGCAGGATTACAATTACACCTTTACCATAGTCGATCGATGTGGTACTACTTATACACTCAATGGGCTAGTCTCTAATTTGAATAAAGATTCGTATTACGCATTAGCGCCAATCGATTGTACTCATAAAATGGCGGTTTTTTACAATGTAGTCGAATTGAATCTTTTGTCTGGGCCATCGGGTTTCAATTTGCCCATACCGTACAATTTCACACCCCAAATAGCCGACAACTCTGTCTCAGTAACAGGTTTGATTGCCGGAATTTATACCTTTAAAGCTATAAATCAGTGTGATGAATCCTTTACGTTGGTCATAGAGGTTTCTTTTTCAGAAAATCCCCCGTTCCATTTGGTTTACAACGTTGGTTGTGTTTCCGGTTCGGTCTTGATTTATAATATACAGGAACTACTTCTGATATCGGCTCCAGCAACTTATACTTTAGGACTTCCGTTTGATTATACTTCCCAAATCAATTCAGCAAATTATATTGGTTTGGTGTTGCCTGTGGGGACTTATGTTTTTAATGCTATTGAATTATGTGGTGGCACAGTTCCAGTTGAAATCATAATCAATATTGTTCCGGCTCCGGGACCGCCGTCACCTATAATTGGAGTCGGTTGTTTGCCTGGATATGGTGCTGTTTATTTTACGGCTGAATTATCTTCGGTCACTATGCTTACGGCACCAGCATCCTATCCGCAATCGTTGCCTTTTAACGTATCGGACGGAATTAATCAAAACGGAACTTCTTTCTTTTTAGGAATGCTCCCTGCCGGAGATTATACTTTTGAGGCTATAGTTTGCGGTATTCCGTTTACTGTGCCGGTAACTATACAAGGATACCAACCGGTGACCAATATTGCTATCAATCCGAATTGCGGATCATTTGATTTGTCGTTAGCACATAGTTCAAATAATTTAGGGCAAACATCTTATTGGCTGCAAAAATGGAATCCTAGTACTAACAGTTGGGGACATCCTATAACTAATATTGGCTATAATGAAGGTTTTCCGCCAAACAACATGAACTCTTTCCCATTGATTAATAACGCTATCAATTATAATTTTGCCACATTGGGAAGTTTCCGAGTGCTGAAGGTTTTTAATCTTTTTGAAGATCAATTAACGTTTAGGTGTTATGAAACCCTGGAAGAGTTTGAGTTCAATGGCTTGCCAAAGATTACTGATGTTTATGCTGTTTCCTGCGGTAGCACTTTTGAGGTAATTGTCCTGGCAGAAGGGTTAAATCCGTTGCAATACCGAATTACCACTAAAAACGGTCAGCCCTTTGCTGTTGATAACGGTAACTCCAATATGTTTTCAGCTTTAGAAGCCGCTACGTATAACTTTCAAGTAGAAGATGCCTGTGGGAATTTATTAAATAGTGCTTTTGAAATTGTCAATCCGAATCCGTTGGTGATTACTGCTGATGCAATTTTGTGTAACGGCGAAAATCTGACATTATCTGTCCCTGATTTTTCTTTTTTCCAATACCAATGGTGGAAAGGAAACGACACAGCCAACATATTGAGTACAACAAATTCCCTTGACTTTTTGCCTTTTAACGTGCCGGCTAATAACGGAACTTATTATGTGAGTATCTCTTATTCAAACAATCAATCTTCCTGTTTGAATCAAGTGTTGAGTTATACCATTAATATTTCGAATACCCAACCTAATGCAGGTGATAACAATACAGTTTCATATTGCGGTCGTCAAGGTGAAGTCAATTTGTTTGCACTCTTACAAGGTAGTTACGATGCCAACGGCACTTGGTCGGAACTGACTTCAAGCGGAACTTTGACTAACAATCTTTGGAATTCAGCAGCTGTATCTTTCGGAACTTACCAGTTTAAATATCGAGTAGAAGGCAATTGCAATACTTCGGATGAAGCCATAGTGAACATTACTCTAAAAGAAATTCCGCAACAACCTGTGGCTTCTTCAGATGCGGTGATTTGCGACACCCAAAGTTTGAACTTATACGCTTCAATAGTACCTAATGCTACCTATGTATGGAGCGGACCAAACGGGTTTGCTTCCCAACAACAAAATCCAACGTTGAATCCGTTATCGCTTAATGATAGTGGAGCTTATACTGTTTATACGGTATTGGATGGTTGTCAATCACCATCAGATAGTGTGGAAATCATCGTAAATGCTTTACCTGTTGTTAGTCTGAGTCAGGATTGTATCAATGACGAATATGTGATTACGGCCACTACCACTTCAAATGTAGATTTCAATTGGAGCGGACCGGATGGTTTCAGTAGTTCGCAAAATCCGATTGTGATAACCAAAGCGGCTACCGGGAACTACGATTTAACTATTACGGATCAAAATGGGTGTAGTGTTACCGATTCTATAAATGTAATTCGAACCATTTGTTCGATTCCGAAAGGAGTGTCGGCCAACAATGACGGCGATAACGATTCTTTAGATTTAACCGGTTTTGGGGTAGAAAGGCTAAAGATTTTTAACCGTTACGGGATGTTGGTGTATGAAATGGGGAATTACGTCAACCAATGGAAAGGACAAGACAAATACGGACACATTCTGCCAAGTGCTACCTATTATTATTTAGCTACTATGGATACCGGCGAAGTGAAATCGGGTTGGGTGTATTTGATGCACGAATAATTACTCTTCTTTATTCTGCGCTTTTCTGATTTTTTTGAACAGATTAGACGAATACACAAAATCGGTTATCGCTTCATTATCCGTTTTAAAAATGTCTTTTTTGGTGCCTTCCCAAGCCAAAACACCTTCTTTGAGGAAGATAATTTTGTCGCCAATTTCCATTACCGAGTTCATGTCGTGCGTATTGACTACCGTCGTAATATTGTATTCTACCGTGATTTCATGAATCAAATTATCGATTACGATAGCCGTTTTCGGATCTAAACCTGAATTGGGTTCATCACAAAAAAGATATTTCGGATTGTTCACAATGGCTCTGGCTATCGCCACCCTTTTTTGCATACCACCCGAAATTTCGGAAGGCTTTTTATGATTGGCATTGATGAGGTTCACGCGGTTGATGACAAAATTCACGCGGTCTTTAATTTCGGCATCGGTTTTATTGGTAAACATTTTCAACGGAAAGCCTACATTTTCTTCCACCGTCATACTGTCGAAAAGTGCACTGCCTTGGAATACCATCCCAATCTCGGTTCGCAACGCTCTTTTTTCATCCGGTGTTAACTCCGAATAGATGCGACCGTCAAAGGAAATTGTGCCTTTGTCGGGCGAGTGTATGCCGAGCAAACTTTTCAGTAAAACCGTTTTTCCCGAACCACTCTGTCCGATAATTAAATTGGTCTTTCCGGCGTCAAAAACAGTTGAAATTCCTTTTAACACCTTGCTGTCTCCGAAAGACTTTTCTACATTTTTAACTTCTATCATCAGGTTAGCAGTAATTGTGTTAAAATATAATTCGATAAAATGATTGTCACCGACGTCCATACAAACGAAACCGTACTGGCTTTACCTACTTCCAACGCGCCGCCTTTCATGTAATACCCGTGAAACGACGGAATAGTGGCGAGCAACATCGCAAAAACCACAGTTTTGATAAAAGCATAAGCAATGTGAAACGGTATGAATTCTTGTTGTATTCCGGTGATAAAATCATTACTAGAGGCAAACCCGCCGTAAACTGAGGCAATCCAACCACCAAAAACACCTAAAAACATTGAAATTCCAATGACAAAAGGGTAGAGTAGCAAGGCAATAATTTTTGGAAAAATTAAATAGTTTAACGAATTCACACCCATCACTTCCAAGGCGTCAATTTGTTCGGTAACCCTCATGGTTCCTATACTCGAAGTAATGAATGAGCCCATTTTTCCCGCCATAATAATCGAGATAAAAGTGGGCGCAAACTCCAAAATAACCGATTGTCTAGTGGCAAAACCGATGAGGTATTTCGGAATCAACGGATTGGTCAAGTTCAAAGCCGTTTGTATCGACACTACGCCGCCAACGAAAAACGAAATAAAGCAAACAATCCCAAGTGAGTCAATGATCAAATCATCAATCTCCTTAAAAATCAACTGTCGCATAGCCGACCATTTTGTGGGATTGCGGAAAACTTCCTTCAACATCAAGAAATATTTCCCAATTTGCGATAAATACCGAATGAGCATCATAGGCCTAAAATAATGTCAAAAATAAGCAGAAGTTATGACCCGAGGAAAAATAAATTTCTTTATTTTTTGAATCGGCGAAGCAGTTATAAGTTATAAGTTTTTGGGTGTTTCCTTCTGCAGTCGCCTTTCAGCCTCGTGTCCCTTCGGGTCGGGCTATCCGTTACAATGTTTTTAGGATTGAATTTTTTCTTGCATTGGGCTACCGGGCTATTCTAAAAAGGATTTTCACTACACACGAGCGAAGCGACTGCCGAAGGAATCCCTAGCTTTTTTAGAACAACTTCTCTTTCATCTTTTTCCAACGGTAATTTCGAATGAATTTCGCTTGTGCTTCTGAGACCAATAAAGGTTTTTTAGCCGATTTCGCTTTCCAAAACCCCTTGATGTAATCTACAAAAAGTAGCGGTTTGCCTTTTCGTATCGCCAATTTTAAAGAAGCAATGGCTGTGATGAAAAAGCCGTAACCCAAAGTGTAGAAAGCCTCGCCTTGTTTGTAACGCGCTGTTTTATTGTAATTGGCACCGGTTGGTTTGAGGTGTTTGACTTTCAGAGACGCATCGGTTACTACTTTCCAATCGTAAAATTTGCACAGCAACTCGTCAACAGTGTCCCAGCCCATAGCCGGTTTTAATCCGCCGATTTGTTGGAAAGTTGCTTTTCGATAGGCTTTAAAGGCGCCGCGAATATGGTCTTTGTCGGTTAAGTTTTCCAAAAGCCATTCTCCGTTTTTTTCAATGTAAGCAAAACCGCCAACCATCCCGATTTTGGCATCGGATTGAAAATGATGTATGATGGTTTCGAAATAATTCGGAGGGAAAATCAAATCGGCATCGGCTTTGACGATAATGTCGTATTGATCATCTAGTGTTTCTAATCCTTTTTGAAAGGCCAGAATAACTTTGCTGCCGGGCAAATGAATCGCATCGGAAGTAGCGTTGACCAATGAAATCCAAGGATGTTTTTTGGCAAAAGTCAGCACAATTTCGCCGGTTTTGTCAGTAGAATTGTCATTCACAATAACAGCTTTCTTTGGCAAAACCGTTTGGTCTGCCAAAGATTGTAGCGTCAGTGCCATAAAGGCCTCCTCGTTATGCGCCGGAATAACAATATAGTAGTTCATTATTTTACTCTTTCAGCATATACCAAATAGTAGCGAGGCGTAATCCAACGCAACAAAGGACGCAATCCTAACTTTTTTACCGGATGGGTGAATTTTAGGCGGTCAACAATTTTGTAGCCGGCTTTTTCCAACAACCAATCGAGTTGCCAATCTTCAAACTCGTGGTAATGCCTGTCCCACATATCGGTCTTACTACGATATGCCGGTGAAAACCACAAACGCAAAGGAATTGAGATCAATACTTTGTCAGCTTTTACGTTTTGTAACACTGTATAAGGATTAAGCAAATGCTCAAAGATTTCGAAAGCAGTAAATACCTTGTAGTTTTCTTTTTGCAGAGTACTTTGGTCGTTGTCTACGTCTTCGCCCTTGGTATTGATAACGGTATAACCATTGTCTTCCATGATTTTGGAAAACGGATTGGGAACACCCAAATCAAGAATGGTTTCGGAGGTTTTAACGTGTTTTTTTAAAAACTGTAAAGTAAGGTTAAATCGTTTGCTCGGATAGGTCTTCTCGTACATAGCGTGTTAAAAAGATTGTCGTTAGGTATTCGGCAAAATTAAACTTTTAAACCTTTGAACGGATAAACTTTTTTACATTCTGTACACAATCGCATTCACATTCATTCCGGCACCTACGGAAGCAAACAAAATGACATCGCCTTTGTCCAGTTTATGATTTTCCAATTCGCCCTTTACCAGTAAATCGTACAAAGTTGGGACTGTAGCTACACTTGAGTTTCCTAGTTTATGAATGCTCATTGGCATAATGCCTTCCGGTGCTTTTTGTCCATAAAGTTTGTAGAAGCGTTGAATAATGGCTTCGTCCATTTTTTCATTGGCTTGGTGTATGAGCACTTTTTTGATGTTACTGATATCGATACCACTCGCGTCAACACATTCTTTCATGGCTTTGGGAACCTGACTTAAAGCAAATTCGTAAATTTTTCGCCCGTGCATTTTGATGTAACGCACATCGGGATCGTGCTCTTTATTGAAAGAATTTCCGAAAAATAAATAATAGGCTTCGTCATACGTAAAAGTAGCAGAAGCGTGTGCTAAAATACCGCCTTCTTCTTCTTCTGTAGCTTCTATAATGGTAGCGCCGGCGCCGTCTGAGTAAATCATACTGTCGCGGTCGTGCATGTCTACTACACGAGATAAAGTTTCGGCTCCAATCACCAAACATTTTTTGGCCATACCGGCTTTGATGAAAGCTTGTGCCTGAATCACACCTTCTATCCAGCCCGGACAACCGAAAAGCATATCATAGGCAACACATTTAGGGTTTTTGACACGCAAATCAAATTTAACTCGGGTAGCTAAACTCGGCAAAATATCAGTTTGAATCGCGCCTTTTTTAACATTGCCGAAATTGTGGGCAAAGATAATATAGTCCAAAGTTTCGGGATCTATACCGGCGTTTTCAATCGCTTTTTTGGCAGCGATAGTAGCTATGTCTGAAGTTAATAAATCGTCAGAGACATAACGGCGTTCTTCAATGCCGGTGATGTCGTAAAATTTTTCGGTGATGACTTCGTTGGGTAATGGGAAAGGTGTACCGTCATCATTAAGGAAGACATGTTTAGTAAAATCCTTATTGGTCACTATTTCGGTCGGGATATAACTCCCGGAACCGGATATTTTAATGTTCATGTGTAAAAGTAATAGTTCTACTAAATTATTGATTTAATAATAACATTTAACGCTTTTATTTATTAATTGTTAATTTTTGCGAATTCGTTTGTTTTTTACTGTCTTTTTTTAACAAAATATAAATTATTCTCGTTTTTGTAAATAATTTAGATTGTTTTATTTTTGAAAAAAATATGAATATGAAAAAACTTTACTTTCTCCTAGTAGCCTTGTTTAACGCAGCAGTAATTTATGCTCAAAATGATTTATGCGCTAATGCTATAGTCTTAACTCCCGGTTCATCTTGTACAACGGTTCAAGGCACATTTAATGGTGCAACAATAGCAACACCTAAACCGAGTTGTGCCACGGATGCCTCTCAGGATGTTTGGTATAGTTTTGTTGCTACTGAGAAAATGATGGGTATAGTTTTATTTGGAACCGCCGGAATCAGTAACGGTTTTGAAGTTAGAACCGGAAGTTGTGACGGTTCAATAATCATTTGCAGAAATGTTAACAATACAACGGGTTCAGGAGAAAGTCTAATTTATAACAACTATGAAATAGGAACCACTTATTATATTCGTGTTTTTAATGCTTTCATAGCAACGTCTTCCAATACTTTTTCTATTTGTTTGCAAAGTTATCCGGCGCCGGTCAATGACAATTGTACCAATGCAATTGTTTTGAATACTTCAACCGCATGTAATGCAGTTGAAGGAACATTTTCCGGTGCGACAATAACTACTGCTGCCCCCGGATGTGCTGCGGATGCATCTCAAGATGTTTGGTATAGTTTTGTAGCAACTGAAAAAACAATGGGGATTCATTTATCAGGAACTTCGGGGATAAGTAATGGCTTTGAAGTTTTAACCGGTAATTGCAGCGGACCGTCATTCCTATGCAGAAATGCCAACAATGCCAGTAGTTCCGGTGAGAGTGTTCTGTTCAATAACTTTGAAATAGGGACAACCTATTTTGTCAGAGTTTTTAATGCATTTACAACCCCATCTATCAATACTTTTACGATTTGTGTGCAAAGCTATCCACAGCCTGCAAATGATAATTGTTCAAATGCTATCACGATTCAGCCCAATAGTAGTTGTACCACCAATACGGTAGCTTTAAGCGGTTCAACTTTAGATGGTGTGAGTTCTATATTTCCGTGTTCGCCTAATCCATCACAAGATGTCTGGTATAAGTTTACGGCAACTAATGCTTCCTTGACCATTTCCTTGTCTACTGTTGTAGATGTTAGCAATGGTTATCAAGTTTATGAAGGAGGATGTAACGGAACGCTGGTGTATTGCAGAAATGCCAACGGAAATGGGTCTGGCGAAACATATACTTATGGTGCTTATACGGTTGGTAACGAGTATTATGTACGTGTGGTAAATGAATATTCGACACCGTTAACCACTTCAAGTTTTAATATTTGTGTGGTAGATGCAACACTGAGTTCTCCAGAAAATTCGCTTCAAAACGTAGCAGTTTATCCTAATCCTGCAAATGATTTTTTACAAGTAAGTAATGTTGAAGGTTTGACCGGTTATGAGTTATACAATCATTTGGGACAAATGATACGAAAGGATAAACTAAATAGTAATCTAATTAATATACAAGATTTACAAGCAGGTATTTATGTGCTCAAGCTAACCAATGATTCGGGTTCAATAGTAAAAAAGATTATCAAACAATAACAAAAAACGAGAGGTTAGTTCCTCTCGTTTTTTATTTTAATTTGCATAACTGTTCCGATACTTAAGGCTTGGGTTTTGATTTGCTCTGCTTTTGGACCGACGAAGTTTTCATCGACTGTATTGTAAAAATGATTGAGCCAAATTTTAAAAAGTTCCGGTGAAAGGTATGATTTGGCATTAACATCCAAATGAATTTGCGTTAAGTTTTTGGTATAACCGCCGGTGCCTAAAATCGCTTGAGACCAAAAGGTAACCAAAATAGGTAAATGTTCTTCGAGTTTTATCTTGACTATATCAGTAAAAATATAGCTGATAGCCTCATCGGATAAGAGCTTTTTGTAGAATTCATCTACTAATAAATATAAATCGTCTTGGTTTTTGATGTCGTTCATGGTTTTTTATTTGATACAAAAGTAAAACTTCTCAAGGGTTTAGCAATAAAACAAAAGGTTCCAAAGAATAAACTTGGAACCTTTTGTATTACATTGTATTTTGTACTTCTAACTTCGTACTTTTAAATTACATATACGCTTCAATCGGCGCACAAGAACAAACTAAGTTTCTGTCTCCGTAAGCATCATCTACTCGGCGAACACTTGGCCAGAATTTGTTTTCGTGGATGTACTCCAAAGGATAAGCAGCTTGCTCACGAGTGTATGGATAACTCCAAGTATCTGCTGTAAGCATGGCTAAAGTGTGCGGTGCATTTTTCAATACGTTGTTATTATCGTCAGCTGAGGCAGCAGCAATTTCTTTACGAATAGCAATCATGGCATCGCAAAAACGATCCAATTCGGCTAAATCTTCTGATTCAGTAGGCTCAATCATTAAAGTGCCGGCTACCGGGAAAGAAACCGTTGGTGCGTGGAAACCGTAATCCATCAAACGTTTTGCAATGTCGGTTACTTCGATACCGTTTTGTTTGAAGGCACGACAATCCAAAATCATTTCGTGTGCCGCGCGTCCCATTTCTCCGGAATATAAAACCGGGTAATGTGCTTCCAAACGGGCTTTCATATAATTGGCATTTAAAATAGCGTGTTCAGTCGATTTTTTCAAGCCTTCAGCGCCTAACATGGTGATGTAGCCATAAGAAATCAAACACACTAAAGCAGAACCGTACGGTGCGGATGAGATGGCTGTAATGGCTTGTTCACCGCCAACTTTTACGATAGGATTGGTTGGTAAGAAAGGAACCAATTTTTCGTTAACGCAAATCGGACCAACACCAGGACCGCCTCCGCCATGCGGAATAGCAAATGTTTTGTGTAAGTTTAAGTGACAAACATCGGCACCAATGGTAGCCGGATTGGTCAAACCAACTTGGGCGTTCATGTTAGCGCCATCCATGTAGACTAAACCACCATTATCGTGAATAATTTTAGTGATTTCGCAAATAGCACTCTCAAATACACCGTGAGTTGACGGATAAGTCACCATTAAGGCCGAGAGATTGTCTTTATGCTCGATAGCTTTTGCTCTCAAATCTTCTACATCGATGTTACCGTTTTCCATGGTTTTGGTTACGATAATCTGCATACCGGCCATAGCTGCTGAAGCAGGATTGGTGCCGTGTGCCGAGGACGGAATCAAACACACATTTCTGTGAGCATCACCGCGTGACAAATGGTATGCACGAATCGCCATCAAACCGGCGTATTCGCCTTGCGCTCCTGAATTCGGTTGCAAAGTGGTGCCTGCAAAACCGGTTACTACATTCAGCTGTTGCTCCAGTTTTTTTAGCATGGTAAGATAACCTTCTGTTTGATCTGCCGGCGCAAATGGGTGAATGCTGTTCCAGTTTGGCATCGACAAAGGCAACATTTCAGCCGCCGCATTGAGTTTCATTGTACAAGAACCCAAGGAAATCATCGAGTGGTTTAACGACAAATCTTTGCGCTCTAATTTTTTGATGTAACGCATCAGCTGTGATTCAGAATGATGGTTGTTGAATACTTCGTGTTGTAAAAACGTTGAGGTTCTTTCGAGTGAAGCAGGGAAATTATTTTGTGAACTTAAACCTGAAACCGTAAAAGCTTCTTTGCCGGTGGCTTCTGCAAAAATGGCTATGATTTGATTCAAATCGCTTAACGAAGTCGTTTCGTTTAAGGAAATTGAAATCGTTTGGTTGTCGATGTAAAAGAAGTTAACCTCTTGTTTTTCGGCTATGGCTTTTACTTTAACCGCATCTGCTTTTACTGAAATGGTATCAAAGAAAGCCGTATTGGTTTGGTAAACGCCTAATTTATTCAAAGCATCGGCCAGAGTTACTGCGGATGCATGTACTTTATTAGCGATGTATTTTAATCCTTTCGGTCCGTGAAAAACCGCGTACATTCCGGCCATAACCGCTAATAAAACTTGAGCGGTACAGATGTTAGAAGTCGCTTTTTCACGTTTGATGTGTTGCTCACGGGTTCCCAATGCCATACGCAAAGCGCGTTTTCCGTTGGCATCAATAGATACTCCGATGATACGGCCCGGCATAGAGCGTTTGTATTCCTCTTTAGTGGCGAAGTAGGCTGCATGTGGTCCGCCAAAGCCCATTGGAATACCAAAACGTTGTGTGGTTCCAACAACAACTGAAGCGCCCATTTCTCCCGGAGAAGTCAGTTTGGCTAACGATAAAATATCGGCAGCTACGGCTACTTTAATTTCGTTTTCATTCGCCTTGGCAATAAAGGCAGCATAATCATTAACTTGTCCGAACTTGCCCGGATATTGTAGAATGGCTCCGAAGAAATCGGATGAAAAATCAAAGGTTTCGTGGTTGCCTACGACCAGTTCGACACCGATAGGCGTAGAACGCGTTTGCAATACAGATAAGGTTTGCGGTAAAATTTCTTCGGAAACGAAAAATTTACAAGTATTGTTTTTCTTTTGGTCACGAGTGCGAACATCATAAAGTAGAGCCATCGCTTCGGCGGCAGCAGTTCCTTCATCTAGTAGGGAAGCGTTGGCGATTTCCATGCCGGTCAATTCCATTACCATGGTCTGGAAATTCAAAATCGCTTCTAATCGGCCTTGTGCAATTTCGGCTTGGTAAGGTGTATAAGCAGTGTACCAACCCGGGTTTTCAAAAATATTTCTTTGGATTACAGCGGGCACTATAGTCGGATGGTATCCCAAACCAATGTATGATTTAAATAATTTATTTTTTCTGCCCAACTCCTGAATGTGAGTCAAGTATTCATATTCGGTCATAGGAGCATCCAGATTTAAATCGTTTTTCAAGCGAATATCGTCTGGAATAGTTTCGTAGATTAATTGGTCGAAGTTTTCCACTCCGATGGTTTTGAACATGTGGTTCAGGTCGCTTTCACGCGGACCGATGTGGCGTAATGCAAATGCGTCTGTTTTCATTAAATTGTAAGGTTCTAAATGTATTTAGTTGTGTATGTTGGTTGCAAAACACTAAGGTTTTATAACGCCAACAAAAGTAATTATTAATGTTCTAATTTTGTGCTAAACAAAGTCTAATATTTTGAGAATTTTTTAACCAAAACAGCTTCTTATTAACACATTGTTTATCTTTAAAGAATGCAAATTGTAAAACGACTTTTGGATTTTTACCTAAACAGCAGCGTACACGTGGCGTTGTCGGTTTATGCATTGGTGAAAATTACAGGATTTTTGTTTCAAATTTCAACTATCGAAAACACGGCTCTTTTTGCTTTTTTCGGAACAATAGTCGCCTACAATTTTGTGAAATATGATGCTTTGGCGCGAATCCGAAAAATACAATTGCGGAAGCAATTAAAAGCGATAGTTGTTTTGAGCTTTCTATCTTTTTTGGCTTGTGGGTTTTACTTTTTCCAATTGGCTTCTCAAACCAAAATAGTAGCTCTTGTTTTTTTATTGCTGACATTACTTTATACGTTACCTTTTTTTCCTAATCGAAAGAATGCGCGCAATTGGGCCGGTGTGAAGATTTATATAGTAACCTTGTGCTGGGTTGGCGTGACTTTATTTTTGCCGATATTTGATTCTGGTTATCCATTGACCATTGCAGTTTTTTTAGTAGCAGTTCAGCGTTACATTTTAATTTTTGTGTTGGTTTTGATTTTTGAAATCATCGATTTGCAATACGATGACCCGCATTTGAAAACCGTACCGCAACAAATAGGCGTAGGTCGAACCAAAACTTTGGGGGCTTTGTTGTTGGTTGGATTTATTGTATTGGAATTTTTGTACGCCGATTTCAATTGGCCTTCATTGATACTGAAATCGGGTATTGCAGGCAGCGTTTTGCTTTTTCTGCTTTTTGCGCATGAGAATCGCTCGAAATATTATTCTGCTTTTTGGGCAGAGAGTATTCCCATTTTGTGGTGGATTTTACTGGTTTTGTTCCAATAAAAAAGCCGAAGTCAATCTTCGGCTCCTTTTTTTAGTTTGCGTTAGTCTTTGAAAGCTAAGTGTTCTTCTGTTTGTGCTTCTCGGGCTTTTCGTTTGCCTCTAAAGAAAAAGTAAAGGTTCAAAAAAAGCATCAAACCCAAATAAATGGTGAATCCGCCAATTTTATAACTGAGTTCTTCAATCAATCGCTGGTAACTGTCCTCGTATAGATTCATCTCTAAAATCATCAAAGCAAAGCCAAGATTGAGCAGGTAAAATCCCGTTTCAAAGAGTTTGTTGGTGGCATTGGCAATTTCTTCTCTTCCTTTAAAGATATCCAACATGTAAATTTTACTGTTTTTGAACAAAGTCTTAGAAACATAGTAAGTTAAAAACAAAGCCACAGGTAGATAGATAGCGTAACCGATTATGATTTTTGTAGTTTCCATAATAATATGTATTTAAATTAATTTTTGAATGTATTTGGTGAGAGCGTAAATGTTTAGATAATGCATCAAGGCAATGGTTCCGATGATGATGGCCGATTTGGAGGCGATGACTTCAATGAGTTGGTTGAGCGTGGTAATCTTTTCCCAGGAAATTAGTGTCATGGCGCAGTACCCAATATTGAGTAAATAATACCCTAATAGGAGTATTTGATTGATTTTATGGCATAAACCCATGTGCTCTGGAATGAGTTGCGCCACATATACATTCCCATTTTGGTAGCAAATTCGGCCTACTTTGATAATAATTACAATCGTTATCAGTAAATAAATAGCGTATCCGATAAGGTTGAGGTTCATAGTTTTGCTTTTTGGTGAATGATATAAGTCAAGTAAAAAGCTAGTGCAGCAGGAATCCCAAACAGAGTTAAGGTTAGCGGATTATAATATTCGATTTGCGCATTGATGTACCACAGTGTGAAAAATATGATTGTAGCTGCTATGTAGCCTTGAAGCTTTCTGTCATTCGGCTCATCATAAAGCATACACAAAGCCAATACGACTTGAATAAAACCGGTCAACATGGTAGAAAGTAGGGCTAACATCAGGGCACCTTCTTTAAATAACGGATAAGTAAAGGCTATGGCGAAAGGAAGTCCTACGGCAAAGGCATTAAATTGTTTTATTGCATTCATAGTTATTATAAATTTTAAACTTTCAGAAAAAAATGAAAGTTTTGATTAAAAAAAAGGTTTACTTCATAAATTTTAATAAAATTTGAGCCAGCCAATTATCTTTGTATTCGGTTATTTTATCCAAAACGTTATCGGCTTTCAGTACAAAGTCATATAATTTGGTGGTTTGTTCTACAAAGTGCTTTTCTTCAGTAGTTCCGTCGGCTTCGATAGAGGAAACTTCTTTTAATACTTTCAAAGCAGGTTTAATCTCACGCTTACTGCGCTCTTTAGAAATTTTTACGGCCAATTCGTCTAAGTCTTTTTCAGCGGTAAAGTATTCTCTGCGTTCTCCGGTTTTATATTCTTTATAAACAATGCCCCAATCCATTAAAGCTCTTAAGTTCATGCTGGCATTACCACGTGAAATTTGCAGTTCTTCCATGATGTCTTCCATGGAAACGGGTTCGTGCGACACCATTAACAAGGCGTGAATCTGTGCCATAGTTTTGTTGATGCCCCATTGCGAGCCTAAAGCACCCCAAGTTTGAACGAACTTATTTTTTGCTTCTTTGAATTCCATGAAACAAAGTTAGATAAAAGTTTTTAAACTTTCAAAAAAAAATGAAACATATTTAATAGTTTGACTTTATAGTATAAAATAATTATTGAAGGAGTTGGTTATTTAACAGTTTTTATGATTAAAAAGTCTTAAAAATTGTAAATTTGTTATAGAAAATAATTCTTAAAAGTTAAATTGATTTTATTGACTTGGAAAGGCTTTAAAACGCCCTAATTTAGCTTTGTTAACTAAAAATTATTATTATGAAAAAAATTACTTTACTGGCAGAACAGGGCAATCCTGTTGGTTTTAAACGCTGGTATGCAGTTTTGTTGATGCCGATTTTTCTATTGTTGGCAAACACATCTCTTGCTCAAGTAAACAATTACACGTTTACACAAACAGCGGGCTCTTATACTCCTATAACAGGAGGGACTGTGCTTTGGACCGGTTATGATGCTTTTGACAGCGAGTCAACTACAGTTACATTACCGAGTCCTTTTGTTTTTCAAGGTGTGACATACAATACTATATATGTCAATGTAAATGGATATGTTTTGTTCGGTAGTACTACAGCAACAACCACTCCGATTTCTGCAGGACGTAATGCTGTAGCTGCTTTTGCTCTTGATATTGATGCCAAATCAGCCAGTGCAGGTACAGGCGTTCCTGAAATAAGATGGCAACAAGTGGCCAATGAGTTTGTTGTACAGTGGGCTAACGTATGTCGCTATACGACCAGCGGTGCTACTTCTGCTGAAAATTTGAATTTTCAGATTCGTTTGGACACAGCAACCGGTAAGGTGAAAGTTGTTTATGGAACTTGTGTGGACAGAGTTACGCCAAGTACTACCTATCCACAAGTTGGATTAGGTGGTGGTTCGGCAACAGTTTACAATAACAGAACTATCGCTGCCGGTGGTGGTGATTGGATTAACTCTACTGCAGGTATTGCAAACAATAATACTATGGCATACAATGGGACTACTATCCCAAGTGCCGGTTTAACTTACACTTGGACACCACCATCTTGTGTTGCTCCAACGGGATTGACTGCCGGAAATCTCACGCTTAATAGTGCTACTGTTTCTTGGACTGCATCTGTATCAGCTCCTAATGGCGGTTATGAGTATGAAGTAAGAAGTTCAGGAACTGTTGGTAGTGGTACAACCGGTTTAGTTACTAGCGGAACCACCAGCGGACTAAGTTTGCCTGTGAGCGGGTTAACAGCCAATACAACTTATACATATTACGTAAGAGCTATTTGTGGCTCGGGCGACAATAGTGCTTGGGCATCAGCTACATTCTTAACAGGATATTGCGTCCCTTCTTCTACTTCAAATGCAACATATATTAATAATTTCTCTACCTCGGGAGGAACAACTAATATTTCAAATCTAGCTTCTGGTTATGCCCCAACCGGTTATCAAAATAACTATGATACAGCAGCTGTGAGTCAATATCCAACAGGAACCATCAACTTTGCTTCTGATATTGTTGGCGGAACTCTTGGAACCAGTATTTGGGTAGATTGGAACAATGATTTGATATTTGATAATGCTACGGAAAGAGTTTTCGTGACTACAGCATACGGAGGCAATCAAGTCGGAAGTTTTGTAGTGCCAAACGGTACGCCACTGGGAGATTACAGATTGAGAATCAGAGTGGATTTCAATGCTATTGCTCCTGATGCTTGTGCTTCCACCAATACAAGAACAGAAGCAGAAGATTATAAACTTACAGTAATTGCACAACCAAGTTGTTTGGCTCCAACCGGTTTAACTATTAATAATGTTACAGCTACAGGTGCTACTTTTAATTGGACGGCTTCTGTTTCAACTAATAATGGTTACGATTATTATCATTCAACTTCTAATACAGCGCCAACATCAGGTACAACGCCATCAGGAAGTGTTGGACAAGGTATAGTGACTGCAACAGTTTCAGGATTGACTCCAAGTACAGATTATTTCGTTTGGATCAGAACCAATTGTGATGCTAATGGTTTGAGCAATTGGACTTCAGTTCCGGTAACTTTCAAAACACTATGTAATCCACCGGTAATTACTGCAACTACTCCTGGTTCTGTATGTGGACAAGGAACAGTAAATTTATCAGCTACTTCAAATGAAGGAACTATAACTTGGCATGCAACTCAAACCGGTGGATTAACTTTAGCAACCGGAGGTACTTTTACTACGCCAAGCATTAACACTACAACCTCTTATTGGGCACAAGCTTCAACAGGAGTTACACAATCTTCAGGTAAATCGGCTCCTCCAGCCACTGCAACAGGAACTTCCATAGTAAATTGGGGTATTGTTTTCAATGCAACGGAAAGTGTTAATTTACAAAGTGTATCCTTATACTCCACTACAGCCGGTACGGTAAACATTAAAGTAACCAATGCTGCTTTAACGGAGTTATACGCCACCGGAGATGTAGCGATTGCTGCCGGAGGTACAACAACACCAAATGTTATTCCGCTTAATTTTACAGTTCCTGCCGGAACAGGATACAGAATCTTGGTGAAAGCTTACACGGGAGTTACTTTAGTCAGAGACTCTTCAACTTTAGCCTTCCCTTATGTTGGAACCGATGGTAAAGTAACAGTTACCTCTTCAGAATGGGGTGGAACCACCACAGGTACTTACTATTATTTCTATGATTTAAAATACAACCAAGGATGTACTTCTGCCAGAACTGAAGTTGTAGCTTCAGTAGTAGCACCACCTGCCTTAACAGTAAGTACTAACAATACAGCTGCCGTTTGTCAAGGGCAATCTTCAAATCCGGTTACCCTTTCAACCGGTGGTACAGATTACAATACTTTTACTTGGTCTCCATCAACAAACGTAACGGGAGATGCTGTTAATGGTTGGGTTTTCAATCCTTCCGCGACAACTAGCTACACTTTGACTGCTTCTCAAACATCAGGAGCTTTGTGTACTACTACTGCCAACGTAACAGTAAATATCAATCAGAATCCGGTTGTTGTCGCTACAGCTACAGAAAATACTATTTGTGAAGGAAGTTCAACAGCGTTGAATGCTTCAGTAACAGGAACATTAGCCGTTGGAAACGCCACTACATTAACAAGTGCAACTACGCAACCTACAGCATTTTGTAACCGTTGGGCGCAATATTGGAACCAAACGGTTTTCACTGCAGCCGAATTACAAGCTTTAGGATTAACTGCCGGAAATATCACTTCAATTGCTTATAACATTACCACTTTAGGTTCAGGCTCTAATGTTACTAATTTCTCAATCAGTATCGGAACAACTTCAAATACTGCATTGACTGCTTTTCAAACTACAGGTTT
Source organism: Flavobacterium sp. (assembly GCF_024710485.1). Lineage (GTDB taxonomy): Bacteria > Bacteroidota > Bacteroidia > Flavobacteriales > Flavobacteriaceae > Flavobacterium. Next base: position 40,801 of record NZ_JANJUQ010000045.1, read on the forward strand.
GACTACCGTGTATGGTCCGTCCACTTACAACCATCAAGTTGGAGTAAATACCATCACTTTTGCTACACCTTATTACTGGGATGGTGTTTCTAATATTATTGTTGATATCAGACAAAATGGTGCCGATAGTACTAATAATGCAATTACTTACTTTACAGCTACTACTGCTAATACCACTATTTCGGCTGTTACCAGTACAACATTGGCTACCAATTCACTCCAAAACTTGGTGACTGCCGGAACTGTAGTTCCTACAGCTTCTACGCAGCGATTAAATGTGGTGTTCGGAGGTCAATTAGCTCCGGCTCCTTTCGGATTAACATGGTCATGGAACCCAGGTGCATTATCAGGTGAATCAGTAACGGTAGCGCCAACAGCAAATACCACTTACACCGTAAGAGGTACAAACCCTAACTCAGGATGTTTTGGAGAAGCCACCGTTGCTGTTGCTGTGAACAGCGCTGCAACGCCAACCGGAAATCCAACCCAAATTTTCAACGTTAATGATCCTGCTGAAGCTACTATCGCTTCATTAGTGGTTACCGGAGATAATTTAACTTGGTTTGCCTCAGAGGACGATGCCATCGATAATTTAAATCCTTTAGCTACCGGCACCCAATTGGTAAGTGGTACTACATATTATGTGGTGAGTACTTCTGCAACAGGTTGTCGCAGTGCTGCCTTTGCAGTAACTGTCACTGTTACTTTGGGCAACGATTCTTTCAACTTAGCCGGTTTAAAATTGTACCCTAATCCGGTGAACTCATTGTTGACTGTAGATTATACTGATACCATCACGGCTATCGAAGTATTCAATATTGTAGGTCAAAAAGTAACTGCTAAAAACGTAAATGCTTTAAGCACTACAGTAGACATGTCAAACTTAGCCGCCGGTACTTACTTTGTAAAAGTACAAGCTGCTAATGCTGCCAGAATAATTAAAGTGGTGAAAAAGTAATTGTCATTTCACACCATAAAGAAAGCCACCGAAAGGTGGCTTTTTTGTTTTTAGGAGTAGGGCGTTCCCCCGATAAGTATAATCTGCTTTGACCCGAATGTTTGGCTATCGGGGTCGGGCTGTCCGCAGTACGCGGTACTTGCTCCCATCCCTAACGCGGGTATAGTGTACAAAAAAACCGAAGCCTAAACTTCGGTTTCTAATATTCTGAGCAGTCTAATAATCTAAGTGGTCTAAATCAATCCCGCGCGTTTCAACAAAGCTTCCGGTTTGGGTTCTTGTCCGCGGAAACGTTTGTAGAGTTCCATCGGTAATTCGGTACCGCCTTTGGAAAGTACATTGTCTTTGAACTTGGCAGCAACTTCCTTGTCGAAAATGCCTCGCTCTTGGAAATACGCAAAAGCATCCGCATCCAATACTTCCGCCCATTTGTAACTGTAATAACCCGAAGAATAACCGCCTTGGAAAATGTGCGAAAACGAAACACTCATACAATTCTCTGCAACATCAGGATACAAAGAAGCGATTTCCATAGCCGCTTTTTCAAACGCTTTCACGTTGTCTACGGTTTGTGCTTTGGCATGGTATGCCATATCTAAAATCCCAAAACTTAATTGGCGTAAGGTCGCCATACCTTCTAAAAAGCTCGCACTTTCTTTAATTTTGTCGACATATTGTTGCGGAATGATTTCACCGGTTTCATAATGTTTGGCAAACAACGCCAAGGCTTCCGGTTCGTAACACCAATTTTCCATAATCTGACTCGGCAATTCCACAAAATCCCAGTATACTGAGGTGCCCGATAAACTCGGATAAGTCGTATTGGCCAACATGCCATGCAACGCGTGTCCGAATTCATGGAACAAAGTCGTCACTTCGTTAAAGGTTAGGAGGGAAGGTTTCGTTTCCGTTGGTGGCGTGAAATTACACACTATCGAAACATGTGGTCTTTCATTTACACCATTCTTAATATATTGTGGTTTGAATGAGGTCATCCAAGCACCGTTGCGTTTGCCTTTTCTCGGGAAGAAATCGGCATAAAAAACGGCTACCAGTTGACCTTCAAAGTCTACTACTTCAAAAGTTTGCACGTCGGTGTGGTATTTATCAATGTCAAATACTTCTTTAAACGTAATACCGAATAATTTTTCAGCCACAGTAAACGCACCGTTCAACACGTTTTCCAGTTGGAAATACGGTTTTAAAATTTCGTCGTCTAAACTAAATAATTTTTGCTTCAATTTCTCCGAGTAATATGTGCCGTCCCATTTTTCAAGGCTATCTAATCCGTCTGATTCCTTTGCAAATGCGGTTAGTTCAGCAAACTCTTTTTCGGCAGCCGGTTTGGCTTTGGCCAATAAATCATTTAAAAACGATTGTACTTTTTCTGGCGATTGCGCCATGCGTTCTTCTAGAACAAAATGTGCATGCGAGGCATAACCCAATAATTGGGCTCTTTCGTGACGCAATTTCACGATGTTTTTCACGTTCTCTTGGTTGTCGTAATCGTTTTCCTGGAAGGCTTTTTTGCCGGCGGCTATGACCATTTCTTTGCGTAATTCGCGGTTGTCTACATAGGTTACAAACGGCAAATAACTCGGGAAATCTAAGGTAAATAGCCAACCGTCTAAATCGTCAGCTTTGGCTAGAGAACGCGCCATTTCTTTGGCACCATCGGGTAAGCCTTGTAAATCGGCTTCGTTGGAAATGTGCAGTTTGTAGCTGTTGGTTTCGGCCAATACATTTTCGCCAAAAGTGAGTTTGAGTTTGGCTAAAGTTTTGTCGATTTCGCGTAAAACTTCCTTTTTATCATCAGAAAGCAACGCACCGTTTCGGGTAAAGCTTTTGTATTTTTTGTCGAGTAACGTAGCTTGCTCAGGCGTTAAATCCAGTTGGTCTTTTTGCTCATAAACGGCTTTGACCCTTTTGAATAAATCCTCATTTAAGGTGATGTCGTTGCCAAAAGCGGTTAGCAAAGGCGAAACCTCTTGGGCGATTTTTTGCATTTCGTCGCAAGTTTCGGCCGAATTCAAGTTGAAGAATATAGAGGACAAACGGTCTAAGGTTTGTCCGGCAAAATCTAAGGCTTCGATGGTGTTTTCAAAAGTCGGCGCTTCGGGATTGTTGATGATAGCGTCAATTTCGGCGCGTGCTTTGGCAATATTTTCTTCAAACGCCGGTTGGTAATCCTCAATTTTGATTTGAGAGAATGGCGCAGTATTGTGTTTGGTTTGGAATGTTGAGGTTAAGATTTTCATGTGTTTATTATCAATGGTTTCTAGCCCCGATAGTAGTGGAAATCCTTTTTAGCGCTTTTTAGAAAGTTCCTAAGATAAGTTCAGGGTGACAAAAGCGGTAAAAAGATTGCAACGTATAGCGGGAAACAGCTCCTAAATCATTTTATTTTTTGAGTTCGTCCGACGATTTATTGACCGCTTCTTTCAAGCTTTCTTTGTAGAAAATGATTTTGTCGAGTACGCATTTGTCGTGACTGCCTATAATTTGCGCGGCTAAGATACCGGCGTTTTTAGCACCGTTTAAGGCCACAGTGGCTACCGGAACGCCGCCCGGCATTTGCAAAATAGACAACACCGAATCCCAGCCGTCGATAGAATTACTCGATTTTACAGGAACGCCAATCACCGGCAAAGGCGACATCGAAGCAACCATGCCCGGCAAATGGGCAGCACCACCGGCGCCGGCTATAATGACCGAAATCCCGCGTTGGTGTGCATTTTTACTGAATTCGAATAATTTTTCGGGGGTTCGATGGGCCGATACGATGTCGACTTCCGTTTCGATGTCAAATCCGTTTAAGATGTCGATGGCTTCTTGCATTACGGGTAAATCTGATTTTGAACCCATGATGATGGCTACTTTACTCATGTTTTATTTTTTTTGCCACGAATTACACTGATTAACACCAATTGAATTCGTGCTAATTTGTGAAATTTGTGGTTATTTCATTTCACTAATTACTCTAATACTGTTTTTCACTTCTTCCGCAATCTTTCTGGCTTCGGTCATGTCTTCATTAACAATGGTTACGTGTCCCATTTTTCGGAACGGACGGGTTTCTCTTTTGCCGTAAATATGTGGCGTTACGCCGTCAATGGCCATAATTTTTTCGATGTTTTCATAAACTACCGAACCCGAAAAGCCTTCTTCGCCCACCAAATTTACCATAATTCCGGCTACTTTGCTATCGGTATTGCCTAAAGGTAAATTTAATATGGCTCGCAAATGGTTTTCAAACTGCGAAGTGTAGCTCGCTTCTATGCTGTAATGACCCGAGTTATGTGGTCTTGGCGCGACTTCATTCACCAAAATGTCATCGGCTTCGGTTTGGAACATTTCCACCGCTAATAAGCCAACATGATTGAAGGCTTGTGATACCTGTAAAGCAACCTCAGTGGCTTTTTGGGTGACCTTCTCGTTGATGCGTGCCGGACAGATTACATATTCTACTTGGTTGGCTTCGGGATGGAATTCCATTTCTACAACAGGATAAGTTTTGACTTCACCTGAAACCGAGCGGGCAACAATTACTGCCAATTCGTTTTTAAACGGCACCATTTGTTCGGCGATGCATTCTACTTCGGGAAGATTGATTAAATCCAGGGTAGAGCGTACGATTTTCACACCATTACCGTCATAGCCAAATTGGGCACATTTCCATACAAAAGGAAATTCGAGTTCGTCTTTTTCGAGCGATTTTTTCAAATCGTTGAGGTCAACAAAACGTTGGTGCTGTGAGGTTGGAATGTGATTGTCGACATAAAAATCCTTTTGCCTGCCTTTGTTTTGAATGAGTCGCAAGGTTTTGGGCGACGGGAAAACGGGTAAGCCTTCAGCTTCCAATTGGTCTAAAGCATCCAAATTTACATTTTCAATTTCGATGGTTAGTAAATTGACCAGTTTCCCAAATTGGTAAACGGTATCAAAATCCATCAAACTCCCTTTGTAAAAAGCGTGAGCACCGAAACGGCTTGGCGCTTCATCACTGGAATCCAGTACATAAGTTTGAATGTCGAATTTTCGGGTTTCGGCCAAAAGCATTTTGCCTAATTGTCCGCCACCTAGGATGCCGAGTTTAAAATCGGAGGAAAAGTAGTTCATTGTAGTTGTGTTTGCGCAAAGATAAGTAATCCATAAAACTATCGCAATCGTTTTAAAAGGTCTTTAACGGCCGAGCGATAACCCGGCGTTTGGTTCTCGAATTCGCGGGATAAAATGAGTTTTAATTCGCTGTTTATCCAAGGCTGTCTTTTGCCTAAAAAGTATAAGGCTCTCATACTGTACGCAGCGTTTGCAGCTTTGTCGGTTTGAATCAGCCAGTCCAAACAAGCTTCTATAATTTGTTCCTCTTGGATTTCGGTTAGCTTAAGGGTTTTACTTTGGGCTAAAAACAAGCAAATTTTCGACAACGAACGAATAGCGGAATCCGAAGTGAAGTGTTTTAAATTGTCGCAAAAATCACTCAGATGCGATTGTATGAGTGCCAATCGTTCTTCAAAGACCAATTCCAAAATCCAACAAGCCTTGTGGTGGTTTTTGTCTGTAGTGTTGTAACTGATTTGCAATAAATCAGGTAAATATTCGCAATGGTTAAAGATGAAATCTCTTTGGTCATCTCGACATTTGCGATGCGCTGTACTGTTGGCTATAGTTTGGTAGTAAGTAGCATCCATTAGGTAAATATATCTATTTTGCAAAAAAGTGTCAATACTTAGTATGTAATACTTTAGACTTCTTTAAATTTGCAGCTTATTTCAAAATCAACACAACATGATACACTTACACGATAAATCCTTCGAGCCATTTATTTCTTCAGAAGAAATTGATTTTGCGATTGCGAATATGGCAAAGCAAATGGATGATGATTTTTTTGATGAAGTGCCTGTTTTTATTGGGGTTTTAAACGGTTCCTTTATGGTTTTGAGTGATTTGATGAAAAAATACCGCGGAATGTGCGAGGTGAATTTCGTTAAAATGGCTTCCTATGAAGGTACGCAAAGTACTGGTGATGTGAAACAATTAATCGGTTTAGATCAAGATTTAGAAGGCAGAACTGTTGTCATTGTGGAAGATATCGTTGATACCGGCAACACAGTGGAAGAATTGAAAGCCATTTTTAAAGAAAAGAAAGTTAAGCATTTGAAAATTGCTACTTTATTCTTTAAACCGGAAGCTTACAAAAAAGAGATTAAAATTGATTACGTTGGTATCCGTATTCCAAACAAATTTATCGTTGGTTATGGTTTAGACTACGATGGTTTAGGCAGAAATTTACCGGATGTTTACCAATTGGCGCAATAATTTGGTGGTAGGTTGTAAGTTGTAGGTTAAAATTTGGTGCAAGACCACTTAAATATGATTTAATCAACAACTCACAACATACAACATAATAACTTATAACATACAACTTACAACATATAACTTTTACAAAATGATCAACATCGTTCTTTTCGGAAAACCGGGTGCCGGAAAAGGTACTCAAGCTGAATTTTTAAAAGAGAAATACAACTTGACACACTTGTCTACCGGAGACATTTTCAGATACAACATTAAAAACGACACCGAGTTAGGCCAGTTAGCCAAAACCTACATGGACAAAGGTGATTTGGTTCCGGATGAAGTGACCATTCAAATGTTGCAAAGCGAAGTGGATAAAAACCCTCAGTCGGCCGGATTTTTATTTGACGGTTTTCCGAGAACGCTTGCACAAGCGGAAGCTTTGGACCGATTTTTAGAGGCAAAAGGACAAAACATCACGGCTACTGTGGCTTTAGAAGCCGACGATAATATTTTAGTGGCTCGTTTATTGGAAAGAGGGAAAACCTCCGGCCGACCTGATGATCAAGACGAAGAGAAAATCCGAAACCGCTACCAAGAGTACAACGAAAAAACAGCGCCTTTGATGGATTATTATAAAGCTCAAGGCAAATTTCACGCGGTAAACGGTATCGGGACTATTGAGGAAGTAACAGAAAGACTCACAAACGTTTTTGATAGTTTTTAAGTTCCGAGGTGCTTTTTTGCTTTGCCAATTCGCTTTGCTCGGGTCGAGTTAAACCCGCAACCTAACAACCCAAAACTCGCAACCAATAACAAATGGAAATACTTATTATTCTTTTTTTAATCCTGCTTAACGGAGTATTTTCGATGTCGGAAATCGCTTTGATATCCGCACGTAAAAATCGTTTGGAGACCGCAGCAAAGAAAGGGAATACCAATGCGAAAGTGGCTCTCGATTTGGCCAATTCGCCCAACAAATTTTTGTCCACCGTTCAAATCGGAATTACCTTAATCGGGATTTTAACCGGTATCTATTCGGGCGACAAGATTACCGAAGATGTTAAGTTGTTTGTAGAAGGATTTGCCGGTTTAAAACCGTATGCTCATTCACTTTCCGTTGGGATAGTTGTAGTGGTATTGACATTTTTCTCTTTGGTTTTAGGCGAATTATTGCCGAAAAGAATTGGTTTGAACTATCCTGAGGCTATTGCGAAAGCCGTGGCCGTTCCCATGAAAATGGTCTCCATCATCACTATGCCGTTTATTTGGTTGCTTACGGTTTCAACCGATTTTATATTGGATGTTTTCAAAATCAAACCGACAGCTGACGGTAAAGTGACCGAAGAAGAAATCAAAGCCATCATCAAAGAAGGTACTGAAGGCGGTGAAGTACAGGAAATTGAGCAAGATATTGTAGAGCGTGTTTTTCACATTGGCGACCGAAAAGTAAATTCGTTAATGACGCACCGGAAATCAATAGTTTATCTGTCGTATGAAGATACAATTGAGGAGCTGAAAGCCAAAGTATTGGACGAATTACATTCGGTTTATCCGGTTTGTAATGAAAATCTGGACGATGTAGTCGGTGTGGTTTTGCTGAAAGATTTGTTTACGGCTTTTGAGAAAAAAGGTACCTTCGATTTAAAGGCCATTACCAAAGAACCGGTGTATTTGATAGAGCATACGTCAGCTTACAAAGCACTGGAGAATTTCAAAAAATCGAAAGTACATTATGCTTTAGTAACTGATGAATACGGCGTTTTTCAAGGAATCATTACGCTGAACGACATCTTAGAAGCCTTGGTTGGTGACGCTGCCGATTTCTACGAAGACGAGTTCAAATTAATTGCCCGTGAAGATGGTACTTGGTTGGTAGACGGCCATTATTCGTTACACGATTTCCTGACGTATTTTGATATGGACGAACTGATTAACGATTATGACGTCACTACAGTGAGTGGTTTAATCATGACCGAACTAGGTAATATACCAAAAACCGGAGAAATACTCATTTGGAATAAATTTGAAATAGAAGTCATCGATATGGATGGCGTAAAGATTGATAAAGTGCTTGTAAAAGCGATAAAAGAATAAAATAAGTCAACAGTCACAGTCGCAGTTTACAGTAAGTTGTAAACAGTTAAATTGAGACTGACACGAGCGTTAGCGAACTGACGCAGTAAAACTTAGACTGAACCCTAGAAATAATGACAGAAGGAAACTTTGTAGACTACGTAAAAATTTATGTTTCTTCCGGAAAAGGAGGGAAAGGATCCTCGCATCTGCATAGAGAGAAATTTATTGAAAAAGGCGGGCCTGATGGCGGAGACGGAGGAAGAGGCGGTCACGTCATATTGAGAGGGAACAAAGGACTGTGGACTTTATTTCACCTAAAATTTGCGCGTCATATTAAAGCCGGTCACGGGGGCGATGGCGGAAGTTCTCGCAGTACCGGTCACGACGGTGAAGATAAAATTATCGAAGTGCCACTCGGAACCGTAGTACGCGATAAAGAAACAGAAGAAATTTTATTCGAAATTACCGAGCACGGCGAAGAAAGAATCTTGGTCAAAGGGGGAAAAGGTGGATTGGGTAATTGGCATTTCAGAAGTGCTACCAATCAAACACCGAGATACGCACAACCGGGTATGCCGCCGGAAGAAATGGATGTGATTTTAGAGTTGAAAGTCTTAGCCGATGTTGGTTTGGTAGGTTTCCCAAATGCCGGAAAATCGACTTTACTTTCGGTATTGACTTCTGCCAAGCCAAAAATTGCTGATTATCCGTTTACTACTTTAAAGCCCAATTTAGGGATTGTGGCGTACCGCGATTTCAAATCGTTTGTCATGGCCGATATTCCGGGTATTATTGAAGGCGCAGCCGAAGGCAAAGGATTAGGTCATTACTTTTTGCGACACATCGAAAGAAACTCTACTTTATTGTTTTTGGTGCCGGCCGATGCAGATGACATCAAAAAAGAATACGAAATTTTATTGGATGAATTGCGTCGTTATAATCCGGAGATGTTAGATAAGGATCGTTTGTTAGTCATTTCGAAATGCGATATGCTCGATGATGAACTGAAAGCGGAACTCAAACAGCAACTCGATAAAGAATTCAAAGGTTTACCTTATTTGTTCATTTCCTCAGTAGCCAATCAAGGGCTTACCGAATTGAAAGACAAGCTTTGGGAAATGCTGAATGTTGATACCGAGGAGCCGGAAAATAGTCATGGTATTTAATCTGCAGTTTACTATCATTACAAAGCTATCCTAAAGAGTGGCTTTTTTTATTTCTAAAAATTAAGTTAAAATTCTCTCAATCGTTATAGTTTTTAAAGCGGTTTTTCTGCTTACTCCTTAAAAAAAAGTATATTCGCAATCGTTTTTAGCTTGCAGGTATCAAGTATTTTTTATCTCGTAGGTTACTAACACACAAACTATTTAAAACACATATTAACAATGAAGAAAATTATTTTATCCTTGATTGCTGCCATTATGCTTGTTCCGACTAGTGTAAAAGCCGACGAAGGAATGTGGTTTTTGATGTTCATCGAGCGTTTGAATCACAGAGACATGCAAAAAATGGGCTTGCAGTTGACAGCCGAAGAAATTTACAGTATCAACAACCACAGTTTGAAAGATGCTATCGTTCAGTTTAACGGAGGTTGTACCGCGGAAATCGTTTCTAAAGACGGTTTGGTGTTAACCAATCACCACTGTGGATATGATGCTATAGCCGAATTGTCATCGGCAGAAAAAAACTATTTAAAAGATGGTTTTTGGGCTAAAAACCGCAAAGAAGAAATGAAGCCAGCCAGCTTATTTGTTCGCTTTTTCGTGAGAATGGACGATTGTACTAAGCGTATCTTAGCTAAAGTTAATCCTTCAATGTCGGAAGCCGACAGAGAGAAAGCCATTAATGCTGAGATTGCGGCTATCGAAAAAGAAAACAACGGTGGTGGAAAATACACGGTTTCTGTTCGTTCATTCTTCCAAGGGAATGAGTTTTACTACTTTGTTTACCAAGATTACAAGGATGTACGTTTAGTAGGAACACCACCTGAAAGCTTAGGTAAATTTGGTGGTGATACCGACAACTGGGAATGGCCGCGTCACACCGCTGATTTCTCAATGTTCCGCGTTTACGCTGACAAAGACGGTAATCCAGCGGAGTATTCAGAAAACAATGTGCCTTTACAGCCTAAACACTATTTGCCGGTAAATATTGGCGGTGTTAAAGAAAATGACTTTGCCATGATTTTAGGTTATCCAGGTAGAACCAACCGTTGGATGCCGGCAGGCGGAATTGAGCAAAACGTTAAGTTTGCTTATCCTGCTTGGGTTGAAGGTGCTAAAGTAGGTATGGATAACATGAAAAAATATATGGATCAAAGTGATGCTTTGAATCTAATGTATGCTTCCAAATATGCTTCAACGGCTAACTATTGGAAAAACCGTCAGGGAATGATTGACGCTTTGACCAAGTTTGGTACTGCCAAAACAAAAGCAGCACAAGAAACAAAATTTGAAAAATGGGCTAACAAACCTGCTAATAAAGCTAAGTATGGAACTGTAATTGCCAACATCAACAAGTTTTACGCTTTAACTAACGAAAAGTCAAGACACGATAACTACATGCAACAATTGTTCAGAACGACTTCTTTCGGTACTATCGGAAGAACTTTAGGAAGACAATTGGAAGCTTATGCTAAAGCAGATGCGACTAAACGTGCTCAAATGGCTCCGGCTATTGAAGAAATGGCAACAGAAATGTACAAAGAAATACACATTCCTGCTGAGAAAGATATTTTGGCAGCTCAATTAAAAATCTACGCAACCAAAGCTACAGGATATGCTATCGCACCGTCTGTGAAAAAGATTGGTGATGAAAACGGAAACGATTTTACCAAGTACGTAAATGCGGCTTTCGATATTAGTATTTTTACTTCTTTAGACCGAATCAAAGCGTTTTTAGTGATTCCTAGCCAAGGTGCTTTGGAAAATGATCCGTTGTATGTGTTATCGAATGATATGTTGACACATTTCAGCTCTAAATCAGATGAAATTGCCAAAGCGCAAAACGATTTCAGTGCTTCTTTTCGTTTGTTAGTAGAAGGTTTGAGAGAGTCAAAAATTGGAACTATCAAATATCCGGATGCTAACTCTACTTTGCGTTTGACTTACGGTAAAGTACGTTCGTTGCCGGCTGATAAGCGTAATGACGCCAAAATTAACAACTACACCACTTTAGATGGTCAGGTTAAGAAATACAAAAAAGGAGATCAAGAATTTGATTTGCCTTTGAAAGTTTTAGAGATGAACAAAAACAGAGATTACGGTCGTTATGCTGATAAAGACGGTTCTCTACACGTGAATTTCCTAACCGATAATGATATCACCGGAGGAAACTCAGGTTCACCGGTATTGAACGGTAAAGGAGAATTAATTGGTTTGGCTTTCGACGGAAACATTGAAGCTATGGCCGGAGACGTTATCTTCGACAGCAAATTACAAAGAACTATTAACGTTGATATCCGTTATGTGTTATGGGTGATTGAGAATTTCTCAGGTGCTAAACACATTGTTGACGAAATGACTTTAGTGAAGTAATTTCCACTTAAAACTTATAAATAAAAACGTCCTGAGTAATCAGGACGTTTTTTTATTATTGACATTTTAGCGTTACAGTTTCTGTTTTAATTATTGTCTATTAAATTCTTCAGCTAAAGGCTAGGTTTATTTTTTGATGATTTTTTGACTAAAGGATTTTTGATCAATAGTATTAAGTTTCACGATGTATGTTCCGGAACTGATATTTTGAATTGGGATACTTAAATCTTCAATGTCATTATTTGTAATGGAATAAGTAAACAAATGTTGTCCCAAAATATTGTAAATCGAAACGTCTTTAAAGTTAAGGTTCAAATCTTGATTTTTAATATTGAGCATATTGTCATTGTTGGTGAAATAAATAATCGGATTGATTTGTTTAGGCACATCATTACTCAAGGTTTGGCTTGAGAAACGTAAACTAAATCGGTTATTGTATTCACCTGTAGGCAATGAAATACTGAAATCACCTTCGCTTAAATTGTGATAGATTCCGGTTTGATTGTCATGAATGTATATAGCTGTACTTGATGCAATGTTATCTAATCCTAAAATCTTTATGGTGCAAAGTCCTTCTACAGAAGTTTGTACTCCAAGTGGAATAACCTGGTCGGATGTAAAGTTCGACACAGCTTGGATGGAAAATTTATTATTATCAATATTCCAATAAAAATCATCCGGATTTAAATCGATTATAGGTGCATCATAGCCGATGTCAAAACTGTTAGTCGTGTTTTCATCTGTACCGATTAATATTTGGCGATATGTTTGTAAAGGTGACTGGAACAGAAGTCTAATTTTACTTCTTTCATCTGAACTAACAGATTGTTCTTCTTGTTGGTTTCTGAAGAAAACTGAGTTTGCCGCAGATTCCGTTTTGAAAACACGTTGCGTATTTTTGAACATCACAGTACCACCTGTTACAGGAGAGGTAAGATTAGGATTATTACTGGTTAATGGAGCTACATTTGTAGTGCCTATGAAAAATCCTTGTGCTACAGGGATGTATCTTTTCGGGGTTTTCACACCGTTGGTGCCATTATTCGCCGTTAATGGGTCATTTGATATGGCAACTACGCCGCCCATTAAAGTATAGGTAGCGTACCCACCAATATATTGATTGAGTATATGAGTTTGACCACCAAAATGATCCCAAAAATACAATGCACCGTTAAAAATATTACTGGCTGCCCTTCCGTCACCATCCTTAATGTTGTCTTTGATGAATTCATCGGCATCTAATGCTGAAGGATATGGGTTTCCAACCAAATATGTTTGATTCATGCCGATAGTCAAACTGATATTGCCATTGTTTGGCTTTCCGGAAAAAACATAGTTTTGTTGTTCAGAGGCTGGGACACTTCCTGAAGGTCCTTTCATAGTAAAACCTTCTCCAATCTTGATACTGCCATTAACTCCAACAAATTGCCATCCGGCATAGTTAGCATTCAGGCTAGTGTATTTATACATCCAACTGGTACTAAGCTTTATCGGACTCGTTAAAGCACCATCTGCAAAACCGGATCCGCTTCCAAAGTTAATGACTCCGGGATTAAAAGGGTTGGAAGAGGATTCTGTACCGTCTCTCAATACACCGCCAATGGTGTAAGTAGTGCCGTTAGTTGAAACAGGAGAAGACCAATAGTTATAGTGATAACTACTTATAGTGCCTTGTTGATCTTTTAATACTTTTCCTGTTCCTGTTGTCGTATTTGCTGAAGTGCCGTTTTGTACAATTTGTGCTTCTCCAACCAATCTTAAATCACCACTTAACAAGGATAGGTTGTTGATGACTGTAAGTTCAAAACCGTCGATTAGACTAATTCCTTTAGCACCATTAGTATTGTTAAGGGTAAGATTATAGAAAGTTTCGTTGTTTTTTATTCCGGTATTAACCAGTTGTATTTGGTTTAACAAGGAACCGTCAAAAACAACAGTACCGGTACCGTGTTCAAACGTACCACTGTTTTTCCAGTCTCTATTAACATACAAATTTGAATTTGCATTCATTGTTAAAGAGGCGTTGGTGGCAATAATCACGTCGCGAGCCCTTGCAACATTACCGTATAGCGCTGCAAAAGCAGAGTTTACTGGGTCAATAACCGGCATTCTGATAGCACCATTTGGAATTACGGCATCAATTGACGGTGAAGGTAATCCACCAGCCCAATTCTTGCAGTCAAACCAATCATCACTAACTAATCCGGTCCACAATCCAACCGTTCCGTTTAAAACTGTAACTGTCGCTGAGCCCGTAATGTTTTCCGGTTTTGCCACACATTTAGAATCACTTAACGAGGTAATGGTATACGTTCTATTGGCAGTCATCCCGCTAACACTAAAAATATAAGGGTTAGTAGTAATATTATTAACTGTCGTGGAAGTTATTCCATTAGTATAAGTTATGGTCCAAGGGGCTGATCCTGTTAAGGCAACACTAAAGGTGGCCGTTCCATTATTGCAGATAGTTTGTGAAGGGCCAATTGAAGCAGTAGGCCTTTGGTTTACGGTAACGGTAATATAAGTTGTTCCATCAGGACCATAACTGCTACATCCGTTCAAGAAAGAAGTGATAGCATATGTTGTGGTTGTGGTTGGTGTAACTGTAGCCGTAGCAGTGGTGCTAATCACTTCTCCGGTGATTGAATCAATCCATTGTGTGGTTATGTTGGCCGGTGCTTCGGGAATTAAAATATTATCAATGGCCCAAGAACTATTCGCGGTTCCATTATATACAAATCGAATTCTTAGATTCGCTTGTCCGATATAATTGCTTAAATCAATAGTTTGATTAGGGAAGGCATTATAGGGATTTCTTATGCTTGGACCACTAAAGGTTGCTAAAACTACCGTGTAGGTAGCACCACTGTCTAAGGAAAGTTCAACCGATACAGAAGCCCCTGCTTGTAAATTGAAAGCATGATTAAAACTCAAACTGGCTGAGGACAATCCGTAGGTGTTGAATATAGGTGTTTGCATGATGGAGTTGTAATTTCCGTTAGCAATGGCAAACTTTCCGATTGATGCAAAATTGATTCCGGAGTAGGTTCCTCCGTTGGTAGCGCTTAATCTGAACGGTCCTTCGGCAGTATTACTTCCACCGGCATTTAAGCAATTTCCACAACCGTCAATTAACCAATTTTCAGGATTCGCATTGCTGAAAGTTCCTCCTGTTGCTAAGTAAGAACTTGTTGCAAAACCGCTTTCGGAATATAAAACCGAGGATTCACCTATACATAGTGTATTAGGTGTGGCGGTAACCGGTGTTGGTTTTATGTTCGGGATAACATCAACTAAACCAACATAGGAATAGGCCAAAATACAAGAGTTTCCGTTTTGAACAACGGCTCTAAAAAATGTTGATTGCAAAATATTCGTATAATTGAGAGTAGTAGTGGTATTGTTGATGTTGTTCCAAGTTGTTCCGCCATTTGTGGTCGATTCCCATCGTATAACATTGCCGACGTGCCCACTTAAATAAAGTGTGCCGGATCCGAAATGGCATACAGTAGTGGTTCTTTCCACTGGAACAACATTAGGTAGTGAAACGGAAACAGTACCGCCTACACTTTGAGCATTAACGGTTACAATCGCATAGTTACTGACTAAGTTAGATTCACATCCATTGCTTATTACACAATAATAATCATTACCTGTATGCGAAGGTGCAGCAAGAGAAAAGGAGAGGGTTGAGGAATTGACTCCTGAAATAGTCCCACCATTGGTAAGTAAAGTAGCTCCTTTATACCATTGATAACTTAAGTTGTCTCCATTCGCCTCAACTGAAATAGAAAAAGGACTATTTTCACAAATAGTAATATCAGTTGGCTGATTGGTGATTGACATTGGGGATGGAATGGCAATCAAACCGGTTGTACTGGAACAAGTTGTGGTTTCGTCAGTAAAAGTAAAGGTTACAGTGCCATAATTAAGCCCCGTTGCCAGTCCGCTGTTGTCAATTGTAGCTCTTGTAACATCATTGCTAATCCAAGTTCCGCCTGACATTGGTGAGAGTTGTAAAGTGTTTCCAAAACAAACTGTACCGGTAGCAGTTACACTAGGAGGTGTATTAACTAAAACTGTAGCAGAGGAAGCATTGGAACAACCGTTTCCGTCTGTGTAAGTATAACTTATCAATGAAGTTCCAGCACTAATACCGGTTACATTACCCGAATTATTTACATTAGCTATACTTGTTGAATTACTTGACCAAATCCCCCCAATTGTAGCATTTGAAAGTTGGGTATCAGCCCCAGGACAAACTATTAAATTGCCGGTTATTGGTTCTACTGTTGGTAAAGGGTTTATAGTAAATGATGTTGGGCTGGACGTAGTGCCTGATGGAGTAGTAACAGTTATATTTCCTGTGGATGAACCATTTGGTAAAGTTGCCGTTATTTGTGTATTACTGTTTACAATGTATGAGGCAGAAATACCATTAAAACTTACATTGGAGGCATTGGTAAAGTGATTACCTGTTATAATTATCTGAGTTGAAGAGTTAAAGCATGCGCTAGTTTGACTGAGTGAAGAAATTACAGGAATAGGGATGTAATGTACCGTTATTCTAATGTAATCTACATGAACAGTTGGATTGTTCGTGGCCGTTACGGCTATTACAGCCCCAAAATTGGAGGCATTAACATCCGCTGCAGTCCATGTGGTTCCCCATAAATCAGTTGCTGAACCATAAGTAGCGGTAGTGAGTGTTGTAGTGTAATTGGTCGGAACAGCTTTGTTAACTCCTAAAATAGTACCGTTCTTAACCAAGCTTACAACATTGTCTTTAGCCGTTCTTCCGGCGGCTACCGAGCTTGTTCTACGATGAATTTCAACAACAATTCCCGTAACTTGAACACCATTAGGAATATTGAAACCATAATTAGATCCCATCAAGTAATTTGAATTTCCACTTGCTGTAAAGGTCACAGTAGCATTTATGGTATTGGCACTTACAATATTATTTGTGGCAGTCCAACCTACAGTTCCGATACCTGTTACATTTGAGCCAGTAGTTGGATAAAAAGGTCCGGAAACCTGAGATAAAGAAGAACCATAAGTTAGCACTAAAAGCACTATTAGAAATAAGTGTTTTTTTAAAAAAAATAATGCTAAGAAAGATTTATTGTCTGTGTAGTTGTAGTTTTTTTTCATAGGGCGATGAATTTTAAACTTCGTTAATACCAATACAAATTTAAAGTGCAACAAAACAAGTGGTTTCATTTTTAGGTGTATTACCTTAAAAATCGACTAACTACATTTTTTAGCTGTTTTTTTTCTTTTATTAGACAGGTTTTTTAAATAAATACCTCAAAAACAGGATGTTGTAATGCTTTTATAAGGTGTCTTTAATCGTTTTTTTTAACCGTTTAAGGATGTTTTGGTTTGCGGATATGTACGATGTTTTTTGCTTTTTGGTTTTTGGAAAAACGATTTTTCTTTAATAGAGCTTCGAATATCTGTTAGCGTAAAATGTACTATCTTTGTTTTCCTTTAAAACTAAAATGCCTTAAATGAGATTGATTGTTCAATGGTTATTCTGTTTTCCGATGTTAGTTTATTCCCAATCTAATTTTGATAAAGCTGAAAAGTTTTTCATGCAGGATAAGTATGATTTGGCCAAGCCAATTTTTGAAAGTTTTCTGAAGGAAAGCCCTAATCATATAAAAACATTAGAATATCTCGGTGACATTGAAGGAGCAGAAAAATCTTGGGATAAAGCCATGTTTTATTATGGTAAGTTAATTAAACTCAAACCCGGAGAGGCCAATTATCATTACAAGTATGGTGGCTGTTTAGGAATGAAAGCCAAAGAATCTAACAAGTTTAAAGCTTTGGGAATGATTGATGATGTGAAAGCCTCATTTGAGAAGGCCATTGCTCTCGATTCAAATCATATTGAAGCTCGTTGGGCATTAATCGAGTTGTATTTGCAGCTTCCTGGAATTGTTGGTGGAAGCGAAAAAAAGGCTCAAAGGTACGCTGCTGAATTACTCAAAATTTCACCGGTTGACGGTTATTTAGCCCAAGGCAGAATAGCAGAATATTTTGACCGATACAAAGAAGCTGAAAAGTACTACCTAAAGGCTATTACCGTTGGCGGTTCAAAAACATCTTATCAAAAACTGGCAAATCTCTACAAAAACAAAATGAATCAGCCCGAAAGAGCCAGATTACTTTTGGAAACCTATAAAGAAAAAAATAAGTCATAATCTCATGCGAACACATTTTATCGCCATTGGCGGTGCAGCCATGCACAATTTAGCATTGGCCTTACACGAAAAAGGATACCAAGTAACCGGAAGCGACGATGCTATTTTTGAACCCTCCAAATCTCGTTTGGACAAAAAAGGCTTGCTTCCCCAAGAAATGGGTTGGTTTCCCGAAAAGATTACTGCCGATATTGAAGCCGTTATTCTCGGAATGCACGCCAAAGCTGATAACCCCGAATTGATCAGAGCCCAAGCATTAGGACTGAAAATTTATTCATATCCCGAATTTTTATACGAACAATCCAAAAATAAAACCCGAGTAGTTATAGGCGGTTCTCACGGAAAAACCACTATTACTTCTATGATTTTACACGTAATGCATTACCATAATATTGAGGTAGATTATATGGTTGGCGCCCAATTAGAAGGTTTTGACACTATGGTGCATCTTACACATGAGAATGATTTTATTGTGTTAGAAGGAGATGAATATTTATCGTCGCCCATAGACAGAAGACCAAAGTTTCATTTGTACCAACCCAATATCGCTTTGTTGTCGGGTATTGCCTGGGATCATATCAATGTGTTTCCAACCTTTGATAATTATGTGGAACAGTTTGAAATTTTTGTCAATCAAATCACTAAAGGCGGAATTTTGGTTTATAATGAAGAAGACGCCACCGTAAAAAAAGTTGCCGAAGAATCTACCAATACCATTCGCCGAATTCCTTACCAAACGCCAAGTTATGCTGTTAAAGACGGTGTAACTTTTTTAGATACGCCTGAAGGTCCGATGCCGATTGAAGTGTTTGGAGCACACAACCTAAACAACTTAGCCGGAGCCAAATGGATTTGCCAAAATATGGGCGTAGACGAAGCCGATTTCTATGAAGCCATTGCCAGTTTTAAAGGCGCCAGTAAGCGATTAGAAAAAATAGCTGAAGGGAAAGGCAAAGTAGCCTATAAAGACTTCGCGCATTCACCAAGTAAAGTTGCAGCAACAACGAAAGCGGTAAAAGCGCAGTATCCGGATCGAAAATTGGTGGCTTGCCTCGAGTTGCATACTTACAGTAGTTTGAATGCTGAATTCCTCAAAGAATACGAAGGTGCTTTAAATGCAGCCGATGTGGCCGTGGTTTTTTATTCGCCCGATGCGGTCAAAATCAAACAATTGGAAGAAGTGACTTACGACCAAATTGCCCAGTCATTCAAGCGAAACGATTTGATTATTTACACCAATCCAGTTGAGTTTAAAGACTTTTTATTCTCTTACGATTTAAATAATACCGCTTTGTTGCTTATGAGTTCCGGCAATTACGGCGGGTTGAATTTTGATGAGGTGAAAAAGTTGATTCTTTAGTCTACAAATTATTTTCGGTATTTAAAATGACCGACAATCTCATAACGAAACAAACAATCCTCCAATACTTGTCCGTTGCCCACATTGTGCACAATCATCGGATGACCATTGGAGGATTTTTTGTGGGTTATGATCCCGATGTGCGGTAATTTTCCGTTAATCATCCAAGTCACGATTTCTCCGGTTTTATAATCGCTCGGGTTTTGGGTAACGGCTAATTTTTGCCCTTTTCTACTGAAAAAAACTTCTAAATTCGGTACTCTTCTGTGATCGATATTGGTGTCGGGTTTCTTCAATCCCCATTTTTTTAAATTGGGATATTTTGAAAAGTTGGTTTTCAAATCCTCATGTACTTCTTTTTGCAAATCGATTCCCAATTTTCGGTACGCTCTGATGACCACATCGGTACAAACGCCGGTCTTAGCCGGAACATCTCCGTTAGGATATTTTATCGCAACATAATCAGGCGTGTACACTACTTCCTCATCAATTACGGAAAGCGCCGCTTCGGAAAGACGGTTCTCAAATGTGTTTTCAAGCAACGGTTCAGCGTTATTTTGCTCAATCTCTTTTTGACTACAAGTTAAAAATGTAAGTAAAGTTAGCAAAAAATAAAAAGTTTTCATACTTTTAAGGTTTCAAGAACTAACGATAATTCTTTCTTTTTAGTATAAGCCATGGAACAAAACTTTTCTATAAAACATTGGTCAGAAGACGATAAACCTCGTGAAAAATTGATGCTTAAAGGAAAATCAGTTTTAAGTGATGCCGAATTAATCGCCATTCTGATTGGTTCCGGCAGTCGGAATGAAAGCGCGGTTTCCTTAAGCAAACGAATACTCCTTAGCGTTAACAATAATCTGAATGCACTCGGTAAGTTATCGCTTAAGCAACTCATGGAATTCAAAGGCGTAGGCGAGGCCAAAGCGGTCACTATAGCGGCAGCTTTAGAATTGGGCAGAAGGCGCCGGACAGAAGCGTTGCCTGACTTCTTTAAAATTACTTCTTCCAAAGCGGTTTTCGAAATCATGCAACCCATTATAGGCGATTTGTTGCACGAAGAATTTTGGGTGCTGTATCTCAACAATGCCAACAAAGTGATTCACAAAGCCCAACTTTCAAAAGGCGGCATTACCGGAACTGTTGTAGATGTTCGCCTGATTTTTAAATTAGCCTTGGAACACAACGCGACTTCTATTATTTTAAGCCACAATCATCCTTCCGGAAAACTTGTGGCTAGTGAAGCCGACAGAGAAATCACTAAAAAGCTTACCTTTGCCGGCGAGCAATTGGATATTAAAGTGCTCGACCATATTATCATTACCGAAAAAGGCTATTTGAGCTTTCAGGATGAAGGCATTTTTTAACATGAAACACATCACAGACATTTTTTTCGATCTCGATCATACGCTTTGGGATTTTGACGCCAATTCGGTTTTGGCCTTTGATAAAATTTTTAAAGAACAGCATCCTACGCTTGATACCCATCAGTTTGTAGAAGTTTACGCGCCCATCAATCAGGCTTGTTGGAAATTGTATCAAGTAGATAAAATGACACACGAAGAATTGCGGTACCAACGATTGAAGCAGTCTTTTGAGGCATTGCAATATGATATCACTGACGAAGCTATCGATAAAATTGCCCATGATTATATTACATTTTTACCGGATAATAACCTACTGTTCGATGGTGCTTTTGAAGTTTTGGATTATTTGTTTCCCAAGTACAATTTGCACATCATTACCAACGGTTTTGCTGAAGTACAATATAAAAAAATGGCCAATTCCGGTTTAGAAAGTTATTTTAAAACCGTAACCAATTCGGAAATGGCAGGCGTAAAAAAACCGCATCGCAACATATTTGAATTTGCCTTATCTTTGGCTAAAGTTGATAAAAAAAATGCCATAATGATTGGTGATTGTATTGATGCCGATGTACGCGGAGCCATCGAATTCGGCATGGAAGCCATTTTATTCGATGAGAAAAAATTACATGCGGGAGCAACCTTTAAAACAATCCATCATCTAACAGAATTAAAAAACATACTCTAATGAAAAAAATAGCACTCTTGTTACTGTTTGTGTCTTTTATGTCTTACTCTCAGGGAGTTAATTATTACCAATACGTAATTGTACCCAAAAAGTTTGACAGTTTTAAATCAGATGACCGGTTTGGACTAAATACCGCTGTAAAGTTGTTGCTTCAAAAATATGGTTTCAAAGCGTATTTCAGTGATGAATCTTTTGCAGATGATACGGTTAATCGCTGTGATTTTTTAACGGCTGATCTCATCAATGAAAGCGGTATAATGGTTACCAAAGTCAGAGTGGCTTTAAAGGATTGCAAGGGCAATATCGTTTACAAAACCGAACTCGGAACCAGTCGCGAGAAACAATATTCTATAGCGTACAATCAAGCCTTGAGAGCTGCAGCCAAGTCTTTTGAAACACTTGGTTATCGCTATGAAGGCAAAGTCTCAAGTTCAGAACCAACAGTTGAAAAACCAGTTGTTAGGGTTTCCGAAACCAGAATTGAATCGGTTTCCACGCCTAATTCAAATGAAAAACCTACAGTAAGAGTAATAGACAACAAAATAGAATCTAAACCCAATACTCCTTTCTTTTTCGCACAACCAACAGCAAATGGTTATCAGGTAGTTGACAATGAGCCGAAAGTCATCATGCGCTTGTACAACACTTCCCAAAAGAATGTGTTTATGGCCGATAAAAATGGGGTAAACGGAACCGTATTACTCAAAGACGGACAATGGGTGTTTGAATATTACAACAACGGAAATTTGGTGTCAGAACCGATTAATTTGAAGTTTTAACAACCAAAACTAATACCCGTACTTATCTTTCCAACGATTTTTCAAAAAGGTACGCATTTCGTTTTCTCGAGCATTATTTCCCGGTTTGTAGAAATCTGTATTCCTGATTTCATCGGGTAAATATTCCTGTTCCGAGAAATTATTGGTGTAGTTGTGCGAATATTGGTATGCTTCGCCATAACCCAATTCCTTCATCAGTTTGGTTGGCGCGTTGCGCAAATGAATCGGTACCGATAAATCGCCGGTTTGCTTCACCAAAGCTTGCGCTTCGCCTATAGCCATGTAACTCGCATTGCTTTTGGGCGATGTGGCTAAATAAATCGCACACTGACTCAATATAATTCGGCTCTCCGGGTAGCCAATGGTGGAAACGGCTTGGAAGGTATTGTTCGCCATAATAAACGCCGTCGGATTGGCATTGCCGATATCTTCACTGGATAAAATTAACATTCTACGGGCGATGAATTTCACATCTTCGCCACCTTCAATCATGCGCGCCAGCCAATAAACAGCGCCATTCGGGTCACTACCGCGGATGGATTTGATAAAAGCCGAAACAATGTCGTAATGTTGTTCTCCGGTTTTGTCGTACAACACAGTGTTTTGCTGCACCAATTCCAATACTTTGTCGTTGGTAATTGTAATTTGACCTTCAGGGCTGGCGTTGACCACGAGTTCAAAAATATTCAATAGTTTGCGTCCGTCACCGCCCGAAAGTCGCAGTAAGGCTTCGGTTTCTTTTAATTTGATTTTTTTAGCGGAAATGATTTTGTCTTCCTTCATCGCGCGGTGCAACAAAGCCAATAAGTCTTCCTTGGAAAACGGATTCAAAATATACACCTGACAACGTGACAACAAAGCGGGAATCACCTCAAAACTTGGGTTCTCAGTCGTAGCACCTATGAGCGTTACCCAACCTTTTTCCACGGCTGCCAGCAAAGAATCTTGTTGTGATTTGCTGAAACGATGGATCTCGTCTATAAACAAAATCGGGTTTTTGGCGGTAAACAAGCCGCCGCTTTGTTTCGCTTTTTCAATCACGTCGCGGATGTCTTTCACACCACTGTTAATGGCGCTTAACTCGTAAAACGGACGGTTGCTTTGCTTGGCTATAATCTGCGCCAAAGTGGTTTTGCCCGTGCCCGGTGAACCCCAAAAAATCATCGACGGAATAACGCCGCGAGCAATTTGCTGGGTTAACGAACCGTTTTCGCCTACCAAGTGTAACTGACTGATGTAGTCTTCCAGTCGCTGTGGTCTGATGCGTTCTGCCAAAGGTGCTTCCATGCGGTAAAAATACAATTTTTATGAAGTTTAGGAGCCAAACGTTCGGGCATTTTTTGCACCGTGTTCCCGCTGTCCGAGTTACACGGTAACTTCTCCCATCGGGGCTAAACACAAACGAAAGGCTTCTTTTAAACTTTTTAAAAAATACCTTAAACTGACAAATTAGCACTATTTTTATCTTGGCGGTGTTTTTGACAAGTCAAATGCGTTATTTTAAGTCTATGAACGATCAGCATCATTTTAAGTTTACGCCTTCGGTATGGATAGTGCCGTTTTTTTTGGTATTGGTGTTATGGAGCGTTTTCTTAGCGGAAGATCGCTTCAATCTCGATTGGACCACACACGGCATTTATCCTCGAACTTTGGAAGGTTTGCACGGCGTAGTGTTGAGTCCGTTTTTGCACGGCGATTTGAATCACATAGCCAACAATACGTTTCCGTTGTTTATTTTAACAGCGGCGCTGATCTATTTTTACCGCGATATCTCACTCAAGGTGTTGGTTTACGGTATTTTATTTTCCGGATTGATCACTTGGGTTATTGGTCGCGAATCCTATCACATTGGTGCCAGCGGTTTGATTTATGTGTTGGTGTCTTTTATTTTCTTTAAAGGCATGATGACACAGTATTACCGACTCATGGCGTTATCGCTTACGGTGGTGATGTTGTACGGCGGCATGATTTGGTATGTGTTTCCTGAGGTTGACCGACAAATTTCCTGGGAAGGCCATTTGGCCGGATTCCTGACCGGTTTTGTTTTTGCGGCTATCTTTAAAACACCCGATTATAAAAAAGCGATACAGTACGAGTGGGAGCAACCCGATTTTAATCCGGAGGACGATATGTTTATGAAGCATTTTGATGAGAACGGCAACTTTGTCAATACGCCGGAACCGGAGGAAATTGAAGCAGAAACTCCTGCAACTACAATACATTACGTTTACACCTACAAAGCAGCGACAGACGATAACAAGTCGGCCGAATAGGTAGTTCTTTAGCCCCGATTCCTTCGGCAGTTCGCTACGCTCGTGTGGAGCAGCTACCATGTAGCGCGTAAAGCGGGAACAAGGATTTGGGATAAATCCCGAGCCTTTCGCTTTTAATATTAAATTTTAGATATTAAATATTAAATATAAGAGAGGTGATTATTGTCTTTGACGAACTGTTTCGTAAAGAAAGGCGCCGCAGGCTACAGAAACATTTAAGGAACCGATAGTACCGAACATAGGCAATTTGGCTTTTTCATCTACAATTTTCAACACCGACGGGTTGATGCCGCGGTCTTCGCTACCCATGATGATGGCAACAGGTTCATTGAGGTTTAGACTGTATAGGCTGTCTTCGGTTTTTTCGGTGGCGGCTACGGTTTTGATGCCGCTGCCTTGCAGGTAAAAAATGGCGTCTTTGATGTGATCAACTTTGCAAATCGGCACATTGAAAACGGCTCCGGCAGAGGTTTTTACGGTGTCGCCGTTTACAGGAGCGGAACCGGTTTTTTGGACAATGATACCATCGACGCCTGTACATTCGGCAGTTCTGATAATGGCGCCGAAATTTCGGGCATCGCTGAGTTGGTCGAGGATTAAGAATAAAGGTGTTTTGCCGCTTTCCACAACGCTATCCACTAGGGTTTCTAAGTTGACAAATGAGATAGGAGCAATGGTTGCCACAGCCCCTTGGTGGTTGTTAGCGGTTAAACGATTGAGTTTTTCTACGGGAACGTATGAGAAATTGATGCTGTTTTTTTTTAGGGTTTTGAGCAGTTCTTGCATCAATTCGCCTTGCGCATCGGTTTGAATAAAGACTTTGTCTATTTCTTTGTTAGCGTTAACGGCTTCAATAATCGCTCTGATACCGAAGATTTGATTTTCTTTTTCCATGGTGCAAAGATATAAAAAAACCACCAGTGAAAACTGGTGGTTTAATTTCGTTTGAGTGGTTTCGGAATTATCTTCTTGCCATTCTGGCACCACCTCCGTTATTGACATCCCAGAATACCGGAGTATCTAGTTCGTCACCTCCGATAGCGGCAGCAGCGGCAGCATGGTTAGTGCCATTAAGAGTTTGCTCGCGTAACGGATAAGTGTATCTTTTTGGAACTGGTAATTCAGAAATAGCGGCCAAGTTCATCACAGGGGCGTCGTATTTTCTGTAAACACACCATCCTTCAAATCCACGGTTGTACATAGCAATCCAGAATTGAAGACCAATTTTTTGTCTCCATGTTCCGGCAGCAGTGCTGTAAGCAACACTTGGATTAGCTAAATAAGCAGCAGCATCAACAGATGATACGCCCCAGTCTTCCATTGAAGCGGTGATAGCAGCATTGTAGTGTGATTCGGCAGTACCGCCAACGCTGTATCCTCTTTCAGAAGCTTCAGCCAACAAGAATTCTACTTCAGCGTAATCTAACAAAACACCACGGAACGTTGGATCATGCATCACGTCACCAATGTGTGTGTATTGTGAGAATGAGTTGTTTTCACCGTAAGGTCCACCTAGATAGCCCGGGATATTATCATCAAAGAATATCGCTCTTCTTGGGTCAGAAAGGTTGTTCATGTAATCAACAATAGTGTTAGCTACTACGAAGTCACTTCTTCCTGATTGTACTAAATCAACCCACAATGGATTTGTGTTCGGAGTAGAGCCTAGGTATTGTATGATTGCATTGTCTGCATTTGAAGTAAACACTCCGCTAGTAACCGCTTGTTGTGCCGCTTGTTGCGCTGATGTATTGTTAACATCGGCCATTCTCATGGCTAATTTCAATTTTACGGTATTGGCAAATTTTTCCCATTGGCTGATATTACCGCCATAGATTACATCAGAAGAAACGAAACCGGCTTCGCCACTTGCGTCAAACATGGCAATAGCCGCATTGATTCTAACCAATAAATCGGCATAGATGTCGGTATCATTGTCATAAGCAGGTGTAGGTTCAGCAGAACCTTGTAAAGCAGCAGAATATGGAATATCTCCAAAAGTATCTACCAATTGTTGCCAAGTATATACTTCTAATACTTCAATCATCGCCTTTTTGTTATCGGTATCGGCCATTGATTTAGCATCTTTTAAGTCATAAAGAACATTGGAATACATTTCAGTCCAATGATTGGATGGAATGTTACGTGTTACTAAATCGTAGTTACTTTCGTCAACATACGTTGTTTCTGTCCAATATTGTGCAAACAAGCGGAATACATTAGTATTCACGTTTGTGCTTTCCATTTGGTCAAACAAACTCTTGGTTGCAGATGTGAATAAGGCATCAGCAGATACTTGAGTCGGATTGTTAGGATCTCGGTTGATATCCTCATATTTATCATCATTCGCACAGCTAACAAGCAGTACAGATGTAAATAAAAACAAATATTTTTTCATATCATTTTTTTTTAAAATTCAAATTTAAGGCTAGCTCCAATTTCTTTAATGGCAGGGTAACTTCCAGATTGGTATCCTTGAATGTTACCGGCGCTTAAACCAGCTTCAGGGTCGGCATAAGGAACGTTTTTGTGGATAATCCATAGGTTTCTACCAATTACAGATAAAGAAAGGTTTTGCATGAACAAGCGTTTGGCTATTTTGTCTGAGAAGTTGTAAGTAAGACTTACTTCTCTCAATTTAACAAATGAAGCATCGTACACATGAGATGCTTGTGGCGTTCTTACATATCCCCACGGGTTAGCATAGGTTGTTGCATCAGCTACTACTGTATTTTGGGTGCCATCAAATAATACACCTGGTAAAATTACACCTCCACCATCGGCTACAGCATCACGAACAGGATTTCCAAGGTGATTAGTGCCAGCTGTAAAATCATACAGACCAGTGGCATAACCATAATAGGTGTCAAGTGAAAATACATCACCACCTTTTTGAATATCAATCAAGAAGCCTAAACTAATATTTTTGTATTTGAAAGTATTCTTAATTCCTCCAGTCCAATCCGGATTGATGTTTCCGATAACTTCATTACTTGAAGAAGTTCTTTTATACATACCTATCCAGCCTGCAGAAGGTAAGTCTGGATCGTTTGGACTCCAAACCATTGGTTGCCCGTTATCACCATATATAAAATCTCTACCTCTGATAACACCGAAAGGCTCGCCTAAAGCAGCACCTAAGGTTACACCTCCTTGAACTGAAGCCAATTGGATGAATTCAACACCTTCAGCTAAACGAGTAACTTCACTTCTGTTTTTAGCGTAGTTGATTTTAATGTCCCAAGAGAAATCTTCTGTTTTGATTGGTTTTCCGTTTAAAACCAATTCAATCCCTTTGTTTTCCATATCAGCACCGTTTAACCATAAGTTTGTGGCTCCAGTTCCTGATGAAACTGCTATTGGAGTAATCAAATCAACTGTTTTTCTGCTGTAGTAGGAAAAGTCTAAGCCTAAACGATTTTTGAATAATTGTAATTCTAAACCTAACTCGATATCTTGACTTTCTTCAGATCTTAAATTTGGATTGTTGAAGAAAGATGGGTTACTAGCTGTAGCAGCACCGTTGAAAGAAGCACCTACACCATAAGTATTGAATACTTGATAAGGGTCAGTGTCGTTACCTACAACAGCGTAATTTGCTCTGAATTTACCAAAAGTTAACCAATCTTGTTTGAGTAAATTGGAGAAAATAATACTTGTAGAAACTGATGGGTAGAAATAAGTATTATTCTTAACCGGTAAAGAGGAAGATCTATCTCTTCTTCCTGTTACATCTAAATAATAAGTTCCTTTATATCCTAAGCCTACCTTAGCAAATACACCATCTACTTTTTTAGTGTAATCTATCTTATTATAGTCTTCAGATGTTAGTGGGTTAACAGAGTTTGATAATGTAAACAATCCTTGTGTTACTAAACCTCCATTGGTTTCCGCTTCTAAAGAGTTTAATTTATTTACTCTTAAGTTGAAACCAACTAAACCGTTTATATTTAAATCGCTGTTAATATCGTAATTCATATTAGCCATTAAATCGTAGTTTAGCTCAGAGGCTTTTCTGTTTACCACATTGTATCGAGAAACATTAGCTGAACCTACGTCGGTTCTCTCTTCTCTGATTTCACTGAAGGAGTCAAAAGTAAATCTTCCCATTAAACTCAACCAATTGTTGATTTTTTGATCTAATTTGAAGTTTCCGGTGTAGCGGTCTCTACTGTCAGATTGGTAGTTTCTGTAGAGTACCCAGTAAACGTTGTCTGTATAGATTGGAGACAAATCTGAAACTGAATTTACATTCCAAGTAATGTTTTCTCCTGTACTGAAGAAAGCGTCTTTTTGTTGGCCAAGGTCAACGTTAGTTTGCCACCATTGTCTGAAAGCTTGCATTGGGTTGTTACCGTCATAACCGGTCCCGTTTCTTCCTTTTCCTATGTTGTTGGTGTATGAGAAGTCAACTGAAGCACTTAGTTTATCAGTTAAGTTTTGAGAACCAGCAAAGGTAATAGTGTTTCTTTTAATTTCACTATTAGGCATAACTCCCTCTTGGATTTTATTAGTGAATCCCATACGGAAACTACCTTTGTCTGTACTTTTTCCGAATGAAACGGAATTGGTTTTAGTCAAAGCTGTTTCGAATACTGAGTTAGGGTTGTTTTTCCCGGCAACCCATGGAGTAGGTTGAAGATAACCTGGTAATTGCGGGAAGATAGAAGTCCATTGGTATACTAATAAATTCGGATCAAATGCAGCTCCATAAGAAGCGTCTTCAGTAAAAGGAACCACTAAGTCGTTGGTAGCATCTCCGTTGATATCGAAGTAACTGAAGTATCCGCTTGGGTCATCATAATAAGGTCCGTAACCGGCTCCGTATTTGTTTTGATATCTTGGTAAGGTTTTACTGTCTACAGTTCCTGCTGTAATTGAACTTGTAAAACTAACTCCGATTCCTTCCCCTTTTTTGCCTTTTTTGGTGGTAATAATTAAGGCACCATTGGAGGCTCTTGAACCATATAATGCGGTAGCCGCTGCTCCTTTCAATACGTTAATGCTTTCAATGTCGTCAGGATTGATGTCCATTGCGGCATTCCCATAGTCATACCCCCCGCGACCTGTTCTTTGGTCCGCAGAGTTGTTGGTGTCATTCAATACCGGAGTTCCGTCAATAATAACTAGTGCTTGGTTAGAACCTGAAATCGAATTGTAACCTCTGATGATGATGTTTGAGGAACCTCCTAGTGTTCCTGTGGATTGAACATCTAAACCAGCGATTTCTCCGGATAAAGCATCCGCGAAGTTGGTGATAGGTGTGTCAGATACATCAGATCCTTTTACTTCTTGAGTGGAGTATCCGAGAGATTTTTTCTCTCTTTTGATCCCCAAAGCAGTTACTACAACACCTTCCAATTCAACTGCATCATCTTTCATTTTTACATTAATTGTTGTTGATGAGGCTACAATTTCTTGCGACTTCATACCAACATAATTAAAAATAAGAGTTTGCGTTGGAGAGGCGCTGATGGAAAACTTACCGTCGAAATCGGTTTGAGTTCCCAGTTTAGTTCCTTTAACAAGAACATTAACTCCCGGAATTGGTAAGCCGCTGTTGTCGGTAACAACACCGGTTACAATCCTTTCTTGTGCAAAAGAAATTTGCACCAATAACGCTATGAATAGCGTCAAGAATCCATTTAACTTTGTTTTCATTATTTAATTTGGTTATAATTAGTTAACCAAAAGTCTTAAAAAAATCTTAAAAATCCTAAAGAATTCTTAAAATTTATTCTTAAAATTTTAAACTTTTAGAAATTGGCCTTAAAGCTGATATGTACAATGGAATTGGAGAGTTTTGCGGTTTGGTTTTTGGTGCTTCCATTGGCGTAAATAATGTTAAAAAGACCGTTTTGAGTTAAAAGTCCAAATCCTAAGCCTAAGCCCAGTAAATTTTCTTTAACATTAGATACATTGTCTGCCATATAGCCGTAATCAATTATGGTGTGTACGTAAAGATTAGAAGTTGCCAAATAGCGATACTCGGTTAGTAAGGATGTAAAAGTATTGGCTTGCAGGCTGTTTTCATTAAAGCCTCTAACGGAGTTGATTCCGCCAAAACGATAAAGTTCATTGATGATGTAATCACCGCTACGCAAATAGAAGTTTTGTGATTTGATGTTGATAATGTTCTTGGGATTCAAGTAAAAATTATGTTTAATAAGTAGACTGCTGAAAAATTGCTCGTTACTGTTGAGTTTTGAGTCCCTCTTTCCAGTGCCGATTTTTAGATGCAGATTGGTTTTTTCAGGAAATAAAAAATCTTGGTTTGAAAAGGCGGCGAATTCAAATGAAGCAGTAACAAACGAGTTTTCGTAATCACTAATAGATGTTGAGTTGGTGTTTTGTATATCGCTTGATTCGGTAGATTGATATCCCAGATAAGCGCGTGTGTTGTAATTAAAAAAGTATCCCAATTCTATGTTGGTTCTGGTGTTTTGGAAGGTGCTGTCTTGCTTGAAGATGTTTAATTCTGCTTTCAAGCCAAGAGGACTTTTGAAAATGTAGGGCAGCTCCAATCCTAGGTTGAAAGTTTTTTGGTCTTGACCGTCGCTTTTCCAATAGAGTGCAATTTTTTCTCCGGAATTTAAGATATTGCTCAAGACTAAATCTAAGTAGCCACTTACTACTAGTTTCTCTTTGTCGTCATTGGTGAATCCCAAGTAGCCATCGAAGGTATTGGGTTTGGCTTTTTCCGGATAAATGTAAATTTTGGTGGAGTCTTTGGTGAATAAAATCTCAGGGTATTTGGATTGTTTTATAAAGCGGTACTTTTCAAAGTCGGCATAAATTTTTTCTACACTTTTTTGGTTGAAAGTTTTATTTCGATAAAGGCGTAAAATATTTTTTTTGTGGCTAACCGGAAATTTTGGGTAGCCATTGATGACAATATCGTTGATGGTTCTTTGGGTTTCTTTATTTAAGTTCAGGTCGGCGGTGATTATATCGTCTTTTTTGATGACATTAATCAGGGTTGCTTTAGCCATAGAAAAACCCGAAGTTTCTAATTTCGTAATGATTTCTGAAAGGAATGTTTCTGTTTGGTCAAATGGAAGCGTCAGAGTGTCTTTTTTTGCAAGGTAATTTTTGGGTATGAAATCTTGAAAATTTATACCTATATATATGCGTGCATACTTTATTCTTGTTCCGAGGCTGTATTTGAATTGTAAAACAGAGTCGTTGGGTTTGTAGGTTTCGATGATTTGACTGTCTAAGTATCCTGTTTTGTTTAATTTTTCCAGTAGTAAAACATTGGTGTTGTTAACCGATTTGATGTTTTTATGTTTTCTTTCGTAACCGATGCTGTCAATGATTTTGTTTTCTGCTTCATTTTGACCTAAGATTTTTAAATGCAAGCTTTGGGCAGAGATATTTCCGCTAATAATGAAGAAGGCAAAAAGAAAAAAAAACTTTTTCAAGCGATTGGACTTTGCTTCAAAATAACGTAAAAAATATCTTTTTATTGCGGTTAATTGAATCGAAAAAGAATCTATTTGAAAATTAATTAATTATGATTTGTTTCGATAAAAATAATTACTACATTTGCAACCCCTAAAAAAAGGGAATTTAATAAATAAAGAAATTTTAGTATTTAATTATGCCAACAATTCAACAATTAGTAAGAACAGGAAGAACTCAAATCACTAAGAAGAGTAAATCGGTTGCTTTAGATTCTTGTCCTCAAAGAAGAGGTGTTTGTACGCGTGTTTACACTACTACTCCTAAAAAGCCAAACTCTGCGATGCGTAAAGTTGCGCGTGTACGTTTGACTAACGGGAATGAGGTGAATGCTTACATCCCTGGAGAAGGACACAATTTACAAGAGCACTCGATAGTATTAGTGAGAGGCGGAAGGGTAAAAGATTTACCGGGAGTTAGATACCACATTGTGCGTGGTGCGCTTGATACCTCAGGTGTAGCAGGAAGAACACAAAGAAGATCTAAGTACGGTGCTAAACGCCCAAAAGAAGCTAAAAAGTAATTTAAAAACTTTTAAAGAAAAGACATGAGAAAAAGACAGGCCAAAAAAAGACCTCTTTTACCAGATCCAAGGTTTAATGATCAATTGGTTACCCGTTTTGTGAACAACTTAATGTGGGATGGTAAGAAATCAACAGCTTTTAAAGTGTTTTACGATGCTATTGATATCGTAGAAACGAAAAAGAACAATGATGAGAAAACTTCATTAGAAGTATGGAAAGATGCATTAACCAATGTTATGCCGCACGTAGAGGTTCGTTCTCGTCGTGTAGGTGGGGCGACTTTCCAAATTCCGATGCAGATCAGACCGGACAGAAAAATTTCAATGGCGATGAAATGGATGATCCTTTACGCTCGCAAAAGAAATGAAAAGTCAATGGCTGCAAAATTAGCTTCTGAAATCTTAGCCGCGGCTAAAGAAGAAGGTGCTGCTGTTAAAAAGAGAATGGATACTCACAAAATGGCAGAAGCAAACAAAGCATTCTCTCACTTTAGATTTTAATATTTAAGAAATGGCTAGAGATTTAAAATATACTAGAAATATAGGTATTGCAGCTCACATTGATGCTGGTAAAACAACAACAACAGAGCGTATCTTATTTTATACAGGTAAAACCCATAAGATTGGAGAAGTTCATGACGGAGCTTCAACTATGGACTGGATGGAACAAGAAGCGGAAAGAGGTATTACAATTACTTCTGCCGCTACTACTTGTGAGTGGAATTTCCCAACTGTTCAAGGAAAAGCTATTCCTGAATCTAAGGCTTACCACTTCAATATTATCGATACTCCGGGACACGTAGATTTTACCGTAGAGGTGAACCGTTCCCTTCGTGTATTAGATGGTTTAGTGTTCTTGTTTAGTGCGGTTGACGGTGTTGAGCCTCAATCTGAAACCAACTGGAGATTAGCAGATCAGTACAGAGTTCCTCGTATGGGATTTGTAAACAAAATGGACCGTCAAGGTTCTAACTTCTTGGGTGTTTGTCAACAAGTAAAAGACATGTTGAAATCAAATGCAGTAGCTATTACTTTGCCGATTGGTGAGGAGCAAGATTTCAAAGGGGTGGTTGACTTAGTGAAAAATCAAGCTATCATTTGGCATGATGATACACAGGGAGCTACTTTTGATGTTGTTGATATTCCTGCTGATATGGTTGATGAAGTGAAAGAATATCGCTCAAAACTTATCGAGGAAATTGCTACTTATGATGAGAACTTGTTAGACAAGTACATGGAAGATGAGAATTCTATTACTGAAGAAGAAATCAATAAGGCTTTACGTGCGGCTACTATCGATATGGCTATCATTCCTATGTTATGTGGATCTTCATTCAAAAACAAAGGAGTTCAGTTCATGTTGGATGCTGTTTGTAAATATTTGCCATCTCCATTAGATAAAGAAGGTATTGAAGGTATTCACCCTGATGATAAAGATTTATTAGAAGAAGATCAAAAGAAAGTTATTCGTCGTCCTGATGTAAAAGAGCCGTTTGCTGCTTTGGCATTTAAGATTGCAACAGACCCTTATGTTGGTCGTTTGGCTTTCTTCCGTGCTTACTCAGGTCGTTTAGATGCTGGGTCGTATATTTTGAACACTCGTTCAGGAAACAAAGAAAGAATTTCTCGTATCTACCAAATGCACGCTAACAAGCAAAATCCAATCGAGTACATCGAGGCAGGAGATATTGGTGCGGCAGTTGGATTTAAAGACATCAAAACAGGAGATACGATGTGTGATGAGAAGCATCCGATTATCCTTGAGTCAATGAAATTCCCAGATCCGGTAATCGGTATCGCTATTGAGCCTAAAACTAAAGCTGACGTTGATAAAATGGGTATGGCTTTGGCTAAATTGGCCGAAGAGGATCCAACGTTTACTGTTAGAACTGATGAAGCTTCAGGTCAAACGATTATCTCAGGTATGGGTGAGTTACACTTAGATATCCTTGTTGATCGTATGAAACGTGAATTCAAAGTTGAAGTGAACCAAGGTGAACCTCAAGTTGAGTACAAAGAAGCATTCACTAAATCTGCACAACATAGAGAAGTTTACAAAAAACAATCGGGTGGACGTGGTAAATTTGGTGATATCGTATTCCGTTTGGAGCCTGCTGATTTAGTTGACGGTAAGCCTTTTGTAGGATTACAATTCGTTAACGAGGTAAAAGGAGGTAACGTACCTAAGGAATTTATCCCGGCTGTTGAAAAAGGATTCAGAGAAGCTATGAAAACAGGTCCTTTAGCTGGTTACACTGTGGATAGTTTGAAGGTAACTTTATTGGATGGTTCTTACCACCCGGTAGATTCTGATGCGCTTTCTTTCGAGTTGGCTGCTAAAATGGGTTACAAAGAAGTGGCTAAGGCTGCCGGAGCTGTAATTCTTGAGCCAATCATGAAAATCGAAGTGATTACTCCTGAAGAAAATATGGGAGATATCGTGGGAGATTTGAATAGAAGAAGAGGTCAAGTAAATGATATGGGTGACAGAGCAGGTGCTAAAACAATTAAGGCACACGTTCCGTTATCAGAGATGTTCGGTTATGTAACTACATTAAGAACATTATCTTCTGGTAGAGCAACCTCTACTATGGAGTTCTCTCACTACGAACAAACTCCTTCTAACATTTCTGAAGAAGTAATTAAAAAAGCAAAAGGTAACGCTTAATTTTTATCAAGATGAGTCAAAAAATTAGAATAAAATTAAAGTCTTACGATCACATGTTGGTGGATAAATCAGCTGAGAAAATCGTAAAAACTGTGAAAAGCACAGGTGCTGTTGTAACAGGTCCAATTCCGTTACCTACGCACAAAAAAATATTTACTGTATTGCGTTCTCCACACGTGAATAAAAAAGCGAGAGAGCAGTTCGAAGTAAGTTCATACAAAAGATTATTGGATATCTACAGTTCTTCATCAAAAACAATTGATGCTTTAATGAAGCTTGAATTGCCTAGTGGTGTAGAAGTGGAAATCAAAGTCTGATTCTAGTATGATCTAAAATTAAATCCGTCTCGTTTAGTGAACGAGGCGGTTTTTTTATTTGAGTGTTTCGGTGTATTGTTTTTTTAGTCTGTTTTAACCGGTTTTAGTGGTTTTGGGATTAGTTTAAAAAAATCTTAAAAAAAGGATAATCAATAGTTTGCATTCTAAAATAATTATTATACTTTTGCACGCTCGATTGGGGTAGTATGCCCTTTTCAAAAAATTAGTAATTTAAAATAAGTTTAATATGTCTGGGTTAATTGGAAAAAAAATCGGCATGACAAGCATCTTTGATGAAAACGGGAAAAACATTCCTTGTACAGTAATCGAAGCTGGTCCATGTGTCGTTACCCAAGTCAGAACCAAAGAGGTTGACGGGTATGAGGCTCTTCAACTTGGTTTCGATGACAAATCAGAAAAACACGCTACAAAAGCTGATTTAGGTCACTTTAAAAAAGCGGGTACTTCTGCTAAGAAAAAAGTCGTTGAATTCCAAGGATTTGAAGAAAACTACAAATTAGGTGATAATATCACTGTGGAAGTATTCAGCGAAGGAGAATTTGTTGATGTACAGGGTGTATCAAAAGGTAAAGGTTTCCAAGGGGTTGTAAAACGTCACGGTTTTGGTGGGGTTGGACAATCCACACATGGTCAACACAACCGTTTAAGAGCGCCGGGATCTGTCGGGGCATCTTCTTATCCATCACGTGTATTCAAAGGGATGCGTATGGCTGGAAGAATGGGAGGAGATAATGTAAAAGTACAAAATCTTAGAGTTTTGAAAGTAGTGGCTGAAAAGAACCTACTTGTGGTTAAAGGTGCTATTCCTGGACACAAAAACTCTTATGTAATCATTCAGAAGTAATGGAAGTAAAAGTTTTAGATATCAACGGAAAAGATACTGGAAGAAAAGTTGAACTTTCTGATTCAGTATTCGGCATTGAGCCAAATAATCACGCAGTATATCTTGATGTTAAGCAATACTTAGCCAATCAAAGACAAGGTAACCACAAAGCTAAAGAAAGAGCTGAAGTTGCCGGAAGTACTCGTAAGATTAAAAAGCAAAAAGGTACAGGTACTGCTCGTGCAGGATCTAAAAAGAGTCCATTGTTCAAAGGTGGAGGAACAGTTTTCGGTCCAAGACCAAGAAGCTACTCTTTCAAATTGAACAAAACTTTAAAAAGATTGGCTCGTAAATCAGCTTTGTCTTTAAAAGTAAAAGAGTCAAATTTAGTTGTTGTGGAAGACTTCAATTTTGAAACACCAAACACTAAAAATTTCATTAACGTTTTGAAAGCTTTAGGGTTAGAGAACAAAAAATCATTGTTCGTGTTGGGTGATTTAAATAAAAATGTATATTTGTCGTCACGCAATTTAAAAGCCTCTAGTGTTGTAACTAATTCAGAATTAAGCACTTATGCTATATTAAACGCTAATAATTTAGTGTTATCTGAGGGTTCATTAGAAGG
This sequence comes from Flavobacterium sp., assembly GCF_024710485.1. GTDB lineage: Bacteria > Bacteroidota > Bacteroidia > Flavobacteriales > Flavobacteriaceae > Flavobacterium. The sequence goes on from NZ_JANJUQ010000045.1 coordinate 77,786, forward strand.
AATTGTTGAAAACTTAAGTAAATAACAGGCCATGAGTATCATTATTAAACCTATCATTACTGAAAAAATCACCAAAGAAGGTGAGGTTTTTAATCGTTTTGGTTTTGTTGTTGACAAAAAAGCCAACAAAGTTCAAATTAAGAAAGCTGTAGAGGCTGCTTATGGAATTACTGTTGTAGATGTGAACACGATGAACTACAGAGCTGACAGAACCGTAAAATATACAAAAAGCGGATTGATCAGCGGTAAAACAAATGCTTATAAAAAAGCAGTTGTTCAAGTAAAAGAAGGAGAAACAATAGATTTTTATAATAATATCTAATAGAAAATGTCAGTTAGAAAATTAAAACCTATTACCCCGGGTCAGCGTTTTAGAGTTGTGAATGGTTTTGACGCCATTACAACTGATAAGCCGGAGCGCTCTTTGTTAGCACCGATAAAAAACTCAGGAGGTAGAAATAGTCAAGGAAAAATGACCATGCGTTATACAGGCGGTGGTCACAAACAGAGGTATCGTATCATTGATTTCAAAAGAACTAAAGTGGGAATCCCTGCTACAGTGAAATCTATCGAGTACGATCCAAACAGAACAGCTTTTATCGCGTTATTGTGGTATGCAGATGGGGAGAAAACCTATATTGTTGCTCAAAACGGATTACAAGTAGGACAAACAGTTGTGTCTGGTGAAGGTGCAGCTCCTGAAATCGGAAATACTTTGCCTTTGAGCAAAATTCCATTGGGAACTGTTATTTCTTGTATTGAATTGCGTCCTGGACAAGGAGCGGTTATTGCTCGTTCTGCAGGTACATTTGCTCAATTAATGGCAAGAGACGGAAAATATGCTACTATTAAAATGCCTTCAGGTGAAACAAGATTAATCTTGTTGACTTGTTCAGCAACTATTGGAGCTGTTTCTAACTCTGATCACCAATTAATCGTATCTGGTAAAGCAGGTAGAAGCAGATGGTTAGGTAGAAGACCAAGAACAAGACCGGTAGCAATGAACCCAGTAGATCACCCAATGGGAGGTGGTGAAGGACGTTCATCTGGAGGTCACCCACGTTCTAGAAAAGGTTTACCGGCTAAAGGTTACAGAACTCGTTCTAAAGTTAACCCGAGCAACAAGTATATTGTAGAACGCAGAAAGAAATAATTAGATAGACATGGCACGTTCATTAAAAAAAGGACCATTTGTTCACTATAAATTAGATAAAAAAGTTCAGGAAAATATTGCCGGAGGTAATAAAGGAGTAGTTAAGACTTGGTCTAGAGCTTCAATGATTACACCGGACTTCGTAGGACAAACTATCGCAGTTCACAATGGTCGTCAATTTGTTCCGGTTTATGTAACTGAGAACATGGTAGGACATAAATTAGGAGAGTTTTCACCAACAAGATCTTTTAGAGGTCATGCTGGAGCAAAAAATAAAGGTAAAAAATAAGAAGCAATGGGAGTTCGTAAAAGAGAAACTGCAGACGCAAGAAAAGAGGCTAACAAGTCTATTGCCTTTGCTAAATTAAATAACTGCCCTACTTCACCTAGAAAAATGCGCTTAGTAGCAGACTTGGTAAGAGGTCAGAAAGTGGAAAGAGCTTTAAATATTTTAAGATTTAGCTCAAAAGAAGCTTCACGCAAATTAGAAAAACTATTATTATCAGCTATCAACAACTGGGAACAGAAAAATGCTGAAGGTAATGTAGCGGAAGCAGGCTTATTTGTTAAAGAAATCCGTGTAGACGGCGGGATGATGTTGAAAAGACTTCGTCCGGCTCCACAAGGAAGAGCACACAGAATTAGAAAACGTTCTAACCACGTAACTATCGTGTTGGGACAATTAGATAACACACAAAGTAATTAATAAACAGTATGGGACAAAAGACAAATCCAATTGGAAATCGCCTTGGTATCATCAGAGGATGGGATTCAAACTGGTATGGTGGAAATGATTACGGTGATAAAATCGCCGAAGATTATAAAATCAGAAAGTACATCCACGCTCGTTTATCAAAAGCTAGTGTGTCAAAAGTAATTATCGAGAGAACTTTGAAACTTGTAACCGTTACTATCACTACGGCTCGTCCAGGTATCATTATTGGTAAAGGCGGTCAAGAGGTAGACAAGTTAAAAGAAGAACTTAAGAAAGTTACTGACAAAGAGGTTCAAATTAACATCTTTGAAATTAAAAGACCAGAGTTAGATGCTTATTTAGTTGCAACAAGTATCGCTCGTCAAATCGAGAGCCGTATTTCATACAGAAGAGCTATTAAAATGGCTATCGCTGCAGCAATGCGTATGAATGCAGAAGGTATCAAAGTTTTGATCTCTGGTCGTTTGAATGGAGCTGAAATGGCACGTTCTGAGCAATTCAAAGAAGGAAGAATTCCTCTATCAACTTTCAGAGCCGATATTGATTATGCTTTAGGTGAAGCTCATACTACTTATGGTAGAATGGGTATCAAAGTATGGATCATGAAAGGTGAGGTTTACGGAAAAAGAGATCTATCTCCATTAGTAGGCATGGACAAAAAACAAGCCGGTCAAGGTGGTGGAAAAAATGATGCTCCACGTGGTGGAAAATCAAACGGAAAACCAGGAGCTCGTAAAAGAAAGTAATTTTAAACTAAAGAAAGATGTTACAACCTAAAAGAACAAAATACCGTAAGGTACAGAAGGGTAGAATGAAAGGTGTTTCTCAAAGAGGACACGAGCTTTCTAATGGAATGTTTGGAATTAAATCAGTACATGAAACCGGAATGTTCTTAACTTCACGTCAAATCGAGGCTGCGCGTATCGCTGCAACTCGTTTCATGAAGAGAGAAGGACAATTATGGATTAAAATTTTCCCGGATAAACCAATTACCAAAAAACCTCTAGAGGTTCGTATGGGTAAAGGAAAAGGAGCTGTTGAATATTGGGCAGCTGTAGTTAAACCAGGAAAAATCATGTTTGAAGTAGGTGGCGTGCCACTATCAGTTGCTAAAGAAGCTTTGCGTTTAGCTGCTCAAAAACTTCCAGTTAAAACTAAGTTTGTAGTTGCTAGAGATTTCGAAGCATAATCAAAAAAATATTATGAAACAATCAGAAATTATCAATCTGTCTGCAGCTGAGTTGCAAGTGAAACTTACTGAGTTGAGAAAAGTTTATATGGATTTAAAATCTACACATGCTATTTCTCCAATCGCCAATCCACTTCAAATCAGAAGTGCCCGAAGAGCTGTTGCTAGAGTAGCAACTGAGCTAACTAAAAGAGAGTTACAATAATTGTATGCTAGCTGAAAAGATGGAAAAAAGAAATTTAAGAAAAGAAAGAATTGGTGTTGTTACGTCAAACAAAATGGACAAGTCTATTGTTGTGGCACAAGTAACCAGAGTAAAACACCCGTTATATGGTAAGTTCGTATTGAAAACTAAAAAGTTTCATGCACACGACGAAACAAATGACTGTAACATTGGTGATACCGTAAAGATCATGGAAACAAGACCTTTATCAAAAACCAAATGTTGGAGATTAGTTGAAATCATTGAAAGAGCGAAGTAATTATGGTACAACAGGAATCAAGATTAAAAGTAGCAGATAACACAGGAGCCAAAGAAGTTTTGACTATCCGTGTTTTAGGAGGAACGAAACGTCGTTATGCCTCTGTTGGAGATAAAATTGTAGTGTCAATTAAAGATGCAACACCAAACGGAAACGTAAAAAAAGGTGCTGTTTCTACTGCAGTTGTTGTGCGTACCAAAAAAGAAGTGAGAAGAGCCGATGGTTCTTACATCCGTTTCGACGATAATGCTTGTGTTCTTTTGAATGCAGCAGGAGAAATGAGAGGAACTCGTGTTTTTGGTCCGGTTGCAAGAGAACTTCGTGAAAAACAATTCATGAAAATTGTATCATTAGCACCAGAAGTGCTTTAATTCGTTAGTAAGATGATAAAGCTAAAAATAAAATCAGGAGATGTAGTAAAAGTTATCGCAGGTGACCACAAAGGTGCTGAAGGTAAAGTTTTACGCGTTGACCGTGAAAAAAACAAAGCCATCGTTGAAGGGGTAAATATGGTGTCTAAACACACTAAGCCGAGTGCTAAAAACCCTCAAGGAGGCATTGTTAAGAAAGAAGCTCCTATTCATATTTCCAATATTGCCTTAATTGATCCAAAATCAAAAAGCGCAACTAAGGTTGGAATCAAGGTTGAAGGAGATAAGAAAGTGAGATTTTCAAAAAAATCTAATCAAGTATTATAGTTATGGCTTATACACCTAGACTTAAACAAGAATATAAGGACAGAGTAATTGCTGCCCTTAAAGAAGAATTCGGTTATAAAAACGTGATGCAAGTTCCAAAATTGGAAAAAATCGTTTTAAGCCGTGGCGTTGGTGCTGCAGTGTCTGATAAAAAATTAGTAGATTATGCAGTAGAAGAGTTAACTAAAGTTACCGGTCAAAAAGCAGTAGCTACTATTTCCAAAAAAGACGTTGCGTCTTTCAAATTGAGAAAAGGCATGCCAATCGGTGCTAAAGTAACCCTTAGAGGTGAAAGAATGTATGAGTTCTTAGACAGATTGATTACATCTTCTTTACCACGTGTAAGAGATTTTAACGGTATCAAAGCTACAGGTTTTGACGGAAGAGGTAACTACAACTTAGGGGTAACTGAGCAAATCATTTTCCCTGAGATTGATATCGACAAAGTAAACAAAATCTCCGGATTGGATATAACTTTCGTAACTTCTGCAAAAACAGATAAAGAAGCAAAGTCATTATTGGCTGAATTAGGTTTACCTTTTAAAAAGAATTAAGACATGGCTAAAGAATCAATGAAAGCCCGTGAGGTTAAAAGAGCTAATACGGTAGCAAAGTACGCTGAAAAAAGAAAGGCTTTATTAGAAGCCGGAGATTATGAAGGTTTACAAAAATTACCAAAAAATGCTTCACCGGTTCGTATGCACAATCGTTGCAAATTAACAGGTAGACCAAGAGGATATATGAGACAATTTGGTATTTCGCGTGTTACTTTCCGTGAAATGGCAAACCAAGGATTGATCCCGGGAGTAAAAAAAGCCAGCTGGTAATAGTTGGAATTTCAGCAGATAATTGTACATTTGCCGGATTTTTGCCGGTAACGTGCAATTATCTGCTTTAAAAATTGAGTTTAATGGCTTCAGGTTCAGGGGAATAGTTTCTTTTGAAAACCGTTGCCGAATTTTAATAAATATGTATACAGATCCAATTGCAGATTATCTTACGAGAGTTAGAAATGCAGTGATGGCTAACCACAAAGTGGTAGAAATCCCGGCTTCTAACTTGAAAAAAGAAATCACGAAGATTTTATTCGATCAAGGATATATCTTGAGCTACAAGTTTGATGACAGTACTGTACAAGGTACCATCAAAATCGCTTTGAAGTATGATAAAGATACTAAAGAGCCGGTAATTAAAGATATCCAAAGAATTAGTAAACCAGGTTTACGTAAATATGCAGGTGCTGCAAAACTACCTAGAATCCTTAACGGATTAGGAATTGCTATCGTTTCCACTTCAAAAGGTTTGATGACCGGTAAACAAGCTAAGCAATTAAATGTTGGTGGAGAAGTAATTTGTTACGTATACTAAAAAACAGTTAAACAATGTCAAGAATAGGTAAAAATCCAATTTCGATTCCTGCAGGTGTAACTGTTGATGTAAACGCTACTACAGTTACTGTAAAAGGAAAATTAGGTCAACTTTCACAAGAGTACTCAGATGTAACAGTAAAAGTTGAAGAAGGTCAAGTAATCGTTGAAAGATCTTCTGATAATAAAGAACACAGAGCAAAACACGGATTATACAGAGCCTTAATCAACAATATGATTGTAGGAGTATCTGATGGTTTTACAAAAGAATTAGAATTGGTTGGAGTAGGTTACAGAGCTTCTAATCAAGGTCAAAAATTAGACTTAGCCTTAGGTTTTTCACATAATATCGTTTTAGAAGTAGCTCCTGAAGTAAAATTGGAAACGATTTCTGAAAAAGGGAAAAACCCAATCGTTAAGTTGACGTCTCACGATAAACAACTTTTAGGATTAATTTCTGCCAAAATCAGAGGTTTCCGTAAGCCTGAACCTTACAAAGGAAAAGGAGTTAAGTTTGTTGGTGAAGTATTAAGAAGAAAAGCAGGTAAATCAGCGTAAAAATTAGCATTATGTCATTAACAAAAACTGAAAGAAGACAAAGAATTAAATTCAGAATCAGAAAGATTGTTAGCGGTACTGCTGCTAAACCAAGATTATCTGTGTTCAGAAGTAATAAAGAAATCTATGCGCAACTCATTGATGATGTGAATGGAGTTACTTTATTAGCTGCTTCATCAAAAGATAAAGGAGTTGATCTAAAAGGTACTAACGTTGAAATCGCTGCTGCTGTTGGAAAACTTGCTGCCGAAAAAGCGTTAAAAGCCGGTATTACAGAAGTAACTTTCGACAGAGGAGGTTATTTGTACCACGGTCGTATTAAATCATTAGCTGAAGGCGCAAGAGCCGCTGGACTTAAATTCTAATATATTATGTCTAAATACAAAAATGTAGAATTAGTAAAACCTAGCGGTCTTGAATTAAAAGATCGTTTGGTAAGTGTAAATCGTGTTACCAAAGTAACCAAAGGAGGTAGAGCTTTCGGGTTTTCTGCTATCGTGGTTGTAGGTGATGAGAATGGTGTAGTTGGTCACGGATTAGGAAAATCTAAAGATGTTTCTGAAGCTATTGCTAAAGCAGTAGAAGATGCAAAGAAAAACTTAGTTAGAATTCCGTTAAGTGGTCAATCTGTACCTCACGAACAAAAAGGAAAATTTGGTGGAGCTGCTGTATATTTAATGCCTGCGTCTCACGGTACCGGAGTTATTGCCGGTGGTGCTGTACGTGCGGTATTGGAGTCAGTTGGGGTTCACGACGTATTGTCAAAATCTCAAGGTTCATCAAACCCTCATAACGTAGTTAAAGCAACTTTTGATGCTTTATTGCAAATGAGAAGTGCCGTTACTGTTGCCAAACAGAGAGGTATTTCTTTAGAGAAAGTTTTTAAAGGTTAATTCAAGGAAATTATGGCTAAATTATTAGTAAAACAAGTTAGAAGCAAAATCAACTGTCCTCTTACCCAAAAAAGAGGATTGGAAGCTTTAGGTCTTCGTAGAATGGGACAAGTTGTGGAGCATGATTCAAATCCGGCTATCCTTGGAATGATAAATAAAGTTAAACACTTAGTTTCCGTTGAGGAAGTTAAATAATAAATCATCATAGTTATGAATTTAAGTAACTTACAACCGGCTGAAGGTTCAACACACAATCAAAATAAAAGAGTAGGTAGAGGAGAAGGTTCTGGAAAAGGTGGTACTGCTGCACGTGGACACAAAGGAGCTAAATCTCGTTCAGGTTACTCTAAAAAGATTGGTTTTGAAGGAGGTCAAATGCCACTTCAAAGACGTGTGCCTAAGTTTGGTTTCAAGAACATTAACAGAGTAGAATATCAAGGAGTAAATCTTGATACACTTCAAGCTTTAGTAGATAACGGAATCGTAACAGATACTGTAGATTTTGCAGTGTTGGTTGAAAATCGTTTAGCTACCAAAACTGAAGTTGTTAAGATTTTAGGCAGAGGAGAATTAAAAGCAAAATTAAAAGTAACTGCTCACAAGTTTACTGCTACTGCAAAAGCGGCTATTGAAGCTGCCGGTGGTGAAGCTGTAACCTTATAATTGATATTACAATGAAGAAATTTTTTGAATCATTAAATAATGTTTGGAAAATAGAAGAACTAAGAAACAGAATCGTGTTTACGCTCGGTTTGTTATTGGTTTATCGATTTGGTGCGCATGTAACTTTGCCGGGCATTGATGCAACTCAGTTGGAAAACTTAGCCGATCAAACAGAAAATGGTATTGGTTCAATACTGGATATGTTTACCGGAGGAGCTTTCTCTAAAGCATCAGTTTTTGCTTTAGGTATCATGCCTTACATCTCAGCTTCAATTGTTGTTCAATTAATGGGTATCGCTATCCCTTACCTGCAAAAATTGCAAAAAGACGGAGAAAGCGGTAGAAAGAAATTGAATCAGATCACCAGATGGTTAACTATAGCCATTACATTAGTACAAGGACCTGGTTATTTATATAACTTGCATTCAACCCTTCCGGGCAATGCTTTCCTTTTGCCAATTGATTCATTCCAATTTCTTTTCTCGTCAGTATTAATTTTAACTACGGGTACTATTTTCTCCATGTGGTTAGGTGAAAAAATTACTGATAAAGGTATAGGTAACGGTATTTCCTTGTTAATCATGGTAGGTATCTTAGCCAGATTACCGCAAGCATTAATTCAAGAATTCACCTCTAAGGTTACTAATAACAATGGTGGACCAATGGTGTTGGTTTTCGAAATAGTAGTATGGTTGTTAGTAATCATCGCTTGTGTATTATTAGTAATGGCAGTTAGAAAAATTCCGGTACAATACGCTCGTCGTACAACCACCGGAGATTTCGAACAAGACATGATGGGTGGAAACAGACAATGGATTCCGTTAAAATTGAATTCTGCAGGAGTTATGCCAATCATCTTCGCACAAGCTATTATGTTTATTCCGGCTGCTTTAGCAGGTCTTTCAAATTCTGAAACTTCCCAGTCTATTGCCGGTACATTCAGTAATATGTTCGGATTTTGGTACAACTTTGTTTTTGCTTTGTTGATTTTGATTTTCACCTTCTTCTACACGGCAATTACAGTTCCGACCAATAAAATGGCAGATGATTTAAAAAGAAGCGGTGGTTTTATTCCTGGTGTTAAACCTGGTGTAGAAACGGCAGATTTCTTAGATAAGATCATGTCTCTTATAACATTCCCGGGCTCATTATTTTTAGCATTAATCGCTGTGTTCCCAGCTATTGTTGTTAGTCTTGATGTGCAACAATCTTGGGCAATGTTCTATGGTGGTACTTCACTAATTATTATGGTGGGAGTTGCTATTGACACTATTCAACAAATAAATTCTTATTTATTGAATAAACACTATGACGGATTGATGAAAAGTGGTAAAAATAGAAAAGCAGTAGCTTAATTTTTATGGCAAAACAATCAGCAATAGAACAAGACGGAACCATCATTGAAGCATTATCCAATGCGATGTTTCGTGTAGAATTAGAAAACGGACACGTTGTAATTGCTCATATTTCCGGAAAAATGCGTATGCATTACATCAAATTGTTACCAGGTGACAAAGTGAAATTGGAAATGAGCCCTTACGATTTATCCAAAGCAAGAATTACTTATAGATACTAAAGCTAACTAATATGAAAGTAAGAGCATCAGTTAAAAAAAGAAGTGCCGAGTGCATTATCGTACGTCGCAAAGGCAGATTGTACGTGATTAATAAAAAGAATCCTAGATTTAAACAAAGACAAGGATAAGTTATGGCAAGAATAGCAGGGGTAGACATCCCAAAAAACAAAAGAGGAGTTATCGCTTTGACCTACATCTTCGGAATTGGTAAAAGCAGAGCTATTGAGATTTTAGAAAAAGCTCAAGTTAGCCAAGATAAAAAAGTTCAAGAGTGGAATGACGACGAAATCGGAGCAATCCGTGATGCCGTTTCATACTACAAAATTGAAGGTGAGCTTCGTTCAGAAGTGTCATTGCACATCAAACGTTTGATGGATATCGGATGTTACAGAGGAATCCGTCACAGATCTGGTCTTCCTTTAAGAGGACAAAGAACTAAGAACAACTCTAGAACAAGAAAAGGTAAAAGAAAAACTGTTGCTAACAAGAAAAAAGCAACTAAATAATAAATAGTATGGCTAAAACGACTGCAAAAAAACGTAAAGTTATCGTTGAATCAACGGGTGAGGCTCATATTAATGCAACCTTCAACAACATCATCATTTCGTTAACTAACAAAAAAGGTGAAGTTATTTCTTGGTCTTCAGCCGGTAAAATGGGCTTCAGAGGTTCTAAAAAGAACACTCCGTACGCAGCTCAAATGGCTGCCGAAGATTGTGGAAAAGTTGCTTTAGAAGCTGGTCTTAAAAAAGTAAAAGTATATGTTAAAGGACCTGGTAACGGACGTGAGTCTGCTATCAGATCTATTCATAACTCAGGTATTGAAGTAACCGAAATCATCGACGTTACACCAATGCCGCACAACGGATGTCGTCCTCCTAAAAGACGTAGAGTATAATTATAGTATAATCAAGGCAGAACCAAGGTTATCGAAGGATTCGACCTGAATTCATAACCTCTGTCTTAAAACAATTTAAAATGGCAAGATATACTGGTCCAAGTACAAAAATCGCCCGTAAATTCGGCGAAGCAATTTTCGGAGAAGACAAAGCCTTCGAAAAAAGAAATTACCCTCCGGGACAACACGGAATGGCAAAAAAACGCGGTAAAAAATCCGAGTATGCTGTTCAGTTAATGGAGAAACAAAAAGCAAAATACACTTACGGTATTTTGGAAAAACAATTCAGAAACTTGTTCGAAAAAGCGGCTGCTTCTAAAGGAGTAACCGGTGAAATTCTTTTACAATTATGTGAAGCTCGTTTAGACAACGTAGTATACAGAATGGGAATTGCACCTTCAAGAAGAGCTGCAAGACAAATCGTTTCTCACCGTCACATCACAGTTAACGGTGAATTGGTAAACATCCCGTCTTACCACTTGAAAGCCGGTGATAAAGTAGCTGTTCGTGAAAAATCTAAATCTGTTGAAGCTATCGAGCGTTCATTAGCCAACTCTTCTCACGTATACGAGTGGATTACATGGAATAACGATACTAAAGAAGGAACTTTTGTTTCTGTTCCTCAAAGACTTCAAATTCCAGAAAACATCAAAGAACAATTAATCGTAGAGTTGTACAACAAATAATAATTGACATTCGTCTAAATTATGGCAATATTTAATTTTCAGAAGCCCGATAAAGTTATCATGATCGATTCTACCGATTTTGAAGGTAAATTTGAATTCAGACCTTTAGAACCGGGATACGGATTGACCGTAGGTAATGCCCTTAGAAGAGTTTTACTTTCTGCTTTAGAGGGATATGCCATCACTTCGGTTCGTATCGAAGGCGTTGAGCATGAGTTCTCTACTATTTCAGGAGTGGTAGAAGATGTAACCGAAATTATCCTTAACCTTAAACAAGTACGTTTCAAACGTCAAATTGAAGAGGTTGATAACGAAACGGTTTCTATCTCTATCTCCGGAAAAGACCAAATTACAGCAGGTGACTTCCAAAAGTTCATCTCTGGATTCCAAGTGTTAAACCCGGAATTGGTAATTTGTAATCTTGACAGCAAAGTAAATCTTAACATGGAATTGACTATCGAGAAAGGTCGTGGTTATGTTCCTGCTGAGGAGAACAAAAAACAAAATGCAGCTATCGGTACCATTTTCATCGATTCTATTTTTACTCCGGTAAAAAATGTGAAATACGCGATTGAAAACTTCCGTGTGGAGCAAAAAACAGATTACGAAAAATTGGTTTTTGAAATCAAAACTGATGGTTCAATCAATCCGAAAGATGCCCTAACAGAAGCTGCTAAAGTTTTGATTCACCACTTTATGTTGTTCTCCGATGAGAGAATCACATTGGAAGCTGATGAAATTGCTCAAACAGAATCTTACGACGAAGAATCATTACACATGAGACAACTGTTGAAAACCAAATTGGTTGATATGGACTTGTCTGTAAGAGCCTTGAACTGTTTGAAAGCAGCCGAAGTTGACACCTTAGGAGATCTTGTATCTTTCAATAAAAACGACTTAATGAAGTTCCGCAATTTTGGTAAAAAATCATTAACTGAGTTAGATGAGTTGGTAGCCAACAAAAATTTGACTTTCGGAATGGACTTAAGCAAATATAAACTAGATAAAGAATAAATTACTTCATATTTTGCTCTCCAAAGCGGATTGTAGCAAGATGAAGGTTAAAAAAAGTACGTCATGAGACACGGAAAAAAAGTAAATCACTTAAGCAGACAAACCGGACACAGAAAGTCTATGTTGGCTAATATGGCTTGTTCTCTTATCGAGCACAAACGCATTATTACCACTGTTGCTAAAGCCAAAGCGCTTAAACAATTTGTTGAGCCGTTAGTAACCAAATCAAAAGAAGATACTACGCACAACAGACGTATTGTTTTCGCTTACATCAGAAACAAATATGCAGTAACTGAATTGTTCAGAGAAGTAGCTGCTAAAGTTGGTGACCGTCCGGGAGGATACACTCGTATCATCAAGTTAGGGAACCGTTTGGGAGATAACGCTGATATGGCCATGATCGAGTTGGTAGACTTCAACGAACTATACAACGGAGGTAAAAAAGAGGAGAAAAAAGGTAGAACACGTCGTGCTAAAAAATCGACTTCAACCGAGAAAGCTCCTGTAGCAGCTGCACCTAAAGCAGAAGCTCCTGCACAGGTTGTAGAAGATGTAGTGGAAGAAACTCCGGCTGTTGAAGAAACTCCGGTAGCAGAAGCTCCTGCCGCAGACCAAACGCCTGAAGCTCCGGCTGACGAAGAATCTAAAGAAGAGCAAGCCTAATGGTTGCCCACTCTTAAATATAAAGGATAAACAGTTTTGTTTATCCTTTTTTTTTGCACTATTCTGAACATTGTAGAGGTTTAGAATCGAATGGCTCGGGATTTACCGGCATACCATTTTCCCGCTTTGCGTTACAATCTTTACTGTTTGTCACCCTGAGCGCAGTCGAAGGGCTTTTTCCAAAAACAGTAAAGGATTTCCACTTCACACGAGTGTAGCGAATTGCCGAAGGAATCGGGGCTAAAAGGAATCTTAAGGAATGTTTATAAACTTTAATAATTCCGTTTTATAATCACAACACAATAAAGTAATTTTGCCTATAGCTAACTAAAACTGTCACCCTGAGCTTGTCGAAGGGCAACAACTAACACACACACAGCACAACAAATGAAGTACACTACAAGACCACAAGCCTTACTACTACTATCCGACGGTACTATTTTCTATGGTAAATCCATCGGTATCTCAGGGAAAACCTTCGGAGAAGTTTGTTTCAACACCGGAATGACCGGTTACCAGGAAATCTTCACTGATCCATCCTATTTCGGACAAATCATGGTTGCCACCAATCCGCACATCGGTAACTACGGTGTTAACGCCAACGAAGTCGAAGCCGATAAAATCATGATTTCAGGATTGGTGTGTAAAAATTTCAGTTTTACCCATTCGCGCCCCGACTCAGAAAGCAACTTATACGACTATTTCGAAAAGCAAAATCTTATCTGTATTTCCGATGTCGATACCCGCGCTTTAGTGAGTTACATCCGAGACAACGGCGCCCAAAACGCCGTAATTTGCACCGATGGTACTCCGATAGAAGAATTAAAAACCTTACTGGCTCAAGTACCGGATATGAAAGGTTTAGAGTTAGCCTCCAAAGTATCGGTAACCGAACCGTACTTTTTCGGTGACGAAAACGCTACTTATAAAATTGCCGCTCTCGACTTAGGCATCAAAAGAAACATCTTGAGAAACCTAGCCAAACGCGATTGCTACATTAAAGTGTTTCCGTACAACACGCCGTTTGAAGATTTAAAATCCTTTAATCCAGATGGTTATTTCTTGTCCAACGGTCCCGGCGATCCGGAGCCGTTAACTGAAGTAATTGAAACGGCTAAACAAATGATTGCATCTGACAAACCGGTTTTCGGAATTTGTCTCGGTCACCAAATCATTGGTTTAGCTAACGGTGTTTCAACTTATAAAATGTTCAACGGTCACCGAGGAATAAATCATCCTGTCATGAACGTGCTAACTGGAAAAGGAGAAATAACTTCGCAAAACCACGGATTTGCTGTCAACAGAGAAGAACTGGAAAAACATCCCGATTTGGAAATTACACACTATCACATCAACGACAATACCGTAGCCGGAATGCGCATGAAATCTAAAAATTGTTTCTCGGTGCAATACCATCCGGAAGCCAGTCCGGGACCACACGACGCCGAGTATTTGTTTGACGAGTTTGTAGCCAATATCGAGAAAGCCAAAACCTTACAAACGGTTTAAGGCTGCTTCATTAGCCCCGATGGGAAGCGTTACCGCGTAACTCGGACAGCGGGAATATGGACAACAAAAAAGCCCGAATCATTCGCTACTGAAAATTCGACAATACTAAATCGTTTGCGTTAATAACATTCGGCTCAATTGTCAAATTCTTAAATAAAGATGGAATATATTTGTGATATAGCTAAAATCTAATATCAAATATTTAATATTATAAAAATGAGTATTATTATCAAAGTACACGCAAGACAAATCTTGGACTCCAGAGGAAATCCGACTATTGAAGTAGATGTAGTAACCGAAAACGGCGTTCTAGGTCGCGCTGCTGTTCCCAGCGGAGCTTCTACCGGCGAACACGAAGCGGTAGAGTTGAGAGATGGCGGAAAAGCCTATATGGGGAAAGGTGTTTTGAAAGCCGTGGAGAATGTCAATACTAAAATTGCTCCGGAATTGATGGGCGTTTCGGTTTTCGAACAAAACCACATCGACCAATTGATGATTGATTTAGACGGAACGGCTAATAAATCTAACTTAGGTGCCAATGCCATTTTAGGGGTTTCTTTAGCTGTAGCCAAAGCGGCTGCTAACGAATTAGGTTTGCCTTTGTACCGTTACGTTGGTGGTGTTTCTGCCAATACTTTGCCGGTGCCGATGATGAACATCATCAACGGTGGGTCACACTCTGATGCGCCAATCGCGTTTCAAGAGTTTATGATTATGCCGGTAAAAGCCCAAAATTTTACCCACGCCATGCAAATGGGAACTGAGATTTTCCACCACTTGAAAAAAGTGTTACACGACCGACATTTGTCGACAGCCGTTGGTGATGAAGGTGGTTTCGCGCCTAACTTAGCCGGTGGCACTGAAGACGCTTTGGATACGATTAAAAAAGCGGTTGAAAATGCCGGTTACAAATTCGGAGATGAAGTAATGATTGCTTTAGATTGTGCTGCCTCTGAATTTTATGTAGACGGAAAATACGATTACACCAAATTCGAAGGTGCTACCGGAAAAGTAAGAACCTCAAAAGAGCAAGCTGAATATTTGGCTTCTTTGGCGGCTAATTATCCTATTATTTCCATCGAAGACGGAATGTACGAAGACGATTGGGAAGGCTGGAAATACTTAACCGAGTTAATTGGCGACAAAGTACAGTTGGTTGGAGACGATTTATTTGTAACCAACGTACAACGTTTGTCAACCGGAATCGAAAAAGGCATTGCGAATTCTATCTTAGTAAAAGTAAACCAAATCGGTACTTTAACAGAAACTATCGCTGCCGTTAATATGGCACACAATGCGGGTTACACTTCCGTAATGTCTCACCGTTCGGGAGAAACTGAAGACAATACGATAGCCGATTTAGCGGTAGCGTTAAATTGTGGTCAAATCAAGACCGGTTCTGCTTCGCGTTCCGACCGTATGGCGAAATACAACCAATTGTTGCGCATTGAGGAAGAATTGGCTAATACAGCTTATTTCCCGGGTGTAAAAGCGTTTAAACAGAAGTAATCGTATTTACTATAATTCAAAAAGCATCTCTCAAAGGGATGCTTTTTTATTTGGCTAAATGTCGGTTTTCGATTTTTTATTTTCAACTGAGAGTGCTACTTTTGCACATGCAACACAACGTACTTATTTTAGATTTCGGTTCGCAATACACACAACTTATTGCACGCCGCGTTCGCGAATTAAACATATTCTGCGAAATTTTCCCTTACAATCATTTTCCGGATGATTTATCGACCTACAAAGCAGTTATCCTTTCGGGTAGCCCTTATTCTGTGAGAGCTGAAGACGCTCCTCATCCTGATTTATCTCAAATTCGAGGCAAAATGCCTTTGTTAGCCGTGTGCTACGGAGCGCAATATTTAGCACATTTTAATGGTGGTGAAGTAGCGCCGAGTAACATTCGTGAATACGGTCGCGCCAATTTGTCTTTCATCAAAGATGATGAAGCCTTTTTTGACGAAATCGCCTTAAACAGTCAGGTTTGGATGAGTCATAGCGACACCATCAAACAATTGCCAACTAACGGTGTTTTATTGGCCAGTACCAAAGACGTGGCCAATGCAGCCTATCGCATTGAAGGGGAAAAAACCTATGCGATTCAATTCCATCCCGAAGTATACCATTCTACCGACGGAAAACAGCTCTTAGAAAATTTCTTAGTCAAAATAGCGGAAGTACCACAAAACTTTACGCCAAACGCTTTTGTAGAAGATTGCGTTAAAGAATTGCAAGAAAAATTACAAAACGACAGAGTAGTCCTTGGTTTGTCCGGCGGTGTAGATTCTACCGTAGCAGCCGTTTTATTGAACAAAGCTATCGGTAAAAACTTGTACTGTATTTTTGTGAATAACGGTTTATTGCGCAAAAACGAATTCGAAAACGTCTTGCACCAATACAAAGACATGGGCTTGAACGTAAAAGGCGTAGATGCCACCGATCGTTTTATGGAAGCTTTAGCAGGAGTGGAAGACCCGGAGGCCAAACGCAAAGCTATTGGTCGTGTATTTATCGAAGTGTTTGACGATGAAGCCCATCGCATCGAAGATGTGAAATGGTTGGCACAAGGCACGATTTACCCTGATGTGATCGAGTCTGTTTCGGTGAAAGGACCAAGCGCAACCATCAAGTCACACCACAATGTAGGCGGTTTGCCCGATTACATGAAACTACAAATCGTTGAACCATTGCGCATGTTATTCAAAGATGAAGTGCGTCGCGTTGGTAAAACATTAGGTATTGATCCGGAGCTTTTAGGCAGACATCCATTCCCGGGACCGGGCTTGTCCATCCGAATTTTGGGGGCGATTACACCGGAGAAAGTTAGAATACTACAGGAAGTGGATGCTGTTTTTATCAACGGTTTGAAAGAGCACGGCTTATACGATAAAGTTTGGCAGGCAGGCGCCATCTTGTTGCCGGTGAATAGTGTAGGCGTTATGGGAGATGAACGAACTTACGAAAAAGTTGTAGCCTTGCGTGCTGTAGAATCTACAGACGGAATGACCGCCGATTGGGTACATTTGCCTTACGAATTCCTGATGAAAATCTCCAATGAAATTATCAATAAAGTAAAAGGAGTAAACCGAGTAGTGTATGATATCAGCTCAAAACCGCCCGCCACAATTGAATGGGAATAGTTTTTGTTAACCAAAAATAGTTAATGAAAAAGAAGGCAATTCCTATTGCGTTTCAAAAGATTTGTTAACTTTAACGTTAAATAAAGTATCTGTTTATGAAAAACCGAATTATTTTCTCAATGCTATTTGTACTGAGTGTCACGTTTAATACGTCGGCAAAGCAGGATAAATACGTGAAGCATACTGTAGCTCAAGGGGAAACAATTACGATGATTGCGCAAAAATACAAGGTTACACCTTATGATATTTACAAACTCAATCCCGACTCTCAGAATGGGATTGAACTCAACAGCGTATTGTTAATTCCGCCTACTGTAGCAACATCGACTTTTTCAGCAGAAGAGAAACAAACTACTCCCAAGGCCAAAGGGAATTCGACCACTCATTTGGTACAGCCTAAAGAGACTTTGTTCAGTTTGTCCAGACAATACGGTGTTAGTGTTGATGCTATAAAATCCGCCAATGCAGAGTTGTTAAAAGACGGATTGAAAATCGGTCAAACCATCAGAATTCCATCTGCAGTTGCACATCAGGAAACTTATGAGAAGCCTGTAACAGCGCCGAAAGAAACTCCAAAGCCAGTAGTAAAATCGGAATCTAAACCTGAAGTGACAAAGGCAAATGTTACTTATCACACTATCGAACCTAAAGAAACCAAATACGGTATTTCTAAAAAATACGGAATGACCATACAGGAATTGGAGCGATTGAATCCGGCTATTGTTAACGATTTTCCGGTTGGCTTAAAGTTGGTGATTTCCGGTAACCCTGAAAGTAAAACGGGAGCTGAAAGCAGTAGAACTAAAGAAGAAACACCAAAAGCACCTACAGTGAGTACCAAAAAATACTTGGAAGAATATGTAGTGCGTCCAAAAGAAACCATCTCCAGCATTGCTAACGATTACGGGATGACCGAACAAGAATTAATAGCTTTGAATCCCGAATTGAAAAAAGGCGTTAAGTTGGGTATGATTCTCCGAGTTCCCAAAGGGCAACGCAAAGAGCCTATCAAAAAAGAACAAGGCAATTTAATGAAGAAAATAAATACTAATGCGAGAAAACAACTCGCATTACTTTTACCGTTTAATATCAGCAAAATTGAAAGTGATACGGTGAATTCAACCCAAGCGCGTTTGAAGAAAGACAAGTTTCTCAACATGACCTTGGATTTTTATTCAGGTGCTTTAATGGCCATCGATTCGGCTCGGGTATTGGGAATGAATGTCGATATCAAAATTTTAGATTCTCAGGAAACCAAGAATACGTTTGATGCTGCTTCATTAGTAACCGAAAATAATCTTAGTGCTATGGATGCGGTAATCGGACCATTCTATCAAGCGAATGTAGAAAAACTGGCTGAAATGTTGCAGTCAACCAATACGCCGGTAATTTCTCCCTTATCCAAAGAATCAGGGAAGAAGTTCAGCAACCTTTACCAATCCATGCCTTCGTTAGAGCAAATGCGGGCCTCCATTTTCGAGTTTATGAATGCGAAAGCTGGTAATGTTGTAGCTGTAGTCGATCCGAAAAAAGGGAGTGTGAAACAGTACTTGCAAGAAAATCAAGCCAGTGCCAGAATCGTCGGATTGTCGGCTAAGAATACTTTTTCGGCGGATAGTTTGAGAGTTTGCCTGAAAAAAGACAAGATGAATTATGTTGTATTAGCTTCAGAAAGCACCGGGATGATTTTGGCTACTACCAATGCTATGTTAGCGGCCCAAAAGGACTATCAAGTGCAATTGGTAATTATGGAGCCGAACGAAACCTTAGATTTTGAAGAAATTTCCTTGACGCGATTGACCAAATTAAAATTGTTATATCCATCGTTGACCCGTCCGAATGAAAGTGTTGAAGCCAATCAGTTTGATGTCAAATACAAAAAGCTAAACAAGATTATTCCTAATGCTTTTGCTATTCGAGGTTTCGATGTGACTTTCGATACGTTATTGCGCTTATCTCAGGAGAAAACATTCGAACAAACAATTCAATTCGATGACTCGGAGCAAATAGAAAGCAAATTCAATTACAATCCTAACAGTACTCACGGCTATTCCAATAGCGGAATTTACATCCTGTACTACGATACTGATTTATCCATCAAAGAAGCCTCATAATGCCTACTTCAAAAGTTACTTATTTGGGAGAATTAAGAACCTCTTCCGTTCATTTACAATCCGGTAGCGAAATCATCTCCGATGCGCCCATCGACAACAACGGTAAAGGAGAAGCTTTTTCACCAACCGATACCGTGGCTAATGGTTTAGCCAGTTGTATGTTTACTGTTATGGGTATCAAAGCCCGAGAAATGGGTGTTGATTTTTCAGGCTCAACAGCCGAAGTGACTAAAGTGATGGCAGCCGATCCGAGAAGGATTTCAGAAATTCACGTGACTTTCAATATGAGTATCGAAGCCGACGAGAAGACTAAAACCATTTTAGAAAGAACGGCTTTGACTTGTCCGGTTCACTACAGTTTACATCCGGATATTAAACGTGAAATCGTGTTTAATTGGAAGTAATTTTGAACGACCAACAAAAACTCCTCATCAAACTCGCCCATACCAAAATGCCCTTCGGTAAATACGAAGGCTATTATCTTATTGACTTACCCGAACATTATGTGGTTTGGTATTCTCAAAAAGGATTTCCTAAAGGCGCTTTGGGTGAACAATTAAAGTTGGTTTATGAGTTGAAATTAAACGGTTTAGAAGCCTTGGTGCGCAACATCAAAAAACAGTATCCTAAGAAAGATTTTTAGAATGTTAGACTGCTTAGACAGCTCAGATTATTGGATTCTCTTTTTTCTAAAAATCTAACGTTCTAACAATCTAACAATCGAATTATAATCGTATTTTTGCCTCGTTTTTTAAAACAACAACAACACAACATACAACTTACAATGAATCCAACTAAGTACATTTTTGTTACCGGCGGTGTGACTTCCTCTTTGGGGAAAGGAATCATCGCGGCTTCTTTGGCTAAACTACTTCAGGCTAGAGGATACCGAACTACTATTCAAAAATTTGACCCTTATATCAATGTCGATCCCGGAACTTTAAATCCTTACGAACATGGCGAATGTTTTGTAACCGATGATGGTGCTGAAACGGATTTGGATTTAGGACACTATGAGCGATTTTTAAATGTGCCGACTTCTCAAGCCAACAATGTTACTACCGGTAGGGTTTACCTTTCGGTGATTGAAAAGGAGCGAAGAGGAGAATTTCTGGGCAAAACCGTTCAAGTTGTACCACACATTACCAACGAAATCAAAGATCGTATGCAGTTGCTCGGAAAATCGGGCGACTACGATATTGTTATCACCGAAATTGGCGGTACTGTCGGCGATATTGAATCGTTACCTTATATCGAATCAGTGCGTCAGCTGGTTTGGGAGTTGGGAGAAAGCAACAGTATTGTAGTCCATCTGACCTTAATTCCATACTTGGCAGCAGCAGGTGAATTGAAAACAAAACCAACCCAACACTCGGTTAAGACTTTGATGGAAAGCGGAATTCAAGCTGATATTTTGGTGTGTAGAACCGAACATGAATTGTCCGATGAATTGCGTCAAAAATTAGCCTTGTTTTGCAATGTAAAACGCGAAGCCGTAATCCAATCCATCGATGCTTCTACTATTTACGAAGTGCCGAATCTAATGTTGGAAGAAGGATTGGATATCGTTGCCCTGAAGAAATTAAATCTGCCGAAAAAATCCGCACCGGATTTAAAAAACTGGAATACCTTTTTACACCGATTGAAACATCCGAAGCAAACTGTAAATGTAGGTTTGGTTGGGAAATACGTCGAGTTGCAAGATTCTTATAAATCGATTTTAGAAGCTTTTATCCACGCCGGAGCCGCCAATCAAACTAAAGTGAATGTCATCAGTATTCATTCGGAGTATTTGGATGAAACCAATGCTGCCGAACAGTTACAAGGATTAGATGGTATTTTAGTCGCGCCAGGATTTGGAGGAAGGGGTATTGAAGGTAAGATTGAAACCGTTCGCTATGCCAGAGAAAATAACATTCCTTTTTTCGGAATTTGTTTGGGAATGCAAATGGCCGTTATCGAGTATGCTCGAACCGTATTGGGTTGGAAAGATGCCAATTCTACCGAGATGAACGACGAAACCCAGCATCCGGTTATTGCCTTAATGGAAGAACAAAAAAATATCACCGACAAAGGCGGTACTATGCGTTTGGGTTCCTGGAAATGCGACTTGCAAGAAGACAGTTTGGCGTATAAAATTTATGGTAAAAACCAAATTCAAGAACGCCATCGTCATCGCTACGAATACAATAACGATTACAGAAAACAGTTGGAAGCCGCTGGTTTGAGTACATCGGGTGTTAATCCTGAAACCGGTTTGGTGGAAATTGTGGAATTGAAAAACCACCCTTTTTTCATCGGTGTCCAATACCATCCGGAATATAAGAGTACCGTTGCCAATCCGCACCCAATTTTTGTTAGCTTTGTGGCCGCAATGGTAAATCATAAAAAACAGTAAGCAACTAAGTGGTCTTTGTTGCTTCTTACGACTAATAATTAAAAAATGGAACAAAAGAAATTTGATTTTAATTCGATTATCGGTTTTGCCTTAATCTTTATCATTATCCTATGGATGATGTATAACAACCGTCAAGACGAAATTAAGGAGGAAGCCAAAGCCAAAACAGAAAAAGCAATTCAAGCCAAAAGCAACAAAGAAAATACCAAAGCAGTTGCCCAAACTATCACTGATACTACAGTAGGTGATTCGGTTAAAATACAACAATTGCAAGGCAAATTAGGTAGCTTTGCTTACTCAGCAACTTTGCCATCTGCTAAAGAAGCCTTTACTACTCTTGAAAACGATTTGGTGATTTTAAAAATTGCCAACAAAGGGGGGTACATTGCAGAAGCCACTTTAAAAAACTTTAAGAAGTTCGATAAAAATTCGAAAGAGTTGGTTGAGTTGATCAAAGACAACAATGCCTATTTCAATTTACAATTGCAAACCAAAGACAATCGAATACTTAATACAAAAGATTTATTTTTCGAGCCAACATTAACTACTGTAGACGGCAATCAGGTTTTGTCGATGAAGCTAAAATCTAGCGATAACGCTTTCTTGGAATACAAATATGTGTTAAAGCCAAAAGACTATATGTTGGATTTCGATATCCGTACTCAAGGATTGAATTCGGTATTGAATACTTCAAAACCTGTCGATTTCCAATGGGATATGAAAACGTATCGCAATGAGAAAAGTATCTCTTATGAAAATCGTTATGCGGAAATTGTATTTGAATACGAAGAAGGAAAAGATGATTATGTAAGTCAAGGCAGAGATCAAGAAGAAACGCCGGAAAAAGTGACTTACATCGCATACAAACAACATTTCTTTACTTCAGTATTATTAACCAAAACACCATTTGAAAAAGCAAGTTTAAAATCGCATGATTTGGTGCAGGATGAAGAGAAGGACACTATTTTTACTAAAGAGTTTAAAACTACCTCTGCTTTGGCGTTTAACAATGGCGAGTTAGATTATAAAATGAATTGGTTTTACGGACCTGCCGATTATACCTTGT
Source organism: Flavobacterium sp. (assembly GCF_024710485.1). Lineage (GTDB taxonomy): Bacteria > Bacteroidota > Bacteroidia > Flavobacteriales > Flavobacteriaceae > Flavobacterium. The sequence continues at coordinate 100,574 of NZ_JANJUQ010000045.1, forward strand.
TAAATAACTACGATAGAAATTTAGATGAAATTATTCCGTTAGGTTGGGGTATTTTCGGTTGGATTAACAAATTCATTTTTGTGCCTTTGTTTGGTTTCTTGAGTACCTTTATGGGATTGGGTATCGCCATTATAGTATTTACTATTTTGATTAAGATTGCCATGTCGCCAATTACTTTTAAGTCGTTTTTATCGCAAGCCAAAATGAAAGTGTTGCGTCCTGAGATTATGGAAATCGGTGAAAAATTCAGTAAAGATCCGATGAAAAAACAACAGGAAACGATGAAGTTGTATAACAAAGCCGGTGTGAATCCTATGGCGGGTTGTATTCCGGCCTTAATTCAGATTCCGTTTATGTATGCTTCCTTCCAGTTCTTCCCGTCAGCCATCGAGTTAAGACAAAAAGGATTCTTATGGGCAGAGGATTTATCTTCTTTTGATGAGATTGCGAAATTGCCTTTCCGTATTCCGGTTTATGGAGATCATATCAGTTTGTTCCCGATTTTAGCTTCTATCGCTATTTTCTTCTATATGAAAATGACTTCGGGTGATCAGGTGATGTCACAACCACCACAAGAAGGTATGCCGGATATGGGGAAAATCATGAAAATTATGATTTATTTATCACCGGTAATGATGTTGTTGTTCTTCAATAACTACGGTTCAGGTTTGAGTTTGTATAACTTTATTTCCAACTTAATTACTATCGGTATCATGTTGGTTATTAAGAAATACTTTATCGACAGCGATAAAATTCACGCTCAAATTCAAGAGAATAAAGCCAAGCCAAAAACAGAAAGCAAGTTCCAAAGAAAGATGAGAGAAATGATGGAGCAAGCTGAAGAGCAAAAGAGACTTCAAGGCAAAAAAAAATAATCTAACAGATTATTCTAAAATAAAAAAGGCGCAGTTTTAAACTGCGCCTTTTCTTTTCCATAGCAAAGAAAATTATAAGGCAGGTAATAATACTTTATCTAATACGTGAATTACACCGTTGCTTCCTTGAATATCTGTAGTAATGATATTGCTTGCAGGTCTGGCAGGAGTGAAAGCACCTGTAATTTTAGCACCACCAGTTAATGAGAAAGTAATGTTCTGACCGTTTAAAGTAGGTACTACACCGGCAGAGGAACCTGATACAATTCCCGATAAAGCTGATGAGCGAACATTACCGGCAACAGCGTGGTACTGTAATACACTTGAAAATTGAGCTCCGGTTGGAGAGATTCCGGCAGTGCTAAGCTCAGAAAGCAAACTGGTAAAAGCAGCATTGTTAGGTGCAAATAGAGTAGCCGGAGAAGCAGGGGTTAATCCGCTCAAAGCACTTAAAACAGCGCTCTGATCACCAAAAGCACCACCAGTACTAGTTACCACAGTTTGTAAAGTGTCAAATTCAGGATTGTCAACTACGTGGTCTACTAAAGTTGGAATTTGTATCACTCTGTTTACAATGTGGATTACACCATTGCTGGCATCAACGTCAGCAGTTGAAACAACTGCCCCTTTGCTGTCAGCACCACCATTGATAGTAACAGTCGCACCTGATTTTTGCACAAACATGCTTATAGTAGGTGCATTAGCTGCCGTAGTGATTGGTGATAAAGTAGAAACGTAAACTGAAGCAGGAATATCTGAGCTTTTGATTTCAGTAGCTACTACATGGTTCAATAAAATGTTTCTCAATACATTCACATCAACATTGTCAACAGTTACTCCGGAACCTAGCGAACTGAAGAATGTTTGAAATGCCGCATTAGTTGGAGCAAATACGGTAAACTGGCCAGAACCGTTAAGGGTTGCAGTTAGACCTGTACGGTTCAAAGCTGTCACTAATGTTGAAAAGTCAGCATTACCGCTAGCAATTTCAGCAATAGTTTGTTGTTGTGGAGTGTTGTTGTCATCATCGCTGCAAGACAACATCGTTAAAGCAATACATGCTAAAGACAATTTTTTGATTAGATTTTTCATAATAATTTTTTGTTTAATGTTTTGGCTAAATTAGTAAACATTGTTTAACTAATTTTGTTAAAAGATAAACAAAACTTAAATTTATAAATACTTTAACAGTTTTGTTTGACTTTTGAAACACTTTGCTTTTGAGGGTGTTATGTGTTTTTCTTCTATTTTTCCTTGATTTTTCTTATTTTATCAGTGTCAGAAAAGTTAAACAAATCGAAGAACTTTTTTTAAAATAAATTTAACAGTTGCAGTTGTAATAAAACCCGATGTTTTTCCGTTACAAGAATTAGTATAAATTTGTACCGAATAAAGCGCTGAAATAAAACCTCACATTTATGAAATATATCTTTCTTTTTTTGTTCTCAAGTGTTTTTGCCTTGGCGCAGGATTATAATAAATTAGACGAAAACGGTAAAAAGCACGGACTTTGGAAAGGTTTTTATGAAGAGTCTAAACGTCCGCGTTATGAAGGGACATTCGATCATGGTAAAGAAGTCGGCTTATTTAAGTTTTTTGACGATACCAAAGCCGGAACAGTCATAGCAACGCGTGAGTTCAATCCGAAAGACAATTCTTGTTACACCATTTTTTACAATCAAAAAAGCAACAAAGTCAGCGAGGGAAAAGTAGTGAACAAGCAATTTGAAGGCGAATGGAAGTATTATCATGAAAATTCTCCGGCTATCATGACTTTAGAATTTTATGTGAATGGAAAACTTAATGGTGTTCGCAAAGTGTTTTACAAAAGTGGTGTTTTGGCAGAAGAGACTACTTATAAGAATGGAGTGAAAGACGGCGTGTATAAAAGCTATACTGAAAACGGTATTGTACTTGAAGAAACTAATTATAAGAACGGACAATACGAAGGTAAAGCAACTTTCAGAACAGCCGATAACAATTTGGCAGCTGAAGGTATTTATAAAAACGGAAAAAAAGTAGGCCTGTGGAAAGTGCTGGAGAAAGGTAAGCTCAAAGACGTTAACATGGACAAGCAAGGGCGCAAATTCCAAAAAAGAGTTAAACCTCTACAAGAAAACTAAATATTAGCCTAATTTTGCAACAAATTTTTTAAATCAAATGAAAAGAGTTGTTGTCGGATTGTCAGGCGGTGTTGATTCCAGTGTTGCTGCCTATTTACTAAAAGAGCAAGGTTACGAAGTGATTGGGCTTTTTATGAAAAATTGGCACGATGATTCGGTAACTATTTCCAATGAGTGTCCGTGGTTGGAAGACAGTAACGATGCGCTTCTGGTAGCCGAAAAACTCGGTATTCCTTTTCAAACAGTTGATTTAAGCGAACAGTACAAAGAGAAAATCGTCGACTATATGTTCAAGGAATACGAACAAGGTCGTACACCTAATCCCGATGTATTGTGTAATCGAGAAATTAAGTTCGATGTTTTCATGAACATTGCCTTAAGTTTAGGTGCCGATTATGTGGCTACAGGTCATTATTGTCGCAAAGCCGAAACAGTAGTCAATGGTCAATCGGTATACCAATTACTCGCCGGTAAGGACGGAAACAAAGACCAATCTTATTTTCTTTGTCAGTTATCCCAAGAACAATTGTCCAAAGCACTTTTCCCAATTGGCGAGCTGACCAAACCGGAAGTGCGTGAAATAGCAATGCAATTAGATTTAGTAACCGCTGAGAAAAAAGATTCCCAAGGATTGTGCTTTATCGGAAAAGTACGCCTGCCTGAATTTTTACAACAGCAATTGCAACCTAAGGAAGGCTTGATTTATGAGATAGCCGCTGACAGCAAAATTTACCGTAAAGAAAAGCCGGTTTTTCATTCTTTAGAAGAGCAATTAGCCTATGAATCCAAAGGAATAACCTATACTCCGGAAGATGGTAAAGTGGTAGGAAAACATCAAGGTGCGCATTATTTTACGATTGGACAACGAAAAGGACTGAATGTTGGCGGAACCAAAGAAGCGCTATTCATCATTGCTACAGACGTTAAAACCAACGCGATTTATACTGGTCAAGGGCAAAATCATCCGGGTTTGTTTAGAAGAGTACTTCGAGTACAGCCTTCTGAAATTCATTGGATTCGAGAAGATTTAGCACTGAAAAACGGAGAAACCATGCAAGTCATGGCCCGAATTCGTTACCGACAAGCCTTGCAAAAAGCCACTTTATATCAATTCGAAAGCGGATTGTATGTAGCTTTTGAGGAACCGCAGTCAGCTATAACCGAAGGCCAGTTTGTAGCTTGGAATATAGGCGATGAATTAGTTGGATCGGGAGTAATTTCATAAATTAGCACTTTACAAATGGTAAGGCGCTATGAAAAAATGGTATTATTTTACTTTTTTATTGCTGACAGCTGTCAGTTTTGCGCAAGAAGATGCTTGGGTATACTTCAATAACAAACCTAATGCGCAATATTACTTAGACAATCCTTTGGCAATGCTTTCACAAAGAGCCTTGGATAGAAGAACAAATCAAAATATTGCTATCAATATTCAAGATGTGCCTATCCATCAGTCTTATGTAGATCAAATCGAGGCAATTCCCGCAATAGAAGTAAAGGCCAAATCCAAATGGATGAATGCGATACACGTTAGAGGAAGTTTGGAAGTTATTAATGGCTTAGCCGAAATTGAATTTGTTCATCATATTGAATATGCCAACAAAAGCCTCAATATCTCAGGAAGAAACCAAGCCTCAGCTCAGAATAATTCTTCCAATAGTATCAATAAAGTCTTAGAAACTCAGATTGATTTCGCTTATGGCAACTCCGGAAATCAAGCACAAATGCTTAACTTACATCAGTTACACCAACAGAATTTCACGGGAAGCGGAAAGATTATAGCAGTCATGGATGCCGGTTTTCCCGGTGTGGATACGGCGAATCCTTTTCAACGTTTAAGAGATAATAATTTAATTCTTGGCGGCTATAATTTTGTGGGACAATCCAGCGAGTTTTACACTTCGAATTCACACGGAACCTTGGTGCTTTCCACTATGGGTGGTTATGTAGAAAATCAGTTGATTGGAACTGCTCCCGATGCACAGTATTATCTATTCATTACAGAAGATGCAGCATCTGAGAATCCGTTGGAAGAAAGTTATTGGGTCGAAGCTGCTGAAATGGCGGATTATTTGGGCGCAGATATTATCAATACTTCTTTGGGTTACTTTCAGTATGACAATCCCAACTACAATTACACTTACGCCAATATGGACGGTGCTACCTCATTTATCTCCAGAGGTACTAACATCGCTTTTAGCAAAGGAATGATTTGTGTTTCGAGTGCCGGGAATTCAGGTTCAGGACCAAATCCATACGTGGCTGTTCCGGCAGATGCTTTACACGGATTTGCTGTTGGAGCCGTAAAGGCCGATGAAACCTATGCTACTTTTAGTTCTATTGGTCCAACGTTTGACCAAAGGATAAAACCCGATGTTATGGCGCAAGGGCAAGGTGCCGTTGTGTCGAGTGTCACCGGAACCATAGGTGTGGCCAACGGGACTTCGTTTTCCGGACCAATCATGGCGGGCGCTATTGCGAGTTTCTGGCAAGCTATTCCTTGGGCTACTAATCAACAAGTATTGGATTTTATCCGACAATCAGCCGATAGATATGCGAATCCGACTTCACAGTTTGGGTATGGAATCCCCGATTTTCAAACGGCTTTGAATTTGGCACAACTGTCAGTCAATGATGCTACTCTTGGTAGGTTTTTAGTCTATCCAAATCCGGTTGCAGAAAACTTAAAAGTATCTTTCCCTAATCATTTTGATTCAGCCACGATTTCCATATTTAATAATTTAGGACAATTAGTGTTGGCGCAAAACATCCAATCCGGTTTCGATATAGATTTAGAGTCTTTTTCCTCCGGGATTTATCTCTATACAATCAAGAGTCGCGATTTTGTACAAACCGGGAAGTTAATCAAGAAATAAACTTAACCCTTTCTTATAATAATGAATAAAATTACCCAGCTTTTTAATATCAAATATCCCATAATTCAAGGAGGAATGATTTGGAACAGCGGTTATAAATTAGCTAGTGCTGTTAGTAATGCCGGTGGATTAGGATTAATCGGCGCTGGATCGATGTATCCCGATGTACTCAGAGAACACATTCAAAAATGTAAGGCAGCTACGGACAAGCCTTTTGGAGTCAATGTGCCAATGCTTTATCCCAATATTGAAGAAATCATTCAAATTATTATTGAAGAAGGCGTGAAGGTGGTGTTCACTTCTGCAGGAAATCCCAAAACATGGACAAGTCATTTGAAAGCTCACGGAATTACCGTAGTTCATGTGGTGAGCAGTTCTAAATTTGCTTTAAAAGCGCAAGAAGCAGGGGTAGATGCTGTTGTGGCAGAAGGTTTTGAAGCAGGAGGACATAATGGTAGAGAAGAGACAACAACTTTAACCTTAATTCCTATGGTGAAAGAAAAAATTTCAATTCCGTTAATTGCGGCAGGAGGAATAGCCACCGGAAGAGGAATGTTGGCTGCTATGGTTTTAGGTGCAGATGGTGTGCAAATGGGATCAAGATTTGTAGCTTCGTTTGAAAGTTCTGCCCATGAAAATTTCAAAAAAACTGTCCTTTTAGTGAAAGAAGGGGATACCCAAGTCACTTTAAAAGAGTTGGCGCCGGTTAGGCTAATCAAAAATAAATTTTATGAAGATTTACAAGAGTTGTATGCTAAATGTCCTTCAATTGAAGAGTTGAAAGCGCTTCTAGGTCGTGCCAGAGCTAAAAGAGGAATGTTCGAAGGGGATTTAACTGATGGCGAATTGGAAATAGGGCAGATAGCCGGATTAATTCACGAAGTTATGTCTGTTGAGGATATTATCAATGAAGTTATCGCTGAGTTTAATGAGGTGAAGCATTCTTTGAGTCAGCCTCTTTTTTAAAGAAGTAAGATTTTTACAATTAATTGTTGATAGGTTTTCTTTTAGCTAAACTTATCAACAATTTTTATTTTTAAACACATTCATTTTTTATTGATAACTTCATTTTTGTTTTAAGTTTTTTCATTTAAATAATTGATTAGCATTTTCTTGTGTTTAAAAGTCATGTCGCAATCATTGTTAATAATGTTGATTATTTTGTTTATAATATTTTAACAAGTCAAAATCTGTGTTGAAAATTATAAGTAATATAGTATCGGGAATTTCATCTTAATATTTTACAATGCCAAAAGATATTGCATGCTGTTAATTTTAGATAACAGTGTTGTGTTCTTTATGTAAATATGGCTTGAGGTATTAGGTAAAATGTATTTAATCAAACTGCTTATGAGAATTACTACTCTCGCCAAAAAATATTTTTTTAATTGTGTTTTATTGCTGACACTATTTGGGCAGAATAGTTTGTTGTATTCTCAATGTCCTACAATAACCAATGCTAACCAGTCCTTTTGTGATATACAGTCGCCAACTATTGCCAGTTTACAAGCTGTTGATAATGGCGGTGGTGTCAGATGGTATGCTACAGCTACTTCTACAACCGCTTTATCATCTTCTACGGTTTTGGTCAATGGCGAAGACTATTTTGCCGACGACAATTCCGGTTCTTGTGGGGTTCGACAGAGTGTTACCGTTACTATTTATTCGGCCCCAACGGGGGCAAATTTTCAAGGGGTTTGTGTAACTAATTTGAGTCAGGCAACTCCTTCCAATCCTCAGTTTGTTATTAATGGTAATGATTTACAATGGTACACGGTTCCTGTAGGAGGAGTTGCTATTTCTCCGACAACCATCTTGAATGATAATACAATCTATTACATAAGTCAAGTTAATCCTGATACCGGCTGTCAAACATCAAGGTTGTCTGTATTTGTTAATGTAGGCTTAGTGCCGCCTCCAACAGGAAATTCCGTTCAAGAATTTTGTAATATTCCTGGAAGTCCTCCCACAGTAGCCGATTTGGTAGCTACCGGAAATAATAATTGGTATTTAACTTCTGCATTTGGGATTCCTTTGGATCCTGCTACACCTTTGGTTAATGGGCAATTTTATTATGCTTCTACGGTCGATCCTCCTTGTGAAAGTAGTGACAGATTTGAAGTTTTGGTTAATATTTATGAATTAAATGATGCCGGAAATGATGGGGTCAGAAGTATATGTATTGATCAAGTTCCAACTACAGTACCTTTTGATTTATTTAATTTATTAGGGGGAACTCCTGATAACACCGGAGTCTGGTCGGGTCCATTGTCAACCACAAACGGTTCTCAAGGGACTCTTGATGTTTCATCAATGAACCTAAATGGGAGTCCTTATATTTTTACATATACTGTCTCATCGGCTTTGTGTGTACCGGATACAGCTACTGTAACCATAACAATCTTACCACTGCCAACGGCGAGTGTATCGGTGAGTCCGACTACGATTTGTGCCAACAGCACTGCTACGTTTACTTTCACCGGAACGCCAAATGCCACGGTGACTTATAACATCAACGGTGGAGCAAATCAAACCATTACGTTGAATGCTTCCGGTACAGCGACTATCAGCGGCACCTATACCGCCAACACTACAATCAACATTATCAGTGTGGCCAGCGCAGGCACACCGAGTTGTATCAACCCGCAAACCAGCAGTACTACCTTAACGATATTACCACTGCCAACGGCGAGTGTATCGGTGAGTCCGACTACGATTTGTGCCAACAGCACTGCTACGTTTACTTTCACCGGAACGCCAAATGCCACGGTGACTTATAACATCAACGGCGGAGCAAACCAAACCATTACGTTGAATGCTTCCGGTACAGCGACTATCAGTGGCACCTATACTGCCAACACTACAATCAACATTATCAGTGTGGCCAGCGCAGGTACGCCAAGTTGTATCAACCCGCAAAGCGATACCATAACACTCACCGTAACTCAACCTCCTATAGCGGGAGTTAATGCATCAACTACACTATGTGTGTTAAGTCCTCCAATTGATTTATTTACCTTATTAGGTCCAACAGCACAAGCTGGAGGGTCATGGTCTCCAACTTTAACCAGTGGCACCGGAGTATTCAATCCGGCAGTTGATTTAGCCGGAACTTATACTTATACAATTACCGGGGTAGCTCCTTGTCCGGATTCAAGTGCTAGTGTGCAAGTAACGGTTAACCCCGTGCCAGATGCTGGGAACGATGGTATTTTAGCTATATGTTCAAACCAAAATTCAGTTGATTTATTTGCTTCATTATCCGGGACTCCTCAATCTGGAGGAACTTGGTCACCCGCGCTTGCGAGTGGTTCGGGTATCTTTAATCCGGCTTTAGATACTTCAGGAGTTTATACTTATACTATTTCCGGAGTTTTGCCTTGTACTGATGATACGGCCACCGTAACTGTAACGGTAACACCGGGTCCGGAGGCCGGAAATGACAATACAATTACATTGTGCGTTAATAGTTCGTCACAAGATTTAGCATTATTGCTTGGTCCTAACTCACAGTCCGGGGGAACATGGTCCCCTGCATTAGCCAGCGGAACCGGTATATTTAACCCTGCAGTAGATGTTGCGGGAAGCTATACTTATACTTTGTCAGGTTCACAACCTTGTGATAACGATAGTGCTGTGATAACAGTTATTGTTAATCCGGTTCCAAATGCAGGAGATGATAATACGATTACACTTTGTGAGAACAATCCTCCTCAAGATCTCTTTGGTTTACTAGGTCCAAATGCGCAATCAGGAGGAACATGGTCGCCAACATTAACAAGTGGGACAGGTTTGTTTAATCCGACCATTGATGCAGCAGGGACTTATACCTATACTGTAGGGGGAGGCTTGTGTGATTCAGATTCAGCAACTGTTGTTGTAAATATTATTCAAGAGCCTAACTCTGGCGGAGTTGGTCAAACATTGAATGTTTGCGTAAGCGAGATATCAGTAGATTTATTAAGTGGATTAGACGGAACTCAGGAATCCGGATTGTGGAGTGATGATGATAACACCGGTGCCTTGACGGGAAGTATTTTTAATCCATCAGCAGTAGGTGTTGGATCCTATAATTTTACTTATACTGTAACCGGAAATTCACCATGTGCTAATGCAACCTCCACTGTGACTGTTATAGTTAATCCGTTACCAATAGCAGGAACTGATAACACCTTAGTAGTGTGTTCTACAGACGGGCCTCAAGATTTATTTGGATTACTTGGTTCAACTGCACAAATTGGAGGAACATGGTCACCGCCTTTGGCCAGTGCATCCGGGATATTTAATCCGGCTGTTGACAACCAAGGGGCATTTACCTATACTGTTAGTTCTCCATTTTGTTCTCCTGTTTCGGCATCAGTTACTGTTACGGTTGTTCCGGCAGCAAATTCAGGAGGCATTGGTCAAACAATATCAACTTGTACCAATGTAACCTCATTGGATTTGACAACGGGACTAGACGGAACACAAGGGCTAGGAACATGGAACGACGATAATAACACCGGCGCTTTATCCGGAAATATCTTTAATCCTTCTTTAGTTGGTGTAGGAACTTATACTTTTACTTATAATGTTACAGGAACGACACCATGTGCCAATTCGGCATCAACGGTCACTGTAGTCGTTAATCCGCTGCCAAATGCAGGAACTTTTAGCGGAATAGTAACACTTTGTCCAAGTGTTGGGGTTTTAGATTTGACTTCCCTGTTAAATGGAGAAGACACCGGTGGTGTTTGGACTGATGCAGCATCACAAACTGTGACGTCGCCTTTAACCATTTTCAGTTTTGCTGCCGGAACTTATTCTTATACTTATACTGTTACAAATTCTTGTTCGACAGATACAGAAACTGTTCAGTTTACCATTTTACCTAATCCGCAAATAGCTAGTTTTAATATAACTATTTCTCCGTCTTGTTTGGGTTCAAATGTAGTGGTTAGTTTGAATGGGATGGTCGACGGAACTTACACTCTTAATTATGATTTGGTAGGAGCTAATACAGTATCTGGACAAACGGTTACAGTTACAATAGCCGGTGGAATAGGGAATTTCAATATTCCGGCTTCTTTGCTGCCAAACATCGGAACAACAGTGGTTAATTTTAACACCATCTTAAATACAATCACCAATTGTTCTACAACGTTAATTGGTGTGGCTGCTCAAATTATTGTCCGACCTTTAGCAGACATTGACAGTACTAATTTAAGTTCAACAGCTGTTTGTTATGGTACCGATTTAGTTGTCTATATTTCGGGAGCCACTAACTTACCCGATGGTGTGTATCAGTTCAATTATTCCATTCCGGGTACTAATCCAACTTCCAACAACTCAGGCAATGTTACCATAACCGGTGGTGCAGGACAATTTACAGTTCCGGCAACCATTTTTAGTTTGGCCGGCAATTACACAATGACTATTTTCGGAATAATTGCTACTACAGGTTGTACCAATACTACTGAGAGCGCTTCTGTTTCTTTAGTAATTAATGCGTTGCCAAGTTTTCAAAATGCAATAGTTACAGTACAAGATACTTGTGCCAACTTTGCCAGTTTGGTTACTATTACCGGAGCCGGCAACTTAGCCGATGGCGATTATACTTTAACCTACCAACTGTCAGGTGCTAATACCGCTACTACGACGATTACCATCACTATTAGTGGTGGGAATGGAAGTTTCACTATTGCGACCTCAGAATTGGTAAATAACGGAACAACTACGTTAACAATCGTTCAACTCGATTCGGTAACCACAACTTGTGGTGTCACCGGAACTATTATTCCTCCAATCGATTTCAATGTTACGCAGTTGGGTACGCCGCAACTCATCCAAGACGGTAATCTTTTCTGCGAAGATGATAGTCCGACTATTGCTAATCTATCGGGCAATTTGGTTGGCTTCCCAACAGTAATTTGGTACAACGCATCAACGGGAGGAACGGCTTATAGTGCTTCGGATTTATTGGTTCAGGGAACTACGTATTACGCTGCTTTAACTACAGCGAGCGGCTGTGAAGGTTCGGTTCGTCTGGAAGTTACAGTTGATTTGACCGTATGTGACGACATACTTATTCCGGATGGTTATTCGCCTAATAATGACGGTATCAACGATACTTTTGAAATTGAAAACTTGGCTATCATTTATCCGAATTTTAAATTAGAAGTGTACAATAGATACGGTAACCTGATTTATACCGGAAACAGAAATACGCCAAATTGGGATGGAACCACAACCGTGAGCGGACTCAATTTAGGCAACAACATATTGCCAAACGGGGTTTATTTCTATATTCTCTATTTTAATGACGGTGTCAGAAAGCCGATTCAAGGAAGAGTTTATCTAAACCGATAATGAAGATGAGTACTACTAAAAAATATATGATCCGATACTGCTTTGTAAGCTTACTTTTGGCAATGTGCTCCTCCAAGTTGTTTGCCCAACAAGACCCGCAATTTACCCATTACATGTACAACATGAGTGTGATTAATCCGGCTTATGCTACCGAGGATAAAGACATCATCAAAATGGGTGGTATCTATCGTGCGCAATGGGTTGGTATTGATGGCGCGCCTACCACACAATCTTTTTTTGTACATAAACCTATTTCTAAAAAAATCGAGTTAGGTTTATCCGTAGTGCATGATGAAATTGGAGATGTGGTAAACGAAAGCAATATTTTTGCCGACTTTGCCTATGTCTTATCCTTGTCCGAAAGTACTCGATTGTCTTTTGGGGTGAAAGCGGGTGTAACGTTATTCAGTACCAATTTTAATGGTTTCCAATACACCGATCCATTACCGGATCCTGCTTTTCAGAACAATTTGAGCCAAACCTTTCCTAATATTGGTGCCGGAACTTACTTGTTTGGCAACAATTATTACCTAGGATTTTCAGCACCAAATTTATTAACTACCAAACATCTCGAAAATACCAACGGTATTACAACGACCGGAGTAGAAGCAGTTCATTATTTTTTGACGGGAGGTTATGTATTTACTTTTAACGGCAACGACAATTTCAAAGTGAAGCCTGCATTCATGGCTAAAGGTGTAGCCGGAGCACCGCTTTCAGTTGATTTGACTACCAATGTTTTGATTAACAATAAATTCGAAGCAGGTGTTGGCTATCGCCTAGACGATTCGGTGAGCGGACTCGCCAGTTTTTATATTACACCAACCCTCAGAATTGGGTATTCATACGATTATACACTCACGAACTTGAGAAAATTTAACACCGGTTCACATGAGGTTTTTGTGTTGTTTGACCTCGATTTAGGTCGAATGTCATCCGGAAAAGGGTATGATAAATCACCAAGATTCTTCTAAAACGGATACGATGAAAAAAATCATTTACATATTTATAATTTTTTGCAGTATCACCACTCTTTTTGCCCAAAAGAAAGGCAGTGCCAAGCAAGCGAATGCTTTATTCAAACGTAAAGCTTACATTAAAGCCGCGGCTGCATATGAGCAATTGCCTCAATCTCGTGAAGTATTACAAAATTTAGGCGATTGTTACTATTATAATTTTCAAATGAACAATGCGGTTAGAGCCTACGGACAACTGTTTTTTACTTTTAAAGACAGTGTAAAGAAAGATGTCTATTTCCGTTATGCTAACGCTCTTAAAGGAATCAAAGATTTTGACAAAGGCGATGCCATCATGTCGGAGTATTTAGGTTATCAGCAAAATACGCCCAAGTTCATGAAGAATGCTACTCGAAATACACCTAACAGTTACAAGCTCGAAATGATGTCGAAAAATAAGACCAATGGTGATTTTGGTATTGCTTTTTTTGGAGATAAAGTCACTTTTGCCTCGCTTCGAAATGCCGATGGTGACAAGGCGTATGGTTGGAACGACCGGCCGTATTTGGATTTATTTATGGCTTCTGTAAACGATAAAGGGCAGTTGGTACAAGTGGAACCTTTTCCGGAAATTATTAATACCAAAAAGCACGAAAGTAATGCAACCTTCAGCGCGGACGGGAAGATTATGTATTTCAATCGCACGGGTGACAGACAAGTCGAAATCAATAATGAAAGAGTGGCTACCGTTAAAATTTACAAAGCAGAATTCGTTGACGGCAAATGGACCAATGTCAAAATGTGTTCGTTCTCCAGTGATGAATATTCTGTACAGCATCCTTTCTTAACCAAAGACGGCAAGAAATTATATTTTGCCAGTGACATGAAAGGAACCATTGGTTCGATGGATCTTTTTGTGGTCGATATTTTACAAGACGGCACTTTCAGTCAGCCCCGTAATTTGGGCGAAACTATCAATACCATTCACCGTGAACAGTTCCCTTTTGTAACCGAAGACGGAACGCTCTATTTTGCTTCCGATGGTCACCAGGGCAATGGGAATCTTGATATTTTTATGAGTTATAAAATATCGGATACCGAATTCGACAAACCACTTAATTTGGGTTCTACCATCAATAGCGAAATGGACGACTTCAATTTTATTTTAGACGAAGTGAACGATAAAGGCTATTTTGCTTCTAACAGAACCGGAGATGATAATTTGTACACTTTTGTTCGCGAAGAAAATAAACTGCAATATTTGGTGGAAGGAGAAGTGCGAGACCTGAAATCTCTCGAGCTTTTACCGGGCGCTACCGTTAAATTGTACAATGACAAAGGCGAATTATTAGAGGAAGTTATAGTGGGCAAAGATGGCGATTTTACCTTCAATACCGAGCCTAATAAGAAATACAAAATCATGGCTTTCAAAGATTTTTACATTCCTGCCGAAGCCGAATTTGATACAAGTCAGAAAGGAAAAGTATACCTCGATTTACAAATGAAAGTTGAGTCGTATTACGATGCTGAAGATATCATCAACAAAAAAGACGATGGTACCGTATTAATCGAACTCGAGAACATTTACTTCGACTTAGACAAATGGAACATCAAACCGCAAGCCGCTCAAGTGTTAGATGTGTTGGTGGGCTTGTTGAAAAAATACCCATACATGGAAATTCAAATCGGTTCGCACACCGATTCCAGAGCTTCGGAAATGTACAACCTCAGATTGTCCAACCGAAGAGCTGCTGCGGCCTTAGAGTATTTGGTGCAAAACGGTATCGAAAGGCGTCGTTTAAAATCGGTGGGTTACGGCGAAAGCAAACCGCTTATCATTTGCCCGAAAAACGATTGTACCGAAGCCGAACATGCCATCAACCGTAGATGTACGTTTATGATTCTAAAATAAAGTTAGTTGTTTTAATGTTGTTTTTAAAATTGGGAATTTTGTCAAATGCATGCTTTAACGAGTGTGCATTTGTTTTTATGTCCTAACTTTAGATTAACACAAATATTGGGGCGTATTGCGATGTAATTCCTATTTTTGTCATTCAATTTAATGTCATGAAGAAAGTAGTTTCACTCTTGTTTTTTGTTGCCGTTGCCAATTTGTATGCCCAACAAAAACCCAAATTAGTGGTCGGAATCGTTATCGATCAAATGAAAACCGAATACTTGTATCGTTTTCAAAACGACTTTTCCGAAAATGGTTTTAAACGATTAACGCGAGAAGGTTTTACGTTCTACAACATGCATTATAATTATATGCCAACCTATACGGCACCTGGTCACGCTTCCATTTATACAGGAACAACACCGGCTTTGCACGGTATAGTGAGCAACGAATGGTTCCATCGTACGTTAAAAAAAGAAGTGTATTGTACCGATGACGACAGTGTGACCACTTTGGTTCCGGGTACCGAAAAAGAAGGCAAGATGTCGCCTAAAAACCTGCAAGCCACTACCATTACCGACGAATTGAAATTGGCTACCAACTTTAAAGGCAAAGTAATCGGGATGAGTATCAAAGACCGCGGTGCTATACTTCCGGCCGGACATTTTGCCGATTGGGCATTTTGGTATACCAAAACAGGCGAGTTTATTTCTAGCTCTTTTTACGGTAAAACCATGCCACAATGGGTGACCGAATTCAATCAAGAGAAACAATACCTGCCCTACATTAATAGCGGTTGGAATTTGCTGAAGCCAGTTGAAACTTACAACGAAAGTTTGGCAGACAACAACAATTACGAAGGCAAACTCTACAAAAAGCTACCGGTTTTTCCGTACAATTTAAAAGAAATGTACGATAGCAACGATGCCGGTGTGTTGCGCGTAACGCCTTTCGGGAATGATGTACTGGCCAATTTGGCCAAACGCGCCATCGAGAAAGAAGCATTAGGGAAAGATGACGTAACCGATTTTCTCGCGGTGAGTTTTTCTTCTACCGATTATATCGGACATACTTTCGGACCGCGTTCCATAGAAATTCAGGACACCTATCTGCGCTTGGATTTGACTATAGCTGATTTCCTGAATTATTTGGATAAAACAGTTGGGAAAGGCAACTATTTGGTTTTTTTAACGGCCGACCATGCTTGTGCCGAAAACTCCACCCATTTAAAAGAACACAAATACCAAGTTGATAACATTAGTTATAAAGAGGTCACTAAAGATTTAATTGCGTTTTCCGAGCAAACTTTCGAGGCGAATTTGTTGTTGAAATACGATAGCTATAATGTACATTTCGACAAAGACATCATCAAAAGCAAAGGATTAGATTTGGCCAAAGTGAAGCAAAGCTTTAAAGATTTCTTGTATACTAAAAACTATGTAAAGCGCGTGTACACCGAAGAAGAGATCTTGACTTCAGGAGCTAATGACATGCTGTTAAGTTTTGTATTTAAAGGATACGATCCAACGCAAAACGGCGATTTGTATTTTGTATACAAACCCGGCTATGTAGAATATTCTGCTACCGGAGCCACGCATGGTTCTCCTTATGCTTATGATACCAATGTACCATTAATTTTTTACGGCTGGAACATCAAAAGCGGCGAATCTTACAACAAAAAAGTCATTACGCAAATTGCGCCAACCTTGGCTAAAAAACTCAAAATAACCTTGCCTAATGCAACGGAGAGTGAAGTGCTGGAGGAAGTGTTAGGGAAATAAATAAAGAGCAACACTAATAATGAAAAACCCCGAATATTAATTCGGGGTTTTCTTTTATACTTCAACCATAATTTGGTTTTGCAATAAATCTTCAAAAGTTTCTCTTTGTCGGATGAGATGGCCTTTGCCGTCTTTCCACAACACTTCAGCCGGTTTGTAGCGCGAGTTGTAATTGGATGCCATTGAAAAACAATATGCACCGGCATTTCTAAAACACAAGGTGTCGCCCTCATGAATTTCGGCTATGCGACGGTTACTGGCAAATGTATCGGTTTCGCAAATGTAGCCTACTACGGTGTAAAAACGCTCTTTGCCTTTAGGGTTGGA
The DNA here is from genome assembly GCF_024710485.1 of Flavobacterium sp. GTDB lineage: Bacteria > Bacteroidota > Bacteroidia > Flavobacteriales > Flavobacteriaceae > Flavobacterium. The sequence continues at coordinate 117,757 of NZ_JANJUQ010000045.1, forward strand.
AATGTTTTCAATACTGTGTTGCGAACCATAAAACATCGGACGGATTAAATGGTTGAATCCAGTGTCAATTCCTGCAAAAACCGTAGAGGTGGTTTGTTTGATCACATTAACAGTCGCTAAAAAATAACCGGCCTCGCTCACCAGAAACTTACCTGGTTCAAAAGCCAAAGTCAGTTCTCTGCCGTATTCTTTTTCGAAAGCTAAGAAGCGTTTGGTTAATTTTTTTCCTAATTCTTCGATATTGGTTTCGATATCGCCTTTTTTGTAAGGCACTTTAAATCCGGAACCGAAATCCAAGAAGTCCAATTGTTGAAATTGTTTCGCGGCATCAAACAAAATTTCAGCGGCATATAAAAACACTTCAATATCTAAAATATCTGAACCCGTGTGCATGTGAATTCCGTTGATATGCATCTTAGTGTTTTCTACAATGCGCAAAATATGCGGAATTTGGTAAATGGAAATCCCGAATTTACTGTCGATATGCCCAACAGAAATATTCTCATTGCCGCCGGCCATAACGTGTGGATTGATTCGGATACATACCGGAACAGTTGGGTATTTAGTGCCGAAATGTTCCAAAACCGATAAGTTATCAATATTAATTTGAACGCCTAGTTTTGCTACAGCTTCAATTTCTTCAAAAGACACACCGTTTGGGGTAAAGATGATTTTATCCGGGGTAAAACCGGCATGTAATCCAAGTTGTACTTCTTGCAAAGAAACGGTGTCCAAGCCGGAACCCAAATTCTTCAATAGCTTTAAAACAGAAATATTAGACAAGGCCTTCATAGCGTAGTTGATGCTTAGCTTCTCGACCTTGGAAAAAGCATTTGTCAAGCGTTTGTACTGAAATTCGATTTTTTCAGCGTCATACACATACAAAGGATTCCCGAATTCTTGGGAAAGGGCTACTAAATCTGTTGTTTGTATCATAGAATTTAAATTTTGTGCAAAACTAAGTTGCTCAATGCTTAAATCCAAAGAAAAACACCATGTTAACAACTCTTTAGGTTATCGGACTAAAGTAACTTTAATACCGTCGTCTATTGATTGGTCGATAATTAGGTTTTGGTTGTTAATGGAAAAGCAACCTAATTCGATGTTGTTCACAAGAAGACTTTCACCACATGGAAGTTCTGGATTGGTGTTCACTTGAAAATTATAAACTCCGGTTTCCAAAACATCGTAAAGAGCATTATCGGTGTTGTTATTAACAACAGTGACGGTTTGTGTAATCGGATTGATGTCCCAAATAATTTCTCCTAAAGGGAAATTATGGTTAATACCTGCAATGGTTCCTTTAACATTAACCAACTTCCATTGGCCGCGAATGTTGTTGTTTTCACTGCTGTTATCTTCGCTGCAACTTGTCAAACACAAAGAAATAAGGAGTGAAAATAAGTAGAGTAACTTTTTCATATTTTTGATTTTTTACTTGGATGCGATTCGAACAAAGGGGTTGCGCTTGAAGGGATTAAAATTTTACCATTAAATCTACTAAATTGGTATACATTTCTTTTTCGTTTGAGACTAATTAATTACTTTTGTCACACATTTGCTGTAATTCATTTTCAGCGGTGCAACACAAATAAAATCTTCAATATGAACATTCACGAATATCAAGGAAAAGAAATTTTAGCCAGTTACGGTGTAAGAGTGCAACGCGGCATTGTGGCTAACAGTCCGGTTGAAGCAGTCGCAGCTGCCAAACAATTAACAGCAGAAACCGGAACAGGATGGCACGTTATTAAAGCGCAAATTCATGCCGGAGGTAGAGGAAAAGGCGGCGGCGTAAAATTGGCCAAAAACTTGCAACAAGTAGAAGAGTTGTCAGAGCAAATCATCGGGATGATGCTGAAAACACCTCAAACACCGCCGGAAGGTAAAAAAGTACACAAAGTATTGGTAGCTGAAGATGTTTACTATCCCGGAGAAAGTGAAACCCAAGAGTTCTACATGTCGGTTTTATTGAATAGAGCCAAAGGAAGAAACATGATTATGTATTCAACCGAAGGCGGAATGGACATTGAAGAAGTAGCCGAACACACACCACATTTAATTTTTACTGAAGAAATTGATCCTGCTGTAGGATTGCAAGGTTTCCAAGCCAGAAGAATTGCTTTCAATTTAGGGCTTTCAGGAAATGCGTTCAAAGAAATGGTGAAGTTCGTTGAGTCTTTGTACAACGCTTACATTGGTTCTGATGCTTCTATGTTTGAAATCAATCCGGTTTTAAAAACTTCTGACAACAAAATTATGGCTGTTGATGCCAAGGTGAATATTGATGATAACGCTTTGTTCAGACAACCTAAATATGCTGACATGCGCGACATTCGTGAGGAAAATCCAATCGAAGTGGAAGCGAAAGAAGTTGGATTAAACTACGTTGACCTTGACGGAACGGTAGGTTGTATGGTAAACGGTGCCGGATTGGCTATGGCTACCATGGACTTAATCAAATACGCAGGTTTCGAGCCGGCTAACTTCTTAGACGTTGGAGGAACTGCAGATGCTAAACGTGTTGAAACAGCTTTCCGTATCATCTTAAAAGATCCTAATGTAAAAGCTATTTTGATTAACATCTTCGGTGGTATCGTACGTTGTGACCGTGTAGCTCAAGGTGTTGTTGATGCTTACAAAAACATGGGCGATGCGATTAAAGTGCCGATTATTGTTCGTTTACAAGGAACCAATGCGGAAATTGCTAAAGAATTAATCGACAATTCCGGTATGCCAATTTTATCTGCGGTACAATTCCAAGAAGCAGCCGACCAAGTGAAAGCAGCTTTATCTTAATATTGTTTTAAACCAATACAAATAATCCCGAGTTTTGGCTCGGGTTTTTTTTGTCAAATTCTCAACTAAAGTCGGTAAATACTCATTTGCTGTTTTTCCCTCCGAATGGAAATCTTACATTTGTTATATAGCATTGACTTTATTATCATGAGAAAATTTTACCCTTTCATAGTGGCTTTGTGGTGTTCAGCCGTTTTTTCGGTTGCAGCCCAAAAGACCAAAGCCGACAGCTTGATAACAGTGCTTGGCAAAACCAAAAATGACATCGACAAAGCCCAATTACTCAATGCTATAGCTGATGCCTACAAGACTTCGGATCCTAAAGCTATGAAGGTTTATGCCCAAAAAGCTTTCGATTTGGCTCAGAAAACAGACTACCAATTGGCCAAAGGGAATGCGATGTTGAATTTAGGAAACGCTAATATTATCTTAGGCGACTATCCGAAAGCATTACGCTATTTTACTGATGCCCAGCATGTATTTGAAAATGCCGCGGCAGCTACTGATATAGAGCAGCAAAAAGGACTGGCCAAAGCCCTGGGTAGTATCGGGATTGTCTTTTCGGAACAGAGTAATTATGCCAAAGCATTGCAGTATTATCTTAAATCGGTCAAGATTTACGAGCAACTTCGGGATGAAGAAAAATGCGCCAAGTTGTATAATAATATCGGTATCGTATATAAATCATTGGCTTCCGATTTTAAAGCCTTGGCTTATTTCGTTAAAGCGCAAAAAATACAAGAGCAATTAGCTGATCCGAATATAGGAATTACGTACACCAACATTGCCAATGCTTATTTAAAGCAAAACAATCCGGAGAAAGCTTTTGAATACTACACCAAAGCCAAATCGGCTTTAGACCAACACCCGAATCCTCGTGCTTTGGGCGAATGGTACAACAATGTCGGTTTGTATTTCAAAATGACTAAACAATCTGAGAAAGCGATTCTTCATTGGAATAATGCCATTCAAACTTTTGATAGCATAGAAGATAAATTTGGGGTAGGCGATACGTATTTGTTGTTGGGACAATTGTATATGGAACAAAACAAAGCACAACAAGCTATTTTTTTTGCTGAAAAAGCTTTGGTGCTGGCTAAATCGATTAAAGTATTAGAACAACAAGTGATTGCTGAAAAATTGTTGAGTGACATTTATGCCAAACAAAACAATTCGGCTCAAGCCTTGTTGCACTTTAAAGCGTACAGTATTGCTAAAGACAGTTTAACCAACGAAGAAAACATCCGCCGAACGGTAGAAGAAGAAATGGCTTTCGATTTTGAAAAACGCGAGGCTATCCATCAAAAAGAAATCGAAAAACGCGATTTACTGTTACAAGAAGAATCCAAACGCAATGTGCTGCAACTGATATTTGCGGCGGTTTTCGGTTTGCTGCTTTTTGGTATTGCGTTTCTGATTTACAATAGAATTCAGCTGAAAAAGAATTTAACGTTGCAAAAAGAATTGGCCGAGTACGAACAAAAAGCCTTGCATTTGCAAATGAATCCGCATTTTGTGTTCAATTGTTTGGGTTCGATATCAAGTTTTATCGTTCAAAACGGAACCGATTCGGCCATCAAGTATTTGTCGAAATTCTCCAAATTAATGCGATTGACGCTTGAATATTCAAAAGAATCTCTCATTCCTATCGACAAAGAAATTGAGAGTTTGCAAAACTATTTGGAACTCGAGCAATTGCGCTTCAATAACAAGTTTACCTTTTCCATTTTCAAAAGTGATGCTATTGAAGACGATATGGCTATTCCCCCTTTATTGTTACAACCTTTTGTGGAAAATGCCATCATTCACGGTGTCATTCCCAAAAAAGAAATCGGCAGTATAGCGGTTCGGTTTACTTTAGAAAAAGATAGCTTGCTTTGCACCGTAGAAGACAATGGTATAGGGTTCAACGAGTCAAAATCGCAAAAACAATATTCGGTAGTAGCGCACAAATCGATGGCGTTGGATATTACCAAGAAGCGTTTGGAAATGATAGAATCGACTACCAAACAAAAAACAGAATTCAGCATAAAAGAAATCAAAAATACCAACGGTGAAGCAACAGGAACTAAAGTGATTTTGCATTTACCTATTCAATATATCAAATGATTACAGCTTTATTAATTGACGACGACAGCAATTTGAGGAACGGTATGAAAAGCCTATTGGCTCGTTATGCACCTGAAATTAGAATTATTGGAGAAGCCGACAGCGTGGAAACCGGCGTAACATTATTGTTGCAAAATCAGCCGCAAGTAGTGTTTCTCGACATTCATTTGGGTGACGGTTCCGGTTTTGATTTGTTGGAAGCCGTTAACCAACGCGGCAAACTCAATTCGCAGATAGTGTTCATCACGGCCCACGAGCAATATGCTATCAAGGCATTTAGATTCAGTGCCTTGGATTTTTTATTGAAACCCGTTGATCCTGAAGAGTTGCAAAAAGTCATCGAAAAGCTCAAGCAAGTCATCGACAAAAACGACAATGTAGCGCACATCGATTTGTTATTGGAGAACATTCGGAAGAAAGTCGATAATTTCAAGCGCATTGCGTTGTCGAATTCCGATGGGATTCATTTGTTTGAAGTCAGCGATATTATCCGCTGCGAAAGCGAAGACAATTACACCAAGTTTTACATCAAAAACAGCAAACCGATACTGATTTCTAAAACGTTGAAAGAATACGAAGAATTGTTAACCGAACATGGATTTGAAAGAATTCACCAAAGTCACTTGATTAATTTGGCCTATTTGAAATCGTATATTAAAAAAGACGGCGGTTATGTGGTAATGGCAGATAATACACATTTGCCGATTTCGCAGCGTAAAAAAGAACGGTTGAATGAATTTTTGAAGATGTTGTAGCAAATTCTAATTCAAACGAAGTCGTTACTCATTTAACAAACAGCAACCAAAAAACGGACAGTATCTTTATAAGGTAAAACCAAAAATCAATCATAACGAATCTCTATATTATGAAAAAATTATACTTTTTATTGTTTCTCATTTCCGGATTAGCCAGTGCGCAGATTATTAATATTCCGGATGCGAATTTTAAAGCCAAGTTGTTAATGGCTAGTCCTGACAATCAAATAGCATATAGCACTAATGTCAATGGACATATAAAAATCGATTCAAATAATGATGGGGAAATACAAGTAAGCGAAGCCGCTCAAGTGACATATTTAGATGTACAGTTCTCTAACATAAATAGTGTTGTTGGAATTGAATCCTTTACTAATTTAATTCAATTTTACTGTACCAATAATAATTTAAGTACTATTGATGTGAGTGGTCTAGTGAATTTGAATTATCTCTACCTAAGAGAAAATAATTTAACGCAAATAGATGTTAGCGCTTTAGTGAATTTAAAAACGTTAGATTGCGAAGGCAATAATTTAACCTCTTTGGATTTAAGTAGTCTAACCAACCTTGAAAATTTATTTGTTAATTACAATCAGCTTACTACTATTACGTTCAATGCTTCCGGTGTTTTTAAAAAAATACACTGTACCGGTAATGTTTTGACCAGTCTTGATTTGAGTATGTTTCCCACTCTAACCGAAATTCATTGTAATAATAATTTATTGACTAGTCTTAATGTTGCTAATTTGGTAAATCTCAAGACGTTATTTTGTGGTTACAATCAATTGACCTCTATTGATGTGAGTGATTTGATTGCGCTAACCTCTCTTCAATGTTTCAATAACCTGCTCACCTCTCTTGATTTGACGGGACTTACGTCTGTTCTTTATTTTGGGTGTCAAAACAATTTACTCACTACAATAGATTTCAGCTCGCTTAATTCTGTGAGAAATATTTCTTTGGGGAATGAAGGTTTTGGAACGGTTGATTTCAGTACATTGAACAATCCGGACTTAGTTGTTGGATTTGATTTTTGGGGAGGTAATCAAACCGTTTTAGATTTGAGTGTATTGCCTAATTTGTTAAAGACTAGTTATTATTATACTAATTTGACCAGTGTTGATATCTCTCAGAACCACAATGTGGATGAAGTTTTCTTTACAAATAATTTTGATTTGACCTACGTAAATATGAAAAATGGGAAGTTAAACTCGTCTTTTTTTAGCGTGTGCCCGTTGTTGGAATTTGTTTGTACAGATGATGTTGAAACGGTTAATGTTCAAAATCAGTTAAATAATTATGGTTTGGCATCAGTAGTTTGTAATTCTTATTGCACTTTTGTGCCTGGTGGCAATCACAATACTATCTCAGGAACTTTAACCTTAGACAGTAACAATAACGGTTGTGATGCAGCGGATGGGTTTAATCCTAATATCCGATTGAACATAGTGAATGGTCTTTCTTCGGGTTCAACATTTACTAATGCTGACGGACAATACACTTTTTACACATTGGCGGGTAATTTTACAGTAAGTCCGAATATCGAAAATCCGTCTTGGTTTACTATTTCTCCCAACAATGCTAATTTTAATTTTGCAAATACGAATAATAATAGTGCAACACAAAATTTCTGTATTACACCTAACGGTATTCATCCTGATTTGGAAATTGTTGTTGCTCCTGTAATTCCGTCGCGTCCCGGCTTTGATGCAGTGTATAAAATTGTTTATCGCAACAAAGGAAACCAAACCTTGTCACAAGCTTACGGTATCAACTTTTTCTATAACAACAACCTGATGGATTTGGTGTCCACCAGTATAGTGCCAACTTCTGTAGTTAGTGGTGGCCTCTCTTGGGATTATGCCAACTTGCAGCCTTTTGAAAGTCGGGAGATTTTAGTGACTTTCAATATCAACGCACCAACTGATACTAATCCTGTCAATATAGATGATGTCTTAACCTTTACCGCTTCTATCTTACCACAAGCCGGTGATGAAAATACAACGGATAATTTATACGCTTACAACGAAATAGTGGTTGGTTCTTACGATCCGAATGATATTACGTGTTTAGAAGGTGATGTGGTTTCTCCCACTGAAATAGGGGATTACTTGCACTATATGATTCGTTTTGAAAACACCGGAACAGCTGAAGCGGAAAACATAGTGGTTCGAACAGAAGTCAATCCTGCTGATTTTGATATCAATTCTTTACAACTTTTAAATACTTCTCACTCTGTAAACGCTAAGATTACGGGGAATGTAGTAGAGTTTATTTTTCAGAATATATTATTAGAGTCAGGCGGACACGGAAACGTATTGCTAAAAGTCAAGTCGAAAAATACTTTACAACAAGGCGATGCCGTAAACAAAAGAGCTGATATCTATTTTGATTATAATTATCCGGTAGCTACCAATGAGGCCGAAACTACTTTCCAAGCCCTGAGTAATACCGATTTTGAGCAAGACCAGTCCATCTCGCTTTACCCTAATCCAACTAAGGATAAAGTAAATATTTCAGGCGATTTTAATTTGCAGTCAGTACAATTGTATGATGTGCAAGGAAGACTATTGCAAACGCAATTAACCGATGGTGATGAAGTTACTTTAGACATATCGACTCAAAGCAATGGTGTGTATTTTATAAAAGTAACTTCAGACAAAGGAATTAAAGTAGTGAAAATAGTAAAGGAGTAAGTCGGAGTTAAATAATTGTGGTAGAGGCATACAGTTTTGTATGCCTTTTTTGTTTGTATATTATTTTTGCAAAATTTATCAAATTATTAACGAAAACGTTGCCGTAATTCTTTTTTATTTCATTTGTATTTCCCTAATTTTGTTAAAATTTTAATTTATCAGACCTAATTCCCTTATTATATCATGTCTAAAACAGCTATATTAGAACTTGATGGCCAAAAGTATGAGTTTCCTGTAATCGTAGGAAGTGAAAACGAAGCCGCCATCGACATTGAAAAACTTCGTGCTTTAACCGGTGCCATTACTCTAGATCCCGGTTATAAAAATTCCGGTTCTTGTCAGAGTGACATTACCTTTTTGGATGGGGAAGAAGGTATTCTTCGCTACAGAGGTTATGCCATTGAAGATTTAGCTGAAAAAGCTAATTTCTTGGAAGTATCCTATTTGGTAATCTTTGGTGAATTACCAACAAAAGCACAACTTACTCAGTTTGAAAACGACATCAGAAAGTACACCTTGGTAAACGAAGAGATGAAAAACATCATCGACGGTTTCCCTAAAACAGCTCACCCAATGGGTGTTTTAGCTTCGTTAACCAGTGCTTTAACTGCTTTTAATCCTAAAGTGGTTAATGTAGAGAACGAAAAAGAAATGTATGAAGCGGTATGCAAAACCATGGGTAAATTCTTGGTGATTGCCACTTGGACTTATCGTAAAATGATGGGTTATCCGTTGAACTATTACGATAATACTAAAGGTTATGTGGAAAACTTCATGCATTTGATGTTTGAATTGCCAACCGGACCTTATAAAACTAATCCTGTGGTGATTGATGCCCTAGATAAGTTATTCATCTTACACGCTGACCACGAACAAAACTGTTCAACTTCAACCGTAAGAATTGTTGGTTCATCTCATGCCGGATTGTTTGCTTCCATCTCTGCCGGAGTTTCGGCACTTTGGGGGCCATTACACGGTGGGGCTAACCAAGCGGTTTTGGAAATGTTGGAAGCCATTCAAAAAGACGGTGGTGATGCCGATAAATATTTAGCTAAAGCAAAAGATAAAGATGATCCGTTCCGTTTAATGGGCTTCGGACATCGCGTTTATAAAAATTTCGATCCTAGAGCTAAAATCATCAAAAAAGCAGCGGATGAGGTGTTGAGTACTCTTGGAGTAGATGACCCAATTTTAGATATCGCTAAAAAATTAGAAGCTGCGGCTTTAGTGGATGATTACTTTGTATCCAGAAAGTTGTATCCGAACGTGGATTTCTACTCCGGTATTATTTACCGTGCTTTAGGAATTCCGACCGAAATGTTTACGGTAATGTTCGCCATTGGACGTTTGCCGGGTTGGATTGCCCAATGGAAAGAAATGCGTATCAACAAAGAACCAATCGGAAGACCAAGACAAATTTACACCGGTTATCCGTTGAGAGATTTTGTTCCGATGGACAAGAGATAAGAACATTTTTTTATATTTTTAAAACTTCCCGAAAGGGAAGTTTTTTTTTAACCCTGAACCAATATTATGAGTGGCAAAAGACTAATACAACTTGATTTTTTGAGAGGAATTGCCATTCTTTTAGTCTTACTCAGGCACAAAAAATTATTTTCCTTTACGGTTACCATGGGTTGGATTGGTGTCGATTTGTTTTTCGTGTTAAGTGGTTTTTTGGTCTCTGGTTTGTTGTTTAAAGAATACCAAAAATACGGAAATATCAAACCGGGATTGTTTTTAATTCGGCGAGGATACAAAATTTATCCCATCTATTATCTGACTTATTTGCTTTATGTTGTGCCTTTTCTTTTATATGGAGATTTAAAAATAGATAAAGTTATAGCCGACTTACTTTTTTATCAAAATTACTACAACGGTTGGGGTTATACCTATTTTGCCAGTTGGTCTTTGGCTGTGGAGGAGCATTTTTATTTGGCTTCTGCGATTGTTTTTGGGCTGTTTTTTAAAAGCCGTTACAAAGAAAAACTAATGGCCAAAATGGATGTTTATTTGATAGCCCTAATGAGTGTTATTTTTATAGTCAGGCTGTTGACGGTTTTTGCAAATGATGCTGCAAGTGTTCATAATATTACAGCAACTCATCTAAGATTAGATACATTACTGATGGGTGTTTTAATCTCTTATTGGTATCATTTCAAATTAGAAACTTTGAAACAGTTCTTCATCCGATACCATCGCGTTTTGATGTATACAGCAATAGGTTTGCTACTATTCACTCCTGTAGTTAAAATTGAAAATTCTGTCTTTGTACAAACCATTGGTTTTGTGTTTTTATATGTTTCTTTTGCGATTATCTTGCTTTGTTTTTTATTAAGAAAGGATATTGTAACCCGTCTTCAAGCTGTTTTTTCGAAACCGCTTTTTGCATTGATAGCTAAAATTGGGTATTGTTCTTACTCCATTTACATTGTCCATTTGGGAGTGAATTATATTTTTAAATCAATTGTCAGATTGTATTTAGATGGCCCAATTAATCCGTTAATAGGTTTTTCTGTAACTACTGTCCTTAGTGTTGCTTTGGGGATACTAATGACGTATACTGTTGAAGCCTATTTTCTCAACTCAAGGGACAAGCGTTTCCCTTCCAGAAGTGTGTAACGCTAAAATACTTTTATTAAAATCGTCATACTGTTTTTCCTATATTTGCTCTAATCTAAACCAATTTTCCAATGGTAAAAAGTGTTGTAATCACCACCAAAACACACCAGCCTATTCCGTTGTCACAGGATATCAAAAATGGCAAATTGAAGTTAGACATCCCTGCATTGGAGACCAAAATACCGAGGAGTTTTGATTTGGTCATCACTTTTCAATCCGCTATAAAATCTTTTCGAAACCATGATTATACATGGGTTTCCGTAAATCAAGACCGGATAGCCGGCGAATGGGTTCCGAAAATTATTCAATTGGAAAATGGTTTTTTTGTGCAACCTAATCTTAACCGAGGCTATTGGGAAATTTACAAAGCAAAGCCCAATGTCTTGTTTTGGCGGTTCAATCCTGAATTTTCAAATCCCTTAACGGTGTATACCGGTCATAAAAATGAAAAAATAATAGCAGAAGCCCAAACGCATTTACACGAAAGTTTTTCTGTTTCGTTATTGTTTTCAAAACACAATGCTATAGAGTTTAGTCGTTCTCCCGAGCCGTTTTTGCCCGCAGTTTGTTTCACAGATCATTGCGATTTTGATACGCTCGACAGTTTAAAAATCCAAAGAGCCTTTTTCAAACAATATCATGTTAAAGTGACCAAAGGTTTTTTTCTCCATCATTTTTCCAAAAGAGCCGACAATGCGTCTTATGAAAATGACCAAGCCGAACTGCAACTCTGGTTGTCCGACGGTCACGAATTGGCCTACCATTCATTATCGCAATCGCTAAAAAAGGATGAAGAAGCTTTTGCCGATTTCTACCAATTTACGCCACCGTTTGACCAATGCCCAACTTGGATAGACCACGGTTACCAACCCTATAATTTTTCGCTGTATCAAAATAATAAGACTGATGCAGTAACTTTTGCAGAGAATTTAAGTCGAAAAAATATCCGCATTTTATGGAATTATATCGATTCAGGGACCGCAGCTTTGGGCGTAATTAACCAACTAAACACGAATGATTTTACCTTAAAGCAATTCAGTAATGGCATTCGAAATCTGAATTTTAAAACCAAAATCAGTGTGTTGGTGAAAAATATTTTATTTCACTATTATGCCGATGAAAAAATGATATTGCGTTATAAAGGCTTGGCCGGAAGTTTTAAAAAAATGCTGAGACAAAAGAAGTTTTCCCTTTTTTTTGAGTTTATCCAAAACGCTTTGTCTGTATTCATGCCGCTTTTCAAAGTGTTCTTTTTTTGGAACTACCACAAGAGCAAACCATATAAATTGGCTAAATACACGCCGATAATTTTTAAGCACCAACTAGCCGGTAAGGACTTTTATGTTTTTCAAACATTGGAAATGATTGACTTCCGTGCTGCTTTACATCCTCAAAATATGGATAAACTTATCTTGGAAAAAGGATTGTTTATTGCGCATACTTATTTTTCAGTGCCAATGGAATACCATACCGGTAGAATTTTTAAAACACCTGAGCTCGTAGACGAACAAGTAGCTGAAAATTTCGAATATCTTTCTGCTAAAATTCAAAATAAAGAAGTTTGGAATCCGACGATAAAAGAATTAGTCGATTTTTTAAGTACTTTTGAATCGGTGGTTTTAGACTTAGATGCCGAGGGTAAAATAATGGTCCTAAACTCCGCCGGTATACCTTACAGAGCAATCAGTTAATGGAAATAATCTTTACCAAAGACCCAATCCAACTCCGAAAATGGGATGACTTTGTGCTGCAACAAAATGTAGCGGGTCATTTGTTGCTTTCTGCTTGGAACCAATCTTTTGCTTCTTACGGCTTTGACTATGAAATAGCGATACAACTTGATGGTGAAAAAATTATCGGAGGTTTTGCTGCCGTCGTTGCTAAGGTTGCTTTTTTTAAGTTTTATATAGTGCCGTTCGGACCCATCACAGCCTCGGGTGAAACGAAAGCCTTGAATGATTTAATTGCTAAAGTGCCCGATAGAGCTCAAAAGTTGGGCTGTTGCTATGCCCATATTTCTTTACCATTATCCGATGTCCTTAATCCGCACGTCTATCCGGTAACTTCTTTTCCCGTTTTAGCTATGGCTAAAGAAGGCCATCTTTTTAAATATGTCTACTCGGCTTACGGAATCAATTGGAAATCCGTACAAGGTTATGAAACAGAAGAGGATTTTATCAACAGTTTCCGGGCTTCGGTAAGACGATACATCAGAAGTGCCCAACGAAAAGACTTGGAGCTTCGCTTTTTGGAAGATGAAAAAGCAGTGAAACAGGCTTACGACTTGTGTTTGGAAAATGCCGCTAACAATGGTTATGCTCTACGTTCTTGGTCGGCTTTTAAAACGACTTTAATGACGATGATTCAGAACAAGCAAGCGCATTTTATGGGTGCATTTTATGATAATAATATCAAAGGAGCTTCTCTCGTCATCAAAGCCGGAAATCATTACACGTACATTTTGGGCGGAACCAAAAAGGAAAAGCCCGATTTTTTAGCCGGTCATTATCTGCATTTTGAAGCCATGCGATTGGCAATGCAGGAAAAGTTATCCGGTTATAATATTTCTCTCGGTGGTTCCAAAGGAGTCATCAGCTTAAAATCGAGTTATGCCGATACCCAGATTTATTATGATAAAGGGAAATACCATTGGATTATCCGACCGACTCATTTCAAAGCCTATCAGATTTTCGAGAAGCATCTCAAAAAACACAAAAACACTATCGCTAAACTATTGTCATTCTTTAAAAGATGATCAAAAAACTACTCAAATATCTTAAGGTTATTGATATCGATATAGTAATCTACGTCATGAGAAAAGACGCTGTGGCTGATTTTCCTGTATTAGATTATACCATCGAACAAGAAGCTGTGAGTTGCAATAAGAAGCGTTTTTTTATCAAAGTAGGTGATAAAGTGGTACACGAAAGTTTCTTGTTTGAAAAGTTATTTGTATTGAAGATTATTGGCAAAACCGGACCAACTATTGGTGATTGTCGCACTATTGAAGCTTTCAAAGGGAAATCAATTTATCCTTATGTAATCAATCACATAGCCAGGGAGGAAATCTTAAAAAACCATCGCAAAGAAGTTTTTATTATTGTTAATCCAAGCAATTTAAGTTCTATTAAAGGGATTGAAAAAGCAGGTTTTACACTTCATACAAAAGTCAAAGCCAAACGATTTTTGTTTTTTCATTTTCGTATTGAAAAAGGATAAACGTTTTTTTGCAGTGAATTAGGTCTTTTCTATTGAATTTTTACACAATATATTCGTTTATTTGTGAAGCTTTTAGTAAAACCTATCATGATTAACGTTACCAAAACTTTTTTCCCACCCATTGAGGAGTATCATACCCAATTGCAAAGGGTTTGGCAAAACGAATGGCTAACCAACCGTGGAGAATTGGTTTTGGAGTTGGAGAACAAGCTAAAAGCTTATTTAAATGTCAGTGCTGTTTTAATTACCAATAACGGAACGATTCCTATACAAATTGCTTTGAAATTGTTGGGAAACGGCGGCGAAATTATTACCACGCCATTTAGTTATGTGGCTACTACGGCTTCCATACTTTGGGAGAATTGTACTCCGGTTTTTGTGGATATTCATCCGGAATTTTTAACCATAGACGAAACAAAAATTGAAGCTGCTATCACGCCAAACACCACTGCTATTTTGGCGACTCATGTTTTTGGTAATCCCTGTCATGTCGAGGCTATAGGTAAAATTGCGAATAAACACGGCTTGAAAGTAATTTATGATGCTGCTCACTGTTTTGGAGTTGACTACCAAGGGCAGTCGATTTTTGAATACGGCGATGTCAGCACCTGCAGTTTTCACGCCACTAAGTTGTTTCATACCGGAGAAGGCGGAGCCGTTTTTTGTAAGGATGCCGAACTAATGCACCGAATTTTTTACAGCCACAATTTTGGTCATAATGGGCCATTAGAATTTCATGGTCTGGGGATTAACGGAAAGATTTCCGAATTGCAGGCGGCAATGGGATTGGCAGTATTTCCATATTTGCAGTTTATTGTGTCAGAACGCAAAAAAGTAGTAGATTACTATAATGCCAATCTCGATTTTAAAAGGTTACGGAAGATGAATTTACGCGAAAATACTACTTGGAATTACAGTTATTATCCTGTCATTTTTGAAACGGAAACACAACTACTCAATGTTCAAAAAGCATTAAACGAGAAAAATATTTTCCCGAGAAGGTATTTTTATCCTTCATTAAATAAGGTTGGCTATTTAAATGCTGCTGAAATGCCCGTATCCGAGCAAATAGCTAAGACCATTTTGTGTTTGCCGCTTTCACATGCCTTAGAGGGGCAAGACATGGAAAGGATTGTTAATCTTATTAATGAAAATTTATGATTATCATAGGAGCTAAGGGTTTTGCCAAAGAGGTTTTGGAAGTTTTGCACCAATTAAAACAAATTGAGAGCATTGCTTTTTATGATGATGTGAATGAAATTGGAGAAACTTTATATGATTGTTTTCCCATTCTGAAAAACGAAGAACAGGTAAAAGCCTTTTTTGAACGTTACGGAACTCAATTTACTATCGGAATTGGAAATCCCAAATACCGTTACTTAATGTGTAAAAAGTTTGAAGAATGGGGCGGGAATTTAGTGTCCACTATAAGCCCGTTTTCACATATTGGTCATTTTGGAAATTTAATTGAAACCGGTAGTAATGTAATGACCGGAACCGTCATTACTAACGATGTTAGTATTGGTAAAGGTTGTTTGATTAATTTAAATTGTACTATTGGTCACGATACTGTTGTTGAGGGATTTGTTGAACTTTGTCCCGGAGTTCATATTTCCGGAAATTGTAAAATAGGAGCGCTTAGTTTTATAGGGACAAATGCTACAGTGCTGCCTAACATTACAATAGGGAAAAATGTAATAATAGGAGCCGGCGCTTTAGTAACTAAAGACTTGCCCGATAATGTATTGGCAATGGGTTCGCCTGCAAAAGTGATAAGAGAATTGCCTGAAACTGATTTTTTATAATGAAAATATCTTTTGTAATACCGGTTTTCAGAAACGAGGGGTCAATTATTCTGACTTACGATAAATTGATACAACTCATAAAGACACTTGATGCCGCATATGAATTCATTTTTGTTGATGACGGCTCCGATGACAACTCTTTAAATGAGCTAATGGAATTGCATCAAAACGATGAAAATGTTAAAGTCCTCTCATTTTCAAGAAACTTTGGGCAAGTAGCTGCAGTAGTGGCCGGACTTAAACAAGTTACAGGTGATGCCGTTATCAATATGTCAGCAGATTTGCAAGAGCCGATTGAACTCATAGCTGATATGGTTTCAAAATGGAAGGCCGGAAATGAAATTGTTATCGGCCACAGAATAGATAGAGAAGATAGTTTTATAGCTAATAAAGCCTCGGCTTTATTTTATTCTTTAATGAAATATGTTAATCCGAAAATGCCTAAAGGCGGTTTCGATTTTGTATTGCTCGATAAAAAAGCTGTAGCGGTATTGAATCAAATAGATGAACGCAATCGCTTTTTTCAAGGTGATATTCTTTGGATGGGATTTAATGTAGCCTTTATTCCTTACAATCGATTGAAAAGAACCATCGGCAAATCGCAGTGGACTCTTTCCAAAAAGCTGAAATATTTTATAGACGGTTTGTTAAACACTTCCTACATTCCAATCCGACTAATGTCGCTTTTAGGAATTATTTTTTCTATACTCGGCTTTATTTATGCTTTCGTAATTGCTTACAATCGGTTCATTAACAATACACCTTTCAACGGTTGGGCACCTATTATGATACTAATTCTTATAGTTGGTGGTTTAATTATGCTGATGTTGGGAATTATTGGTGAATATGTTTGGCGAACTTATGATGAAACCAGAAAAAGACCACTCTACATTATTAAAGATAAATTTATTAAGGATGAAACGAATAATTGATTTTGCTACAAAAAATCCGGTTTTAATCACGGCATTGCTTTGTATTGTTTTTTATTTTCTTCCTTTTAAACCGAAACCTTTCGGAGACGGGCAATTCCACACCGGAACCCAACAATTAATCGAGTATATGCTCAATGGTTTTCAAGGAAATATTGATATAGACAAAGGGTTTTTGACCCTTTTTTGTTACTTAATTCCATACGCCATCGTTTATGCTTTTCATGATGATCATTTGTTTTTCTTGAGTAGTGTTATTTTTAGTTGTGTTTTTGTTTGTCTTTCGGTTTATTACCTATTTAAAACCTTTATAATACTTAATTTTACCGATAAAGCTAAATTTTCAGTCCTATTATTGATGTCGCTTTTCCCTATTCATATTTATTATGCTATGGGAATCATTGGTGAGGCTTTTGGTTTTTTCGCGTCGACTGTAATGATATATTTCTGGGCAAAGCATTACAGAGGGATAGCTAAAAAAAGAGATTATTACTTTTTGGCTTTATCCATGGTGCTACTGTATGGAATTAAGCCTAACATGTTGCCGTTTATTTTTGTCATGACTATCTACTTTTTAGTGATTAAATCACCAATGAAAAGTAAGTTGTATTTTGCGTTAGGTATCGTTTTGATTCCTGTTTTTATTTTAGTTGAACGCAGTTTGGATGACTCCAATTTCGAATTTAAAAATTTAGTTTTCCGTAATCAAATTCTTTGGTCTCGATTTGAACTCAGGGATGAACCTTTTAATTGGATGCCGCAACACGGGCAAGACAAGTTTGCTTCAGGGGATTATTTGAATAATTTAAAAAAGAGGCGCGAATTAGATTCCATCTGCAAAGCCAATAATTACGATAAAACAGCTTATTATATTCAATGGGTTAAAAATGATATTCTGTCTAATCCGGGATTAACATTGCGACAATATTCACTCAAATTCTTCCAAGCTCAGAGTTTTATTATTTCGCCTTTAATGAAATCTGATAAAAGTAAAACGGTTAAGTATAGCATTCATATTTATATAAATATTATTAATTATATATTGATATTCACAGCTCTCTTTGCTTTATATCGTTTGTTTAAGAGGAAAGAATACCAACTCTTTTTGCCTCTTTTGTTTTTTTGGGGTTGGGGACTTTTATATGTATTTCTATTCCATTCAGAGCAAAGGTATATGTTTCCGGTTCGACCGGTATTACTCTTTTTATTTGCCTATTGGGTTTCTACCAATGAGTTTTCTAAAAAGTCTCAAGTAGCCTAATACTTTTTTTCATTTTAAACACAAAGTAAGCATCCTTAAAGGGATGCTTTTTTTATCCATTTTATTAAATCTAATTTTAGTATATCAAGGTGAGTATCAGTTGTTTGTGGTTTTTTAAAAAAATAAGAAAAATACCTATATAAATATAAAAAAAGTGTATTTCATCGAATAAATATGTTTTTTGTGGATTTTTTGAAACCTTATCTACTATATTTGATTGATGAAAATAATAGCACTGTAATTTGATAACCTACAGTTCACTAGAACAAATGTTTTTCCCAAACAAAACAAAAATTACAGCAATTATTTTTTACATGACCCGACCCTGAGTCCACAAAAATGAGTGTCAAATAGTTCTTTAATGCCCCAAATCTTTTTGTTATGAAAATAAAAAATTACTTTTTCTACACAGTATTACTTATTTTAGGTGCTATTTCCAAAGGAAATAGTCAGGGTGATAATACGTTCTCAGGTGAGAATACCGGTCTCAATAATACCGGAAGTTACAATACAGCCATTGGGAAGAATGCATTGATGGATAATACCAGTAACAGTAACAACGCCTTTGGGGTAGATGTTTTAAAAATTTCACAAGGAGGGTTTAACTGTGCTTACGGTAATGAGGCTATGCGATTCAATTCTATTGGAACTTTGAACAGTGCATTTGGAACCAGAAGTTTGTTTTACAACACCACCGGTTCAGGAAACATTGCTATTGGCCACAGAACATTAGAAGCAAATACTACAGGAAATAACAACACCGCTATTGGTTACGCTGCTCTATCCACAAATGTAGGCAGTGATAACATCGCCATAGGATCTCTTACACCAAGACATTTATTGTCCGGTAATGCCAACATATTTGTCGGAAACGAGACAGGGATTAATTTAAAATATGGAAGTTATAATGTTTTTTTGGGTAAAGTCAGACTGAATAGTACGTCTACTTCAGCAAGATTGGCAGGAAGCAATACTGATAAAACAATTATCTTAGCAGACGGAGCCGGAAATCAAAGGATTTTTATTCATAACAATGGAAATACCGGTATTGGTTTAGGAAACAATGTTATTCCTACTAACCGATTAGATGTTAATGGAGGAGTTGTAATTGGGAAAGGTTTTATGCCTAAATCCAACACAACACCGGCTACCAGTATCTTTGCACCACTCAACGGGATGTTAGTTGAGGGAAATGTTGGTATAGGCACCACTTCGCCCAACAATAAAGTAGAAATCAAACATGGAAGAAATGGGTTTTCAGGATTACGTTTTACAAATTTGACCAGTAGTTTTAATCCTAATTCCGGGATGGTAACCAACAAGTTCTTAACGGTAAACGAAAACGGAGATGTGGTTTTACAATTATTACCAAACGCATTAGGAACAAACTTAATGTCGTCTAATGTTAATACCATGACCACTACAGTGAATAACATCCAAGCTTCAGCGCCGATTGTGAATTCCATTGCCAATACCATTAATACCAATAATCAACTAATCACTACGGTTAACGGAGTGTCCAGTGCGCCTGTAACTTTGCCTCAATCTTTGCTAACAGAAGTAGACGGCAGCATCACAAACGAGTTGCAAACCTTAACACAAATAGGAAATGTAATTACACTTTCTAACGGAGGCGGTTCTATTACTTTACCAACTTTCACCGACACCAATACAGATGCCCAATCGCTAAGCTTAACCGGGAACGTGCTGTCTATTTCAAACGGAAACAGTGTTACCTTACCCGCTTTCACCGATACTGACACCGATGGGCAAACCCTAAGTTTAACCGGCAATACATTAACCATTTCTAATGGAAACAGCGTTACTTTACCAACACCAACATTCCAAACACTTTCTCAAGCCGGCAATACTATCACTTTGTCAAATGGCGGTGGCTCGTTCACCTTACCAAGTACAACAACGGTAACTGCCGGAAATAATGTTACGGTAACCGGCAACGGTTCTTCGGCTACTCCTTATGTGGTGAATGCAAACGATACTAGTTTGTATGCTAATAATGGTGTAATTAATCAAGCTACAACCATTAGCGGCAACCGAGTGGTGGATATGAATAACAGTAATCTTTGGTTCAATTCAGCCAATAGCACTACTAACGGAAAAGTTTACATTGGTGGTACTGCTACTTATCCAAACGCAACTGGAGATTACAAATTGTTTGTGGAAGGCGGAATTTTGACCGAAAAAGTTAAAGTGGCTTTGAGAAACTCTGCCAATTGGGCTGACTACGTGTTTGCAGAAGATTACAAGCTAATGCCATTGCAAGAAGTAGAAACGTTTGTTAAAGCCAACAAACATTTACCCGGGATTGATTCAGCCGAAGTGTTGGCTCAAAACGGAATCGATGTAGCTGAAATGCAATCAAAACAAATGGAAAAAATTGAAGAGCTAACTCTTTACATCATCGATCAAGATAAAAAAATCCAAGCACAAGGAAAAGCCCTTGAACAAAACCAAAAAGAAATAGAAGAGTTAAAAGCTTTAGTGCAAGCCTTACTGACCAAAACTAAATAGTATGTACAAGATATATAAAATAGTTTTCATCAGCTTTGTGCTGCTCTATGGCTTGAATACTCATGCTCAAACAGATAGCTACATAGCGGAAGAGAACAATAGGGTGTCTCGCTCACAAGAAGTGGAGGCCGAAATTGTTCGTTTTGTCAATGATAATTTCAAAAACTACAAATTATCCAAAGAAACTACGGAGGAGGTAATTAAACATTTGCATGAAGAGGAGGAGTTTTCTGAAGAAGAATTACAAAGAGCAATAATCAACACTAAGATTTATGAGTTGAGAAAATTGTTTTTTGTGGAAAATCCTGAAAAGCGAGAGTACTACATTGCCAAAACACCACCGGTAACAGTGATGCAAACTTGTACCAATGGCGATTTTGAATCGGGTACCGCCGGCTATTCTTTCTGGTCCGATGCATATCCGCAACCGGCAACCGGAACCGGTTTCTTTCAATCTTGCTCGATGCCTACCGCCGCAACAGCTACCAATTTGGTTACGCCAAGTACCAATAATTTTGGCTCAACCATAACACTCATAAGCAGTACTAATTCTGGCTATCAACAATATGATCCAACCTTGGCGTCATTGGGAGTTAATGTGCCAACTATTAGCAGTAGTGGCGGCACTAAATCAATTAAACTGAACAATTCCGCAGGTTTTGGTTCTTCCGATGTGACTACCATGTCTCGCTATTTTCCGGTAATCAACCAAGCGACTATCGACTTTAATTTTTCATTGATAATGGACAACAAACCGGCACACGGTCAGCCTATTCAGCCTTTTTTCAGAGTGCGTGTTTTAGATCAAAACAACAATGTGGTCGATGAGATTTGTATTATTGCCAATCCCGATAATTGTTTGTTCAATACGTTAGTTGTTGGAAGTAATCGTCGTGTATTGTATACCGGTTGGATTTGCGCCCGATTGAATGTTGGGGAAATTTTGAACCAGCCGGGAACCATCGAATTTACTGTGAGTGATTGCGAACCATCAGCTCATTTTGGGACGGTTTATATCGATAATATTTGCGGCTCCACTTGTGCAGTGCCACAATTGGGTGCCTTAAATACAAACCCTACTAATTTTGATTGTCCGGATATGAGTGGTACAACGCCAATCGAAGTTTGCGGAACCTATCAACCACCGGTAAATGCAACACTAAATGGGATTTCTTTGAACATCATACAAAACGGAATAGTAGTTTCTACCATTCCTGCACCATCACAACTAACCTCTAATACCTTCTGCTTTACAGTACCGCCAAGTCAATTTGGGGTGTCGCCAAGTGGTGATTTTGAGTTCGAAGTGAATGCCGCATTTAATGTAGTTTGCCCGGCCGGGGCTTTCGTTTACGATATTTCAGACAGTTCCGCCAATGTTGGTCCGGATGTCTCTTTTGACAATTGTTGTCAACCTACTTTGGTCTTGGTTTCTCCGGCCGATGATCACAATAATTTAGCCGTTCCTGCAGTCAAAGAACGAGAACGATCTGATTGGATTAAAGCAGCCAACATAGTGTCGGTGGGCGATAATGTTACCGGAAATGGAGTGGTGTATCACGCTGCCAATTATGTCGAGCTGAATCCGGGATTCGAGGCCATACTCGGTGCCCAATTTGCAGCATATCCTGAAGGTTGTACGGATGATTTTGTGTATAAACCGGCTGAGGTTAAAGAAGAAAAAGCCTTTGTCTCCTCATATGATTCGAATGTGAATTTGATGAAATTGACCAACGGATTTGCCATTATTCCAAACCCGTCCAGCAGTACTATCGAAATTGTGATGAAAGATGCTCAGTTCAATAAAGTCAATATTACTTCTATTGACGGTAAAGTGGTATTGGATCGTGCTGTCGAATTAACAGCTAAAACCCGTTTGGATGTCAGCAGTTATGCCAATGGTGTGTACATCATTAACATCACTTCGGAAGATGGTCGAATTCATACTGAGAAACTCATCAAAAATTAACATAATAGTCCAAAATACTTTTAAACAAAGCTTCTCCCAACCGAGAAGCTTTGTTATATTTGTCCATTACCAAAACTAATTTATGTTAGCCTTAAATGTCAAAAATGAAACTTCCCGACTCAGGGCAGTGGTGCTGGGGTCGGCCGTAAACAACGGTCCTACGCCAACCGCCGAAGAAGCTTATGATCCAAAATCCTTAGAACACATCTTGGCCGGGACTTATCCCGTTGAAGCAGATATGGTCAAAGAGATGGAAGCGTTTAACCAAGTATTTCAAAAATATGATGTACAGGTTTTTCGTCCGAAAATGATTGAAAACTACAACCAAATTTTTACCCGCGATATCGGTTTTGTAATCGACGATATGTTTATCAAAGCCAATATTTTGCCCGACAGGGAACGAGAACTCGATGCCATTCAATACGTCATCGACCAAATTGATCCCAAAAAAGTAGTCCGCCCACCAGAAGAAGTGCACATTGAAGGCGGCGATGTTATGTTGTGGAACGATTATATCTTCATCGGAACCTACAAAGGCTCCGACTACAAAGACTACATCACGGCCCGAACCAATATGCACGGTGTAAATTACATCAAAGAAATGTTTCCTAACAAAAAAGTAAAGGAATTTGATTTGGTGAAATCCAAACTCGAAGCCCGTGACAATGCCTTGCACTTGGATTGTTGCTTCCAACCGGTTGGCAAAAACAAAGGTATCATTTACAAAAGCGGTTTCCGCGAGGAATCGGATTATGTTTTCTTGGTCAAATTGTTTGGGAAAGAAAACCTATTCCATATCACTCGTGATGAAATGTACCACATGAATTCCAATGTGTTTTCCATTGATGAAAACGTAGTGGTTTCGGAACGTAACTTTACCCGACTCAACCAATGGCTGCGCAAAAACGATTTCATAGTTGAAGAAATACCATACGCAGAAATTGCCAAACAAGAAGGTTTATTAAGATGCTCAACTTTACCGTTGATTAGAGATTAAAAATAGGTTTCAAGATTTAAGTTGACCAACCCGAAACTCGAAACTTTGAAACTTTAAACTAAACAAAAATGAAACAAACAACCAACTCCATACTCATGATTCGCCCGGTGGCGTTTCGTATGAACGAACAAACAGCGGTTAACAATTATTACCAAAAAGTACTTGATGGTTTATTGCCGGAAACGGTTAATGCCAAAGCGCAAGCCGAGTTCGATGCTTTTGTGGCCAAATTGCGAAAAGCCGGTGTGCATGTGATTGTAGTCGAAGATACGCTGGAGCCGAATACACCCGACAGTATTTTCCCGAACAACTGGATTTCCTTTCACGAAAACGGCGATGTAGTCTTGTATCCGATGTTTGCCGAAAATCGCCGTGCCGAGCGCCGAGAAGACATTTTGGATGTCTTGGAAGAAGAAGGTTTTGTGATTAACGAAATCATGGACTATACATCGGCAGAAGAAGACAATGTTTTTCTCGAAGGTACCGGAAGTTTATTGTTAGACCGCGAAAACGGAAAAGCCTACTGCGCGCTTTCGCCTCGTGCTGATGAGGAATTGATGATTGAATTTTGTGAAGATTTCGAATTCACGCCCGTCATTTTTGAAGCTTTTCAAACCGTTAACGGCGAAAGAAAACAAATTTATCACACGAACGTAATGCTAACCTTAGGCGATACTTTTGCGGTAATTTGTGCCGATTGTATCGACGACAAAAAGGAACGCAAAATGGTGTTAGACAGTCTGCGTGGCGATGATAAAGAAATCGTTTTAATCACCGAAGAGCAAGTCAATAATTTTGCCGGAAACATGTTAGAAGTCAAAGGCAAAGACGACAAAAGGTATTTGGTGATGAGCGAGTCAGCCTATAAAAGCCTTACCAAAAAACAATTGGCCCAATTGGAAGCACATGTGGAAATCATCCATTCCAGTTTAGACACTATTGAAGCTTGCGGTGGCGGTAGTGCGCGTTGTATGATGGCCGAGATTTTCCTGCCGAAAGCCTAATTCAAAATATTACGCAACTAAAAAGCCCAAAATCGATTTGATTTTGGGCTTTTTTATAATTCATCATTCACAATTCATCATATTCCTCTAATAATACTCAAAACCGCACTGATAATGTATTGGATTCCTATAGCCACCGTCAAAAAGCCGACAATTCTGGAAATCGCTACAATCCCGGAAGCACCAAGGTATTTTGCCAAATAATGGGCGCTTCTTAAAATTAAGAAAATTAACAGCGACACAAAAATAATTGAAAATACGGAAGACAAAATCTCAGGGGTAGAATTGTGGTCTTGGTTAAAAGCAATCAACAACGAAATCGAGCCCGGACCGGCCAACATTGGCATGGCTAGCGGAGTCAACGAAATAGAGCTTCGGTGTTGCAAATCTTCTTCTACCTCTTTGCTGATTCCTTTTCTTTTTTTCGGGTTGGCGTTAAGCAAACCAAATCCGGAGCTGGCAATCAAAATCCCGCCGGCAATGCGCAAGGCAGAAATTGTAATACCAAAAAAACTCAGTACATATTCGCCTAAAAAAAAGGAAATCAATAAAATAATACAAACGTTAACTGCAGTCAATAATGAAACTCTGGAGCGTTCCGCTTTCTCGTAATCTTGGGTCAAACCCACAAAAAACGGGATAACACCTATCGGATTCAATACCGAAAACAAAGCCCCTAACAACACAAAGAAAGTATTCAAAAAGATTTCCATAGCTATATAGTTTGCATCGGCACAAAGATAGCCAAAGAATCAAAGTGTGTGTTAATTTAACAACATTATTCCTTAAATTTACCCAATGAAAAACAAGAAAACATTGGTGCTCGGCGCCAGCACCAATCCGGAGCGTTACGCTTATAAAGCCATTGAAAAACTAACCGAAAAAGGCCATTCCGTTCTGGCCATCGGACAAAAAACCGGTGAAGTGGCCGGCGTTAAAATCCACACCAAAACTATTCCGTTGAAGAATATCGACACAGTAACGTTGTACCTCAATCCGTTACGCCAGCGCGATTATTACAACTACATTATCGAAACGAAACCCAAACGCGTTATCTTCAATCCCGGCACCGAAAACCCGGAATTTTACCAATTGCTACAAGGCAACGGCATCAAGGTAGAAGTGGCTTGTACATTGGTTTTGTTGGCTACCAATCAGTATTAATTTATGTTCGACTAAGAAAGGGTTGAAGCTAAACGTTTGGGCTGCTTTGGAATCCGTGTTCCTGCTTTCCGTTGCAATCTTTTTTGTTATACGATTTGTCATTTCGAGGGAGGAGAAATCTCAACAAAAAAGGATTTCCACTTC
>NZ_JANJUQ010000021.1 GCF_024710485.1 Flavobacterium sp.
TAAAAGTGCGCAAATATAGCGGAATTAAACCAAGTAACAAAGTGGTACTGAACGCAAAAATAAAAGCTCAAGGTGTACGGTCTTGGAGTTGGTTGATTATGGCTTGTTCTTCTTCGGTACTACTCAATCCGGAAACATCCCAATAAGTAGAAAGAATGGTGTTTTTCTTATTATAAAGCGTTTTGTCCTTAAAAACTTCACTCTCTTTGTAGCTGTAATTTTGGTTGCTGAAATTGGTGGTGACAAAATAATTCCTAACCTCAATATCCGTAGTTTTATTTTTTTCAATTCGCTCAAAACCAATCTCTTCCTTAGAACTAACTAAATAATAGTTTTCTCCATCCAATCTGTAAATTGCTTTGAAATTTGATTTGTAAATATTCTTAGCGCCAATCGCTTTTTTCTCTTTAACATTTGACAAAGTTGAGGGTGAAACTGAGGTGTTGATTTCGATGATGATTTTCCTTTTCCAGTCATAAATAATTTTAAAATCATCTCGTAATGCTGCGGTATTGTCTAGAGGTGTAATAAGCAAAACATAGTAATCTTGGTTAGCAGTAAACGATTTAATGAGATAATCGTATTTCTTTTTTGCCGCAGGTACCAAAACCGGTTCCAAATACTTAAAATTGTAATAGTTCTCCATGATGTCATTCAGATTATACCCTAGTACATCACTGTTGATTTGGTCATAAACCAAACCAAAAGAGCGATTTTGTTCGACCAGAATGTTGCTTTTGAAATTTTTGTCTTTACCGAACAATTGAAAGTTCATCAAGCCGTCGTTGTAATATGTGTAATCACCATCCATTTTAAAAAACTCTCGCGAATAGACTTTTAATCGGGCCGGAACGGTTAATTTTTCAATCGAGTTATCAACCAAATTTTTTAATACTTTTTGAGGATGTTGCCTAGTAACTATAATTTCATCCAAATCGTTTACATTGCTCTTAAGATAAATAACATTATCGGTTTTAAGCAAAGCCGAAGAACGAACAGTTACCTTGACATAAGATGAATGTGTAACCTGAATATTAGAAGAACCGTTTAGAATGAAAGTAACTTTTCCTTCCGAGTTACTTAATAACGATTGTTTGGTTTTCAAAATATAAACCGTAGCGTCTTCAACGGGCAAATCAGTATCGGCATCTTTCAGTGTTATCGCAATTTCAACACTTTGAGCCGAAACTGTAAAACCTAAAATCAGTAAAAAAAGCAGGTAGATTTGTTTCATTGCCGGAATTGGGTTTAAACAAATTTAATAATTTTTAGTTTAAACTTAAAAAGCAATCCTATTTTAGTTAATTAAGTACGGAAATTTTAATATTAAAGTTAAAATCATTTAAAAAACTGTAAAAGCATCTAGCAGTTAAGATAAAAAAACCTGAGTTTTAGCTCAGGTTTTTTTTTATTCGTTGTGTAAAAATGATTGTCTATTGAGTAAGGTTTCTTCACTTTCCACGTGATTGTCATCAGGCACACAGCAATCCACCGGACAAACGGCTGCACATTGTGGCTCTTCGTGAAAACCTTTACATTCGGTACACTTGCTAGGTACAATATAATAAATATCGTCAGAAATCGGAGTTTGAGCCGCATCGGCATCTACTTCGGTACCGTCGGGTAAAATTACTTTTCCTCTCAATTTGGTTCCGTCTTTATAGCGCCAATCGTCAGCACCTTCATAAATTGCAGTATTCGGACATTCCGGTTCACATGCCCCGCAGTTGATACAATCGTCAGTTATTATGATAGCCATTTTTTAATAGTTTGGAGTTTGGAGTTCAGAGTTTGTAGTTTAATGAGAAAGGCGTTATTAAATTACTCCTAACTCAATACTTCTAACTCATTACTTTTTCACTAATTTTGCACAAAATTACAATCAAAACCATTCATAAACAAGTCACTCATGTTACAAATCGAGAAAAAAAATTGTTTTATCGCTTTAGGTCGGTTTTTGAGTCAATTCAATTTTGATCAAAATCAAAAAAACGAAGCTGTATTGCACAACGATTTGTACTTTGATGCATTTGTCGATTTGATTCACGCCTCGCAATCGCACAACGGTTGGTTTACACCGGAACAAGTGTATCATGCTGTACAATCTTGGGCCAAAGCCTTGACGGAAGATAATTTGAATGCTTGGTTGTCACGATACGAATTCTCTACTATCCAACCTAAAACTGTAGGGTTAATTTTGGCCGGAAACATTCCACTCGTGGGTTTTCACGATTTCCTTTCGGTGTTGCTGTCAGGACATAAAGTGTTGGTCAAAACTTCTTCTAACGACCAGTATTTGATAAAGTTCTTGACCAAGTATTTAATTACTGTGTCTCCGGAAATGCAAAACTACATCACTTTTACCGATGGCAAATTAGAGAACTTTGAGGCTGTTATTGCTACCGGAAGCAACAATACCGCTCGTTATTTTGAGTTTTATTTCAAAGATAAACCCAGCATCATTCGCAAAAATCGCAATTCGGTGGCACTGTTAACCGGAACAGAAAGTCATGATGATTTAGTGCGTTTGGGTGAAGATATTTTCCGCTACTTTGGTTTGGGTTGTCGCAATGTTTCCAAACTTTTTGTACCGAAAGACTACGATTTTCAGCCTTTTTTTAAGGCCATATACGAATACAAAGACGTTATTTTTTACGAGAAATATTCCAACAATTACGACTATAACAAAGCTGTTTTCCTGATGAGTAATTTTAAATTACTCGATAACGAATTCCTAACTTTAAAAGAAGACAGTAGCTACGCCTCACCTATTGCCTCTGTTTTTTATGAATACTATGAAGATTTGGATGCTGTAAAACAGCGATTGGAAAACGACAAAGACCAAATTCAGTGTGTGGTTTCCAATGGTTTGACGCCCAACAGTATTCCATTTGGAAAAACCCAGCAACCAGAACTTTGGGACTATGCAGATAATGTTGATACTTTGCAGTTTTTGCAACAAATTTGATTATCAAATTCTCAATAAATGTTATAAACTAAAACGATTTCGTTAATAATATTGGTTTATTATTGCGGAATTCTAACTGCTTATTTTAACCCTATTTCCGAAATTTGCGCTTTAATTTTTTGGAAATGCTATTATGAAAAAACACAACTACAGCGCCGGACCGTGCATACTACCTCAGGAAGTTTTTGAAAAATCGGCTCAAGCCGTTTTAGACTTTAACCAGTCCGGTTTGTCCATTTTAGAGATTTCGCATCGCAGTAAAGATTTTGTGGCTGTTATGGACGAAGCTAGGGCTTTGGTTTTGGAACTTTTAGGGTTGGAAGGCAAAGGTTATCAAGTATTATTCTTGCAAGGTGGTGCCAGCTTAGAATTCTTAATGGTGCCTTACAATTTGATGAAAACGGATGGCAAAGCGGCTTATTTGGATACCGGAACTTGGGCGAACAACGCCATTAAAGAAGCTAAATTGTTCGGAGAAACGGTTGTTGTAGCTTCATCTGCAGCTCAAAATTACAATCACATTCCAACCGACTACACTATACCGACTGACGCAGATTATTTTCACTGCACGAGCAATAATACCATTTTTGGGACTCAGATGAAATCGTTTCCTAAAACGACTATTCCGGTGGTTTGCGATATGAGTTCAGACATTTTTTCGCGTACTCTAGATTTCTCCCAATTTGATTTGATTTATGCCGGAGCGCAAAAAAATATGGGTGCTGCCGGAACAACTTTGGTTGTAGTCAAAGAAGAAATTTTAGGTAATACCGGGCGTTCCATTCCTAGCATATTAGATTATCAAAAGCATATTAAGGCCGAAAGTATGTTCAACACGCCTTCGGTTTTTGCGGTATATACTTGCTTGTTAACCTTACAATGGTTGAAAAAACAAGGTGGCATTGCTGCCATTGAAAAAATAAACAAAGCGAAAGCCAATTTACTCTACAATGAAATCGACAGAAATAGCATGTTCAAAGGAACTGCAGCGATAGCCGACAGAAGTT
Source organism: Flavobacterium sp. (assembly GCF_024710485.1). Lineage (GTDB taxonomy): Bacteria > Bacteroidota > Bacteroidia > Flavobacteriales > Flavobacteriaceae > Flavobacterium. The sequence goes on from NZ_JANJUQ010000021.1 coordinate 3,976, forward strand.
TTATGAATGCGACTTTCTTGTTGGAAAATCCTGAACTTCAACAATCGTTTGACAAAATGTGGAAAGCCGCCGGCATTTCAGGAATAACCGGACATCGTTCTGTAGGTGGTTATCGCGCTTCGATGTACAATGCGTTGCCGCTGGAAAGCGTTCAGGTATTGGTAGATGTAATGAAAGAATTTGAGTCGATGTATAGCAATCAGTCGCAATTAGCACAATAGCCCTAGCCCGGATTGGAGCGGAAATCCTTTTTGTTTTTTCTTTAAAAACAAAAAGATTGGAACGAAAAGCCGGATTAAGCTTCCCAAAAAAACAACATACAACTTATAAAATACAACAGAAATAATGAAAGTATTAGCCAACGACGGAATTTCTAAAAGCGGGATTAAAGCCCTGGAAAAAGGTGGATTTGAAGTAATTACGACTAAAGTTGCCCAAGAGCAAGTGGCCAATTATATCAATGCCAATGGTATTTCGGTTTTGTTAGTACGCAGTGCTACCAAGGTGAGAAAAGAATTGATTGATGCTTGTCCGGGATTGAAAATTGTTGGTCGCGGCGGTGTTGGTATGGACAATATAGATGTGGCTTATGCCCGTTCTAAAGGCATACATGTGATTAATACACCGGCTTCGTCATCGGAAAGTGTGGCCGAATTGGTCTTTGCGCATTTGTTTACCGGTGTTCGCTTTTTACACGATTCAAATCGAAATATGCCTTTGGAAGGTGATTCCAACTTTGAAGGTTTGAAAAAAGCTTATGCCAACGGCATTGAGTTGCGTGGGAAAACCTTAGGAATTATTGGTTTTGGCCGCATTGGTCAAGCCGTAGCTAAAATGGCTTTAGGTTTGGGTATGAAAGTGATTGCCGCGGATAAATTTGTGGACAAAGCCGAAGTGAAAGTTGATTTTTACAACGGTCAGTTTATCAACGTTGAATTTGAAACTGAACCTTTAGAAGAAGTGTTCAAACATGCCGATTTTATTACGCTTCACGTTCCGGCTCAGGAAGGTTACGTGATTGGAAAAGAGGAATTAGCGATGATGAAAGACAGTGTAGGTATAGTGAACTGTGCTCGTGGCGGTGTGATTGATGAAGTGGCTTTGGTGGAAGCTTTGGACAGCGAAAAAGTATTGTTTGCCGGTTTGGATGTGTTTGAAAAAGAACCTACGCCGGAAATTCAGATTTTGATGCATCCGAAAATTTCGTTGACACCGCATATCGGAGCAGCGACTTTGGAAGCTCAGGACCGAATTGGTACCGAATTGGCAGAACAGATTATCAGCCTGCTACAATCGGAAAAAGCATAAGAATGAAGCCATACTGATAAGTGTGGCTTTTTTATTTTAACATCTTTAAAACAATTTTTAATATTGAATTACTTAATTTTATAGAAAATTGAGTTTATGAAGACATTAGTTTCTGTAATCGGTTTATTCTTGCTCATCATAGGCTGTAACAGCTCAAAGACCATAGCAGACAATAATGGAAATGCATTGGCAAAAGTATCGGACACTGTAAAAATTGCCAACGACAGTTTGGAGTATGAAGTGACTATCATTGATCCGGGATTTAGTACATGGTTAGCCGGAAGAGCTTTGCCACGAGGCTATTACTCTGAAAGTTATTTGGAAGTTAAAAACCAATTCTATGTTGCCGAATGGAATCGCAGAGCCATGCAACCGAATTTATACGATCCGAATTTGTATGAAATGCAGATAAACTACGACATGAACATTCATTACGGTTACGAAGTAAACTACTTGATTTATAATTACTTTATTTATTTTCAAAACCATTACAATCAAAGACTCGGCGGATTTGTTCCGAGTCGATAATCTCTTATCTTTACCAAAAATTATTGTATGGCAAGTTTTAGAGAACGTTGGAATATCAAATCAAATTGGCAGGCCTTTGTTATTATTGTAGTATTTGCCATAACCGGTTCAACATCAGCCTATCTTTCGAAACCCTTTTTGGAATTGTTTGGCATTACCAGAGAAAGCATTTCAGGGTGGATTTATTATCCGCTTTACATCATACTCATCTTCCCTATTTATCAGGTTTTATTGGTTAGTTTCGGATTTATATTCGGCCAATTTACTTTCTTTTGGGCTTTTGAGAAAAAAATGCTCAAAAGTATGGGATTGGGTTTTTTATTTCCGGATAAAAAAAATCCCGAGTAAAACTACTCAGGATTTTAACCCAAAAAATACTCAATTAACTAAAAATTTATTTCTCTTTTATCAAGTTGAAGAAATCATTTCTGTTTTCTTTATCATTAAAAATACCGCCGTATTGTATGGTAGAAGTGTAACTGCTTTCATCTTCTATACCTCTGCTGGAAACACACAAATGCTTGGCTTCCATCACAACAATAACATTTTCAGTATCTAAAACGGTTTTCAATTCGTTAAAAATTTGCATGATCAATCGCTCTTGCACTTGCGGACGACGAGCGTAATAATCAACGATGCGATTCAATTTCGACAAACCGATAACTTTCCCGCTGGAAACGTAACCAATATGCGCTTTTCCAATGATAGGTAAAAAGTGGTGTTCGCAGGTTGAGTTAAAACTGATATCCGCTTCTACCAACATTTTGTCGTATTGGTAAGAATTGTCGAAAACAGATATCTTTGGTTTGTTCGCAGGATTCAAGCCCGAGAAAATTTCATCGATAAACATTTTCGCTACTCGATGTGGTGTTCCTCTTAAACTGTCATCGGTCATATCTAATCCCATTTCCTGCATGATTTGGTAGAAATGGTGTTCAATTACTTTTTTCTTGTCAGCATCTGATTTATCAAAAGCATCAGGACGAAGTGGTGTGTCTGCAGAAGTCATTTGATGATTGTCGCCTATCAGTTCAAATAATTCTTTTTCAATGGTAGTGTTCATAAGAATTAATATTTTTGTTCAACAAAAGTACGAAATGATTAAACAGAAAAAAGTAATTAACATAACTTTATTACTTATTCAACGATAAAAAAAATTGATTCAAAGTTTAAAAATCAAAATACTTTGTTACTTTGTGAAAAATTCGATTAATGATTACGGCCAAAAACATTCACAAATATTACGATAATTTACAGGTACTGAAAGGAGTTGATTTGCACATCAAGAAAGGAGAAATTGTCTCCATAGTCGGCGCTTCCGGTGCTGGAAAAACAACCTTATTGCAAATCTTGGGCACGTTAGACAATGCTACAAAAACTGATAATACTTCACTTGAAATAAACAATGAAAACGTTCTGAAAATGAACGATAAAGAGCTTTCTAAATTCAGAAATCTGCATTTGGGTTTTATTTTTCAATTCCACCAATTGTTACCCGAATTTACGGCTCTGGAAAACGTATGTATTCCGGCCTACATAGCCGGTAAAGATAAAATTGCTACCGAAGCCGAAGCTAAAAAATTATTAGTCTATTTAGGGTTGGCTGAAAGAAGTCAACACAAGCCCAACGAACTATCCGGTGGTGAACAACAACGCGTAGCGGTAGCTCGTGCGTTAATCAACAAACCGGCCGTGATTTTTGCCGACGAACCTTCCGGGAATTTAGATACAGCTTCTGCCGAAAACTTGCACCAATTGTTTTTCAAATTGCGCGATGAGTTCGGCCAAACCTTTGTAATTGTGACGCATAACGAAGATTTGGCCAATATGGCCGATCGTAAACTAGTCATGAAAGACGGCTTAATTATTTGATGCTATGATGCTTATCCTGCTGAGTTGGCTGTATATTTTTGTCACTTCGACAAGTTTAGGAATGAGCTTTTCAAAACTATTGGGAATTCCGATGCGGAATATCACCATTACCACTGTATTAGGATTGTTTGCGGTAACATTACTAGCCAGTCTTTGGGCTATTTTCGGACCAATCAACTTAGGTTTTGCGGTCTTTTTAACCTCAATAACCTTAATTTTTGGTTATTATTTTCGAGCTGATTGGCCGTTGTTATGGAAAACGACTACCGAGTCTTTTGGTTCTTTTTCCATTACGTTGAAATCACTCTTTGCATTGAGTAGTATTTTAATATTAGTCCAATCGGCTACTTCACCATTTGTAGTTGACAATGAAACCTATTACATTCAAACCATAAAATGGATCAACGAATACGGTTTGGTTCCCGGTTTGGCGAATTTACATTTGTTTTTTGGGCAAACCAGCGGTTGGCATATTGCCCAAAGCGCGTATTCGCTGTCTTTTCTGTACGAGAACTTTAACGACTTGAATGGCTTTTTACTGTTACTGTTGAACTTTTGGGCTTTTGAGAGACTTCACTCTTATTCGGTAAACAAAAACAAAATCGACTTGGCTTTCGGATTGTTGCCTTTGAGCTATCTATTTTTATTCCAATTTGTCAACGCACCGTCGCCTGATTTGGCAGTTTATGTACTGGCTTTCTTGGCTTTTTCCATTTACACTTCGGCAGAAAATGCCACTGAAAAACTGAAACTGCTGTGGGTTTTACTGCTTTTTGCCGTATACATCAAAATCACAGCTGTAGTGCTTTTGCTTTTACCGATTATCGTTTGGGTTAAACATTTCAAACAAATCAACAACCAACTCATTGCTATCCGTTTGCTCGGTGGATTGGTACTGTTTCTGTTTGTGATTAAAAACAGTATACTTACCGGTTATCCTTTGTATCCGTTGACATACTTACCCTATTCCGATGCGGATTATGTAGTACCCAAAGACATCCTATCGTATTTTTTCAGTAGAGATATGATGCATTCTTTTTATCTATCGTTTGGCACTTTAGAACAGGCTAAATTGACGGAAATTGTAATAGCATACTTTTTACACAACGGAATCGATAGTTTAATCGGATGCACAACCTTATTGTTGTCAATCATTACACCGTTTATCCTCGAAAAGTATTATCCGAAACAAGGTTTAACCACTATTTATTGGGTGTTTGTATTGCTTTTAGTTTTGTTGATGCTGAGTTCGCCGCAATACAGATTCTACGTGTATTTCACTATTTTCTTCGGATTATTAGTACTTGCTGCGCTCTTGTCTAAAAAAAAAATAATCTTGTCTTTGTTGGGTTTAAGTTGCCTTGGTTGTGCTGTTTTAGTGTTAGTTCCGATGTCATTCGGCAGTTTGACCAACAATGCCATGCTAATGCAAAACAACACATTTGAAGCGGAGAATCTAATTTTTCCGAAGCCAAATACTAAGAGCAACATCGCATATACCATCGAAACCAAAGGCAATCTAAAGTACAATACTCAGAAAAACACCGAACTGTTCTGGATAACCGGAAATGGAGCTTTACCAACGGTCAGTAAAGCACAATTGGATTATTTCGAAACTTATTTTCACGTGATTCCGCAAAAGCGTGGTCAAACCTTAAGCGAAGGCTTCAAAGCCCAAAAAGTAAAACTTCATGACTAAATCAGAACTCAAAGATTTTTTGGACGAGAAAGTCGCACTTTACAACAATCCTAAGTTTATTGAAAGCGATCCGATTCAGATTCCGCATCAATTCACCCAAAAAGAAGATATCGAAATTGCTGCCTTTCTCACAGCTACCATCGCTTGGGGCAACCGCAAGATGATTATCAACAATGCCAAACGCATGATGGATTTGATGGGTAATTCGCCTTATGATTTCGTCATGAATCATGAAGAACATCATTTGGACAATCTGGAAACATTTGTCCATCGAACCTTTAACGGTGTCGATTTCAAAACTTTTGTCATCGCTTTGCAACAACTGTATCAACAGCATGGTGGTTTGGAACATTTTTTCAACCAACACCAAGAAAAAGATTCCATGCAAAATGCTATTGCGGCATTCAAAAAACAATTCTTTACCATACCGCATTTAACTCGAAGTACGAAACACGTCTCCGACCCGACGCAAGGTTCGGCAGCCAAACGTATTAATATGTATTTGAGATGGATGGTTCGAAATGACAACAAAGGTGTTGATTTTGGGTTGTGGTCTAAAATTCCAACATCCGTTTTATCTTGTCCACTGGATGTCCATTCCGGAAATGTGGCTCGAAAATTAGGCTTACTAACGCGCAAACAAAACGACGGCAAAGCTTTAGCCGAATTAGATGCTTCGTTACGCGAATTAGATCCAAACGATCCGGTAAAATACGATTTTGCTTTATTTGGCTTAGGCGTTTTCGAAGGTTTTTAAGGTTTATTTTCAATTCCGTACCTTTGCCCGAAATTCAATAAGCCATGAGCACTTTCGAGCAATTCAATCTTCCGAAATCATTACAAAAAGCCGTTGACGAATTAGGGTTGACTACACCAACACCTATTCAAGAACGCGCGTTTCCGGTAATTATGTCAGGACGCGATGTGATGGGAATTGCCCAAACCGGTACGGGAAAAACCTTTGCGTATCTGTTACCTATACTAAAACAATGGAAATTTGCTGCTACCGATACGCCACGCGTGGTAATTATTGTGCCAACCCGTGAATTGGTTGTGCAAGTAGCCGCCGAAGTAGAAAAACTCAGCCAATACATGTCGGTTCGCACTTTAGGCGTTTACGGAGGCGTGAACATCAACACCCAGAAAACCGCAGTTTATCAAGGAATTGATATTTTGGTCGGCACTCCGGGAAGAATCATGGATTTGGCTTTAGACAATGTGGTTCGGTTTGACAATTTACAGAAATTAGTCATCGATGAATTCGATGAAATATTGAATTTGGGCTTCCGCTTTCAAGTTACTTCCATCCTAACCATGCTGAAAGGCAAACGCCAAAACATCTTATTTTCGGCTACAATGACCGATGACGTGGATGAAATGTTGGAAGAATATTTTGATTTTCCCGAAGAAGTTTCTTTGGCACCAAGTGGAACTCCCTTGGAAAAAATAGAACAATTAGGGTACAAAGTACCTAATTTCCTGACCAAAGTTAATTTTATAGCCGATTTGCTTCAAGACGAAGCTTTTGAACGCGTATTGCTTTTTGTAAACAATAAAAAGACGGCCGATTTGTTAGCCGATAAATTGGAAGAAATGTATACTGAGCAATTTGGGATTATTCATTCTAATAAATCACAGAATTATCGCTTGCAAACGATGGCTAATTTCAGAGCCGGCGAAATCAGAGGTATAGTTACCACTGATGTTATGGCGCGTGGTTTGGACATCTCGGATATCACACACGTTATTAACGTAGAGTTTCCTGAAGTTCCTGAACAATACATTCACCGTATCGGTAGAACCGGTCGTGCCGACAAATCGGGTATTGCCATCAGTTTGATTAGTCCGCGAGAAGAAGAAATCATGATTGAAGCCGAAATGTTGATGGAAAAAGAAATCGAATTCCTTGACTTACCGGAAACTGTTGTCATCGCCGAGCGTTTATTGGAGTTTGAAAAAGACAAGAAAAAGAAAATGAAATTCTTGTTGAAGAAACCCAAATTAGAAGGCGGCGCCTCGTTTCATGAAAAGAAAGAGAAGAACAAAAAAGTAAACTTAGGCGGACCATCGAAAACCAAAAAGAAAACCAGTTCATCGGTGAATCGGAACATATTAAAAAACCGAGCAGCCAAACGTAAAAAGAAATAAAAGTACCGCTAAAATTGTCTTAAACGCTTAGGTAAAATCATAAAAAGTGCTATTTTTGATAAACTTTTACTAAATGCAATTCAAACATCCGGAAATCCTGTATTTTCTCTTCTTATTGGTGATTCCAATTTTGGTGCATTTATTCCAATTGCGACGTTTTAAAAAGGAGTATTTTACCAACGTTCAATTCCTGAAAGAGCTTTCCGTACAAACCCGTAAAAGTTCGACCATCAAAAAATGGTTGTTGCTTTTTACTCGTTTATTGTTGCTGACCTGCTTGATTTTGGCTTTTGCACAACCCTTTTTTACCGCTAAAGAAAGTTCGAAATCTACTAACGAAATGTACATCATTTTAGACAATTCGTACAGTATGCAAGCCAAAGGCAAAAAAGGCGAATTGCTCAAACGTGCCGTACAAGAGTTATTAGAACACATCCCGGAAACACAAAATTTCTCCTTAATTACCAATTCGGAAACCTTTTGGAATACCGATATTAAATCGATTCAAAAAGAATTACAAGATTTAAAATACAGTGCAATGCCTTTCCGCTTGGACAATTTGATTGCTAAAGTCAATGCCCGAAAATCGGCTTTCAACAAAGACATAGTAGTAATTACCGATGCCGTTGGTGTAGAAACTAATGAATCGAAAAGTTTCAAAAAAGAAGACAACGTCTATTTCATCATTCCGGAAGCCGAGCAAAAGAACAATGCGGCTATCGACAGCGTTTACATCCAACAAAATTTAGACAGTTTTTATGAAATCGCCATCAAGTTATCGGCTAGTGGCGAAATTTCTTCGTTGCCGATTGCACTTTACAATCAGACTAAATTGACGGCCAAAACCGTAGTGAATTTTGAAGAAAATACTAACACACAATTGGTTAAATTTACCATTCCGAAAGAAGATTTTCACGGTTATGTCTCGATTACCGATAAAGGTTTGGAGTATGACAATACGTATTACTTCAGCATTTCAAAACCCAGCAAAACCAATGTTATCAGCATAGGCGATACTGAAAAAAGTAGTTTCTTGGCTAGAATTTACACTGCCGATGAATTCAACTATACCAATTTTCCGTTGGCGAATTTAGATTATAATTTACTGGAAAAACAAGATGCCATAGTGCTCAATGAATTAAAAGACATTCCGCAAGCTTTGCAGACTACGTTGAAATCATTTGTCAACAAAGGTGGAAATGTAGTGTTGATTCCGGCGCAAGAGAGCAATTTAAATACTATGAATACTTTCTTGGCAAACTTCGGAGCCGTTCAGTTGAAAGCTTTGGCAAATGGCGACAAGAAGGTGACAAAAATTAATTTCAATCACCCGTTGTTTAGCAATGTGTTTGAAAAAAAGGTGGATAATTTTCAATATCCTTCGACTAAATCAGCTTTTGGCATTAGTAGCAATACACCGGCAATACTGACTTACGAAGACCAAAGTGCTTTCTTGACTTCCATCAGTAATCCATTGTCTTCCGTTTATGTTTTTGCGGCACCAATTGCTAAAAGTAATAGTAATTTCCAGAATTCGCCGCTAGTAGTACCAACTTTCTACAACATGGCGCAAACCAGTCAGAAATCGGGCGTAACCGCTTTAACAATTGGCGAAAATCAGCCTTTTGTGGTAGAAACAGTATTGTCAAAAGATGAAATACTGACGGTTAAAAACAAAGCCGAAAGTTTTATTCCGGTGCAACAATTGTTGAATACCAAAGTAAAAATGACTTTTGCAGAACAGCCTTTACAAGCCGGAAATTTTGGTATCTTTAACGGTACAAATTCGGTGGAAAACATCAGCTTTAATTACAGTCGTACCGAAAGCAATTTGAGTTTAGCCAATCCGGATATTGCGGTTGGTTATCAAAATAGTGACGATATCGAATCGGTGTTCAACACCATCCAAACTGACAGAACCGATACCCAAATCTGGAAATGGTTTGTGTGGCTCACCCTACTCTTTTTAGTCTTAGAACTGCTCATTCAAAAATTTGTCAAATGAACTTAGTCATCCGAAAAGCCAAAATTATTGACCCTAAAAGTCCCTTTCACAACCAAACTGTTGATGTAAAAATTACGAATGGCGTAGTTGATGCGATAGGCAATTCGGTCAGTAATGATGCCAATTATCAAGAATTCCAACACGAAGGTTTACACTTGTCACAAGGTTGGTTTGACACCAGTGTTTCCTTAGGCGAACCTGGTTTTGAAGACCGAGAAACCATTGCTAACGGATTAATAGTAGCGGCCAAAAGCGGTTTTACCGGTATTGCACTTCAACCCAACTCACATCCGATAATTGACAACCAATCACAAGTGCTTTTTGTTAAACAGAAAGCGGCTGACACAGCTACAAACCTATATCCTATTGGCGCATTAACCAAAAACAGCGAAGGCAAAGATTTAGCCGAATTATACGATATGAAAAATGCTGGAGCAGTGGCTTTTGGCGATTACGGCAAGAGTTTGTCTAATGCGAATTTGCTGAAAATCGGATTACAATACGTACAGGATTTTGACGGATTGGTAATCGCTTTTGCACAAGATGAAAACATCAAAGGTAATGGTGTAGTCAATGAAGGCGTGGTTTCGACCCGATTAGGATTGAAAGGCATACCAAATTTAGCCGAAGAATTAATCATCGCCCGAAACTTATTTTTACTCGAATATACCGGAGGTAAATTACATATCCCAACAGTTTCAACAGCCAAATCCGTAGCTTTGATAAAAGAAGCCAAAGCCAAAGGATTGTCAGTAACTTGCAGTGTAGCGGTTCATCATTTAGTGCTGACCGATGAAAAATTAGACGGTTTTGATACTCGATATAAAGTCAGCCCGCCATTGCGTACAGAATCCGACAGACAAGCTCTACTAGCCGGAGTTTTAGACAATACAATCGATTGTATTACCAGCGATCACAACCCTATAGATATTGAACACAAGAAGATGGAATTCGACTTAGCCAAAAACGGTACTATCGGGTTAGAAAGTACTTTTGGAGCTTTGTTGACTGTTTTATCTTTAGAAAAAATAGTTGAAAAATTAACTTTCGGTAGCAGCATATTAAACATTGAAAAACAACCTATTGACATCAATTCAAAAGCGAATTTAAGTCTGTTTGAAGTCGACTCTAATTGGACATTTTCAAAAGTTTCTATTTTATCTAAGTCGAAGAACAGCGCCTTTTTAGGACAACCAATGCGAGGCAAAGCCTTGGGAATTTACAACAACGGAAAATTAGTTTTATCCTAACCTTTACAATTATGGAAAATTTAGATAAATCAAAAAACATAGCCATAATAGCTTATTTAACTATTATTGGAGCAGTGATTGCTATTTTTATGAATCAGGAAGAAAACAAATCGGCATTTGCTTCATTCCACATTCGTCAGGCTTTGGGCTTATTTCTATCCTTCTTCTTACTAGGTTATTTTGTAGGTTATGCTGATAGTTGGACCGTTACTTCAGCCTTTTATTTATTCTATTTCATTTTATGGATTTACGGATTTTTAGGAGCTGTTCAAGGACAGATGAGAGAATTGCCGGTGGTTGGTGCTTTTTTTCAAAATCTTTTTAAAACATTGTAATGGAATTATCGTTGTACCATTTGGTTAGAGAACCAAAAATTAAAAAAGAGAAAAACCCTTTACTCCTATTGCTTCACGGATACGGCAGTAATGAAGAAGACTTATTTACATTTGCCTCTGAATTACCCGACGATTATTATGTAGTTTCAGCCCGTGCACCTTTTGATTTGTCTTATGGCAGTTACGCTTGGTATGCCATTAATTTTGATGCTGATGAAAACAAATTTTCCGATATCGGACAAGCGCGTGCTTCCCGCGACATCATTGCGCGTTTTATTGATGAACTTGTAGCTAATTATCCTATAGATGCTGAGAATGTAACCTTAATTGGTTTTAGTCAAGGTTGTATTTTGAGTTATGCCGTAGCATTATCGTACCCTGAAAAAGTACAACGCGTAGTGGCCATGAGCGGCTATTGGAATCCCGAAATTGCAGTAGATGATTATTTAGAAAACGACTTTAGCCAATTGCGCATTTTTGCTTCACACGGAACCGTTGACCAAGTCATACCGGTGGAATGGGCCAGAAAATCGATTCCGGCTTTACAAGTTTTAGGTATTGAAATCATTTTTAAAGAATACATGGTCGGTCATGGCGTAGCGCCACAAAACTTTTTCGACTTCAAGCATTGGCTGACCAATTAATAGATAGCACTACTGTTCTTCAGTATCGCTACCGGTAATTTTTTTGCCTGGTATACCATCACCGGCAAATTTATTTTCATTGGCTCTCTTTAGCACGAAACCTTTCCAAGGCACCAATTGCCAATCTTCAAAAGTCCATGGCTTGCCTTCGGCAGATCTAGTCAAAACGATAGAATTAGTCTCTTTTGGCAGAAATACTTCAGCTTGATTACCATCCTCACTAAACAATACGTAAGCACTCAAGGATTCGTCTTCACTATCCGGATTGGCAACAGGATTTAACGGAACTCCGGTAAAGGCTTTGATACATTCTTTATTGATTTTGGACCAAACATATCCGGCAGATGCCAAGCATCCGTGCTCGTCTTTGTCGTTCACTACTGAAGAATCTCTAAGCGTTTCATTGGCTATAATCTCCTCTTCGGCTGATTTTTGATCTGTAAGCTTACATGAGACTAAAATCGTGCAAAAAAAGACAAAAAAGAATACTTTTTTCATGATGGTGTTTTTTGTGTAGGCAGCTAATTTAAGTCTTTTGGATATAAATACGAACTCATAACTTCAAAAGATATACTTTGGTCGTCGTTAACAAAGTATTTCAACAACACTTCACCCCAAATTTCACCATTACTGTAATTGGCAATAATCCATCGGTGATTCAACAACTTTACTTTATTAATAATGAATTTTTGTTCACCCATTTTAACTTGATCGGTATATTTGTTTCCTTCTTTATCATCATTAAAAGCCAACAACGCTTGTTTCACTTTTTCTGAAAAAGCATTGATATCGTTTTGGTTTAAATAATTTATTGCACGGTCATTTTGTTCTAATGAAAAGTAATTCGCCTCGTAAAGTTGGTTTTCTAAATCTGCCACTTTAGCAGAATCATTTGCAACAGTATTAGACTCTTTTCCGGCATTAAATTTCATACTGTTCTCTTTTCCGGTAAAGTATTTATAAGTGAACAAATTCATTAAAACGGCAATGATAAAAAGATAAAGAAATAGTGATTTTTTCATGGTATTTATAGTGAAATTTTTAAATTATCGTAAGCCAAAAAAATATTCTCGGGCAATCGCTCTTGCACCTCTTCATGAAAACCGAGCAAGTGACTGATGTGGGTTAAATAGGCTTTTTCAGGCTGAACCAAATTTATGAAATCTATGGCTTCCTGCAAATTAAAATGGGAATGATGTGATTCTTCTCGCAAGGCATTTACAACCAACACTTTCACGCCTTTTAATTTGTCAACTTCGACGGTATCAATCGTTTTTACATCAGTTAAATACGCAAAATCCTGAATTCTGAAACCAAAAACTTGAAGGTTCCCATGATTGACATTGATTGGAATAATTGGAGTATTACCAATACTGAAAGCTTGATTGTTCACAATCTCTACAGGTTGAACGCTTGGTGCGCCGGGGTATTTATTTTCGGTTTCAAAAATATAATCAAATCGTATGCTTAAATTCTGCAAAACTCTTTTGTGACCGTAAACCGGTATGGCTTCGCCTTGTTTAAAAAAATAAGGACGAATATCATCCAGTCCGGCGGTATGATCTGCGTGCTCATGGGTAAACAAAATTGCATCGAGTTTGGCACAACCGCAATTCAACATTTGTTGTCTGAAATCCGGACCACAATCAATAACAACGGAGTTGTCGTCCCAAGTAACCCAAACAGATACCCGTAACCTTTTGTCTTTAAAATCGGTACTCTTACAAACCGAATGATGGCTTCCGATAACCGGAATTCCTTGAGATGTCCCTGTGCCTAAAAAGTAAACTTGCATAGTAGCATGGTTTTTGAGACTAAGCTCAAAGTTGATGACTTTAAAAGTAATTAATTACAAAAATAGACTTAATTATCTTTTTATAAAATACCTATTTTACTAACTTTGCAAAGAATACATACAAAAATGGATAAGACAGTTTCTAATATAAAGCTCAAAGGCGATAAAGCGATCGAACAAATTCCTGCGATTAAAGACAAGGCTTTGCGAATTAATTTGAATGAAAACATTTACGGTACATTCGCGGAAATTGGAGCCGGTCAGGAAACGGTAAGACACTTTTTCAGAGCCGGCGGTTCTTCAGGAACTATTGCCAAAGCAATGTCTGCTTACGATAAAGATTTCAGTGATGCAATTTACGGCATTGAAGATGACGGTCGTTATGTTACTGAGAGTCGCTTAAAAAAAATGTTGTCTCATGAAGTGGAATTGATTGAGCAACGTTTGAAAAGAGACAAACATCCCAACAAAATTTTCTTTAGTTATGCCAATACGGTAGCCACGATTGACTTTGCCAAGCAATTCAAAGGACACGGTTGGGTTGGTATCAAATATCAGGTTGAACCTGATGAAGACTACAACGAAATCATACTTCACATCCGTTTTAAGGAAACCGATGCTAAATTGCAACAAGAAACCTTAGGCATTTTAGGTGTCAACCTAATTTACGGTGCCTATTACAAATACAATGATCCCAAAAAACTCTTGCGCTATTTGTATGATCATTTAGACAAAGACCAATTGGAGATTGACACCATTAATTTCTCAGGACCACGTTTTGCCAATGTAGATAATCGCTTGATGAGTTTACAGTTGGTTAAAAACGGAATGACCGATGCAGTAATGTTTGGTCCTGACGGTAAAAACGTTTTACCGGCTTCGGTATTGTACAAGAAAAACATCTTGGCCTTGCGCGGTAGTTTCCGTCCGGTAACCCAGGTTAATATGGACATGTATGAGAAATCGTTGAAAATGTTCTTGGAGGAAAGCAAAGTGGATAAAGATAATACTCTAGTGGTGTTTGAAATTACACTATCTAACTTGCGTTCGGAAGGTGAAATTGACGAAAGAGATTTTATGGACAGAGCCGAATTACTTTGTTCATTGGGTCAAACCGTTATGATTTCAAATTTCCAGGAATATTACAAAGTAGTCGAATATTTCTCCAACTACACTAAAGCCCGTATGGGATTAGCCATGGGTGTGAATAACTTGGTAGATATTTTTGACGAGAAATACTACCGTCATTTGAGCGGAGGTATTTTAGAAGCTTTCGGAAAATTATTCTACAGAGATTTGAAAGTGTTCTTGTATCCTATGGAAGATGAAAACGGCGAAATCATCAATTCACAAAATTTGAAAGTACATCCTCGAATGAAAGAATTGTACAAGTTTTTCGCTTACAACGGAAAAGTAGTAGACATAACCGACTTCGATAAAGATCACCTAAAAATATTCTCTCGGGAGGTTTTAAAAATGATCAACAACGGCGTTCCGGGTTGGGAAAAAATGCTACCGCAAGGTATTGCAGAAATCATCAAAAAGCACCGCTTGTTTGGATATGATCCCAATAAAATTTTAGAAAAAGCATAAATGAAAAGGCCAAGAATTAATCTTGGCCTTTTTTTATTTCAATATTTGTGCAGCATGTGCTTTGGTTTTAACCTCGGTAATTATATCTTCCAGAACACCTTCTTCATTAATCACAAAAGTCGTTCTGTGAATTCCATCATACTCTTTACCCATAAATTTTTTCGGGCCCCAAACTCCAAATGCCTGGATAACTGATTTGTCCTCATCGGCTAAAAGCGGAAAGGGGAAATCAAACTTGTTTTTGAAACTTGCTTGGGCTTTAGCACTATCGGCACTTACTCCTAAAAGAGCATAATTGTTAGCTTTGAAACGTTCAAAGTTGTCTCTTAAATCACATGCCTCCGCAGTACAGCCAGGTGTATTGGCTTTTGGGTAAAAGAAAACCACTAATTTTTTTCCATGATAATCAGCCAAAGTATGTTGGTTACCATCTTGGTCTTTTCCGGAGAAATTGGGCGCTTTGTCGCCTATTTTTAATGTAGTCATTTGATTAATGCTGGTTTAAATTAATGAATAGTTGGGTTTTATTTTTATTTTTACCAACCAAATTTAGACAAAATGACCAAACAAGAACGTGCAACATTCGTTATAAATACGTTAAATGAATACTATCCTGAAATTCCGATTCCGCTCGACCATAAAGATCCCTATACTTTATTGATAGCTGTATTGCTCTCAGCTCAATGTACCGATGTTAGGGTGAACCAAATCACTCCTATCCTATTTGACAAGGCAGATAATCCGTATGACATGGTTCAACTTTCAGTCGAAGAAATCAAGGAAATCATCCGACCTTGCGGCTTATCGCCTATGAAGTCGAAAGGCATTTACGGATTGTCGAAAATTTTAATCGAAGAGCACAATGGTCAAGTTCCTCAGAGTTTTGAAGCATTAGAAAGATTACCTGCTGTTGGACACAAAACCGCTAGCGTAGTTATGTCTCAGGCTTTCGGAGTGCCGGCATTTCCCGTTGACACACACATACACCGATTAATGTACCGCTGGAATCTATCTAATGGCAAAAGTGTACAGCAGACCGAGAAGGATGCCAAAGCTATATTTCCCAAGGAATTGTGGAACGATTTGCACTTGCAAATTATTTGGTACGGACGAGAATATTCACCGGCTCGAGGTTGGGATTTAGAAAAAGATATCATCACCAAAACTATCGGCAGAAAATCGGTTTTGAATGACTACTTTAAAAAAACATCCCGCAGCGTTTAGCACTACGGGACGTTAATTAATTAGCAATACTTTCGAAGTTCATGTTGCCTACTTTGATAATATTCAATGCACAAGAATATTGAAGTATCAAACGGATTGTTTCTTTTTTGGGTAACATTTTTTGTGTTGCTAATTTGCGTTTGGAGTAAAGTTTTGCCATATAAAAAACCGATTAGTTTGATTGTTTATAGGATAACGCAAAAAATTACTTTTTATTGTTTAGGAAGGCAAATAAATTTTATTTTTTTCTATTACTTTTCTCAAATTAGTAATGGCATAGCGCATTCTGCCTAAAGTTGTATTAACACTAACTCCGGTGTAATCTGCTATTTCCTTGAAACTCATATCTAAATAATAGCGCATCATAATCACTTCTTTTTGATCGTGCGGTAATTTTTCGATGATAGCTTTGATATCAATTTCAACTTGATTTTTGATTAATTTTCGTTCAATATTCAGAGACTCATCTGTCATTCTGGAAAAAACCGATAATTCATCAGTATCCCTATTAAGCGGCATTTTTTTATCGCTTCTGAATTTATCGATGATTAAATTACTGGCTATACGCAACACCCAAGACAAAAACTTGCCTTCTTCATTATAATACTTGCGCGACTTAAGCGTATGAATTACTTTGAAAAAGGTTTCCTGAAAAATGTCTTCCGTAATGTCTCTATCCAAAACCTTGGAATAGATGTATCCGTAAATTTTTGATTGGTGCCTGTTTACAAGAATTGCCAACGAATTTTCATCGCCGGAAATGTACTTATCAACTAATACTGCATCAGGAAGTTGAGATTTTGCCATAACAATACCTTTTAGTGAGGATTAAAAAACAATTTTTTATTCTAAAAAGTAGTGTTTTGGTATAGGCAAATCAGTTTTGTGAGTTAAACATATTCCAAATTTAACATAAAATTTATTTAATACGCAAATAAAATTGAAAAAAAGCTCGATTTCATGTTAAAAAAGTAAGTTGATTATTGATAAACTCTGATGTAATCTACTACAAATTCTTGCGGAAAAATACTGTTATCAACATCGTGGCCACCAAAATTTCCGCCTACAGCCACATTGATAATAAAATAAAACGGCTGATTGAAAGGCCAAGTGCTTTCATTTTTAATTTCGGGAGCGAAAGTATAAACCGATTGGTTGTCGACAAAAAACTCAATTTTGTCTTTAGTCCAGTCGATGGCATACATATGAAAACCTTCTTCAATGTTGTTTATTTTGGTTTTTTTGGTATTGATGGTATTGCCATGACTGTCTTGCGTATGTAAAGAAGTAAAAATTTCATGCGGTTCTCGACCTACATACTCCAGTATGTCAATCTCACCACATTTGGGCCAACCTACTTGTTTGATGTTGGAACCGAGCATCCAAAAGGCCGGCCAAATTCCTTTACCTGTAGGGATTTTAGCTCTTACTTCCATCCTGCCGTATTGGAATTCTTCCTTACCGGCAGTGGTGATTCGGGTTGAAGTATAGCCATCGCCTTGGTTGAGTACTTTGATGATCAAATTTCCGTTTTTGAGACTATGATTGTCTTTGGTGTAAATTTGTTTTTCGTTGTTTCCCCAACCGCAAATATTGGGACATCCATCACCTAGTTCGAAATTCCAAACACTTTCATTCAAAGCATCACCGTTGAACTCTTCTTGCCATACTAACTTTCGTTCGGCTTGTTGTGCCCAACATAAACCAAATGACATTAATCCGATAAACCATATCTTTTTCATAACAGCAATATTAAGGAATTAGTTCGAAGGTACTTGTTAGGTATATATCTGCCGAAGAAGAACCAATCATTAAATTAAATTCTCCCGGCTCCGATTTGAATTCCAATGCTTGGTTGTAGAACGACAGTTTTTCATTATCAATTATAAATTTTAATGTTTTGCTTTCTCCGGCTTCTAATTTCACCTTTTGGAAGTCTTTTAATTCCTTAACCGGACGAACTACCGATCCAAATTTATCTTGTAAGTACAACTGAACCACCTCTTCTCCGGCAAACTTACCGGTATTGGTTAAGGTCATTGTTACTTCAATAGTTTCAGAATCTTTTATTTTTTGCTTTGATAACTTTAAGTTATCGTAGGTAAAGGTTGTGTAACTCAACCCATAACCAAACGGAAATTTAGGAGAATTAGGCAAATCAATATAAGCCGATTTGTATACTTTATCTTCATTTATGGAAGGTCTTCCGGTACTGAAATGATTGTAATAAATTGGAATTTGACCTTCAGTTCTTGGAAACGACATAGGCAATTTTCCTGACGGATTGTAATCTCCGAAAAGCACATCAGCAATAGCATTTCCTGCTTCTGAACCTAACCACCAAGTGTAAACAATAGTTGGCATATTATCGGCTGTCCAATTAAAAATTAACGGTCTGCCTGCATTAATTAAAATTACTATGGGCTTTCCGGTTTTTTGTAATTCTTTGATTAAATCTTCCTGAACACCCGGTAACTGGAGGCTGCTGCGACTTTTAGCTTCTCCACTCATATTCCATCTTTCGCCTATACTAAGAATTACCACATCGGCCTGATTGGCTACATCAATGGCTTCTTGGAAACCGGCTTTACTCATATCTTCTACACCACAACCTCTGGCATAAAGCAGTTTGGTTTTCTTGCCTACTTTATTCTGTAAGCCTTCCCATTGCGAAACAATATAAGTTGAATCAATATCTTTTAAGTCGACTGCCCAAAATCCGTGATTGATGCGTTTGGGTTTAACCATCGGACCAATAAAAGCTATTGTTTTGGTGTCTTTGGAAAGCGGTAAAATTTGCTTTTCATTTTTGAGAAGTACGATGCTTTTGGCAGCAACATCACGAGCGATTTTAGTGTGTTCCGAATTATTCAAGGCCTTGTCTTGTCGTTCCTTACTGCAATATTTAAATGGATCATCAAACAATCCCAACTCAAATTTCTTGCGCAAAACTCTTTTTACGGCATCATCTACTACACTAATCGGAACTTTATTTTCAGCAACCAATTGGGCCAAGTTGAAACGGTAAGCGTTACTTTCCATATCCATATCACTTCCGGCTAAAATAGCTTTTTCGGCTGCTTCTTTACTGTCTTTGCAATAGCCGTGAGCAATCATTTCACCTATCGAACCCCAATCGGAAACGACAAAGCCCTGAAAGTTCCACTTGCCTTTTAAAATATCACGTTGGATATACGCATTGGCTGTAGCAGGAATACCGTTAATATCGTTAAAAGCATTCATAAAAGTAGCAACATTAGCATCAACAGCCGCTTTGAATGGCGGTAAATAAGTTTCCCACATCATCCTATCGCTTATATCCACCGAGTTGTAATCTCTACCGCCCGAAGCAGCTCCATAGGCTACAAAATGTTTAGCACAAGCCATTACCGCATCCAAATCGCCTAATTTATTGCCTTGAAAGCCTTTAACACGAGCATAAGCAATTTTAGAACCTAAATAAGTGTCTTCACCGGCACCTTCCATAACTCTTCCCCATCTTGGATCACGAGATACATCCACCATTGGGGCAAAAGTCCAATGAATTCCGGATGCTGCAGCTTCTACAGCAGCAATACGGGCAGAAAGTTCCATCGCTTTTAAATCCCAACTCGCTGCTTCTGCTAACGGTAAAGGAAAAGTGGTTTTATGACCGTGAATCACATCTAAACCAAATAACAAAGGAATCTTCAAACGCGATTGCATAGCTAATTCCTGGTATTGACGCGTATACTTCCAACCAATGACGTTAAGCATAGAACCTATTTTTCCTTCTTTGATTTCCTGTTGTTTATTAGGATTGATGGTTAACGGTCCTGTAACAGTGTTGTCACCGGTATATTGATTTAGCTGACCGATTTTTTCCTCTAAAGTCATTTTCTGTAATAACTCCTCTACTCTTTGGTCGATTGATTTTTTTTGGGTATAACCCATGAAACAGGTTATTAACAGCAAAGTGGTCAGTGATTTTTTCATATTTAAATTATTATTTCGGGACATTAAATTCAAGGTAGTTTAGGTGTAAACCTCCTTTTTCAAAGTGAATTCTAAGCTTGTTTTCGCCTTTGTTAAAAGTCAGTTTTTCTACAAAAGCCGTCTTCCAAGTTGATAATCCACCGGTTGATGGTAATGTTAGCGTTTTAGTAATAGCATTTCCATTTGAGTCTGCTAAGTAGATTTTACTGTCATTGTTTTCAGCTGCATATCTTACATTCACTTCAAAAGTTTTAGTTTCAGGAAGTGTGAAAGTGTATTGTAACCATTCGCCATCTTCAGTTGCAATTACAGCAAAACCATTGGTCTGATTATCATAGCATTTTTGAATATCTACACCGTCATTTCTCATTTGATTGCCGGTGTTCCAATCGGTTTCTTTTGCGCCGTTAGACACCCAATAATTGGCAACAACCTTATCAAAATAAGCAAAATTTAACGGTCCTAAATCGTATTCGGAAGCGAAAATTTTACCAGGCAGCATATGCTTTTTATAAGGTTTAGTATCGTTGGAATGTATTTGTCTGAACATGGCATCAATCACATCATACTTGACTGTTACATGTTCGATTTTGTAATTTTCGGCTATTTGCATCAGCGTGGCTTTGGCTGATTCGACTGACGGTTTGTTTTTACCGTCTTTCCAATACTGCAATAACTTTTCATAGTCTTCCGTAATTTTTACAGAAGCCACTCCGGCGATGTTGTCAATTTTTTTCATAGGCCAAAATGCCCAACCGATGTTGTTTGATTCAATTAAAGTAATTACATCTTTAAACCAAACATTGGAATTTTCTCCGGTTTCCCCTAACCAAATCGGAACGTCATATTCTTTCCTGTAATTAACGATTTCCTGAATGGTGGCCATGTCATTATAGCTCCAATATTTATGAAAACTCAAAGCGATGTTTTCATC
Organism: Flavobacterium sp.; assembly: GCF_024710485.1. Taxonomy (GTDB): domain Bacteria; phylum Bacteroidota; class Bacteroidia; order Flavobacteriales; family Flavobacteriaceae; genus Flavobacterium. The sequence continues at coordinate 25,286 of NZ_JANJUQ010000021.1, forward strand.
CCAAAGCGGAAACATTCCTTTATAATTATTGCCCCAACAATTGCCCTCAATAAAGATTAAATGATTGGGATCGACTTCACGAATAGCTTTGGTAATGCTGATTTGTAAATTTCTTAACGGTTCGTTTTTAGTTTCATCACAACCGTTTTTGTTGGTTCCTGAAAAATTCCAATTGGGTTCGTTGATGATGTCGTAAGCACCAATCCAAGGATGGTTTTTATAACGTTCGGCAATTTTTCTCCAAAAAGCAACGGTCTTATTCTTATTGGCTTCACTCTCCCAAAGTGACGGTTTGGTTTCATCGTAATCAGAAATATTGGCATCTTTACCTTGTCCGCCCGGTGCCGCATGTAAATCGAGTATCAAATACATTTGGTTGGCAGCACACCATTCGAGCAAATCATCGGTCATTTTAAAACCTTCTTCCAGCCAAGTATACTGACCTTGAACCGGTTCTTTCTCAATGGGCAATGTGTAAAGATTGTAATGCATCGGAAGGCGAATCGAGTTAAAACCCCAAGCTGCTAACGAATCGACGTCTCTTTTGGTTAAACCATTATTCTTGTAAGCTCTATAAAATTCTTCTGTGTTTTGCTCTCCGATTAAATCACTAATTCTTTGTTTAATTTGATGTTGAGGTCCGGCAAAATCAGCTGTTTTCAACATATACCCTTCCTGAACCATTAATCCGCCAATTCCGAGACCACGTAACAAAACGTTGTTGCCTTTTCCGTCAACAATTTTTTGACCGTCTCTGTGCAAAAAACCTTGACTGAAAACAGTGGTAGACAGCAATAAAAGAAATAACAACTGTTTCTTCATGGTTAACAAAGAATTTTGGTTTAATAAACTAAAGTTTGGATAGCATTAGGCAAAATTGTCACCTCGGTCGCAGAAGTTCCGATACACAAGAAGTAATTGATTTTCATGTTACTTTCATTCATCACAACAGTTACCACTTTTCCGTCATTATTGATGAAAGAAGTTGTTAAGAGCTGGCTACGGCTGGCAGCACTACTTACTCTTTTGGCACCTTTCTCAATAAATTTTGAAAAATGTCCGATGAAATAATAACTAGGTGTGTAAATCAACTCTCCCGTATTGGTATCTCCGTGAATTGGTGCAAAACAGTAGTTCTTTACATGATTAGGACCGCCGTTTTGATCGAGTAAGATATTCCAATCCGTCCACGCCACCGTGCCGTTGTTGAAATCGTGTATCATTGATTTGCCGTACCGTTGCCCGTTTTTCCACAATTGGTATTTGTTGGCATCAAATTTCTCTACACAGCCTTCGGTGAACATTAAGTTTTTTGAAGGATACAATTCATTTACTTTACCAACATTATCAAACATTTGATCACCGCCACTCCAGCTTTCGTACCAATGAAATCCGATTCCCCAAACGTATTTACTGGCTTCCGGATCGTCTAAAATAGTTGTAGCTCTTTGAAGTAATAAGTCGCGATTATGATCCCAAACAGTAATTTTTTTGTTACCCATACCGGCTTTTTGTAGTGTTGGTCCGAGGTAATTTTTCAGAAAATCTCTTTCTTCTTCAGCTGTGAAAATACACGATTCCCATGTTTGCTTGGCCATAGGTTCATTTTGTACTGTCAATCCCCAAACCGGCAAACCTTCTTTTTCCAAAGCATTGATATACTTAACGTAATAATTGGCCCAAGCCTGACGGTATTCCGGCAACAGTTTTCCTCCTTGCAACATATTTTTGTTGTCTTTCATAAAAGCCGGTGGTGACCATGGACTAATATAGAAAGACGCTTTACTGCCTATCATCTCCATAGCTTTTTTAATCAATGGAATTTTGAATTGGCGGTCAGGTTGAATATCAAAAGTTTTCAGATCCTTATCACCTTCTTCGATGTAAGTATATGAAGCCGAACTGAAATCACAGCTGTTCATATTAGTTCGAACTAAAGTGTAGCCGATTCCGTTTTCTTTTGAAAAATAGGCCCTCAAAAATTCTTGTTGTTTCTCAGGAGATAGCTTAGCAAACACTTCCGCACTGGCATCGGTTACGGCTCCGCCTATTCCAAGAAAGGTCTGAAAAGTTTTATCAGGATTTACAAAAACACAAATTTGGGTTTCTAAAGGTTGCTGTAATTCTTTAAACGGAAGAAGATCCGCGGTTTTAGTCAATCGCAAATCTGAACTGTCTGCTGAGGTATAAACTGTAACTGTTTTATTTTTGGTTGAGAAAGGTAGTGCTTTTGATTTTGGCTTTTTTTGAGCAAATACAGTCACGGAAGCCAACAATACCACTATTATAATTTTTTTCATTTTCGACATTTTAAAATAATTTTTACCAGATGAATGTGCCTACAGCACCCGCTTCTAAGGAGACAGCTACCCATTTTCCGTTGTGCTTGATGTTAAATACACCTGGACTTGTGCCGTCATTTAAGACAATTAATACTTTTTTGCCTTCCGGAGTTTTGAAAGCCACATTGTATAAATTCCCGGATTGCGTTGAGGCAATTCTAACCGAACCGGCAGGAACAAATTTTGAGGCATGTGCGATAATGTAGTATCCTACATTTCTTTCATAGTTGAAGCTACCGTTAACGGTTATAGCGCCTTTACAAGTAGTACAACCACCGTTAGTATGCGGTCCGAATGAGGCATTGTTGGCCAAATTCCATTCAAGAGCTGTTTTACTCCAATTGCGCATAGAGCCAATAATTACATTCTTTAGATGCCATTTTAAATCACCATCAAAGCTTCCTGTCGACGCTGTATACTGCTCGGTGAAATATAAGTTTTTGGTTGGGTAAGCATTGTGAACGGTACTCATGGCAGAGATATCTCCCGCATACAAATGAAAAGCTGAGCCGTCAATGAAGGCGTTAGCCGCCGGATCAGACAGAACAGCCATTGGGTATTGCGGATTGTCACAATTGTGATCGTAAATTATAATTTTAGAAGTAATTCCGGCAGATTGAAATGCTGGACCTAAATGATTTTTGATAAAACTAGCTTGATCTGTGGCCAACATTAACAAACTTGGATTATTGCCGGGGTGTAAAGGCTCGTTTTGAGGTGTAATAGCGTCAATTCGGATTCCTTCAGCCTGCATGGCTTGAATATATTTTACAAAATATTGTGCATAAACACCATAATATTGCGGTTGCAAACTTCCTCCTACTGTACTGCCGTTGTCTTTCATCCATACTGGCGGTGACCATGGAGTTGCCAAGATTTTAATGTTCGGATTGATTTGCAAAATTTGTTTCAGAAGTTGGATTAAGGCATTATCCGGTGCTAAACTAAAGTTAGTCAGATTAACATCCGTTTGGCCTGTTGGTATGTCGTTGTAAGAATAAACACTACTACTTAAATCAGAAGCGCCGATACTAATTCTTAAATAACTAACAGTGATTGAGTTGACAGAAGAACCAAAAAGTTCCTGCAATAACTCTTGCTTTTTAGAAGCTGATAGTTGATTAATAACTTCAACACTTCCACCGGTTAAGGTATAGCCAAATCCGTCTATCGATTGAAAAGATTGGTTTTCGTTGACTTCAATATTAGGATAAACATTGGTATTCGTATTGAATGCCAATAGTGTATTTTGTTTTTCCAATTTAACGGTTCCGTCTCCTTTGGTTAACCAAAAGGCGATATCACTGTTAGTTGGAGTTGTAGGATTGGGATTAGGCTCGGCATCATCAGAAGACTGAGCGCAACCGGACAACACGCTTACAAGTAAGGAAAAAAATAGCGATTTTATTTGAGTAAGTTTCATCATTGGTAAAAAAGGGATAGCATTTTTTTGGTATAAAGATTCAATATCCATGTTATTTCATCTTAAGAAGCGCCCTGTAAAGCTTCTGTCAGGTGGAAGACAGAAGCTAAAAGGACAACTAATTTTAACTAAACAAAAATATTAATGATAAACATGAACGTAATCAACTTCAAATGTGGCAGAAGTGAAATTAGGGTCAACAGCCCCTCCGAAATTTCCTCCCATGGCACAATTGAAAATAAAAAAGAATGGTTTATTAAAAGGCAGACTATTGTTATTGTTGAAAGTGTAATACAACACGTTATCAACATAAAATTTAATAGAAGTTGCCGACCATTCACAAGAGTAAACGTGGAATTCAGTAGTGGCATTACTGATTAAAATACTGCCGCCATCTGCATTTCCTCCAAAATGTCCGGGATGGTGTAAAGTTCCATAAATTCTGTTGGGGTTATTTCCAACATGCTCCATGATATCAATTTCACCACATGCCGGCCAAGGATTGGTACTGATATCTGAACCTAACATCCACAGTGCCGGCCAAGTTCCGCCGCCTGCAGGCAATTTAGCTCTGATGTCTACCCTACCGTATTGGAATTGGTATTTGTTTTTGGTAACAATTCTAGCCGAAGTATAATTGCTTCCGCTATATTGTTCTTTAATTAATTTAATTTTCAAAACTCCGTCTTGAACAATCACATTTTCGGGTCTGTTCGTATAGTATTGTAATTCGTTGTTACCCCAGCCTCCGGCACCGATTTCATAACTCCATTTAGAGCTGTCCGGTGCTCCGTTAACATTAAACTCATCGGACCAAGCTAAAGTTGTAGTCACAAAAACAGTCAATGTTATACTTGTGGAAATAAATTCAGCTCCATTGTAAGCAGAAACATATATTGTATAAGTGTTAGTTCCTGATTGTGTAAAAGTATGACTGAACACACCTGTAGTGGAATTAATTACTGTACTACCGATTAAAATTTTATACGATGTGGCATTATCAGCAGACACTGTAAAGTTAACTACACCACTACCATCTCCGTTTGGAGTTGATGGCGTTACACCAACTATCACTTTATTAACAACAAGGTTAGAAGGTTTTGAATCAGTATCGTCTCCTCCATCACTACTGCTACAGCTTAGTAACAGAAAAACTGCCATTATTGAAAAAAGCTTTTGCCCTAAAACGGTACCGAACCACTTAAAATTATTTCCCAAAACAAATCCGATTTAATAGTTAGTTATAAACCGACAGGAAATGAAATTTAAATTCCTGTCGGTTATCTTTATGTTTTTAATTTGCCGGCACTAATTTTAAATACCAAGCATTACCCGTTTCGGTTCCTTGTGCTCTCAAATACATATAATCCGGTGTAATTACCATGATTTCATATTCTTTTTGAAGCGATCCGTAACCAATAAATGTTGTACTTCCAGACAATAAGATACTCGTTTGGGTAGATGGAGTTTCTAACGGAATTCCGGTACTTGACGGAATAAATGAGAAAGCAGTAGTTCCTCCAGCATATCCATAACATCCCTCATCTCCTGAACCCGGAATACCCGGAATAGAAGCCAAAGAACCTGTTTTAGTGAATGCTCCGTCAGGCGTAGCTGATTGAATAGTAAATGAATTGGAAGAAGCTACTTTGGTAAAAGTAAAAGTTGAAGTGTAGAAACAATTACAACAAGCTACTTTTTCATTGATAGCTGCAGACCACCATATTGGTGAAGTCGCCCCAATCCAAGGTCCAACACCAAAGTGTCCGGGAACGCTTTTATCAACTCTCCATGCTTTTGAAGCATCATTGGTCAAATAAGTAACAATTGAAGGATCAGGAGAGAAATTACTAACTACTTGAACTTCGGCAGTAGCAGTGGTTGAAGTACCACCTTTACCGTAAGCAACTACAGTAATTCTGTAGGTATGCAAACCAAGAGAAGTAAACTTTTTTTGAACTGTACCGGTTGGTAAACTATTTAGAATAGTTGTAGGAACACTGGTAAACTCAACTTCAGCATTTAAGTCGGCTACATCATTGTAACCGATTTTGAAAGATAAGGCATCATTAGCGCTTACTCTGATATTAACTTTTCCTGAACCGTCTCCATTAGGATTTTCAGTATTTTGACCTACTACTTCAGTCTCAATAACCAAATTAGTCGGTGTTGTTAAATCACCTAATGAATAATCATCATTCTGACAGCCTACTAATGAGGCTATCAAAAGAAAGCTTAGAGATAAATATTTAAAATTGTTTTTCATAGTATCTTAATTTGATTGTCTAATATTGTCGATATAAATAACCTCGCCCAATCCATCAGTAACGTCGTTGTAACGGAATACCAATTGTCGGAAAGATGTACCTGCAGGAATTCCGGAAGCTCCGAAATCAAAAACCAATTCTTCCCATTGGTTTGCTACAGTTGAAGCCACTTTCAATACTTGGTTAGGAATACCGCTGTCTGCTTGTTCTAATTCCACATTCAACATTTTCCCTACTTCAGTTGAGTAAACCAATACTTTAATTTTACTTCCGTTATCAATATTGATAGGAGTTCCGTTTGGTGTTGACAAAGGTGTCCAAGTACCACTCCAAAACGGAACGCCGGTTGGTTTTGTATATCTCCAAACATTGGCGCTGGTATTTAGACCACCGGGGAATGGATTAGCCACTACAGCTACATTAACACCACCGAAAGTACCTCCGATGCCATAATTTTGAATCGGACTTTCATAGGTTATTGGCAATGAAAAAGGAGCATAAACCGTGATTGGATAAGTTACGGTTGTTGTTGCAGCACCTCCGCTCAATGCTGTTACAGTTAAAGTATAAACTCCCGGAGCATAATTGTGAGGAGCCACCGTAAAAGTTTCACCTAAAGATCCCGTCATAACAGTTGGCACTTCATTAGGCCCACCATCACCCCAAGTAACCGTCATACCATTAGCATAATTTGCCGTAGCTGTTATGGTTAACTCAGTTCCGGCAAAAGTCTGAACAACATCAACATCCGTAGGAGCAACATAAGTTACTTGTAATGGATAAGTGTTAGTAGTTGCATTCCCGGCCAAGTCGTGAGAAACTATAGTCACATTATAATTCCCTTCCGGATAGCTGTGGGTAGTGCTTTCTCCGGGATATAGTGTAATTTCTCCTTCGTCTCCATGACCTAAAGTAACTATCGATTTAGAAACTCCATCGCCTATGGGTGTGATTCTTACAAGTCCTGAGTTATCAGTACTTATATCAAATATTCTTTCAAAATTTCCGGAAGTAGCAGAGTTTAACGATGATAAATCTGAATCAATTCCGTCGGGCGAACTACAACCTGTAATTGCCAACATTGAAAGAACTGCAAAACTTAAAATTATTTTTTTCATATAGATCTTTATTAGTAATTAGGGTTTTGAACCAATTGAGTTCCGTCTAACTCTCTGAAAGGAATTGGCAATATTTCGTGCTTACCGGCCACAAAACCTCTTGGTCCCAATACTGTTGGCGCATCGCCCCAACGCACTAAGTCGAACCATCTGTGACCTTCTCCGGCCAATTCACGTCTTCTTTCATTTTTGATTGCTGTCATTGACACAGGAACCGATGGCAATCCTACTCTGGCTCTCACAGCATCCAACAATGCTTGGGCTCTGGCTCCAGATCCGCCCAAAGCTTCTGCTTCCATAAGATAAGTGTCGGCTAAACGAATTGCGTAAGTATTTTGTTTGTAATTCAAAACGGCATCACCGGGTCCGGAATACACATCACTTTGTCTTGGTAAAAACTTGTTCAGGAAATAGCCGGTATCTTGATAACCACCAATGTAAGCATGACTATTTGGATTTTGAGATTGAGCAAAATCTTCATAAGGATGGATATCGAAAACCGTAGCTTCAAATCGAGGATCGCCTTGCATAAAGTCGATGAAATCTTGAGTAAACACATTAAAACTCCAGCCTGATGGTAAATCAGGTGCCGCTGCATTTACTTTAACATAATTTCTTGGTCCTACCATAACATTTACAGTATTTCCTTCATCGGCATTGCCTCCCCAAATTCCCCAATAAGAACCTTGAGATGAATGGGTTACTTCTAAAATAGATTCAGAATTATGACGATTTGAAACATTCCACAAATCGGCAAAATTATCTTCCAAACTGTATCCGTATTGACTAATTCCACCCGGAGTACCATTAACTTCGGCAAATTGAGCGGCCGCTAACGTATTTTTACCTTGGTATAGGTAAACTTTTCCTAAAATAGCTCTGGCTGAACCTTGAGACAATCTTCCTCCTTCGTTTGAAGGATTCAAAGTCATTGGCAAAGCATTAATTGACTCCGTGATGTCTAATTCAATTTGTTCATAAACATCTGCCGGATCTGCTTGAGTAACCGAATAGAATTCTGAACCCGATAAAGGTTGTAGAATTAAAGGCACATTTTTGAACATTCTAACCAAGTTAAAATAGTAGTATGCTCTTAAAACTCGGGCTTCAGCAGCATATCGGGCTTTAGTCGTTTCATTCATAGGAACACTAGGCAATTTGCTTAGCAATACATTTGCTCTGTAAATTCCTCTGTAGTAATCGCTGAAGAAACTATCCGGAACAGTATTAACATTGATGGTGTAATTCGAGAAAGATTGAATTCCAGCTCCGTCAGAAGCGCCACCACCTCCGGCATAATGATCATCAGAGCCGGCATTGAACATGGTAATCATGTTTTCAAAACCGCCTGAATTTTTTCTCATCAAATCGTACACGGAAGCCAATCCTGCAAAAGCTTCTGCCTCGTTACGATAATAATTACTTTCAACTGTTAATCCTTCCGGTTCAACATCCAAAAAGTCTGAGCTACATGAAGGTAACATCATAGATGACAATGCTGTTACTGCAATAATTTTTATGTATTTTTTCATATCAATATTTTTTAGAATTGTAAGTTAGCTCCAAATAAAATAGAACGCGCTTGAGGGTAATATCCTCTGTCTAATCCCATAACATCTCCACCAATTTCAGGATCGTAACCGGTGTATTTTGTTAAAGTAAATAAGTTTTCTGCTGTTACATAAAGACGGGCTTTTTGGAAACCAACTTTATTAACGATAGCTGTTGGTAAAGTGTATCCTAATTGAACTACTTTAAATCTTAAATAGTCACCATCTTCTAAGTAGAAGTTTGACATGTTGGTAAAGTTACCGTTGGTATCATTAGTAGTTAATCGTGGATAAGTGTTTGAAGATCCTTCTCCTGTCCAACGACTTAAAACCTCGGTTTGATAGTTAGCATTGGCCACATCTAAACGACGTAAACCTTGGAAAATTTTATTTCCTCCTGCACCTTGAGCAAAAATCATTAAATCAAAGTTTTTGTAATCAAGATTAACGGTGAAACCAAAAGTGAATTTTGGCAGTGGGCTTCCTAAGAACGTTTTATCTTCGTCAGTAATGGTACCGTCGCCGTTAGTATCTTTCCATCTGAAATCACCAGGTACAGCATTAGGCTGAATCAAACCGCCACTAGCATTTGTGTAAGCATTGATTTCTTCTTGATTTTGGAAAATACCGGCCGTTTGGTAGCCGTAGAATTCATTATAACCGTGACCAACTTGAGTTCTGGTAATACCCGGCATTGATTGGAAACCGGCTCCTGAGAAGTGTGTGATATTATTTCCTAAGTAAGTAACCTCATTTTTGATAGTTGCAAAGTTAGCATTTGCGGAAATATTAAAATCGTTGATTCTTTTTTTGTACCCTAATTCGAACTCAATACCTGAGTTGTTCATATCAGCTATATTAGCAAAAGGTGGTGCTTCCGCTCCAACATAACCCGGAATTGGGTTTTCTCTCAAAAGACCGGTGGTTTTCTTTTTGAACCATTCCATAGTTAAATTGAAATCATTGAACAAACGGGCATCAAATCCGATATTGGTTTGAATAGTTTCCTCCCATTTTAAGTCGGGATTAGCAATACGACCCGGACTTGATCCAGGAACTAAAACTCCGTCACTTCCGAAAGTATAGTTACGCTCACCACGAATCAAAGCTAGATAAGCAAAGTCCTCAAATGAATCATTCCCGGTTACCCCGTAACCTGCTTTTAATTTAAAAGAGTTCACTATATTGTTTTCTTTCCAGAAATTTTCTTTAGACGGCACCCAACCGGCAGAGAATGAAGGGAATACTCCGTATTTATTATTCTCTCCAAATCGAGATGAACCGTCACGTCTTAACAATCCTGTAAATAAATATTTTTCTTTGAAATCGTATGTTACACGAGTAAAAAGAGAGGTGGTTGTTTTTGCCGGAACGTTGTAGGCATAACCTCTTTTATTTTCTAAAATTACAGTATCATCATTAAAAGAGGCATCTTGATAATTGTTAGTTGAAAGGCCAAAATGAGTGGCACTAGTCACCGTAAAGAATTGGTTGTCTTTATAAGCTCCCTGACCTAATAATACACTAAAGCTGTGATCATTAATAGTTTTATCGTAACTGATGGTGTTTTCGAATGTCCAGCTTAAAGCTTTGTTTTCAATTCTTGAAATGTTGTTTTGCGTTACGTTATTAACAGTAGAACTCAAATAATAAAGCGGTGTAAAACCTTCTCCACCCCAGAAAGATAATTTTCCTCCCAAAGTTGATTTGATTTTTAAACCTTTCATAGGCTTGAATTCAGCAAAAACATTTCCGATGAAATCATCAGACCAATTGTACTGTCCTCTTCTTGTTTTTGAATAGGCAATCGGATTTGTCATTTCCTGACCTACAACAGGGGAAATACCGTAAGGATTTCCGTTGCCATCTCTAATAATATAAGGATTAGTATACAAAGGTCCATTAGCCAATACAGGATCTGTTTCAACTATTGGAGTAATTGGATCTAAGTTAATGGCAGAACTTAACGGACCGCCATATTCACTGTTTGTATTACCGATTCCAACTGATTTTTGGTGAGTATAACCGATTGTTTGTCCCACTGTAAACCAATCTCTGATTTTGTGGTTTGAATTCAATCTAAAATTCTTTTTAACGTAGTTTGAAATTTCAGGTAATACAATACCATCTTGATTTTGCATACCGAACGACATAAAGAAATTTGATACATCTCCTCCAC
>NZ_JANJUQ010000023.1 GCF_024710485.1 Flavobacterium sp.
AATCCGTTCACGGATTCAATTACCGGCGTTTTTAATTTTTCTACGAAATCAAATAACAATTCCTGACCTTGAGCGGCCAATTGCGCACCTTCTTCCACGCTGAATTCGGCAAATTCCGAAATATCAGCTCCGGCTACAAAGGCTTTTTCGCCCTCGCCGGTCACAATAATCACTCTTACTTTTGTATCGTTTTCCAAGCTTTCAAAGGCGTCGTGCAATTCCTGAATGGTGGCTTTGTTTAAAGCATTTAATTTAGACGGACGGTTGATAGTAACTTGTCCGATGCCATTGTCTATGGCGACTAGTATGTTTTCGAAGTTCATATTTTTAGGTATTAGATTGCTATTATGACTAACGCAATTTTGCGCTTAATTTTCTATTTCACGATGGGAAGTGATACGATAAAAGTAGAGCCTTTCCCAAGTTCTGATTCAAAAGTAATGGTTCCTTTGTAATTTTCAATAATGTTTTTGATGATGCCTAATCCCAATCCCATACCGCTGGTTTTGGTGGTAAATTTAGGTTCGAAGATACGCTCGGTGTTTTCGGTATTGATTCCGATACCATTGTCTTTTACGGCAATAATCACATTGTCTTCTTCGGCATTAACCGAAACCAAAACAGCTTTTTCGGATTGTTCTTCGGGTATGGCTTGTATGGCATTTTTAACCAAATTGGTAATGATGCGAATGAGTTGCGTTCTGTCCATCACCGTAATAATTTCTTCTGAATTGCTTTCGAATCGGATAAAATCTTCATTAAAAATGTCTAATGAAAACTCTACCACTTCCACCACATTCAACGTTTCGTTTTGTTGTGCCGGCATCGAAGCAAAGTTGGAAAAGGCCGAAGCCACGGCGCTCATCGTATCGATTTGTTGGATTAAGGTTTTCGAGTAATCGTCGAGTTTTTGTTTCAAATTCGGATCGTTGGCGTCAAATTTTCGTTGGAAACTTTGCACCGTCAAACGCATCGGAGTCAACGGATTTTTGATTTCGTGGGCGACTTGTTTCGCCATTTCGCGCCAAGCTTGTTCTCTTTCACTTTGGGCGAGCATGGTAGCACTTTCCTCCAATTTATCAACCATTTGGTTATAGGCGTTAATCAAGGAATTGATTTCACGGCTGTTGGCTTCGATGACAATTTTTTCGTTTTTCTGATTCAGACTCGTTTCGTTGATTTTGTCTGAAATGGTTTTAAGCGATTTGGTGATGTAACTTGCCAGAAAATAAGCCAAAGCAAACGCAATAATCAACATGAACGAATACACCTGGCTCAAGCGCAATAAAAACTGACGCAGCTCTTTTTCGTAAAAACCATCGTCTTCCACATAGGGAATGTTCAAAATGCCGAGAGGTTTGAATTTATCATCTTTAATCTGACTGTAGGAAGAGCGGTTTTTGACACCGTCGATGTTTTTGATGTCAACGTATCTTTTATCAACGGAAGATTGTACCAGTTTTAAGATGTAGTTTGGAATCGGCGGTGCGACTTTATCTACTGAAAAGGTTGATTTAGACGATTTAACCAATTTGCCTTCCAGAGAATAAATGTTAATCTCCAAGTTGTGAATATCGGACAACTCGTGGATTTTATCTTTAAAAATCAGTTTCAGATTTTCCGGCGTTAGCGGATAAGTTGTCGTAGAAAGGACATAATTAATATGTTCTTTGATGGCAAACTCTTTTCGGTCTAAACGCTCTTGGTGGTAATCTTTGGCTTCGTTTTTAAATTGAATAATCGAAATCGACGCCATCAACACCGACGCAATCACTATCAATATAATCATCGACAGGAAAATCCTGGTACGAAGCGATAGCATGGATAGTTTGATGTTCAGCATTTTTCAGTGTTCAGTGGTCACTATTTTTTCTCCCGAATTCGTTTGTAAAACTTAAAGCCTAACATAATCAAAATCGAAAACAAAAAGATGCCGATTACGCCGTAAATCCAGTTGAAAGCATTCTTTAAAATTACTAAAAAAACCACGGCAAACAAGATAATCGTAGCGCCTTCATTCCACAACCGCATGAAGTTGGAACTGTATTTAAATTCGTCCTTTTGCAACTGATTATAAATTTGATGACACTTAAAATGGTAAGCGAACAACAACACTACAAATCCCAGCTTCACACGCATCCACGACATTTGTAACCAAGTCGGATTTAAATACAACAACCACAATGCGAAAAAAGTCGCCAAAACCGAGCTTGGCCAAGTAATAATGTACCACAAGCGATAAGTCATGATTTTGTATTGGTTGAGCAAGATTTCTCGCTCGGGCGAAGGTTTGTCGTTGGCTTCAATTTGGTACACAAACAAGCGCACTATGTAAAACAAACCCGCAAACCAAGTGATGACAAAGATGAGGTGCAGCGATTTGATGTAGTTGTAAAGTTCCATTTTATTTACTCCAATCGTTTACCCAATTGGCCACGACTTGACACCATTCGTCTTCATCGTTCAAACAAGGTACGGCAAAAAATTCTTCGCCTCCGTTTTCTATAAATTCTTCATTGGCGCGCATGGCAATTTCTTCCAATGTTTCCAAACAATCGGCCACAAAAGCCGGTGTCACTACGGCTAATTTTTTAATGCCTTTTTTCGGCATTTTGTTGATTTCGACATCGGTGTAAGGCGTTAACCATTTGTCACCGGCCAAACGCGATTGGAAAGTTTGGCTGTATTTGCCTTCCGGAATTCCGAGTAATTCTACCACTTGTCGCGTAGTTTCATAGCATTGATGACGGTAGCAAAACTCATGCGCCGGAGAAGCCGTTACACAACATTTGTTATCAATCGTACAATGGGATTTGGTCACATCTGTTTTGCGAATATGGCGTTTCGGAATCCCATGGTAGGAAAACAATAGATGGTCGTATTCAAAGCCTTCCAAATGTTTCTTGATAGAATGTGCCAAAGCTTGAATAAAATCGGGTTTATTGTAAAACGCCGGTACTTTGGTGATTTTCATTTCCGGGAAATGCTTTTGTTGCAATTCATCAGCCAAAGCCCAAATGGTTGTTGTGGAAGCCATGGCATATTGCGGATACAAAGCCAACAACATCACATCGGTTACGCCTTTGTCTTTCAACTCTTGCAAGCCTTTTTGAATGGTCATCGAACCGTAACGCATGGCCAAAGCCATCGGGACATCGACTAACTTTTCTACCTTTTGGTGCATTTTTTTGGAAATTACAATCAATGGCGAACCTTCATCGGTCCAAATCTGACTGTACGCTTCCGCCGATTTTTTCGGACGGGTTTGCAAAATAATGCCTCTTACTAATAAGGCTCTCAATAAATACGGTACGTCAATAACGTATTTATCCATTAAAAATTCATCTAAATACGGCTTAACATCTTTGGCTGTTGGACTTTCGGGTGAACCAAGATTGACTAATAATACTCCTTTCATTTGTGGCAATTTTATTTTTGATAAAAGTAATGAAACTTCTTTTTTTGACTTTTGATTTATGTATTCTTTATCGATAATGAGATATACGAAATCAATTCGATTAGGTATTGGCTTGTAAACTCATTAAATATTTTTTCGGTGTGGTGGCAAATTTCTTTTTGAAAGCCGCAATAAAATGACTGCCGGTACTGTAGCCGATTTTAAGGCCAACTTCATTCACATTATACGAACCGGAATCCAGCAACTGACGGGCATAATCCATTTTGTAATCGAATAAAAACCCGTAAACCGTATCACCGTAAATTTGCTTGAAACCCATTTTGAGTTTTTTCAAGGTTAATCCAACCTGATTGGCCAATTCTTCCAAACTTGGCGGCTCTGCCATATTGGCAATGATAATTTCTTTGGCTTTTTTGATTTTTAGTACGTTTTCTTCGTCGATTAAAAACGGACATTGTTCGGCGTTCGGATCGTCGTTGCGGTTGAAGAACAAACTCAACAATTCGTAACCTTTTCCTTTATAGTATAGGTTTTTGATGGAAGGATTGAGATTATAGTGAAACATCTGATTGAGTACGATAGCCATTGACGGACTGATGTCACTTTCATTGTAATACTTGCGATCCTTGTTTTCTTTACTTAAAAACGGAATGTGTTCGGCATCATCGGTAAACAAGCCGTGGAATTTTTTGATGGAAACTAAAATAGTAATCAACCACGATTTAGGTTCGATTTGCACATTGAGCGGCAATTCTTTTTCTGGATTGTAAAACAGCAAACATTTTTCCTCTTTTAAATCGAGCGTGTAATTGCCTTTGTTAAAGATGAATTTCGCGCCGCCTTTTAAGCCAAAGTGAAACTGAATCAAGCCCATAGTCACCGGGCGTTCAAAAGTGGTTACTTCATCAGTGTCGTTTTGAAAACGAATCAAAATAAAGTCGTCGTCAATTTTTATTTCTTCTTTAGAACCCATAGCGATATTTTTTCGTATATGTTTTGGAAGCGAAATCAAAATGTTATTTAGAATGAGTCTACATAAAACAGTTCTAAGCACTTGATTTCATTACAAATTTAAAAGAAATAACGATAAAAAGACAAAAGCGTTTAAAAATAACATTGAGCGACACAAAAAGTTCTTTTAGCGTTACTTTTATAAAATCGATAGCAATAACTTTGTTTCACTTTTAGGGAAAGAGCAATTTATGGAACACGGAAACATATCCAAGCACAGTACTTTTTATGCGGTTGGCTTAAGTTATAAAAAAGCCGATGCCGAAATGAGAGGGAAATTCAGCTTAGATGATAACGGCAAAAGCAACGTTTTAGCCCAGGCAAAAGCCGAAGGTATTGAAGCACTCATCGTGACTTCAACGTGTAACCGAACCGAAATTTACGGTTTTGCCCAACATCCTTTCCAACTGATTAAATTACTTTGTGAAAACAGTCAAGGCACCGTGGAAGACTTCCAAAAGGTAGCTTATGTATATAAAAATCAAGAAGCCGTTTCCCACATGTTTCGTGTCGGGACCGGTTTAGACAGTCAGATTTTAGGCGATTTTGAAATCATCAGTCAAATCAAATCGGCCTTCGTAGAAAGCAAAAACCGTCATTTGGCTAATGCTTTTATGGAGCGATTGGTAAACGCGGTGATTCAGGCCAGCAAACGCATTAAGAATGAAACCGAAATTTCTTCAGGTGCGACTTCCGTCTCTTTTGCAGCCGTGCGTTACATCTTTAACAATGTAGATGACATCGCTAACAAAAATATTCTCCTTTTCGGAACCGGAAAAATAGGAAGAAATACTTGTGAAAATTTGGTAAAACACACCAAACACGAGCAAATCACTTTAATCAATCGCACCAAAGACAAAGCCGAACGTTTGGCCAGAAAACTAGATGTGATTGTGAAAGATTATGTCGATTTGCAACTGGAAATCCAAAAAGCCGATGTGTTAGTCGTAGCCACCGGCGCCCAAAATCCAACCGTGGACAAAGCGATTTTGAACTTGAAAAAACCATTGTTGATTTTGGATTTATCCATTCCGAAAAATGTGAACGAAAATGTTCAAGATGTTAAAGGTGTAACCTTGGTTCACATGGATCATTTATCACAAATGACTGATGAAACTTTGGAAAACCGTAAAAAACACATTCCAGCGGCTGAAGCCATCATCGAAGAAATCAAAGACGAATTCATCGCTTGGACCAAACAACGCAAATTTGCGCCTACCATTCACGCCTTAAAAGAAAAACTTAATTCCATTAAAGACGGCGAGCTCAACGTGCAACGCAAAAAACTGGCCAACTTCGATGAAGAACAAGCCGAGTTAATCAGCGCTCGCATCATCCAAAAAATCACCAATCATTTTGCCAATCATTTAAAAGATGACAATACGATGGTTGACGAAAGCATCGAGTGGATTGAGAAAATTTTTCAGATAGAAACGACTTCCAAATAAAATGGCCAAAACAATCAGAATAGGTACTCGCGACAGCGAACTAGCCCTTTGGCAAGCCCACACCGTTCAAAAAAAACTCAACGATTTAGGCTATTCCACCGAAATTGTAGCGGTGAAATCGCAAGGAGATATCATTTTAGACAAACCTTTATACGAATTGGGTATCACGGGAATTTTCACCAAAACGTTAGACATTGCCATGATTAACGGCCAAGTTGATATTGCTGTACATTCCATGAAAGATGTGCCAACGGCTTTGCCTACCGGTATTGTACAAGCGGCCGTTTTGGAAAGAGCCAATGTGTTGGACATTTTAGTCCACAAAGGCACCACCGATTTTTTAAACGAAAAAGCCACCATTGCCACCGGAAGTTTGCGCCGACAAGCCCAATGGCTTAATAAATACCCGAATCATAAGGTAGTGGATTTACGTGGTAACGTGAATACCCGCATGCAAAAGTTGCAAGATAATGATTGGAGCGGAGCCGTTTTTGCAGCAGCAGGTTTAGAGCGCATCAACTTAAAACCGGATACTTTTATCAACCTCGATTGGATGATTCCCGCGCCGGCACAGGGTGCTATGGTAGTGGTAGCGATGGGTAACGACGATTTTACAGTAGATGCCGTTTCGCAATTGAACGATATAGAAACCGAAATTTGTACTTACATCGAAAGACAATTTTTAAGAACCTTAGAAGGCGGTTGTACAGCACCTATCGGGGCTTTGGCCAAATACAATCCGCACGATGACACGATTGAGTTTCACGGATGCTTACTTTCACTAGATGGTCAACAAAAATTCGAAATCATCAAAGCAGTCGACATATCAGAATGGAAGAAGTTAGGGTTTTTTACCGCTAAAGAAATACTAGATAACGGTGGAAGTAAATTGATGGAAGAAATTAAAAAACAGCTCAAATCAAAAGGCTAAAGCATGGAAACTCAAATTCGCCTATTGTCAACCCGAAAGCTTTTGGACCACCAAAAGCAGTTGCTGTTGAGTGCGGATTTCTCTGTTGATGAGGCCGATTATATTGATGTAGTTAGCAAGTCTTTCCATCTGCAAAGTATCAACGACTATCTTATTTTTACTAGTCAGAATGCCGTAGAGAGCATATTGCAAAATGAAAAAGCCACGGAACTCAAAACCAAAAAATGTTTTTGTGTAGGTGTGAAAACCAAAGCCATGCTGGAAACTAACGGATTTGAAGTCATAGCAAGCGCAGACTACGCTTCAGAATTGGCCTCCATCATTTGCAACCAATATGACAAGAGCACTTTCACGTTCTTTTGCGGGAATTTGAGAAGGGATATTTTACCTGATGCCTTGCGCTTGGCCGGAATCACTTTCGAAGAAGTGGAAGTGTATGAAACCCGATTAACGCCGCACAAAGCCGCCGGTGATTTGAACGGGATTTTATTTTTCAGTCCGTCTGGCGTGCAAAGTTTTTTGAAAGAAAATGAATTGCAAGATGAGGTTTGTTTCTGCATCGGAAGCACCACTGCCAAAGCCTTGAGAGGCATTACCAACAAAGTGGTGACCGCCAATCAACCTACTATGGAAAGTACGATTGCAAAAAGTGTAGCATTTTTTAATAAAATATAATTGGGCAACACCCAAAGCAAATAATAATTATGATTAAAAACGATTTATTCCTTCGCGCCTTAAACAACGAAACGTTAGAACGTCCGCCGGTATGGATGATGCGTCAAGCCGGTAGGTATTTACCGGAATTCAGAGCGTTACGTGACAAATACGATTTCTTTACCCGTTGTGAAACCCCGGAATTAGCGGCCGAAATCACGGTACAACCCATCCGAATTGTAAAACCTGATGCCGCCATTTTGTTCTCGGATATCTTGGTAGTACCAAGGGCGATGGGAATCCACGTGGAATTGAAAGACAATCTCGGGCCGATTATCCCGAATCCTATTCGTACGATGGAACAAGTCAATCAGGTTTTTGTGCCAAATATTCACGAAACTTTGGGTTACGTAATGGATGCCGTAAAACTCACCAAAGAAATGTTGAACGACGAAGTGCCGTTAATTGGTTTCGCCGGTTCACCCTGGACGATTTTCTGTTATGCGGTAGAAGGCAAAGGCTCTAAAAGTTTTGATACGGCTAAAGGATTTTGTTTCTCCAATCCGGTAGCCGCGCACACTTTGTTGCAAAAAATCACCGATACGACCATTTTATATTTGAAAGAAAAAGTAAAAGCGGGTTGTAATGCCATTCAAATTTTCGATTCTTGGGGCGGTATGTTGTCTCCGGAAGACTATAAAGAATTCTCTTGGCAATACATCAACCAAATTGTAGAAGCTTTGGCAGAGGAAACCAAAGTCATCGTCTTCGGAAAAGGTTGTTGGTTTGCTTTAAACGATATGGCCAAATCCAAAGCATCAGCCTTAGGCGTTGACTGGACTTGCTCGCCAAGAAATGCCCGTTATTTAACCGGTGGCAAAATCACGTTACAAGGGAATTTCGACCCAAGTCGATTACTGTCACCTATACCAACTATCAAAAAAATGGTACACGAAATGATAGACGAATTCGGCAAAGACAATTACATCGTAAACTTAGGACACGGCATTTTACCTAACATTCCGGTAGACCACGCCAAAGCGTTTGTAGAAGCGGTGAAAGAATATCAAAAGTAGTTCACAGTTTCAGTCACAGTTAACAGAAACTGCGATTGAAAACTGCGATTGAAAACTGAAATAATGAAAGACAAATTCTATCCATACATCCAAAACCTTCAAGACCAAATCTGTGCTGCTTTGGAAGCCGTTGACGGTCTAGCGAAATTCCGCGAAGACCTATGGCAACGTCCCGAAGGCGGCGGTGGCAGAACGCGTGTGATTGAAAATGGAGCCGTTTTCGAAAAAGGCGGCGTTAATATTTCAGCGGTTCACGGCAAATTGCCGGATACGATGCAAAAAATGTTCGGCGTAGGTGAAGCTGATTTTTTCGCGTGCGGACTTAGCTTGGTCATTCACCCGGAAAATCCAATGGTACCCACCGTTCATGCCAATTGGCGCTACTTCGAAATGTATGATGATAACGGCAATGTAATCAATTCCTGGTTTGGCGGCGGACAAGATTTAACGCCGTATTACCTGTTTGAAGAAGATGCGAAACATTTTCACCAAACGTGTAAAACCGCTTGCGACAAGCATAACGCCGAGTTTTATCCGAAATATAAAAAACAATGCGACGCCTATTTCTGGAACGTACACCGTAACGAAGCCCGTGGCATTGGTGGCTTGTTCTTCGATTATTGCAAAGCTAATGAGCAAATGTCGATGGAAGATTGGTACCATTTTGTGACGGAAGTCGGCAACAGTTTCTGTGAAGCTTATGTTCCGATTGTAGAGCGAAGAAAAGCATTGCCATACACCGAAGCCCAACGCAACTGGCAGGAAATCCGCCGCGGACGTTATGTGGAGTTCAATTTGGTACACGATAAAGGCACGTTATTCGGCCTGAAAACCAACGGTCGCATCGAATCGATTTTGATGAGTTTGCCACCACACGTGCAATGGGTGTACGACCATCATCCGGAGGCCGGCAGCGAAGAAGAGAAATTAATTAAAGTATTAGAAAAACCAATTGATTGGGTTTAAGCAAGAATAAAACAACTTTAAACCTTAAACTTTCAAACAATTTTAAACCACATACAATGTTCCCATTACAAAGAGGCAGAAGATTACGCGTTAACGAAAGTATTCGTTCGTTAGTCCGCGAAACTACTTTAAGTCCGGCCGATTTCATGTTTCCCATGTTCATCGCCGAAGGTGAAAATTACCAATCCGAAATTCCATCCATGCCGGGCATTTTCCGTCGTTCATTGGATTTAACGGTGGAAGAAGTCAAAGAATTATTCGCTTTAGGCATTCGCGCCGTGAATATTTATGTGAAAGTCGATGAAAGCTTAAAAGACAACACCGGCAAAGAAGCTTGGAATCCCAACGGATTAATGCAACGCGCCATTCGCGCTATCAAATCGGCTTGTCCGGAAATGATTGTCATGCCCGATGTAGCTTTGGATCCATATTCGATTTATGGTCACGATGGCATCATCGAAAACGGTGATGTAGCCAACGATGCCACCAACGACGCCTTAGTCAAAATGGCCGTTTCCCATGCCCAAGCCGGCGCCGATTTTGTAGCACCCAGCGACATGATGGACGGACGCGTTTTAAGATTACGCCAAGGTTTAGATGCCGCAGGTTTTCAACAGGTTGGGATTATGAGTTATTCGGCCAAATACGCTTCCGCTTTTTATGGTCCGTTCCGCGATGCATTGGACAGCGCACCAAGAGAAGCCGATGTAGTCGTTCCCAAAGACAAAAAAACTTACCAAATGGACTACGCCAACCGCATCGAAGCCGTAAAAGAAGCCTTAATGGACGTAGAAGAAGGCGCTGATATGGTCATGGTCAAACCGGGAATTGCTTACCTAGACATCGTTCGCGAAGTTAAAAATGCCGTGAATGTTCCGGTGACGGTTTTCCACGTATCGGGCGAATACGCCATGATTAAAGCCGCTGCCGAAAGAGGTTGGCTCGACCACGACAAAATCATGATGGAGCAGTTAATGTGTATCAAACGCGCCGGTGCCAGTTTGATTTCGACGTATTTTGCCAAAGAGGCAGCGATTTTATTGAATCAAAAGTAGGAGCGACCCGAGCGATAGCGAATTGGCGTAGCGAATGGCTTGGGATTAATCAGTCATCTCTATTCCCGCTGTCCGCGCTACAAGGTAGCTTGCTCCCATCGGGGCTAAAAGAAAAGCGTATTGCATTTTTGTATACTATGAAAAAGATATTGTTACTATTATTTGTCATCACTTTCGCTTCTTGTAAAAAGGAAGCTGAAGATAATTTCAGTCAACCCAAAACCGACGAAACTGCAGTAGCCGTTTCCGGAGAAGAATTGTTTTCGGGCAAAGGAACTTGCACCGCATGTCATTTGCCCGACCAAAAAGTCATCGGACCAAGCATAGCCGAAATCGCCAAAATCTACAAAGAAAAAAACGGCAGCATCGTAGCCTTCCTCAAAGAAGAAGCCGAGCCGATAGTTGATCCAAGTCAGTATGAAACCATGAAAACCAACTTCGCCATCACCAAAAAAATGAGTGAAGCCGAGTTGAAAGCTTTAGAAGAGTACATTCTAAGTTTTTCGAAATAGTGTCTCTTGTCTTTCCGAATGGAATGAGGAATCACATAACGGTTTTTGTTTTTGAAGTGTGATTTCTCCTTCGTCGAAATGACAATTTTGAGCGTTTATTTGCTACCTTTAGCTCATGGAAACTGCTTTTATAGAATCGCCTTTAGGAATCACCAAAATTATGGGCGATGCTAATGGTATTGCTGCAATATCAGTATTGAGTGAAGGTGAAAAAACCTCAAAAATTCCGGAAAGTCTTAAGGAATGTGTTGCCCAACTACAAGAATATTTCAGAGGGGAACGCAAGGAATTCGATTTCAAAATCAATCCGCAAGGCACCGATTTTCAACAAAAAGTTTGGCAAGAATTGTTGAACATTCCGTTTGGCAAAACGATGTCTTATCTCGATTTATCCAAGAAATTAGGCGATGTCAAAGCCATCAGGGCCGTAGCATCGGCTAACGGAAAAAACCCATTGTGGATAGTCGTTCCCTGTCATCGTGTTATTGGTACTGATGGTTCGTTAACGGGTTATGCCGGCGGATTATGGCGCAAAAAGTGGTTACTGGAACACGAAAGCCCAAGCGTACAACAATCACTTTTTTAAAATTTTTCTTTCATATTTAAAATAAATCCGTACTTTTAAATCAGTTATTTCTTAATATTTTGTCATGATTGAAAAAATTCCACTCAACAATATACTCTTTCTCGACATCGAAACCGTTCCGGAAGAAGATAACTTCAACGCTTTAGACGATGAGATGAAACTGCTTTGGGAACAAAAAACCCAATACCAAAGACGCGACGAATACACCCCCGAGGATTTTTACGACCGCGCCGGTATTTGGGCAGAGTTTGGTAAAATCGTTTGTATTTCCGTTGGGTATTTTGCCAATAAAAACGATATTAGAAATTTTAGAGTTACCTCATTTTTCGGAGAAGAAAAAAAGATTCTAAAGGATTTTGCCAATTTGTTAGATACGCATTTCAGCGGTGCGCAGCATTTATTGTGTGGTCACAATGCCAAAGAATTCGACTTTCCGTTTATTGCCCGCCGCATGATTATCCATCAAATTGCCATTCCCAATAAACTCAATCTATTCGGAAAAAAGCCATGGGAAATCCCGCATTTGGATACTTTAGAATTATGGAAATTCGGCGATTACAAGCATTTTACCTCTTTAAAACTGTTGACTAAAATATTAGGCATTCCTTCTCCCAAAGGTGATATTGACGGGAGTCAAGTAGCCCACGTTTTTTATGTAGAAAAAGACATAGACAGAATTGTGACTTACTGTGAAAAAGACGTCATCGCTGTGGCACAAATCTTCCTTCGATTGCGTCGGGAGGATTTATTAATAGAAGATGAGATTTTACATGTATAAAAAAGGAGGTCAATTTGACCTCCTTTTTTAGTTTCTTTTCAGTACTATTTTTTTGGTGATACTACCTATACTGTTGTCAATTTGAACCAGATAAACTCCGTCCTGAATTCCATCTAAACCAATAGTTGTTTCTACCTGATTGGTTTCTTGCTTGCAAACCATCCTACCTTGTAAATCATAAACCGTTAAAGTTGTTTTTTCATTCAAAGAAGGAATAGTAATAGTCAGAATACCCGATGTTGGGTTCGGATGTAAAATAGTATTTTGTAGCGGATTATCCGAAACATTCAGTACAGTGGGTTGAACGCGACAAATATTAAGGCTAAAATTAGTGATAGCACCGCCGTCTTCATTGTATGGATCGATTACACGTAACACCCAAATACCGTTGGCATTCAAATTGTTTAAAGCACTCAGATTGTCCAGAGGTGCTATAAGACCACTGATTGCCGGATTGCCAATACAAGAAGGACCGCCACCAGCATCGTCATAAGTGCAATTGATATTGTCTTCACCACCACAAGCTTCTTGTTGAAGCATGATTACAGGACTTCCTATACTAGCCGGACCTTCCAATGTAATGGTTAAATCTTGTACCCAAGTATGGTTAATGGCTACATTAACATTGAGATCCCCTATACTATAATCTCCTGTAACGGTTACCGGCACAAAAGCTTCTGAATTAGCTACCTGAGCAATAGCGGCATTGGAGTAATCATTGGCAGTAAAATTTACATCACAAAACAAATTACCGGTTGTAAAATTATAAAAAGAGGCACTGTTGATGGAAACGCTCCCACAATTGTTCATTGGAACTACTCTCCAAAAATAACGTGTCGCTTGGCTTAAACCATTGATGGTATATGAATTAGTGTTCACATATTCATCCGCTATTAAGCTGGAAAAGTTATTAAACAAGGATACCTGAACATGATAGCTTATGGCATTCGCTTGTGCAGCCCAATTAAGGTTAACAGTTGTAGACAAACCATTTTGTCCATCCGTTGGGGAAGCAATTGCAATAGGTTGAAAAGAGGCACTGTAAACACGCAATGTTTTGTATCTGGTTTCTATTTCTGAACCATTAGAACCACGGATACCTACATAATACTCACCAGGAGTCACATTCGATAAACCGGAAATCGTCATAGTAACTAGTCCGTTAGCACTCATGGAACTTGGAGAAAAGCTTGCAGTGGCACCAACCGGTAATCCAACCGCTGAGAAGTTTGTTGTACCGGCTCCTACTTGAGCGTAGTTAAAAGTGTAAGTCGCATTTTGCGTAGAGCATACAGTTAAATCGGCTGAGTTAGAATTCAATGAGAAAGCAGAACTAATTCCTGTAACCACTAGAGAAAATCTTTGACTTCCGGTAACTAAATTACCTTTGTGAGTAACAGTGATAACATATTCTCCGGCAGGTGGATTGTCAATTTTAATTAATTCAACATTATCAACATTATTATCAGAATTTCTAACAGCCGGAACAGTTGGGCCGCTAAGTTTCCAAGGATAATAAGTAATTCCGTTTCTGGTAATTCTGATATCCAAATCATTCACTAAAACCGGAGTAGGATCATTAGGACCATTAACCCCGGAATTAATAGGTCCCGGTAAATCTGTCCAAGTTATAGAGGCCATGAGCGGAGTGGTTCCACTTGAGTTTATCGTTGTAGTATACGTTTGATTGTTGTTCAAATTCTCTTCAGAAACCCATGAAGTAAGACCATTATTGCTCAAAGTTTCAGCGGCACGTTTAGCGTTCAATAATCCCCAACCAAATATGGCATCTGGTCCGACCAAACCGGCATCGTCAGCAGTATGACAGGCCAATCCCTTTAAAGTGGCAGCACGCATGAAATTAGTTGTCAAGTTTCGGTAGTGTTGTTGTAAAAGAATCAGTGTTCCGGCTACATTTGGAGAAGACATTGAAGTACCGCTTAAGGTTGCAGTTCCTATATCACTGGAATTACTGGTTGATATTACACTGGTTCCGTTTCCTGTAATGTCAGGTTTAATGCGCAGATCATCTGTTGGTCCTTGGCTGCTGGAACCATTGATTGTTATGTTTCCGATTACATTTCCGGTTGAGCCAATTAAAACATCTAAACAATTGGCTACAACCAAGTTATTTTTAGCGGTTTTGTCTCCTACAAGTTTATCATATCCAAAAGTAATCGGGTCGCTGTTGTCATTGTTACCACCATCATTCCCTGCCGACATAACCGCCAAGTAATAAGGTGCGTTATAGGCTACATCGTCCCATTCATTGGCACCAAAAGTATAAGAACCGATATACCAAGAGGGTAAAGTGTTTCCGTTATTAGTAATGGGTGTTCCGTAAGAGTGGTTTGAAACTAACATTCCCATTTGGGCTTCTGAGATGGCTTCTGCTACATCGTCGTTCCAATCAAAAGTTCTGGCTAAAGCTTGGGGAGCCATTCCTTTTACAGAAGCAGGACTACCACTTGCAACCATAGTACCGGTAACATGCGTGGCGTGACCACTAGTCCCCGAACTGGTTTCATCTACTACAGTAACTCTTCCTTCAAATGCAAAATGACTGGATCTAACATTACCACCATCCCAAACTCTGGCAGTCATACCTTGTCCGTTTAGATTTAATCCCATTGAGCCTGTACTGTGTAAAAAACTTGCTCGTGTAGTTAATGCAGCATTGACATTTTCAGTAGAATAATAAATCGGATAACCATCAGGAGTTAATCGCATTAACTCTAATAGATTACCGTCCTCTTTTTTTACAAATAATGGCCAACCTTTGGCTACTGCTTGCGCTTGGGCTTTCTCTTTTTCAGCTTTAGCTATTTTCCGATAATGCGCTTCTTTAGCTTTTAATTGAGCCATATCGTATTGGGCGGTAATTGTTTTAACTTCTTCAGGCGTTTGCCCGAAAACCGGAGTAGAAACTAACGCCAATAGCATTAAAGGTAGTAAATGATTTTTCATAGTTTGTTGTCCAAAAATGTAGTTATTTAAAGGCCACAAATATATAAATCCTAACGGATTGCAGGATACTTTTAGAAAATAATCATAAAAATTTATAAATTGTTTAATTATTTTTAATCAATCAAAAAAAAATTAACAAAAGGTTCTGACCGTGTTAATCGATTCCTTCTAAATAATTTTCCTCTGCATTT
Source organism: Flavobacterium sp. (assembly GCF_024710485.1). Taxonomy (GTDB): domain Bacteria; phylum Bacteroidota; class Bacteroidia; order Flavobacteriales; family Flavobacteriaceae; genus Flavobacterium. The sequence goes on from NZ_JANJUQ010000023.1 coordinate 15,594, forward strand.
TCAGAAATAGTATATTTACCGAAAAACAATAGTATGGTTTTAAGTAGATTCTGGTTGGTCATTTTCGTGGCTTCCATTGCTTTTGTAATGTTCAGTTTATTTTCCGGAGATAGTTATTCTATTGATTATGTCTTGAACGGAAAAAAAGACGATCCGATTTTGGTTTCGGAAAAATACTTAAACGAAATCCCGAAATTTATCCAAGACAGCATCCAAAAAAGCGAGGAAAAATCGTTTGTCCTTAATAAAAATGTTTTAAATGCAGACACCACTTATGTCTTCAAAAACCAAACGGTAAAAATTTACAGCGGCATTCAAAAATCGGATGGGTTACTGCCGACGTGTAAAAACAGTTTGCTCGATTTAATTATCCCTCTTATTGCTTATTTGGCCTTCTTTTGCGGGTTAATGGAATTGTTGATTGTTTCCGGAGCCGCCGAAAAACTGGCTAAAAGATTAAGTCCGGTTTTCGCCAAAGTCTTTCCTTCAGTACCTAAAAACCACGAATCTATATCGTACATGACTTTAAACTTTGCCGCCAATTTCCTCGGATTGGATTCGGCCGCGACACCTTTTGGTTTAAAAGCCATGCAAAGTTTACAGGAAATCAATCCGGAAAAAGAAAAAGCCAGCGATGCCCAAATCATGTTTATGTGTTTGCACGCTGCCGGATTAACCTTAATTCCAACTTCTATTATCGGGTATCGCGCTGCAGAAAACGCTGCCAATCCGGCCGATGTGATGTTGCCGTGTATCATTACTTCTTTTATCGGAACCATAGCGGCCATGATTATTGTTGGTATCCGCCAAAAAATCAATTTCATGAGCGCTACTTTAATTGTGGCTTTGATGACAGTAATCGCTGCCATAGTTGGTTTGTTGTTTTACATTAATGGTTTGGATTTGGTAGGCAAAAACTTTTTTACCGCCAATTTATCCGGGTTGATGTTAGTTGGTATTATTGCTTTTACCTTGGTGTTTTCTTTTATCAATGAGAAAAAGTTTGTGGATAAAAGCACCACTATTTTCGACGCATTTGTAACCGGTGCCAATAATGGTTTGCAAACCGGAGTTAAAATTTTCCCTTATGTAATGGGTATGTTGGTGGCCATTTCTTTCTTCAGAAACAGTGGTCTTTTTGAAATCATCAGCAATTGGATTTCGTTTGCTTTTTCCAATATCGGGGTGAGTAAACAAATCACCGATTCCTTACCTGTGGCCATGCTACGCCCTTTTAGTTCCGGTGGTTCACGTGGTTTTATGATTGACGCGATGCGTAACTTCGGCCCCGATTCGTTTACCGGGCGTTTGAGTTGTATTTTCCAATGTAGTGCCGAAACTACGTTTTATGTGATTGCAGTCTACTTCGGAAGTATCAATGTAAAAAATACTCGATACACGCTTGGCACTATGCTTTTAGTGGATTTAATCTGTGTGATTACAGCGATTTTTGTAGCGAGTTGGTTTTTTTAGTAGATGATTGGGTGTACATTAATTTAGCAACTATTTCATTTCAGCAATCGAGCACTTTGCTTAACTTTGTCGTTTAAACTAACACACCAAAATGGACTTTATATACCAAGATCCGTATCCTATTTTGAAAGACGATACGCAATACAAAAAAATCACTTCCGAGTACGTAAAAACCGAACAATTAGGCGACCGAGAAATCCTAACCGTTGACCCTAAAGGATTGGAATTGTTAGCACAAGAAGCGATGACAGATGTGTCATTTATGCTGCGTACTTCACATTTACAGAAATTGCAAAACATTCTAAACGATCCGGAAGCGACGGATAACGACCGATTCGTAGCCTACAACTTATTGCAAAATGCAGCAGTTGCCGTGGAAGGTGAATTACCCTCTTGTCAAGATACCGGAACGGCCATTGTGATGGCAAAAAAGGGCGAAAATGTTTATACCGGTGAAGATGATGCCGAATGGTTGTCGAAGGGCATTTTCAACTCCTACCAAATGAAAAACCTGCGTTACTCTCAAATCGTGCCGATTTCGATGTTTGAGGAGAAAAACTCCGGTTCGAATCTTCCGGCACAGATTGATATTTATGCCAAAAAAGGAGCGAGCTATGAATTTTTGTTTTTGGCCAAAGGCGGCGGAAGTGCCAACAAAACTTTCTTATACCAAAAAACCAAATCGCTCTTAAACGAAAAATCGATGGATGAATTCATCCGCGAAAAAATAAAAGATTTAGGCACTTCGGCTTGTCCGCCCTATCACTTGGCTTTAGTCATTGGCGGTACTTCGGCAGAAGCCAACTTGGCTGCCGTGAAAAAAGCGTCAGCAGGTTATTTTGATAACTTACCAACGACCGGCAACATGGCCGGTCAGGCGTTTCGCGACTTAGAATGGGAGCAAAGGGTATTACAAATTTGCCAAGAAAGTGCTATAGGTGCTCAGTTTGGCGGTAAGTATTTTGCCCATGATGTCCGCGTTATTCGTTTGCCAAGACACGCTGCTTCTTGTCCGGTTGGCTTGGGCGTTTCATGTTCGGCCGATAGAAATATCAAAGCCAAAATTACCAAAGACGGTATTTTCTTGGAGCAGTTGGAAACCAATCCGCAACAGTTTCTACCGGCAGTGCCGCCGCATTTGGAAGCACCGGTGGAAATTGATTTGAACCGACCAATGAGCGAAATCTTGGCCGAGTTAAGCAAATATCCAATCAAAACCCGATTGAAATTAAACGGAACCGTAATAGTAGCTCGTGATATTGCACACGCCAAAATCAAAGAATTACTCGATGCCGGTAAACCAATGCCGGAGTATTTCAAAAATCATCCGGTGTATTACGCCGGTCCTGCTAAAACGCCGGAAGGCATGCCATCAGGAAGTTTTGGACCAACTACTGCAGGCCGTATGGATGTGTATGTAGACGAATTCCAAAGCCACGGCGGCAGCATGATTATGTTGGCCAAAGGCAATCGCAGTAAAGACGTAATGAATGCTTGTAAAAAATACGGTGGCTTCTATTTAGGGTCTATTGGCGGACCGGCAGCTATTTTGGCCAAAGAAAATATTTTGAAAGTTGAGGTAGTGGATTTCGAAGAATTAGGTATGGAAGCTGTTCGCAAAATCACCGTGAAAGATTTCCCGGCGTTTATCATTACAGACGACAAAGGAAACGACTTCTTTGCTAATTTATAAGATGTTGTTTACCGATACTTTTTCCGAATTCTACAACAACGTCAAAGACAGTTTGACCGATGGTACTTTTGCCAAACTGACCTTGGCTAAAACCATCGGCAACACTGATTTGATGAACATTTATGTGCGTCCGATTGTTGAAGAAGAGGTTCTGAAATTAGAATTGAAGTACAAATTCCAAAGAGAAGAAATTGACGAAATCCATACGATTGATTCGGCCTTTTCCAGATTATTGGAGTTTATCAACAATCCGTTTTTGTCGGCCATATTGTTCACTACCGAATTTGATTTGGTGTACAAGCTCAATAAAAAACGAGCTGTCAGCATCACCGAAGCTGCTCCGAGTTTTGCCCACGCTTCGCCGGTGTTGTTGGAATATTTAGATCAGCAACAGTAATTGTAGATCATGAAAAAACCACAAATTTCAATGGAAATTTGTGGTTTGTTTTTATGACAGATATTCGATTAAATCACCATTTCCGGAATATCGCCTTCAATGATTAATTCAGCTTCTGTTGAGGCTATAATGTGTTCAACCGAAACACCGGGTGCGCGTTCCAATAGCTTGAAACCTTTTGGTGTGATTTCCATAACCGCCAATTCGGTTACTACTTTTTTCACACACCCAACACCGGTTAACGGGAGTGTACATCTTTTCAGAATTTTGCTTTCGCCAGCTTTGTTAACGTGCATCATGGCTACAATAATATTTTCAGCTGAAGCTACTAAATCCATGGCACCGCCCATACCTTTGACCATTTTACCTGGGATTTTCCAGTTGGCGATGTCGCCGTTTTCGGCTACTTCCATAGCGCCTAAAATAGTTAAATCTACTTTCTGACTGCGGATCATGCCAAAACTGAAAGCTGAGTCGAAGAAACTTGCGCCAGGTAAGGTGGTGATAGTTTGTTTTCCGGCATTGATGACGTCGGCGTCTTCTTCTCCTTCGAATGGGAATGGACCCATACCTAATACACCATTTTCAGATTGAAATTCTACCGAAATATCAGTACGTACATAATTGGCCACCAAAGTCGGAATCCCGATACCGAGGTTGACAAAATAACCGTCTTTTACTTCTTTGGCTATTCTTTTTGCGATGTCGTTTTTATCTAAAGCCATGACTAATCTCTTTTACGGGTTGTACGTTGCTCAATTCTCTTTTCAAATGTTGAACCTTTGAAGATGCGTTGCACCATAATGCCCGGGATGTGAATTTGATTTGGGTCAAGTGTTCCAACGGGAACCAATTCTTCTACTTCGGCGATGGTGATTTTGGCAGCACCGGCCATAGGTGCATTAAAGTTACGAGCAGTTCCTTTGAAAATCAGGTTACCGGCTTCGTCACCTTTCCAGGCTTTTACGATGGAGAAGTCGGCTTTGTAGGCCAATTCCATAATATGCATTTTGCCGTTGAATTCGCGGACTTCTTTGCCTTCAGCGACTTCGGTTCCATAACCGGCCGGTGTAAAGAAAGCCGGTATTCCGGCTTGTGCAGCGCGGCATTTTTCGGCCAACGTTCCTTGTGGCGTGAGTTCTACTTCCAATTCTCCCGACAACATTTGGCGTTCGAATTCGGCATTCTCTCCTACGTAAGAGGAAATCATTTTTTTGATTTGTCGTTTTTGAAGCAATAAGCCCAATCCGAAATCATCCACCCCGGCATTGTTGGAAATACAGGTTAGGTTGGTTGTCCCTTTTTTAACCAATTCGGCTATACTGTTTTCGGGTATACCACAAAGTCCGAAGCCGCCCAGCATGATGGTCATGCCATCTTCTATGCCTTGCAGCGCTTCTTGTACAGAGTTCACTTTTTTATTAATCATATGGATTGTAGTGTAGTTTGTGCTGTAAATTTAGGAATTAAATAGTGAATGCTGAAAATAAAAAATCCCATCTACTAAAGGTGAATGGGATTTCGGTATGTCTAGCCCCGATGGGAACGGCATCCTTTTTTAGGATTGGCCTGAGCATTTGTGAAGGCATATCAATCCTGAAAAAGATACAGTGGACAGCGGGAAACAGCTCCTAAAAATTACATTTCAAATTCGTCGGTACTTTGTTCTTCCGGATTGTCGACGGCTGTCGAATCCGTTTCGGCTTTTGGCGGTGACCAACAATCGACCTTAATCGACAAGTTGTCTGGTCGTTGGAACGGATCTTTAGAAATTTGCAGGTCTTTGTCTTCGTAACATTTTTTCATCATATAACCCCAAATCGGTAATGCAGCCGTGGCACCTTGTCCGTAAGTAATGCCTTTGAAACGGGCGGAACGGTCTTCGCAACCTACCCAAACGCCGGTCACTAAATTCGGCACCATACCAATAAACCAACCATCGGATTGGTTTTGAGAAGTTCCGGTTTTACCCGCAATTGGGTTGGTAAACATGTACGGATAGCCGGTCCAACGATTGTCGCCACTTCCGCCGCTTTGGGTACGCAAACGCACACCCGAACCACTTTCAGTTACGCCTTCTAACAATTTGATTACGGCATAGGCGATGTCTTTATTTAACACATCATGCGTATCCGGTACAGGTTCGTACAATACAACACCGTTTTTATCTTCGATTCTGCTGATGAATTGCGGTTTGACGTAAACACCTTGGTTGGCAAAGGTACTGTAAGCGGCAACCATATCTTCCACCGTAATTTCTACAGCCCCTAAAGCAATAGAAGGTTGGTTCGGAATATTGGATTTTACACCTAATTTTTTGGTCAATGCCGCAACGGCTTCCGGTCCGGTTTTATCGATTAATTTCGCCGAAACGGTATTGATGGACAAAGCCAAAGCGCGTTTTAAAGTTACCATGCCTCGGTATTGGTGGTCGGAGTTTTTAGGTTCCCAATCTTCGGTAACATTGTGACGACCTTTGTGAATCATGAACGGACTGTCGATGATGGAATCGCAAGGTGACATGCCTAATTGTTCGATGGCTGTGGCGTATACAAACGGTTTGAAAGTCGAACCTACTTGTCGGGCGCCTTGTCCAACGTGATCGTATTGGAAATATTTGTAATCGATACCGCCCACCCAAGCTTTGATGTGACCGGTTTGCGGTTCCATCGACATCAATCCGGCTTGCAGGAAGTGCTTGTAATAGCGGATGGAATCGCGCGGTGTCATGGTGGTGTCAATTTCTCCTTTCCAAGAGAAGATTTTCATTTTGGTTTTCACATCGAAGGAAGCGATGATTTCTTCTTCGGTTTTATCCATGTCTTTCATCACACGCCAACGTTCCGAGTTTTTCATGGCTTGCGTCATGATGCGGTTGGTTTCTTCGTCGGTGATGTTAACGAAAGGCGCATTTTTGTTTTCTTTTTGTTGAGAGAAGAATTCCTCTTGCAGGTTTTTCATGTGCGCTTGTACGGCTTCTTCGGCATGTTCCTGAATTTTGGAATCGATGGTAGTGTAAATTTTCAGACCATCGGAGTAGATGTCCCAATCACTGCCGTCCGGGCGTTTATTTTCTTTGGCCCAGTTTTTCATGTATTCCCGGAGATATTCTCGGAAATAAGTCGCTGTTCCTTCTTTGTGACTTTCCGGGTGGAAATTCAAAACAATCGGTTTCACGGCTAAAGTATCTCTGGAAATTTTGGTGAGTACTTTATTGCGAACCATTTGGTCTAATACAGTGTTTCTTCTGTTTTTAACTTTTTCCAAACGACGCAGTGGATTGTAGAGCGAAGGATTCTTCAGCATTCCTACAAACATAGCGGCTTCGTCTATGGTTAAGTCGCGCGGTTCTTTACCGAAATACACTTTAGAGGCAGAGCGAATTCCAACCGCTGTGTTTACGAAATCAGCTTTGTTTAAGTACATGGCGATGATTTCGTTTTTGGTGTATTGGCGTTCCAATTTAACTGCGATAATCCATTCTTTGGCTTTTTGAATCACACGGAAGAGGAAGAATTTTGATCCTTCACCGTGGAAAAGCAATTTGGCCAACTGTTGCGTTAATGTACTTGCCCCACCGCTTCTTCCTAATTGCAATGCGGCACCGAAAGTTCTTTTGGCATCAATCCCTGAGTGCTCATAAAAACGCTCATCTTCGGTAGCGACTAAGGCTTTTACCAAATGAGGAGGTAAATCTTCGTATTTGATTGGCGTACGGTTTTCGTTGTAAAACTTACCGATGGTTACACCGTCGGAAGAAATGATTTCGGTGGCCAAATTGGATTCGGGATTTTCCAAGTCTTCAAATGACGGCATGGCGCCGAAAAATCCCCAAGAAGCCAAGAAGAAAAACAACACCATGGTTCCCAGGCCATAGAAGAACAGTCGCCAAAATTTCTTTTGGTAGTATTTAATGTCTTTAACTGTGGATGCTTTTTTTTGTGCCATATTTTTTAGTCTGTAGATTCAATTCTAAAGCCAACATCAGAGATGCCGTCTAAAGAAGTAACGCCTTCAATTTTTCCGGTTTGTCTTAGCGCGTGTTTGATGTGTATTTTGTACAATCCTTTTTGAGTGAAGCTCACCTTGTCTTTATAGAACAGTTTGTTTTCTTTGATGTCGGTAAAACCTTCCCCAAGAAGCGTGCCATCCGGATTGGTCATTTGGTATTCTAAAGTATCTACTTTTACTTGCTTGTTGGGCTGCTCTAGGGATACTATCAAAAACAAATTATTGAAAGGATAGTCATTATTATTCCTAATGTTGACATACAAATTATACGTTTTTTTAGAATCCAACTGAGGCAAATCAAAAGAAACTATGCTGTCTTTATGCCATGATTTACCCACTGATTGGTAGTCATCAAAAACTCTTTTTTGGTCGCAGGAGATGAGCGAAAAAAAGATTAAAATAAAGAGAATACTACTTTTTATCTTCATTCTTTTTCTGAATTATATTTGGTTTTTTTCCTTGCGGCCTTTGCTTTTGTTTAGGTCTTTCATTTGTTGTGTTATTGTTAGCAACATCAGAAGTTTTGGCTTTATTTCGGTTACGGTTTTTATTTTTGTTTTTGCTTTTTCGCGGTTGGTCGAAGCGGGTTAAGCTTTCCTGACCCATAGCGTTGTTGAAATCTTTTTCCGGTTCGGCTACTACTTCAACAGCAAAATCTTCTAAAGAACTTACTTTTTTGCCTTGCTTGTTTTGGGCAATAATTTCTTTGACTTGCTCTATATTTAACACATGCCAGTTGGCAAAGTTATCGTAGTAAGCAAACCACATTAATCCCTTGAAAATATCTTGCTTTTGACAAACAGCATCGCCTTTTTCGGTTTTGAGTTTGGTTTCAAAATCCGGAAAATCTTTTAAGGCATCCATATAAGTATCTAACTCATAGTTCAAACAGCATTTCAATTTACCGCATTGTCCGGCTAATTTTTGTGGATTTAAAGACAGTTGTTGGTAACGCGCAGCTGAGGTGTTTACGCTTCTGAAATCCGTTAGCCAAGTAGAGCAACACAATTCTCTTCCGCAAGAACCGATACCGCCTAAACGAGAAGCTTCCTGACGGAAACCGACTTGCTTCATTTCGATGCGGGTATTGAATTCGCGCGCGTAATCTTTAATTAACATTCTGAAATCTACACGGTCGTTAGCGGTGTAGTAGAAGGTTACTTTGGAGCCATCGCCTTGGAATTCAATGTCTGAAATTTTCATTTCCAGTTTGTGCGCAATTGCCAATTCGCGGGCTCTGACTTTCATCGGCTCTTCTTTATCGCGGGCATCGCTCCAAATATCGATGTCTTTTTGAGACGCTTTACGGTACACTTTCGGAATTTCCGAGCTGGTATGATTTACGCCTTTTTTCTTCATTTGGATTTTAACCAATTCTCCGGTTAAAGTCACTATGCCCACGTCATGTCCTGGCGAAGCTTCGGTCGCTACAATATCGCCTATGCTTAAAGTAAGCTTTTCCGTATTGCGAAAAAATTCTTTTCTCCCGTTTTTAAATCGCACTTCCACACAATCAAAAGGCGCTTCTCCATTGGGCAAGCTCATATTAGCTAACCAATCGAAAACCGTTAATTTGTTGCAGCTATCGGTGCCGCAAGTCCCATTATTTTTGCATCCTTTAGGCGCACCGCCATCAGATGTTGAACAACTTGTACAAGCCATAATTTGTATATAGATATATTGGTCATCTCATTTTTGAATGAGACTACGGATGATAAACGTTAAAAGTGTAAAGATAGTATTTTTTAAAGTTTTTAAAATTCTTTCGAATAATATTTGATTTTGTTTTTTTATAAGATAATTTTTCTATTTTAGCGGTCTAACCTAAAATAAATTAGATGAGAATGAAAAGAATAAGCCTATTGACTTTGGCGATTTTATCAAGTTTTGTGATTTCTTGTTCGTCTGATGACGGACCGTCAACATCCGGAGATTTAACTGGAAAATGGTATTTTAAAGAGTATAGAGTGTTTGGACAAACCATTCCTTATGATGATCATGAAGAATGTGGTAAAGATTACCTTCAATTTAATGCAGATGGAACAGGTGCCAATGTTGATGTATGGGATTGTGTAGAAGATGTTGCATCATTTGAATACACAAGATCAGGTAACAATCTTACCATTACTTCCGATGGCGTAACCGATGTGGTTCAAATAACTGAACTTACTTCAACTAAATTAAGGGTTAAAACCACATCTGATTTTGATGATGACGGGGACGATGAAACAGTAATTATAGTTTTAACAAAAAACTAAAAAATAAAAACCGAGAGAAACTCGGTTTTTTTTATGTTGTTTTCACTGCAATTATATGCACCGGACAAGCTTTTTGGGCCAATTCGCAGTTTTCTACGATGGTATGGTCGGCCGATTTTAAGGTGTGAAATCCTTTGGCATTGACTGATTTCAGCAATACCGATTTTCCGTCTTTTTTCGACATTTGAAATTGTCCCGGCGCCATTTCCACACAGTAGTTGCAGCCGATGCATTTGTCTCTTTGCAAGGTAACGATGACCATTAGTTGGCTACAATTTTATACATTTTGTCGGATAAACGAATGCGGAACGGCACCTTTAAAGTACAACTGTCGCCTTTGGCCGCTTTTTCTAAAGGCAAATCGTTTACCATCATATCTTCTACTATCATTTCCTGAGCGCCGGTGCTCGGACCGGTAATCAAAATTTTATCGCCTTTTTTGATGTCGTAGGCTTCTATTTTGAATTCGGCCACATTCGATTTCGGGAAGTAATGCATGCCTTTGCCAATGTATACTTTTTTCTGCGTAGCACTCGAACCCGGATTGTCGCTCCATTCGCCCAATTTCTGCCCTAAATAATAGCCACTCCAAAATCCACGATTGTAAACGGTCGAAAGGGATTCCATCCAAACCGTAACTTTTTCTTTGGTAAAAGTGCCTTCGTAATAAGCATCAATGGCTTCGCGATAGGTTTTAATTACAGTGGCGACATAATCAGCAGCGCGCCCGCGACCTTCAATTTTCAATACTTTGATACCGGAATCGATAACTTGATCTAAGAAATCAATGGTACATAAATCTTTAGGCGACATCATGTATTCGTTGTCGATTTCAATTTCGAAACCACTTTCTTGGTCAATTACCGTATATTTTTTGCGACAGTTTTGCTTGCAAGCGCCGCGATTGGCCGATGAATTATGCGAATGCAAACTCAAGTAGCATTTGCCTGAAACCGCCATGCACAAGGCACCATGACCAAAAATTTCTATTTCCACCAAGTTGCCGCTTGGGCCTTTGATTTGTTCTTTTTCGATGGCTTCGGTGATTTTCTTCACTTGACGCAAACTCAGCTCGCGCGACAATACGATGGTATCGGCAAACATCGCATAGAATTTTACCGTTTCGATATTAGTCACATTCAGTTGAGTGGAAATGTGCACTTCCATACCCATCGTTCTGGCGGTCATGATTACCGCTTGGTCGGATGCGATTACTGCGGTTATTCCGGCTTCTTTGGCTTTGGTTAAAAGCGTTTTTACGATGGATAAATCGTGATCGTATATAATCGTATTTAAAGTCAGATAAGTTCTGACGTTCTTCTCATTACATCGACGTGCAATTTCGGGTAAATCCTCTAAAACAAAATTCACCGTGGCACGTGCTCGCATGTTCAATTGTTCAACACCAAAATAAATCGAATCACAACCATTGTCTAAAGCCGCTTGCAGTGATTCGAAGTTGCCGGCCGGAGCCATCAATTCAATTCGTCCTGAAGTGGTCATTAGCTTAAAATTTTAAATAATTTATCGGATAAACGAATACGGAAAGGCACTTCAAAAGTGACTTTGTCACCGGCTTTTGCTGTGGTTTTTTCTTGTCCGTTGACCATCATTTTTTCTAATACCAATTCTTGGTTTCCGGTTGTTGGTCCGCTGATTAGGATTTTGTCGCCAAGGTTTAGTTCATGATTTTCCATCAAAAACAAACCTACTTCGGCTTTGGTATAGTAATGTTCGGCTTTGGCAACCAATACTTTTTTGACTTTTATTTTTTGGCGAATGTCTTTCGTTTCTTGCGCTTTCGCCAAAGGAATGTTTGGCAAGTCGCCGGAGTGTTTGAAACGCAAATTCTCGGAACGGCCTTTGCGGAAGATTTTGTTGCCCACTTGTTTACCGCGTCGCAATTTTACTTGTTCGGCTAACGGTAAATGGGTAGTTTCCAAACATTCGGTAGAACAACAATTTTCCATCAACGCTTTACAATCGTCACATTGGATAAATAATAAATGACAACCGTCGTTGGCGCAATTGGTGTGATTGTCGCAAGGTTTGCCGCATTGGTGACATTGTGAAACGATATCGTCTGTGATTCTTTCACCCAATCGATTATCGAAAACAAAGTTTTTCCCGATGAATTTGCTCTCCAAATTTTGCTCTTTAATTTGACGCGCGTAGTTAATGATGCCTCCTTCCAATTGGAACACATTTTTAAAACCTTGGTGTTTGAAGTAAGCCGAAGCTTTCTCGCAACGAATACCGCCGGTGCAATACATGACCAGGTTTTTGTCTTCTTTAAAGTCTTTCAATTGTTCGTTGATAATCGGCAAGCTTTCGCGGAAGGTTTCCACATCGGGCGTGATGGCATTTTTAAAATGACCAACTTCGCTTTCGTAGTGGTTTCTGAAATCGACTACAATCGTATTCGGGTCCTCTAAAATTTGGTTGAATTCAGCCGCGCCCAAGTGAACACCTTTGTTGGTTACGTCAAAGGTTTCATCGTTTAAGCCGTCGGCTACAATTTTGTGGCGGACTTTTATGGTAAGTTTTAAAAACGAATGGTCGTCGTGTTCTACGGCTACGTTTAGGCGAATGCCTTTCATAAAATCGTAGGCTTCTAAGGTATCGCGGAAGGCTTCAAAGTTTTCGGCCGGTACACTCATTTGGGCGTTGATGCCTTCGTGAGCTACGTAAATTCGGCCCAAAGCATCAAGTGCATTCCAGGCAATAAACAATTCGTCTCTAAATTTTTTAGGATCTTCAATTTTAGCGTAGGTGTAGAAAGACAACGTAAGGCGTTGTTGGCCGGCTTGGTCAATCAGCTCGGCTCTTTCTTCTGCGCTTAAGGTGTTATACAGTTGCATGCTATAAACGTTTAAGTGAGAATATGTAGGAACTCTAAATGGAAGAATTCGGTGCAAATTTACATTTTTTTTGGGCAATAAAAAACCCAAACCATTTTTACATAGTTTGGGCTTTTCCGTCATAGCAATTCTCCCCTTCAATTTATAATTACGCAAGAACCGTCAATACATTCAATATTGTTTGGTGGTAAAACGACAGCACAATCAGAAATAGCATTGGTTTGAATGTTAAATTGATGTTCCATTTCGTTATACTCTGTTACCAAATCTTCTAATTGAGCTAGATTTACAGCACTTGAAAAAAGCAAATATTCTTTCGGACCACCACAAGGTTTACTTCCAAACGCAATGTAATTACAGGCACCGGTACAGGTAGCACTATTAATCAAACTCATTACTTCAGCTTTTTTGGCGTCGAGCATTTCTTGTGTAATGACATTGCTCTCCTGATTGGTATCAGAGTTGGAACAATTCACAGCCAAAAATGAGAAAGCAAGTAAGCAAAATATCAAATTATTTTTCATAAATGAATTTGTTTTATTCACTAGATAATAAAACCTTTTAAAGGTTGCGTCTTAAATTAAAAAACCTTTCTGTTAAGAAAGGTTTTAAATTTTTTAGCAAAATTCTGCGTAAGCATCTTTAAGATTTTCGGCTATCATTTCTGCCGGACGACCTTCAATGTGGTGACGCTCTAGCATGTGCACTAATTCGCCGTTTTTGAATAACGCCATACTTGGTGACGAAGGCGGGAACGGGAACATTTCTTCTCTGGCTGCATCTACCGCTTCTTTGTCAACGCCGGCAAAAACGGTGATTAAATGATCGGGTTTTTTAGCGCCGTCTAAACTCATTTTCGCACCCGGACGGGCATTTCTCGCCGCACAACCGCAAACCGAATTGATTACTACTAAGGTTGTTCCTTCTGCCTTAATAGCGTTTTTCACGTCGGCAGCTGTATATAATTCTTGAAAACCGGCTTCTGTTAACTCAGCGCGCATCGGTAATACCATTTCTTCTGGATACATAATTTTTATTTTAAATATTTGATATTAAATATGAGATACAAAATCAGTTGCAAAGATAAGGAGAATTCTAAACCGAAGTTTTAAAGAAATGATAAAGATTTCTTATTCGGGCATAACCTGAAAAACAATCTATCCGTTTTTCATTCGGCTTTTTAAAATGGTTTCTACATCGGTCAATCCGAAACCTTTGACTTTAAGTAGCAGCAGATAGTGGAACAGCAAATCGGCGGCTTCATTCAGAAACAAATCTTTGTTATTGTCTTTGGCTTCTATGACCAATTCTACTGCTTCTTCACCTACTTTCTGCGCTATCTTATTGATGCCTTTTTGAAGGAGTGAAGCCACGTAAGAATTCGCATTTTGATTGGCGATTCTGTCCTCAATTACTTGTTCCAATTGGTTTAAAAACGGCATTGGCGTTTCGTCTGCAAAACAGGAATTCGTTCCGTTGTGGCACGTTGGTCCGCTTGGAATTACTTTGATTAACAAGGTATCTTGGTCGCAATCTTCTTTAATGGAAACGACTTTCAAATAATTTTCGGAAGTTTCGCCTTTAGTCCACAAGCGGTTTTTACTGCGACTGAAAAAAGTAACTACTTTTTCTTCTTGGGTTTGTCGCAAGGCTGCTTCATTCATATAACCCAGCATCAGCACTTGTCGGGTTTGATAGTCCTGAATAATGGCCGGAACCAAGCCGTTCGTTTTGGAAAAATCTATAGTCATCGTACAGGAATATTTCGGGTTTTTAAAAGGGTTTTTAAATAGGGTATAGCGACTTCATTAAAGTGAAAAATACTGGCTGCCAGTCCGGCACTGACTTCGGTTTGGGTAAACAACTCGATAAAATCATTGGCACTTCCTGCACCACCGGAAGCAATAACCGGAATAGTAACGGCTTGGCTTATCGCGTTTGTAATTTCCAAAGCAAAACCGTCTTTAGCACCATCGTTGTTCATAGAGGTTATTAAAAGTTCTCCTGCGCCGAGTGCTTCAGCCTTTTGAGCCCAATCGATGGCTAAGATTCCGGTCGATTCGGTACCGCCTTTTACAAAAACATACCAATCGTTTTCGACTTTTTTGATGTCGATAGCGACCACTACACTTTGGCTCCCGAAAGCTTCGGCGATTTGCGTTATGAGTTTCGGATTAGCCACGGCAGCCGAATTGAGGCTGACTTTATCTGCACCGGATTGTAACAATAATTGCGCGTCTTCCACCGATTGAATGCCGCCGCCAACCGTAAACGGAATATTGATTTCTTTGGACAATCGCGTAACCAAATCCACCAAAGTTTTGCGACCTTCCAAAGTCGCGCTGATGTCTAAAAACACCAATTCGTCCGCGCCGTTTTTAGAATAAAAGGAAGCTAAGGCTACCGGATTTCCGGCATCTTTTAGGCCTAAAAACTGAACACCTTTTACCACGCGTCCGTCTTTAATATCCAAACACGGGATGATTCTTTTCTTTAACATAATTGGTTTAAGTTTTCAATTTTAATAGTGCCTTCGTATAAGGCTTTTCCAATGATGGCGCCTTCGCAACCCAGCTTTTTCAACTGTTCCAAATCGGCCAATGTAGTCACGCCGCCACTGGCAATTAAATTCACTTTGGTCTTTTCCAAAATAGCAGTGTACAATTCGTTTGATGTTCCTTGCAGCATACCATCTTTGGCGATATCGGTGCAAATGACTGTCGAAATCCCTTTGGTAACATAGTCGGCTATGTAGTCGACAACGTCCAATTCGGAAGTTTCCTGCCAACCAAAGGTTGCAATCTTTCTATTCAAACAATCAGCACCTAAAATGATTTTATCGCTGCCGAATTCGGTTAACCAACTTAAAAATTCAGTCGGATTTTTAGCTGCAATACTGCCGCCGGTGACTTGACGAGCGCCGTTTTCAAAAGCGATTTCCAAATCTTTGTGCGACTTTAATCCGCCACCGAAATCAATTTTCAAGTTGGTTTTGGTGGCTATTTGATACAAGATTTTATGGTTGACAATGTGGTTGGATTTGGCACCGTCTAAGTCAACTAAATGCAAATATTGTAGGCCGTTGTCTTCAAAATATTGGGCGACTTCCAACGGATTCTCATTGTAGATTTTTTGTGTCTTGTAATCGCCTTTGGTCAAACGGACACATTTGCCGTTGATAAGGTCTATAGCCGGTATGATTCTCATGTTTTTATTTTTTGCCACGGATTACACTGATTTTCACAAATTATTCCGTGTTTATAGTTTTAAAAAATTTAATAAAAGTTGTTCGCCTGCTTGTGATGATTTTTCGGGATGAAATTGCGTCGCATAAAAATTATCCTTTTGCATCGAAGCGCTAAACGGAACGATATAATCACAAACAGCAGTGGTTTCTTGGCTGACTTCCGCATAATAACTGTGAACGAAATAGAAATTTTCTTCGGTTGAAATTCCATTGAACAGAGCAGAATTTAATGCTGAAATAGTATTCCAACCCATATGCGGTACTTTCAATTTGGGTTCGAATTTCTTTACTCTTGCGTCAAAAATCCCTAAACATTCCGTGTTGCCTTCTTCCGAAAAACGACACAACAATTGTTGTCCAAGACAAATGCCTAAAACCGGTTGTTTGAGGTTTTTAATCACTTCGTCTAACCCTTTTTCTTTTAAGTATTGCATGGCTGAACTCGCTTCGCCAACGCCCGGAAAAATCACTTTTTCGGCTTGTTGGATGAGTTTCGGGTTATCGGTTACTATACTCGAATACCCCAATCTTTCCAAGGCATTTTGCACGGAAGTAATATTGCCCGCGTTATATTTTACTATGGCTATCATAAGATTCCTTTGGTGCTTGGGATGGTATTAGTTCCGTCTTTTTGTACGGCCATTTTTATCGCTTTTGCGAAGGCTTTGAAAATCGATTCGATTTTGTGGTGCTCGTTGTTGCCCTCGGCTTTGATGTTCAAGTTGCATTGCGCGCCATCGCAAAACGATTTGAAAAAGTGCGAGAACATTTCGGTAGGCATTTCACCGATTTTTTCTCGGGTAAATTTTGCGTTCCAAACCAACCACGAACGACCGCCGAAATCCAAAGCCACTTGCGCCAAACAATCGTCCATAGGCAACAGAAACCCGTAACGATTGATGCCTTTTTTGCTTCCTAAAGCTTGTGAAAAAGCGATGCCCAAAGCGATGCCGACGTCTTCAATGGTGTGGTGTTCATCGACATACAAATCGCCGTTGACTTGAATGCTGAGGTTGATATTCCCGTGTTTGGCAATTTGGTCGAGCATGTGGTCAAAAAAGCCTAAACCGGTAGTGATGTTACTTTTCCCGTTCCCATCTAAATTGATTGCGATGGCGATTTCGGTTTCTTTTGTTGTTCGATTCACCGTAGCAGTTCGCGGCTGATTTTTCAAAAACCGGTAAATGCTTTCCCAAGAAGTAGTGGTTAAAACGGCTTTGTCATTGGTTTCCGCCGAAATAAAAATGGCTTGACTTCCTAAATTTTGTGCCAATTGAATATCAGTAATTCGATCGCCTATGACAAAGGAGTTTTTCAAATCGTAGTTGCCTTTGACGTACTGTTGCAGTAAAGCCGTTCCCGGTTTTCGGGTTGGTAAATTTTGTTCGGGTAACGAAACGTCGATAATCACATCGGCAAATCGGATGCCTTCGTTTTCAAAGGCTTTGAGCATCTTGTTGTGCGCCGGCCAAAAGGTGTTTTCCGGAAACGAAGCGGTTCCCATGCCGTCTTGGTTGGTGACCATGACCAATTCGTATTCGAGTTCTTGAGCAATGCGCGACAAGTATTGAAATACCTTAGGATAAAACTCGAGTTTCTCCAAAGAGTCGACTTGAAAATCAATCGGCGGTTCCACGATTAACGTACCGTCTCGGTCTATAAATAATACTTTTTTCATATAGTAACTAATTGAAGTGCGTAAAGTAATTGCTGGTTTTCTTGCGGTGTTCCGACGGTAATTCTGATGGTATCTTTCACCACCGAACTGCGATTGCGGGTGATGATTTGTTGTTCGATTAACTGCTCGTAAATCGCGGTAGCATTTTCCATTTCAACCAATAAAAAATTGGCTTCCGACGGATAAACTTGGGTTATGAAATCCAGTTGTTGCAACGCATTTTTAAGCTTTTCGCGTTCCGATTTTAAAATTTTCACGGTGTTTTGAAATTGAGTTTCATCGGCTAAAGCTTTTACCGCGGCTTCCTGGTTCAGTTGACTGATGTTGTAAGGCGGTTTTACTTTTTGCAGTACAGAAATAATCGTTTCATTGGCATACGCTACGCCGATACGAGCCGCCGCCAATCCACGCGCTTTGCTGAAAGTTTGCGACACGATTAAATTGGGATACTTCTGAATTTTGGGTACCAATGAAGGTTGCTCACTGAAGTCGATGTATGCTTCATCCAGAAAGACAATGCCTTTGAAATTTTCAATAATGTATTCCAGATTTTCTAATGTATTTCCGGTCGGATTGTTGGGCGAACACAGGTATAAAATTTTCGCGTTTTGGGCTAAAATCGCTTCTGTATTCAACTGAAAATTTTCGGTTAACGGAATGGGAACGATTTTCAAATTATTGATGTTAGCATACACTTCATACATGCCGTAAGTGGGCGGACAAATGATGATTTGATCTTGACCGGGTTCGCCAAAAACACGTTGTACCAAGTCGATGATCTCGTCGCTGCCGTTGCCGATTAAGATGTTTTGGATGCCGACTTTTTGTTGACCGCTTAAGATTTGTTTCAAGCGCCATTGGTACGGATCGGGATAGCGATTTAAATTGCCGTACGGATTTTCGTTGGCGTCTAAAAAGATACCTTGATTGCTTTTGTATTCGTCTCTGGCACTGGAATAGGGTGTGAGCAAAAGAATATTTTTTCGAATGAGATTAGTCATATTATCCATTTTGTAATTTTTTTAATCGAATAGTTACCGCGTTTTTATGTGCGTCTAATTGTTCGGCTTCTGCCATAATTTCAATCGTTGGACCAAGGTTTTGCAAGCCTTTCGAAGTGAGTTTTTGAAACGTAATTTTTTTGACAAAACTGTCTAAGGAAACGCCGCTGTAATTTTTGGCAAAACCATTAGTAGGTAAGGTGTGATTGGTGCCGCTGGCATAATCTCCGGCGCTTTCACAGCTGTAATTACCTAAGAAAACCGAGCCGGCATTTTCGATAAAACACAGCATGTTTTCTGCATCTTCTACCGCTAGAATCAAGTGTTCCGGAGCGTAAAAATTGCTGAAAGCAATGCTTTGTTGGATGCTGTCAAAAACAATGGCACGACTGTTTTCCAAAGCTTTTTCAACTACGGATTGCCGCGGTAAAACGGCTTTTTGTTGCTCGATAGCCGAAGTTACTTTTGCGACAATAGCTTCTGAATTGGTTACCAAGACAACCTGGCTATCACCACCGTGTTCCGCTTGGGAAAGCAAATCGGAAGCTACAAAATCAGGGTCGCAACTGTCATCGGCAATCACCAAAAGTTCACTCGGACCGGCCGGTAAATCGATGGCAGTACCTAATTGTTGGGCGTATTGTTTGGCTGCCGTAACAAACTGATTTCCGGGGCCGAAGAGTTTTTCTACTTTGGGAATATCATCCGTTCCGAAAGTCATGGCGGCGATGGCTTGGATCCCGCCGACTTTATAAATTTGCGTCACACCGGTCAATTGCGCCGCATACAAAATGGCCGGATTGAGATTGCCGTTTTTATCGGGTGGCGAACACAAGATGATGTTTTGACAACCGGCAATTTGAGCCGGAATGGCCAACATTAAAACCGTAGAAAAAAGCGGTGCTGTTCCGCCCGGAATGTAAATTCCAATAGTATTAATTGCCCGACTTTCGCGCCAGCAAAACACACCCGATGTGGTTTCTATTTTCTTCGAAATTTCTTTTTGCGATTGGTGAAAGCGTTTGATGTTTTCGGCAGCGGTTTGTATCGCTTTTTTTAAATCGGTCGGCACTTCAGCTACCGCTTTTTCTATTTCAGTTTCGGAAACTTTTAAGCTGTCCAAAGTCACACCATCGAAATATTGGGTGTACTTTTTCACCGCTTTACTGCCGTTTTTTTCAATGTCGTTGAAAATCGACTTTACGGTTTCGTTCAAATCGGCTGAGGAAACTGTTTGGCGTTGGGCTAAGGTTGACCATAGTTCCTGACTTGGGTTGAGGTATGTTTTCATGTTTTTAGTGTTAAATTTAATTTTGTCATTTCGACGAAGGAGAAATCGCATAATGAGATTGCTAAGTCAATTCGCCATCGATAGTGTCTTTGTCAATTGGAATGACAAATAGGCTTTGACTATTAGCGAATCATTTTTTCAATCGGAATAATTAAAATGCCTTCGGCGCCAAGGGTTTTGAGTTGTTCGATGCGATTCCAATAATCATCTTCCTGAATCACCGAATGCAAACTGCTCCAGCCTTCGTTGACTAAAGGCAAAACGGTAGGCGATTTCATGCCCGGCAGTATGGCACAAATGCTTTCGATAGCAGAATTGGGTGCGTTGAGTAAGATGTATTTGTTTTGTTTCCCTTCGCGCACCGATTGGATTCGGAACAATAATTTGTTTAGGATGGCTTGGGATGCTTCGGTTACATTCGCATTGGCAATGAGTACGGCTTCGCTTTTCACGACGGTCTCCACTTCTTTTAAACCGTTCATCAACAATGTACTTCCGGTGCTGACAATGTCGAATACGGCATCGGCTAAACCAATACTGGTGGCAATTTCAACACTGCCGCTGATTTCTTCGATGAAGACTTGGATGTTGTTTCGATTGAAAAAATCAAGTAGGATTTTAGGATAACTGGTGGCAATTCGCTTGCCTTCGAAATACGTTAAATCGGTATAGCTTTCGTCTTTCGGAATGGCCAAAGACATGCGACAACCGGCAAAACCCAGTTGTTGAATTACTTTTACATCTTTGCCTTTCTCCCAAACTTCATTTTCTCCCAAAATACCAATGTCGGCTACGCCTTGCTCCACGTATTGCGGGATGTCATCGTCGCGCAGGAATAGAATTTCAACAGGGAAATTTTGGGCAACGGCTTTAAGTTTTCGTTCGCCATTGGAGATTTTGATGCCGCACTCTTCCAAGAGCTGGAGAGACTTTTCGCTTAAGCGGCCGCTTTTTTGAATAGCAATTTTTAAGGTACTCATTTTTAATTAGGTATAAAATCTGAGTATATCGCGAAGTGTATAAATACAATAAACCCGTCTTGATATACTCAGACGGGTTTTGAATTATGTTTTTGATTAGCTACAATACATCATTAACTCGCCTGGTTGCAAGAATGATGATGATGTAATTGTGCGATAATCGTGTTCATGTTTTTATTTTAATGCCACAAAACTATGGAGAAGTTTTGACAACGAAACGCAATTTTATAAAGTTTAACATTTGTTTAGAATGGATTTCAGCGGAAGATTCTGCGGATAAGCGCTATAATGAAGAGCCTTTTCGGGCAACGCCAAATGACTTGTAAATCTTCGGCAAAGGAAGTTTCTTCATCCAAAAACTTAAAGATAACGGCAGGATTTCCCTTTTGAAACATAGCCGAAAAAATGGTCGAACCCAAGTGGTTTTTTCGGTCTAAAATATCCAAAAGCAATAAGTCGTAAAACCAGAATTTATTGATTTTGTGAAATTTTGTTAAGTCGTTTTCCTTTAACAAAAAGGCCGTTAAGGCTTTCGATTTCTTCACGGTGTTTTTAAACGTATAACCTGTGCTGGCTTTGGTCCAACCGCCTGCTGCCCCTATATTTAGGATGTTTTTGCTGTTGTTTTTCCAAAACGGATAACAGGTCATCGGAATGTTGCCTTGTTCTTTTTCTATTAATTCGTAATTCGTAATTCCTAATTTTTCAATGTACTTCTGAATTTCTGATTCGTATTCTTCCTTGGGTAATAAGTCTTTGGAGAACAAAGTGTATTCCAATAAGGCTTCGGTTTCGGAGGTTGGCAACACGTACATGAATCGCGTATTGCCACGTTGTTCCACAGAAAAATCCATGAAAGTCGCACAATCGGTAGTGAAAACAGGTTCTTTACTTTTGATAAACCAACCGATAAAGTGTTGGTGTAGAAACGGAAATTTCGATTGATTATCCACTAGATTCGGACTAAAAATCGAATTAAAAATTTGATTGCAGGTAAAACTTTCATTTTTGGTTTTAACCACACAATGGTGTCTTAATTCTTGAAAATCGAGCACTTTTTGGTTGAGGAAAGTGATGTTGTCTTCTTTGGCGATTAAGTCGAAAACACGCTTGTAAAAATCCAAGCCGTTCACCATTTTGTATTCGTAAGGTTGGAGATTTAGGCGTCTTTCAAACGATTCGTTTTTGAACCAAGCGGCTTGCCATTTGGCAAAGGCTAAATCGTCAAACCATGTTTTATCGTCCCAAAAACACCAAGTGCGGTCGTTGGTTTTTTTCGAATTTTCGTCGATTAGTAAAATGGTTTTGTCTTTGAATTTTCCGGACAGTACCATTTCATAAACGGTCATTAGTGCGGATAATCCGGCGCCGGTAAAGATGTAATGGTAGTGTTTCATAGTCAATTAGTGGTAACAAATATACTTGAATTATTTGTGCTTTGGTTCGTAAATTAATCGAAAGAAAGTGCTAAATCTCTCGTTTTCTCTTTTGATAGGAATACCGGTAACGATACCAATAAGCAGATTGTCGGCTATACCAACACGCATTTGCGGTCTGATGGTCATATCGAAATCGCTTTGCTGTAGCTGTTTGTTGAATTCTACTCCGATAAAATTTCGCGTACCGTCAATCATGTAATGAAAATTGGAATTAATTTGCCAAAGCGAATGTATGGTTTGGCTTTTGAAATGTTGTTCCAATAATGGTCCGCTGTACAATAAAGTATGGAAATTTTGGCCCCATCGTTTAGCGGCAACAAAAAACGGGTTGAAAATATTTCCTGTAAAAACAGTTTCTTTTCGGTAGTGGTTGAATTCATTCATTTCAAATTCGTGGATGTAGCCAATTGCGAGAGAAGTTTTGGCTTTTTCGGCCACTAAGAAAGTATATTGCGTTGCCAGTTTTAGGCTGTTCAGTTTGCTTTGAGGCGCTAAAGTATTTTGTTCGGTTGGATAATAAAACGAGAAAGGGAGTTCTATTTCAAAGCCCAATCGGTCTATTGGCGCCCATTCATATTCTACTAAAGCGTTGTAAATATCGTAACTTTTGTTGTCGGTGATGCCAAACCCGATGTTCCATTCTTTTTCCCCTTTTCGGGCACCTAAATCTCTGATTAAATCGATGTAAAGCGGTTCAGCGTGCAGCACTTTTGCGGGTTCTTTGTTTGTTTCCACTTCCCGGATATACAAACTGTCGAGTAAATGGTTTTGAGCATTAAGCTTGGAGTAGGCCATTAGTAAAGCTGCCCATAAAAAATGTTTCATGAATATAAGTTTAAATTTAACAATAATGATTGGCTTTTAATTGAATTGTAAAAGCAAGAAGTGGTTATTGTAATTTAAACTTCCGGCGGCGGATAAGTGTTTTCTGAAAATGATGATTTAACTTTTTGTGATTTCCACAAACACACCGGGTCTGAAAATGAGGGATTATGCAATAAAGATTCTGGGATGTTTGATTGCAGAATATAGTGGTCTATTTGAAGGTTTTTTTTGATTGGTGATTGATGTTCGGTGTCGTTATCGTCCAACTCTTGTATACTATTTTCGAAATCAAGGATTTTTTCAACCACAATTTCAATTACACTTTCTAGGTCGTTAAAGGTTAAATCTTCCGTTTTGTTTGATAGTACATCCGGAGCGTCAACACTAATGTTAAGCAGGTATGCTGCTAACAAGAAGCACAGGATTTGGTTGATTTTAATAGGACCCGATTGCAATATCATTCTACAAAAATAGGCGTAGACCAACTTTAAAGTTGTTTATTAAATGTTAATTAATAGACTGTATATCGCAATCCGAGAAATGCTCGAATTCCTTGATTGGGTGCATAAACATACGTGGGATCAAAAGTCAGCGCATATGGATTTGACGGTGTGGCCATAACGTTTCCGTTAGTGTCGAAGGTCACATTTTGGTCAAAAGGATCATTAGCACGGGCAATTAAAAACGGATTTCCTTTGTTAGGCGTCCAGTTTAAAATGTTTTTGATTCCTCCGTAGAACTCAAAATGGCGGATTTTTTTATAAGTAAATTGGATGTTTTGCAAACTCCACGGTTGGGAATATTCGGCTCTCGGATCGAGCGGTCCTAACAGCGGTAAGCGCATTTGTCCGTAAAGATTTCCGGTGTAATCAATTGATAAATACCAGTTGGGAATATCATAAGAAATCGTCCAATTGATGCTGTATTTTTCGGTTAAAATCGGTCGGGAAGCCACACCGTTCTGTACGTTTTTCGGATCCATTACGGTAAAACCTAGGATGGATTTGATGCCATAAGGAGAAACCCAATCGATATTGCCGCTAACCCCAATTGTTTCGGAGTAGCCATTGAGGTTTCGATAGATAATTTGGTTAGGATTGGTGTCGTAATCCGGAATGATTTGGTTGGTAAAATAAGTATACCAAGCCGACAATTCAAAGCCCAAGAACGAAGCATCTTCGAAGCGGATTTTTTTGAGGTAATTCAAATTGACATTATAGGATTTCTCGGGCGCCAGATTTTCGGAGATAATTACTTCTCGGGCACCGGTAAGTGCGGCATGTTCTTCGGTGAAAAGATTCACAATTCGGAAGCCAGTACCGGCATTAATTCGGAACACATCATTTCGAGTTGGATTCCATTTGTAGGCGATGCGTGGTGTAAAAATACTGCCGTGATTGTTGTTGTAATCGTATCTTGAACCAAGTAGCAAATGGTGTTTTTCTGCCAACTTAATTTCGTCTTGCAGAAATACACTGTAGATATTCGACTTGTCAACGTTAATTGTAGCGGAGGTATTGTCGTTGTAAAATTGATGGCGAAAAGCAGCACCGAGCAGTAAATTGTGACTCTTGAGTTTTTTATCCCAAGTATATTGCCCGAAACCAATTTTTTGTTGGGCCAAATACAAGGTCGTACCGTATACCGAATTTTGGTCGTGTGCCGTAGCCGAAAAAGAAAGGAACATCGCTTCTTTAACCGGCAGTTGGTATTTGCCCAGAAACTCGAAGCGAGTCGTGTAGATGCTTTCTCCGTAAACTTCATTGTCACCTCGATAGCTTTTATTCCATTGCATTTCGCCACCCCAACGGTCTTCGTAAAAGAAGCGTCCGGCCAGGGTAAACTCCTTTTCACTTTTTCGATTGAAACTCCATTTGTTGAATACGGAAACTCTTTCTTGTAGGGTAACATCGGTGAAATTATCACGATTGTTGTCTATTGGGCTATTGTAATTGTAATAGTTGAGTCCGATTAAGGATTCGGCGGTCTGACCTATATTGGTTTTGAAACCCAAATCGACATTGTTTTCCAGCCAAGAAGTCGAAAAGACATCCGCAGTAAACAGAGGCGCATTTTTGGTTTTTTTGGTGATGATGTTGATTAATCCTCCCACGGCTTCGCTACCGTACAAACTGGAAGCCGGACCTTTGATTATTTCTATACGGTCAATTAACGAATTCGGAATTCCCGACAATCCGTAAACTGTAGCAAGTGCGCTAACAATGGGCATGCCGTCAATGGTTACCATTGTATACGGACCTTCCAAACCGTTAATGTGAATGTCGCCGGTATTGCAGATGTTGCAGTTGAGTTGCGGGCGAACACCGTTCACGTTTTGTAAAGCTTCAAATACGTTGGAAGTCGGGTTTTTCTTTAAGAATGCAGTAGTGTAAATTTCCACCGGAACCGGTGTTTCCAAACGCGAAACCGGTTTTAAAGTGCCCGAGATTACCACTTCTTCCAATGCCTCAGATTTTCCCTCAGACGAAATCGTGTCTCGTACTTGGGCATGTAAAACAAAGAAATTTAGGCAAACATAAACCAATAAAAACTTTTTCATTTGGCAAAATATAAATTTAGACAAAACTAAAAATATCTTTTGACACATAAAAATAAATTTCTTTTCTTTGTGTAAAAGAATAAATTAGCATGACCACCTCGGAAGAAAATTATTTGAAAGTCATTTACCATTTGTCGCAAGTCTCGCCCAAAGGCGTGAATACGAATGCCATTGCCGGTATGCTCGAAACCAAAGCGTCGTCGGTCACGGATATGTTGAAGAAACTATCGGATAAGGATTTGGTTTCCTATCAAAAATACCAAGGGGTAACTTTGACGGAAAAAGGCTTTTTATCGGCCAAAATGATTGTCAGAAAGCACCGTTTGTGGGAAGTTTTTTTGGTGGATAAACTCCAATTCTCTTGGGATGAAGTTCATGAGATTGCGGAAGAGTTAGAGCATATCCAGTCGATAGCATTAATCGACAAATTGGATGCTTTTTTGGGACATCCCGATTTTGATCCACACGGCGATCCGATTCCGAACCGACAAGGCGAAATCAAGAAAACGTCCAAACTGTTATTGTCTGAAGCCGAATTGAATCAAGAATACCAATGTGTTGGCGTGAAAGATTCGTCTTCCGAATTTTTAAAGTATCTCGACAAACAAAAAATTGCTTTGGGTTCAGTTTTCAAAGTCATTGAAAAAGAAAGTTTCGACGATACGCTTACTGTTGAAATCAACGCACAAGAGAAAATCATTTCTAATAAAATTGCCAATAACTTATACGTTCAATAACTATGTACCAATCCATAATCGATTATTTTAGCAGTATTGACCCAATTTTAGCGGCTTTTTATGCGACCATGTTTACTTGGTTTTTGACCGCTTTGGGTGCTTCTTTTGTTTTCTTTTTTAAGAATATGAACCGAATTGTACTCGATGGTATGCTCGGTTTTACAGGTGGTGTGATGATAGCGGCCAGTTTTTGGAGCTTGCTCTCGCCGGCTATTGAAATGAGCGAAGGCGAAGGGTTTGTAAAAGTGATTCCCGCTGCGGTTGGATTTTTGTTAGGCGCGATGTTTATTTTCGGCTTAGACAAAATTTTGCCGCATTTGCACATCAACTTTAAAGAAACCGAAGGGATGAAATCGCCTTGGCAAAGAACGACCCTTTTGGTACTAGCTATCACATTACACAATATACCCGAAGGTTTAGCGGTTGGTGTACTTTTTGGCGGAGTGGCTGCGGGTATTCCGGAAGCTTCTATAGCCGGAGCCGTAACTTTAGCCATAGGTATCGGAATCCAAAACTTTCCCGAAGGGATTGCGGTTTCCATGCCTTTACGCCGTATGGGTATGAGCCGATGGAAGAGTTTTATGTACGGCCAATCTTCTGCTATAGTAGAACCGATTGCCGGGGTTTTGGGTGCTGTGGCCGTAACTTTTTTCACGCCTTTATTGCCGTATGCCTTAGCTTTTGCTGCGGGAGCGATGATATTTGTGGTAGTTGAAGAAGTGATTCCGGAAACCCAACAAGATAAAAACACCGACATCGCCACTTTGGGCTTAATAGGCGGTTTTATCGTGATGATGACTTTAGATGTGGCTTTGGGTTAATGACAACCACAGTCGCCATCGCCGCAGTTTTTCTTTGATTTTTTGCTTTTAAAAAGCGGTTTTATCAAAAAAAATGCGGCCAGTCCAACAAGGCAATAGGTGATTATCGTTTGTAACATAGTATAAAAGTAAAAAGGTTTTCACCATAATGAAAACCTTTTTTGTATTAAAGTTTGGCGCCTACAGAAATATAGAAGGTTCTGCCTTCGCCCGCTAAAATTCCGGGACCGGGATAACCGCCGGCTCTTCGGGTGGCGTATTCTTCGTCTAACAAGTTATTGATACCGGCGCGAAGGTTATAGTTTTTCAAGAATTTGTATTCGGCTGAAAAGTCAAACACTTGATATTCTTCTAATAAACCGGTTAAACCATTGGCTGATGGTGTTTTTGTGTTATTAGCATCGGTATAAATTTTACCCGACATGCGGTATTGTACTGTAGCCGATAGGTTGTTATTCCCCCAAGAAAGACCAAAATTGTGAATGTATCTCGGTGCATTTTCCACGCGGTTTCCGGATAAGTTACTTTCGGTAATGGTTACGTTTGGTGCGCTTCCGGTTGCAGTATACACTTTAAAATCGGTGTAACGACTGTCGATAAAACTCACCGACGCGAACAAATCTAAGTTACCGTATGGTTTTTCTACTTCAAAGAAACGGGTAATGTTTAAGTTAAAAAAGCCTTCAATTCCTTTGTTTACGGTTTCTCCCAAATTGGTTCTGTAGATGTAAGTACCTTGTGTCGGATCGTTGTTCACAAACTGACGCACGCCGCCGATTCGGTTGTTATAGCTCAAGTAGAACAAGCTGAAATCGAAGTTCAAATAGTTTTTATATGTACCTCTGAAACCTAAATCGGCATTATAGCCGTCGGCATCTTTTAAGTTCGGATCGATGACATCGGTTACAGCCGGAGGCGTTAAATCGGAGAACAATACCGGGCGATACGCTTGGGTAATGTTGGCGTAAACATTGGTGGTTCTGAATTTATATTCCAAACCTAAACCAAATAACGGTTGGTTTCTGGAGATGGTTTTATTTGGTAAGGCTACTTCATTGCCGCTGCTGATACCAAATCTTCCCTCGGCTTCCGATTTGATGTACTCGTAACGAACACCCGGAGTTACGCTGAATTTTTCGGTTACTTTGAATTGGTTTTCTGCAAACACCGCTACGTTTTGGGTGGTGAAATCTAAGTCGCGTGCAAATTCACCGTCTATCGACAAATCAAAATCGGATCCGGTTGTGCCTCTTCCTTCTTGTTTGCGTTCGGTATTCGCTTTGTACAATCGAACCCCAAAAGCCAGGTTGTTATCGATTTTACCCAATTTGTATTTGAATACGTTACGGTTTTCCAAACCAAAGTTTTTGTAGTAATCGCGATCCACTCTTCGGTTGGCGTAATCGTTGGTTGCCGGATTGATAACATCTTCCACATTAGGTGCAGCGGTAAAACCAACACTGTTGCGTTCGCCTATAAGTCCGAATAACTTAGTGTCGGAAGTCAATCGTTCGCTGATTTTAGTTTCTAAGTGAACGGAGAATAAATTCCACGGCGTACCAAACCAGTTTCTTTCTCTTAGCGACTGACGCGGATCATTGTTAAATTGCTCATCGGTTAAACCACCGGCTTGTTGCATTTTGTAATCCATATTGGTATATTCTGCCGAAAGTTTAGTGTCTTCTGTAAATTGGTATTCCACAAAAGCATGGGTGTTTCTCACGGTATATTCGCTATTTTCCCTCCAACCATCGCCACTGCGAGAATGATTGTAAACATAATAAGAGAATTTTTTGTATTTACCGCCAAGGGCATTGTAGCTGCTCATTAGGCCATAGCTTCCTAAGGTATTTTGGGTTTCGAATGAGAATTTTTTCTTGGTTTCTCTTTTTAAAACATAATTTAAAGTACCGCCAAACTGTGGTCCGAATTGCAACGAAGCGCCGCCACGCACCAAGCTGATAGTTTCAACGGCTTCTAAAGGCGGATTGTAATATGCTTCCGGATAACCGAAGACATCAGAAGAAATATCATAACCGTTTTGACGGGTGTTGAGTTCCCAACTTCTATTCGGACTCAAGCCGCGTACGCCAACGTTGATTTGGATACCGGAACCATCGTTTTCCCACACCGTTACTCCCGGAATACGGGCAAAAATTTCACGGGCATTGTTATTGGTTAAGTTACCGTTGATGTTAGACAACTTTAAAACTTCATTCTTTTTTCCCGAAAACAATACATTGTCTTTGGTTTCAGGCATTCTTTCCGGACTTTGTTGTTTCGGAATGATGATTACCGGAGCTAATCTTTTAACGGTATCGTTGGCTTCGGGTTCAAACTGGTCTTGGGCTTTAACAGAGTAGGTTGCTAACAGGGAGATGAGCAAAAAGGATAAACGTCGCATTTTTATTTAGATTAAATCAACGCAGCAAAGATACTTTGTATTTTTATTTAGACAAAATATAAATAATAAAATTTTAGAATTTTTTTAGCCTAAAAAGGCGCCGTATTTACTTCAAAAGTTGGTAGGCAATTAAGGAAGACAGATAGGCAACACCACTCATGAAAACCAACTGAATTACAGGCCATTTCCAGCTGTTGGTTTCCCTTTTTACGATGGCTAGCGTACTGATACATTGCATGGCAAAGGCGTAAAATAGTAAGAGTGAAACACCGGTCGCAAAGTTGAAGACTTTGGTGCCGTCCGGATGAATTTCGGCGTTCATGCGGTTTTTGATGGTGGTTTCTTCTTCGCTGTGGCTGCCAACGCTGTAAATAGTGGCCAAAGTTCCCACAAATACTTCTCTTGCTGCAAAAGAGCTTACCACAGCAATTCCGATTTTCCAATCGTAACCCAACGGTTCAATAACCGGTTCAATGGATTTCCCCATGATGCCGATATAAGAATTCTCTAATTTATGGGCGCTGATTTGGTCGTTTAGGTATTCCAAATCATCCAAACGGTTTTCCGCTTTGACTTTCTTGATGACCAAGCTTTCTGCGTTGTCAAAGCCTTTGGCCGGACCGTGAGAGCCTAAAAACCACAAAATAATCGATAAGGTGAGAATGATTTTTCCGGCACCTAACACAAACGACTTGGTTTTTTCCACTACATTAATGGCTACATTTTTAAACAACGGTAATTTGTAGTTTGGCATTTCCACTACAAAATACGATTTGGTTTTGAGGTCGAGTATTTTATTCAAAAGATAAGCCGAAAAAATCGCCATTCCAAAGCCAAGCAAGTAGAGCAACATTAGTGTAGCACCTTGTAAACTAAAAATGCCCAATACTCTTTTTTCCGGAATGATTAAGGCAATTAAAATGGCATAAACCGGTAAGCGTGCGGAGCAAGTGATGAAAGGAGTAACCAATATGGTAATTAATCGTTCTTTCCAATTTTCAATGTTTCGGGCACTCATAATGGCCGGAATAGCACAAGCCGTTCCCGAAATTAAAGGCACGACGCTTTTTCCGGAAAGTCCGTAGCGGCGCATGATTTTGTCCATTAAAAATACCACGCGGCTCATATAACCGCTTTCTTCTAAAACGGAAATAAACAAAAATAAGAAGGCAATTTGCGGGATAAAAATCACGATACCGCCTATACCGGGAATGATTCCTTCACTAATCAAATTGGTCAGTTCACCCGGTGCCATATTCGTTTTGGTGTAGTTGGCCAAATTGGCAAAAGTGCTGTCAATAAATTCCATCGGTATACTTGACCAATCAAAAATGGATTGAAAAATCAGGAATAAAATCCCAAAGAAAATTGCGTAGCCGTAAATTTTGTGTGTTAGGATTTTATCGAGTTTCAAACGCCAATCCGAGGCTGAAGAAAGATCTATTTTTTGTCCGATTTTTAAAGTATCATTGATAAACTGATACCGTTTGATGGTTTCTTTTTGTTGCAGTCGTTTTAAGTCGGCATGCGATTTGGCAAAGGAACTTTCGATTTCCTTTCGTTCCAAATTCATGAAATTCACATCTTGCGTAATGACCAACCAAAGTTTGTACAATAACTGATCCGGGAACGCATTTCGGAGTTTGTTAAAATACTCCGGGTCAATTACAGAAGCGTTCAAACATGGTTCTGTAGATAGGTTTTTATAGTCTACTATCGCATTTTTCAAGTCATTAATTCCGCTGCCTTTTCGCGTACTAACCAAAACAACTTTAGTTTTTAATTGGGCTTCCAAAAAAGGAATATCCAATGAAATGCCTTTCGCTTTCATTCGGTCCACCATATTGATGACCAAAATGGTTGGAATTTCCAAATCTTTAATCTGGGTGAAAAGCAGTAAGTTTCGTTTCAGGTTTTCAACATCTGTAACCACAACGGCTACATCGGGGAAGAGTTTGTCGTTTTTATTCAACAACAATTCAATCACCACATTTTCATCAATCGAACTAGCATTCAAACTGTAGGTTCCGGGTAAATCCAGTATGTTCGCCTTGATGTTATTGGGTAGTTTACAAAACCCCAGTTTTTTGTCTACTGTTATCCCGGGATAATTCCCAACCTGTTGGTTTAAACCGGTGAGTTCATTAAAAACAGAGGTTTTTCCGGTATTCGGATTGCCGATTAGCGCTACAGTAATGTTTTGAATGCTCATGTTTTTACGGTTCGAGGATTTCTACTTCAATTTCATGAGCGGTTTCTTTCCGAATAGCCAAATGAGAACCGTTGTTTACATTAAGGTAAATAGGATCGCCCAGCGGTGCAATTTGAATAATCTCCAACTCATTGTCGGGCAAGCAACCCATTTCCAAAAGTTTCAACGGAATTTTATCCAAATCCACATGCGTGATGATGGCTTTGTCTCCTATTTTTAATAAATCAACGGTAGTTTTCAATGCTTATTTAGATTGAATTAAGATTGCAAAAGTAGCGATAAAAAAAGAAAACAGAATGATAAATATCAGTTTAACTAATTTTTATCTTCTGTTAACAGCCATTGAATGTCTTCAATTAACTTTTTAACTTCTTCTTTCTTCGTACCGTCATAAAAACCGCGAACGCGTCTTTCGGCATCCACTAACACAAAATTTTCGGTGTGAACCATGTCGTACAATTCTTCAGGCTTACCAAGTTTGACTGCCAAATACGATTTGCGTGCCATGCTGTAAATGTCTTTTTTATCGCCGGTAACCAAGTTCCATTTCGAATCGATGACGCCTTTTTCCAAGGCATATTTTTTCAGCACCGGAACACTGTCAATTTCAGGGGTTACAGTATGAGAAAGAATCATCACTTTAGGGTTATTGGCAAACGCTTTTTGAATGTCAATCATATTCGTGGTCATAATAGGACAGATAGAGCCGCAAGTGGTGAAGAAGAAATCGGCCACATAAATCTTGCCCTCATAATCTTTTTGAGTGATGGTTTTTCCGTTTTGGTTGGTAAACGAGAAATCACCTATAGTATGGTATTTGGCTACATATTGTACAGTGCTGTCCACCAGTTCAGGATTAACATCAGCCGGGTTGTAAATCGGCAACGTCTTTTGAGGCTTTAGTGCGTTGTAAAACAAGGAAACGGTAATTATGGAGAACAGTACAAAAGAGAGAATTAAAATCCGATATTTTTTGATAAAATCCAACATTTGGTTTTTTTGACAAAAGTACGAAAGCGCCATCATAATTGTAACGATAATCCGCTAATCAACACTTATAATTTTGTTAAAAAATCGATTGTAAAGTCATAATCGGTAAATTTGTAAGTCTAACTTATTTCAAACCTATGAAAAGAAATACTATTGCTAAAGTAGCGATGCTGGCTTTGGTTACGCTCAGTACTGCTCCACTAAATGCACAAGAAAAGAAACCGGGCATCGATTTGTCTTTAATGGACAAATCAGTTCGCCCAAACGATGATTTTTTCAACTTTGTTAACGGAACTTGGGTAAAGAACACCGAGATTCCGGCCGACCGTACCCGTTGGGGAAGCTTTGACGAATTGCGTCAAAAAACCGACGTAGATGCCTTAAATATCTTGGAAGAAGCGGCTAAAAATCCGGCCTATAAATCCAATACTGATCAAGGCAAAGCCATTAATTTGTACCGCACCATTATGGATACGGTGGCCCGAAATAAAGCCGGTATCAAACCTTTAAAGCCTTATTTGGACAAAATCAACAAAGTTAAATCGGTAGCCGATTTGCAAAAATTAATGTTGGAAATGGCTTCAAGAGGTGGAATTGGATTTTTCGGTGTTGGTGTTGGTACCGATGCTAAAAACAGCAACCGCAACGTGGTGAATGTTGGTCCGGGTTCCTTGGGTTTACCAGACAGAGATTATTACGTTTCTGATGATGCTGATTCCAAAGAAAAAAGGCAGAAATACGTAGCGCATGTTGCCAGAATGTTGGCTTTCTTGGGTGAAAAACCGCAAGTGGCTCAGAAAAATGCCGAAAATATTTTGGCTCTAGAAATTGCGATGTCTAAGCCAAGATTAGACAGAGTGGAACGCAGAGACCGCAGAAAAACGTATAATCCGATGACGGTAGCCGACTTGCAAAAATTAACGCCGGCCATACAATGGGAGAGTTATATTACCGGTTTAGGGTTGCCAAAAGTGGACACGGTTATTGTGTCGCAACCGCGCTATATGGAAGCTTTGCAAAAAATATTTACCGAAAACAAATTGGAAGATTGGAAAGCTTATATGCGTTGGACTTTACTCAATGACGCAGCCGGAAAATTATCGACTGAATTGGAAACGGCCAATTGGGAATTTTACAGCAAAACCTTAAGCGGTGCCATCAAACAACGTCCTCGCAAAGAAAGAGCGTTGCAAGTCATTAACGGCGCTACCGGTGAAGCTTTAGGAAAATTATACGTTGAAAAAATGTTCCCGGCTGAGGCCAAAACCAAAGCGGCGAATATGATTAAGAACGTGATCAAGGCTTATGAAATTCGTATCAATAATTTGACTTGGATGTCGCCTCAAACCAAATTGAGCGCTATCGAGAAATTGAACAAGATGACGGTTAAAATCGGTTATCCTGATAAGTGGAAAGACTATTCGGCTCTTGCCATCCAAAGTCCGGAAGAAGGCGGAACGTATTTTGACAACGCCATGAATATTGCCAATTGGAGTTTCAAAAGAAACATCGATAAAATGGGCAAACCGGTAGACAAAACCGAATGGGGCATGTCGCCACAAACTGTAAACGCTTATTTCAATCCTTCCAATAACGAAATTGTATTCCCTGCCGCTATTTTGCAACCACCGTTTTACGATTACAAAGCGGATGAAGCGGTAAATTATGGTGGTATCGGAGCTGTTATCGGTCACGAAATCTCCCATGGTTTTGACGATTCAGGCTCAAGATACAACGCCGACGGAAACTTGGTAAACTGGTGGACGGAAGAAGATTTGAAACAATTCACGGCTTTAGGAACCGCTTTAGCTGATCAATATTCGGCTTTAGAGCCGCTACCGGGAATTAAAGTAGACGGTAAATTTACTTTGGGCGAAAACATAGGCGACTTAGGCGGTATAAATGCGGCTTACGACGGTTTGCAATTGTATTTAAAAGAGAACGGCAATCCGGGCTTGATTGACGGTTTTACACCGGAACAACGTTTGTTTATTTCTTGGGCGACCATTTGGAGAAGTAAAATGCGCGATGAAGCGATTAAAAATCAAGTGAAAACCGATCCGCATTCGCCGGGCATGTACCGCGCTTATGTGCCGTTGTTGAACTTAGATACATTCCACCAAGCCTTTGGCATCAAACCTGGCGACGGGATGTACCTGGCTCCGGAAAAGAGAGTGAAAATTTGGTAAAAAATAAAAAACCTCAAGCTGTAACTTGAGGTTTTTTATTTATGGGTATATCAATACGAATTAGTTAGAAGGAACTTTTTCATAGCGAGCAACATCACAATAATTTTCCTGTAAACAAGAAAGTCTTAATTCGGTTTCTGTTAGTAAGCTAATTATTGTACTCCCATTATTGTTAATTCCGTTTGGGTTGGAGTCATAAAAAAAATTAAGTTTATTATTGTTGGTAACAGTAAATGTGCCGGTATATTGATAGTTTTGATGTAATTGAGAGAAAGTTTTATCACTATTAAATGTGATGTAATCATCATTTTCATAGGCGTTAAAAATCGGCATATTATTTTCATCAAACACATCATGTACATAAATTCCTTTAAATTCCCATGTACCAATTAATTCTTCAGGAATCGGAGTTTCCAGCTCATTTTCCGCTTCAGTTTCACTTTTAGAACAACTTATAAAGGTTGTGATTAATAGCAGTAATAGCGTGATATTTTTCATAAAAAAATCGTTAGAACAACTCTAATGTAAGAAAATATTTTACATAAATAAAGTTTACAGATGTTTTTTTCCATTAAAAAGGAATATTGTTTTGCTGCTCTTGCTAAGATGTCAATAAATCTATTAAGTATGCTCCAGGGTTTACAGCTCTGGTTTTATAAACGAATAGTTCAAAACCCGGGCAATTTTTTCAGAATCAATCCTTTTCCCAACCGATATATTCCCTTCTTCAAATTCCGGCAAAGGCAACCCTAATGCAATCGCTTTTTGGGTATAATAGTCTTTTCGGGTTGGATGATACGGCGCTACGGCATTGAACACTTCGCCTTTAGTATTTTGGGCAATGACTGCTTCGATGATGCCGATACAATCGTTTTGATGGATTAAATTAATCGGTGCTTCGGGGTTTTCCAGGTTTTTTCTTACGGCTAAAAAATGTATCGGATGTCGGTTTTCGCCTAACAATCCGCCAAATCGAATCACCGTAGTTTTAAAGTTGGTGTTGGCTTGCAACAATTTTTCGGTGGCTAACAATTGCCTGCCGCTTTCGGTATCGGGTTCGGGTTGGCTGTTTTCGGTCACGATGGTATTGTCATCGGCATACACCGAAGTCGAACTGATAAACACCACATGATTGATGGTTGATTGCGCTATAAAAGGAACAAGCGCCGCTATTTTCGCTACAAAATTTTCCGCACCATCACTTCTCAGTTTCGGCGGAATATCAATAATTAAAATTTCGGATTCTGATAAAAAAGCTTCTATGTTCCCCATGACTTTATTTTCCGTCAATCGAATAGAATAGGCTTGGATGTTGGCCGACTCCAATATGGCTAGTTTGGCTTCAGAAGTGGTAGAACCTTTTACCGAAAAACCTTTTGATATAAGTGATTTGGCGAGTGGTAATCCCAACCAGCCACAACCTAAGATACTGATTTTTTTCATCGACGCAGTGTGTCTTTAGTTACCGAAGTGCTGTCTTTAACTATAGTTCGGCGGTAATTTTGGGTAACGGGTTCGACCGGTTTTGCGGTAGCTTTCACCTTTTGGCGAATCATCACGGCATCATTAAGGACAAAAGGCGTCGGAATCATCCAGCTTTTTCTTTTGGCCACGCTGAATTGCGGGTTCGTTAACAAATCGAAGGAACTTTCCACCAAGTCCAAATCCAATTTTTGATTGGCCGGAATGGAAAATTCGAGTTCCAAAGGGATATTATCTACCACGTAATAACTCAGCAATTTGCCATCGGTTTTGCCCGAAATATTGCTTTTAAATTCAATCGATTGCACGCCATTGGCTTTAAAATTATTGATTGTGATACCACGGTTGTTAAAAATATCGTAGCGGTTTACGGTTCGGTTCGGCGAAATTTTAATGCGGTACAGGTGTTGGTTGCCTTTAACGGTATCGCGCAAAAATTCCACAGTCGGTTTCGCGATGTTCTTCATTGGTGCTTCGGCCATAAAGGTAAATTCTGAACCATATTTACTGTACAGCTTGTTGGTGTTTAGGGGTTTTCCGCTCTTCGGATTATCGCCTAAATAGGCTTTCGTCCATTCGTCTAAATTCACATCATAGGTAGTCCAAAAAGCTTTGTTAGAGTCAGTATCCAACGCATAGACCAAACTGTTGGGCTTGGCTTTGCCGTAAGTGTAACCCGATTCCTGATGGGCTTTGATAAACAATCCGATGGCTAAAAGAATAAAAAATGTCGCCCAAATTCCTTTCTTTTCATACGAGCCGAAAATAGGCAGTAAAAGTGCAAACGTGAGTGCGGTCAATATCGAAGTGCCAAACATGACTTTTAACCCTAAGCCAACCGGAAACATCTGAATTAAGGGCGCAAGTATTACAAAAGTAGGAATGGCTAAAAGACAGTTCACCATCCAATTTGTTTTTTGGGTTAAGACAAAGTAACCTAACATTAAAGCCGAAGAATATACCGGTAAAATCAGAAAGCCCGCACCTTTGAGTTTTAAGGCAATTCCAATGTTAATTAACAGCCAAAGAAATAACGGAGCAATCAATTGGTTCATTTCGGGATGGCGTTTGCCGTTGTTTTGATAAAACAGAAAACAAATTCCTATGGTCAAACTGATAAAAGCAAAGCAATATACTTGTCCATTATATGTATATCCTTGAAGAATGTCTTGGTATTCGGGGTAGAAATTGAGTAGTAATTTCCAGCCAATGTAAGTTGACAAACCTGCTGTAATTATGGCTCCGAAAAGCGGTACAAAACCTTTTATAATTTCATCTATTCGAAGCACTTGCTTACCTAAACCGATGAATACAAAAAGGAAGAGCAAGGCAAAACCTACTAAGAGCATAGGCAAAATCCAAGCAAAAGGATAACTTATAAATCCGAACGGGACCGAGAAATAAACATCATCTGCAGTGGCATTAAAATCGGACAAATCAGCATTGGCAAAATGGTTCAGAAGCGGGAATAGATAAGTGCCTTGATGCGTGAGGGTTTTGGGATCTAAATGCTCAAATTTATCCTGTGATGTGTGATAATCGTAATGACTGTCTATAAAAGCAAAATTAAATCCTTGGATTTTTCCGGCTTCTCTGAAAACGGTCAAATCCGTATCGTTGGGCAGCATTTTGTAAACGCTGTACATTAACGAATTCGATACCGGATAATTAGCTTTCCCGGCTTTAAAGGCGGCTACCATTTTGGCATTTCCTTCATTGGTTTCCATCAACATATAACTCGGTCCGGATGAGCCGCGGGCTTCAAAGTTAAGGACCAAGCCTATATTTTTAGCCCATAGATGTTGGGTAACGAAAAGAGCAGCTCCGTTAAGGCCAACTTCTTCGGCATCGCTGAACAAAATGATAATGTCGTTTTTGTTAGCGGATTTATTGTGTAAAAACGCCCGAACACTTTCAATAATTGTGGCCACGCCCGAAGCATCGTCGCTGGCACCATGAGAAAAGGAATGTGGTGCACTGTCGTAATGCGCCAACAGCAGTAACGCTTTAGAATCCGTAGTGCCTTTAATCTTGGCGATGATATTTTTAGCCTTAACCAAAGTACCTTTTTCAGTCATGGCAAAGCCTTCCTGTAAGGTAGTTTTCAGGCCTAAACCTTGCAATTCTTTCTGCAGATAGTTAGCTACCGTTTTATGATTTTGTGAGCCTACAAAATGAGGTTTGACAGACATGTTCTTAACAATGTCAAGCGCTCTTTTGGTAGAGAATTCAGACAGAGGTGCTTCTGTGGTGTCATAGCTTTGCGGCATCATAAAGTAGAAGATACCGCTAAGTATTGCGGTCAAAAACAAAAAGCTAATCAGAGAAGGTTGGTTGTTTTTCATTGTTGGTTAGTGGTTTGCTTTTTCTTCTGAACCATTTCCTATGGCAGCAAGAAGTAAATACAAGGTAAATGTACTAAATATCTTTTTTGACCAACACATAAAAATCATTCTCAACCGCCATATAGCCTTGGTCATATATAAAATAATAAGTATTCCCGCTTTTAGTAGTTCGGATGTTGGTCAAATACTCAAAGTCAAAACCTTTGTTGAGGAGTTTCAAACGAGAGGTTTTTGACTTCCCTTCGGTGTTCAATTCTGCCAATATGCGATAATTCCTCCGAAGTTTGTTATTTGTGTTACGCATGTAATTGTTGCAGTCTTTGTTCATTTTGTTGTTGAAAGCATTTCTACAGCCGTCGCCACAAAACTTTTTATCTTCTCTGCCAATAATTCTTTCGCCACATTCTAAACAATATTTCTCCATAACCTTTCGTATTTATTATAAGTAGATAAAATCCTATAAAACACAAACGAATGTACGAAAAATATTTCTATTTACAAACGATTACAATTATTTACAGTCGAAAGTAAATGGTAAGAAACCGACTATTTTTTTCTTCCTGTCACAACTTTGCCTAGTCGGAATTCAAATCCGGACAATTCAAATCAGCGAATAACAATAACATTTAAATTTTAAAAGCCATGAATGCCATGAGAAACAAAGTACAATTAATCGGTCACGTAGGACAAGACCCGGAAGTAAAAGACCTCGAAGGAGGAAAAAAAGTAGCTAATCTTACTCTGGCTACTAATGATTACTACACCAATGATAAGGGTGAAAAAGTGGAAAACACCGAGTGGCACAAAGTATCTGCTTGGGGAAAAACTGCTGAAATTATTGAGAAGTATGTAGTCAAAGGTAAAGAAATAGCTGTTGAGGGAAAACTCACCCACAGAAGCTACGAAGACAAAGACGGAACGAAGCGCTACGTGACCGAAGTAGTTGCGAATGACATTTTGTTGTTAGGTAAATAAAGTGTCTTCTTTTGACTTCCTCATTTTAAATTGAATGAGGAAGTTCAAAAGACTTGGTTTTATAGTTTAACTGTTCTGATTCCCATAAAGTAGAATAGACTACCATAATTATTGGTGCAACGCTACGTCAAAAAGTTTGTAACTGAAGAATGTAGTTAAAAAAAAGCCTTCTAATCTTGAAGGCTTTCTATTTTATTGAGCTTTTTAAAAATATCAAACATTGGACATTTTTTGCAGCGTTTGGCTTCCGACTTTTTGTATTTCTCACAACATTCGGCCTTGCAATCGTCTGAAATCAAAAGTGATTTCAGCAGTAGCTTTTTTTGCTTTTTGTCTTTGTCTTTGACTTTATTTTTTTCTTTTTTACTCACTTTTTTGTGTATAAATCAATTAAGGCTTGGCGTCCAAAGCAACAGAACTAGTTACGGCCAATTGTTGAATGTCGCGGTCAAATAAATACAATCCGCCACGGTCTTCCCCAATCAAATTGATTTTATCTAAAATGGTTTTGGCTTGCGCTTCTTCTTCAATTTGTTCTGCTACGTACCATTGTAAAAAGTTATGTGTAGCATAATCTTTTTCACCTAAAGTGATGTGTACCAATTCATTAATAGAATTAGACACAAACAATTCATGTTGGTACAATTCCTCAAACATTTCTTTAAAAGTTCCGAATTCAGTTTTAGGCGCTTTCAATTCGGTTATTTTGGCATGCGAACCTCTTTCGTTCACATACTTTACCAATTTTAACATGTGCTGACGCTCTTCATCAGACTGGTTGAACATGAACTGTGCAACACCTTCCAAACCTTGAGCCTCAGCCCAACAAGCCATAGAAAGGTAAATTTGTGACGATTCCGCTTCTATGCGAATTTGATTGTTTAATGCTGTTTCAATGTTAGTTTTTAACATAATTTTTTCTTTTGGGTAAAGTTAGAAAATTATTTGTTCATCAATTCTTGTAATAACGTTAAAAATTGCCCTACATGATAACCATCAGCCAATCCGTGGTGGACATGTACAGCAATCGCCATACTTTTTTTGCCGTTTTCTTCAGTCATTTTTCCATAGGAGATTTTCGGACAACTGTCGGGCCAAGTAAAACTTCGGGCGTGCGAATAAGAGGTGAAATCTATCCAAGGCACAGCTGAAAAGTGAATCAAATTGATTTCGAAATTGCGGGTGATTAATCCGGGAGTGACTTGAATTCGAGCAATTTCTTTTCGCGTAATCTCCGCAAAAGTGGCCAAATTTTCATCAAATTCTACCAAAGAAAAGCCAAAAGTATTGTCGTCTCTTAATATGGTTGCCGAGGCATCGATTCGGTCAAAAACAAAGACTTCATCATCAATTATGCGATACCGAAAATTTTCCACGGCATTTACAGCCAACAAGGTTTTGTGCAAATAATACGTAAAAAAAGAAACGCCTAATTCCTTAGCTTTCGCATAAGCTTTGGTACAATCTACGCGGGTTGTAACGCCAAAAAACGGTTCTTCCATTTGCTTGAAAAAAGCAAAGTGTTCTTTGCGATTCCAAGCGTTCAAGTCTAATTTATGTTTCACTTTAGGATAATAAAAGAGGTAAAACTTCGGTGATTTTTTCCAAAGCTTTAAAGTTTGGATGTTCTACTTTGTGATTGATTTTTTCGTGTTCCCAAGTCGTATGAAATGGAATGTGAACCGCATGTCCGCCAATATTCAACACCGGTAACACATCAGATTTTAAGGAGTTGCCAATCATAAAAAACTCTTCAGCTTTGATGTCCAAACGCTTCAATAAGTCTTCATAATCCTTCTCTTTTTTGTCTGACATCACTTCGATATGGTGAAAATAATGGCCTAAACCGGAATTGTGTAGTTTTCTTCTTTGGTCCAATAAATCACCTTTGGTGGCTACAACCAATTTGTACTTACCGTTCAACGCTTGCAAAGTCTCCTCCACACCGTCAAGTAATTCAATTGGTTTTTGTAGCAATTCTTTGCCGTATTCGGTAATTTTTTCCACAACCTCAATCGATATGGTTTTGTTGGAAATACGCATCGCAGCTTCTATCATAGACAAGATATAACCTTTGATGCCATAACCATACAATTCTAAATTGGCAATTTCGGTTTTAAATAATTCCTGCGATAAGCCTTGATGTGATAAATAATCACTCATCAAGGCACAGAACTTTTCTTCGGTTTCCTGAAAATAAGGTTCGTTGACAAACAAAGTGTCATCGGCATCGAAAGCGATTACTTTAAGATTCATATCCGTTTATTTTTCTAACTAATCAAAGCACCGTTCCCAACACCATCCGCATCCGGATTCACAAAAACCAATTGACCTTCTTTGTTGTTGGTCATTAAAATCATTCCTTGGCTTTCCACGCCACGTAAGGCTCTTGGCGCCAAATTCACCAATACCGTTACGCGTTTTCCAATCACTTCTTCCGGAGAAAAATGTTCGGCTATACCCGAAACGATAGTGCGAACGTCTATACCGGTATCCACTTTTAAAACCAATAATTTATTGGCTTTCGGCATTTTTTCGGCTTCTAAAATGGTACCGACACGCAAGTCTAATTTTGAAAAATCTTCAAAAGTTGTTGTAGGTTTTTGAGGTTCTACCACTTGGTTTTCCATAATATTGGCTTTTTTAGTGGCTTCGAGTTTGTCTATTTGTTTCTGAATTTCCGCGTCTTCAATTTGGGCAAATAAAATTTCGGCTTGACCAATTTGGTGACCGGCTTTCGTCAGGTTCCATTGGTCGAATGCCAAATTCCAGTGGTTCAATTGGATGTTCAGCATCTTACATAGTTTTTGCGAAGTAAACGGCAAAAACGGTTCGGATAAAATGGCTAAGGCCGAAGCGATTTGCAAAGCCACATACATTTGGGTTTGCACGCGCTCCGGATTGGTTTTTACCATTTTCCAAGGTTCTTCATCGGCCAAGTATTTGTTGCCTAAACGGGCTACATTCATCAATTCGACTTGCGCTTCTCTGAATCGGTAACGCTCTAAAGAACTGGCAATCACTGCCGGATACGCTTTGAGTTCGGCTAAAGTTTGTTCATCAACTTCAGTTAGTTCATTCGGAGCCGGCACTATGCCATTGTAATATTTGTTGGTTAAAACGACTACACGGTTGATAAAATTACCGAAAACAGCCGCCAATTCGTTGTTGTTTCTGGCTTGGAAATCTTTCCAAGTGAAGTCGTTGTCCTTAGTTTCCGGTGCATTGGCCGTTAACGCATAGCGCAATACGTCTTGCT
The DNA here is from genome assembly GCF_024710485.1 of Flavobacterium sp. GTDB lineage: Bacteria > Bacteroidota > Bacteroidia > Flavobacteriales > Flavobacteriaceae > Flavobacterium. The sequence goes on from NZ_JANJUQ010000023.1 coordinate 58,722, forward strand.
TTTCCGGGAAGTCGATTAAATATTCGTGCAACCAAACTGCCCAGTTTTTGGAAGTCGACAGTTTGTTGCCTTCTAAATTAAGGAATTCGTTCGCAGGCACATTATCGGGTAAAATGAAACTACCTTCGGCTTTCAGCATGGCCGGGAAAATGATGCAGTGAAATACGATGTTGTCTTTCCCGATGAAGTGCACCAATTTAGTATCTTCTTTTTTCCAATAATCTTCCCAATTTTTACCCTCACGAGCGGCCCATTCTTTGGTGGCCGAAATGTATCCGATAGGCGCATCAAACCACACATAGAGTTTTTTGCCTTCAGCACCTTCTACCGGTACGTCGATGCCCCAATCCAAATCGCGGGTCACGGCACGAGGTTTTAAACCATCGTCTAACCATGATTTCACTTGTCCCAATACATTGGTTTTCCAATCTTTCGCATGGTCTTCTAAGATCCATTTTTGCAAAAAGTCTTGGTAGCGGTCTAACGGTAAAAACCAGTGTTTGGTTTCCTTGATAATTGGCGTTTCTCCGGTGATAGTAGATTTCGGATTGATTAAATCAGTAGCGTTTAAAGTAGAGCCGCAACGTTCGCATTGGTCGCCGTAAGCTTCCGGATTTTCACATTTCGGACAAGTTCCGGTGACGAAACGATCAGCCAAAAACTGCTCGGCTTTGGCATCGTATAATTGCTCAGTAACTTCTTCGATAAAGTCGCCGTTGTCGTATAATTTTTTAAAAAAAGCAGAGGCCGTTTCGTGGTGAATTGCAGCGGAAGTTCTGGAATAGTTGTCGAAAGAAATTCCGAAGTCTTCGAACGATTTTTTGATAATACCGTTGTATTTGTCGATGACTTCTTGCGGTGTAATGCCTTCTTTTTTGGCTTTCATGGAAATGGCTACACCGTGTTCATCGCTACCGCAAATAAAGGCTACATCTTTACCTTGCAATCGTAAATAACGCGCATAAATATCGGACGGAATGTAAACGCCTGCCAAATGTCCGATGTGAATCGGACCATTGGTATACGGCAATGCCGCCGTAATAGTATATCTTCTTGGATTTTCTAACATATTCAGATAAATAGACTGCAAAAATAACTTTTTAGCCACGAAATCCCGAATTAATTTTGGGATTTGTTTACTTTTGGGATAGCCAATTTACAATCATTTTCGATTCATGCGAATCCTTTTAATTTTTGTTTCACTAATTACTTTTTCTTCTTATTCCCAAAACAAGATGATTACACCACCTTATCTCCAAAAGGGCGACACCATTGCTATCGTTTCTACCGCACGAAAAAATATCGACGACAACTTAAAACCTACTATCGACATGCTGGAAGGTTGGGGCTTGAAGGTTAAAATAGGCAACACTATCGGGTTGGATTATTTCCAATTGGCCGGAACCGATGACCAACGTGCAGCCGATTTTCAGGAGCAGATGGACAACCCGAACGTCAAAGCCATTTGGTGTGTTCGAGGCGGTTACGGTACGGTGAAAATCATCGATAAATTGGATTTTACGCAATTCAAGAAAAACCCTAAATGGATTATCGGTTTTAGCGATGTAACAGTTTTACATAGTCATTTGAACCGTATGGGCATCGAATCTTTGCATGCCATTATGCCCGTGAGTGTGGCTCGAGCAACCGATGAGGCCAAAAACTCGCTTTGTACCGCACTATTTGGCGAGAAATTGCAATACACTTTAGACTGCGATGCGCTCAATCATACCGGAAAGGCCAAAGGCGAATTGGTAGGCGGGAATTTGTCGATTTTATACAGCTTGTTAGGCTCCGAATCGGCGATTGATTGCCACGATAAAATCCTGTTTATAGAAGATTTAGACGAATATTTATACCATGTAGATCGCATGATGATGAACCTCAAACGCAACGGTTGTTTGAGCAGTTTGAAAGGCATTATCGTGGGTGGCATGACCGAAATGAAAGACAACGAAATCCCATGGGGCAGAAATGCTTTGGAGATTATTGAAGATACCGTGAAAGGGCTAAATATTCCTATTATTTACAATTTTCCGGCCGGTCATATCCGAGACAATCGCGCTCTGATATTCGGGCGACAAATTACGATGGAAGTCACGCCTGAAACGAGTAAGGTAGTATTTGAATAACCTCAAACTTGTCGTTCCGAGGGACGAGGAATCTCATAATCTGAATCAAGTGATGTGACTCCTCCTTCGTCGGAATGACAAAAAAGAAAAAAATGGCAGAACACAACGAACTCGGTAAGTTAGGCGAAGAATTGGCCGTGGATTTTCTGCAGCAAAACGGCTATACCATTTTAGAAACCAATTGGACTTTCCAAAAAGCCGAAATTGATATTATTGCGCAAATCGGTAACACTTTAGCCGTGGTGGAAGTTAAAACGCGTTCTTCCATAGAGTTTGGTTTGCCACAGGATTTTGTCAAACCCAAGAAAATCCGGTTGTTGGTTAAAGCCGTAAATGAATACGTAACGAGTAACGATTTAGATGTTGCCATTCGCTTCGATATTATCGCTATTTACAAAGAAGAAAATAGTTATAAAATCGACCATATTCAGGATGCTTTTTATCATTTTTGATAAGAATTTCTGAAAAAAAGCGTTAAAAATAGATTTTACACTGAATTTCAATAACTTTACTTCAAAAATATTGCTATGAAAAGAATCCTACTATTCTCATTGCTACTGCAATGTGCTTTGCTCCCGGCACAAAACAGAATTGCAAAACAAGTATCCGAGTTGCAGACCCGGAATACTAATTTCAAAGATTTTTCTGTGCTGCAAACCAAATCCAATCAGTTTGATGCTCAGGTAAACGGCGTGGTTAATGACGCTACTTTAGCTACAGTTGACGTGTCTAAAGTAAATGAAATTGCTCTAAACCAATACGAAGCGATAAAGCTTCAAATTCCTTACCAAGGACAGAATATCGAAGTCTTACTTTTTAAGGTTACCCTTTTTACCGAAGATTTTAGTTTGGATACCGATAAAGGGAAAAATGTGCCTTACCAAAAAGGAGCTTACTATCGCGGTATTGTAAACGGCGATGTGAATTCGGTATCTTCTTTTAATTTCTTCAACGGAGAGTTCAACGGCATCATTTCCGGAGCGCAATGGGGAAATTTGGTGATTGGAAAATTGGACAGACCCAACAACCAATCGGATTACATAGTGTATTCGGATGCTAAGATGAAAGTAGCTAACGATTGGGATTGTTTCACCAAAGAAGAAGGCTATGAAAGAGACCAATCTGCTTTTGCTGCCAGAGAAGTAAATACTTTGAAATGTGTAACGTTTTATTTTGAAGTTGATTATACGTTGTTTACCCAAAACGGTAGCGATGTTATTGCCACAACCAATTGGATGACCTCTGTTTACAATAATGTACAAACGCTATTCACCAATGACGGCATTACCACAGCTTTGAAGTCTATTTTTGTTTGGACTTCCCTTGATCCATATAGTGATATGCCATCAGATGCAACTTCCGGAGATTATCTTTGGAGTTTCTCTCAAAACAGACCGGTGTTCAATGGGGATGTTGGTATGTTAGTGAGTATTGATCCCGGAGGATTAGGCGGAGTAGCTTACTTAAATTCTATCTGCGGACAGTCCAATTATGCCTATTCTGATGTGAACTTGAATTTTGCTTCAGTACCAACTTTTTCCTGGACAGTACAAGTTATTACTCACGAATTCGGACATTCATTAGGTTCGCCGCATACGCATGGTTGTGTTTGGAACGGTAACAATACCGCAATTGATGGTTGCGGACCACAAGCAGGTTATGTAGAAGGCAATTGTCCACAAGGACCTATTCCATCCGCTACGGAGAAAGGAACTATTATGAGTTATTGTCATCTGGTATCCGGAGTAGGCATCAGTTTTGCCAACGGATTTGGACTACAACCGGCCGCATTAATCAGCAATACGGTGAATTCTAAAAGTTGCTTGAGTAGCGACTGTATTGCTACTTGTATCAATACCGTTGTTGAAATTCAGATTACTAATATCACTCAAACATCGGCAGTTATTACTTGGAATGACTTGGATACCAGCAGAACAACTTGGCAAATTTCGGTTACCGGTTACGGATTGGCTTCTTCTTGGCAAACGGTATCGAGTAATTCTTATACGGTGAATAATTTGCTGCCAAACCGATACTATGAAGTTCGATTAAGACCAATTTGTACAGGTATTACACCAACCATAGAAAGAAAAGTTTTTGCTACCAACGGTGATTTTTGTGGTGGGATGGTATTTACGGATACCGGCGGTACAACAGGAAACCACAGCAATATGGAATCGTTCACCAGAACCATGATTCCTAATCAACCGAACCAAAAATTAATGGCTTCGTTTACAAGCTTTGAATTGGAATTTGATTATGATTATTTGTACATCTATGACGGACCGGACACCACTTATCCTGAGTTTTTAGCCGGCGGTTACACCGGAACCAATTCGCCGGGGAATATTGTCTCAACAGCAGCAGACGGATCTTTAACTTTCCGATTCTATTCGGATCAATACGTAACGGCTCCGGGTTGGATTGCTACGATTTCTTGTGTCCAATCGTTAGGTGTGGCAGGAAATGATTTTATAGATTACAGTTATTATCCTAATCCTACCAATGGCAGCGTGTCTATCAAATCGAAAGATGCCATACAAGAAGTTGCGGTGTATAATGTTCAAGGGCAATTGTTGTTGCAACAAAAAGGCAATGAGTTGACTGCGGAAGTCGATTTGTCTATTTTCTCTAAAGGCACTTATTTTTTCAAGTTGAAGATTAACGATAGAGAAACCAATTTCAAGATTTTGAAGATGTAGGTTGAGAGTTAACCCTATAAGGTCATTTAAAAAAGAAGGCGTTTCATAATAGGAACGCCTTTTTATTTGTTGTAGTAATGCAATGAATTATTGAGCCATCAATTGCATAAACTCCAGTGCTCGGGATATGGATTTCACATTGTCAAATGTCAGCAACAATCGCAAACCGTTTTTGGTTTCTTTCTCTTTCATTTTACACAGGTTTCCGTGCTGTTGTACAAATCGCAATACCTTTGAAAATTGTTTCGAATTGTAATAATCCGATTGTTGGTCGGAGACAAAATAGCCAATCAACTTGCCTTGTTTCATCACAATTTTTTCAATACCCATATGCGTGGCAATCCATTTGATGCGAATGCTGTTCAACAAAGCCTTAGCTTCTTTTGGTAATGGGCCAAATCGGTCGATGAGCTTAGTTTCAAAAACCTGCAGTTCTTCCTCGGTTTTAAGGTTGCCCAATTCGTTGTACAAGTTCAAGCGTTCGGTAATATTATTGATGTATTCATCCGGGAATAGCAACTCGAAATCGGTGTCGATTTGCAACTCTTTGACATATTCTTTGGTGTCGATATCACTCTCGGATTCGTACAATTCTTTGAATTCGTTTTCTTTTAATTCTTCAATGGCTTCGTTCATGATTTTCTGATAGGTTTCGAAACCAATTTCATTGATAAAACCACTTTGTTCGCCACCCAATAAATCGCCGGCACCACGAATCTCTAAATCTTTCATCGCAATGTTAAAGCCGCTACCCAATTCGCTAAATTGCTCCAAGGCCTGAATCCTTTTTCTGGCATCTTCTGTCATCGCTGAGTATGGCGGACAAATAAAATAACAAAATGCTTTTTTATTGCTTCGCCCAACGCGACCACGCATCTGATGCAAATCGGATAACCCGAAGTTATTGGCGTTGTTGATGAAAATTGTATTGGCATTCGGTACATCCAATCCGCTTTCAATTATAGTGGTAGCTACTAAAACATCGAACTCGCCGTTCATAAAGCCCAGCATCAGTTCTTCTAATTTGCTGCCTTCCATTTGACCGTGACCAATGCCTACGCGCGCATCGGGAACGAGTCGCTGAATCATACCGGCAATTTCTTTGATATTTTCGATTCGGTTATTAATGAAAAAGACTTGACCGTTTCTTTGAATTTCATAAGAAATGGCGTCGCGAATCAGCTCTTCGTTAAAACCAACCACTTGCGATTCGATAGGATAACGATTTGGCGGTGGTGTAGTGATTACCGATAAATCGCGCGCCGCCATCAACGAAAACTGTAAAGTTCTCGGGATAGGTGTAGCCGTTAAGGTTAAGGTGTCTACGTTGGCGGCTATGGTTTTGAGTTTGTCTTTTACGTTCACGCCAAACTTTTGCTCTTCATCAACAATGAGCAATCCCAAATCTTTGAATTTAACGTTTTTATTTACCAATTGGTGCGTTCCGATGATAATATCCAATTTACCCGAAGCCAAATCTTCCAAGGTTTGCGCTTTTTGTTTGGCGGTTCGGAAACGGTTGAGGTAACCAATTTTGACCGGCATGTCTTTCAAACGCTCGCTAAAAGTGCGGTAATGTTGGTAGGCTAAAATGGTAGTTGGCACCAAAACGGCGACTTGCTTACTGTTGTCCACCGCTTTAAAAGCAGCACGAATGGCGACTTCCGTTTTCCCGAAACCTACGTCGCCACAAACCAAGCGGTCCATCGGACGGTCTTTTTCCATATCGGCTTTGACGTCTTGGGTGGCCGTAATTTGGTCGGGCGTATCTTCGTAAATAAAGGAACTTTCTAATTCTTTTTGCAGATAACTGTCGGGCGCAAAGGCAAATCCTTTTTCCAAGCGGCGTTTGGCGTACAACTGAATCAAGTTGAACGCAATGTGTTTGACTCTTGCCTTGGTTTTTTGCTTTAAGGCTTTCCAAGCGTTGGAGCCGAGTTTGTAAATCTTGGGCGGCGTGCCGTCTTTCCCGTTGTATTTCGAAATTTTATGGAGCGAGTGGATGCTAACGTAAACAATATCGTTGTCGGCATACACGAGTTTGATGGCTTCTTGAGTTTTGCCTTCGACCTGAATTTTTTGCAAACCGCCAAACTTCCCGATACCGTGATCGATATGCGTCACATAATCGCCTACGGACAACGAATTCAGTTCTTTTAAGGTGATGGTTTGCTTTTTGGAATAGCCGTTTTTGATGCTGAACTTGTGGTAGCGTTCAAAAATTTGATGATCGGTATAGCAAGCCACTTGGTTTTCTTCGTCGATGAATCCTTGGTATAACGAAGCCACTACGGTATGGTATTGCTTGCGGATGTCTTCGTGATTTTCTTCGTCTATTGATTCAAAAATATCGTGGAAACGGTTGGCCTGTGCTTCATTGGCACAGTACAAATAATTGGTATAACCGTGAAAATGGTTGTCGCTTAAATTGTTGAGCAACAAATCGAATTGTTTGTTGAACGACGGTTGCGGCTGGATGTGAAACTCGAACGTTTTGGTGGTTTTGAACAGTGGCTTGTTCGATAATTCGATTAGGGAAAAATCCAATGCTTTGCGCAAAAAACCTTCTTGGTTTAAAAACAACTGTTCCGGCGAAGCGTGTTTGACGTCTTTAGAAAGTTTCTCGAAAGTCTCGATGGCTTTCCCGAAAAGTTTGTCGAGTTGCGCCGTTAAGAACTCCGTGTTTTCGATGCATAACACGGTTTTATCGCTGATGTATTCCAGGAAACTTTCGCGATTTTCTTTGATGAATTTATTTTCTAAATTCGGAATGATGGTAATCTTGTTTTGCTTTTCTACCGAGAGTTGGCTTTCCACATCGAAGGTTCGGATGCTGTCGACTTCATTCCCAAAAAACTCAATGCGATACGGATTGTCATTTGAAAACGAAAACACGTCTAAAATTCCGCCTCGTACTGAAAACTCGCCCGGTTCAGTGATAAAATCCACGCGCTTGAATTCGTATTCAAACAATACTTCGTTGATGAAATCGATGGAAACATTATCGCCTACCGCTACTTTTAAAGTGTTTTTGTCGAGTTCTTTTCGCGTCACCACTTTTTCAAAAAGTGCTTCGGGATAGGTAACAATGACGGCCGGTTTTTTACGCGAATTGATGCGGTTAAGCACTTCGGAACGCAGTAAAACATTCGCGTTGTCGGTTTCTTCAATTTGGTACGGTCGCCGATACGAACTTGGATAGAACAACACATCGTTGGCGCCAATCATTTGTTCTAAATCGTTCAAATAATATGCGGCTTCTTCCTTTTCGTTAAAGATGAGCAAATACGGCTTTTCACTGTTTTTGAAAAGCGCGTTAAACACAAAAGAAAAGGATGAACCTAAAAGGCCTTTGAGGTGTATTTTGGCTAAAGGTTGTTCTAAACTTTCCGCAATTTGCTTGACTTTCGGCGAATGCAGGTAACGGTTGTATAAAGCGTTTTGACTCAAAACTTAGGGTAAAGATTTTACTTTAGGTGAACTGGGAATGGCTCTGGTGGTGTCGAGCATTTGCAACATGTCGCTTTCGCCATCTTCCATTTTAATCTGACTTTTACGGGTAATTTCTTCCAGTTGAAATTGCAAGGCATTCACTTCGGTGTTGATACTCGGAATCAATTCCACAATTTTTTTATCCGGAATTTGTTGCAGGTTGATGTACAAGTTAACCGCATTGATTTTGGTGGTAATGGCGGCAATTCGGCTTTTTATTTCCGGAGTATTGTAAGCCATCGGGATATTGTTGTTAAGCTCTAAAGCTCTTTTGGATAAGGCTTTGGCTTTTTGTTTGAAAGCGCCGATACTGCTTTTAGGCTTTTGCCCTAATTCGGTTAAAAACATACGCCATTCCGCCCAATTGCTGGTTAACGAACCGGCTGTTTGGGTAACGGTTTGCGCATTAAAACGCCATCCCTGATTGATGTTGTTGAAAATGGCTTCTTGTTTTTTGGCTTCTTTTTCTTGTTCTAAGAGTCGGATTTTAGGATCTTCTTGACAAGACACAAGCGTCAGCGAACCGGCGAAGCAAACCAAAAGCAGAGAGCGCATCACAAAACGCAACAAATTGATTTTCATTGACCTTACTTTTTTACATCACAAAGGTACAAATGTAAAAGGAAACATGGTAAAGATGTAGTTAAAGCAAAGGTAATTTTTAAGACTTTTCCATTTACGAAAACGTTATCTTTGTTGCAATACTCTTGTGGTCTTTTCCGACGACGAGTTTTTGCTTAAAACACACAACATGAATACAAAAATTTTAATCATTGGTGCCTGTGGTCAGATTGGGACCGAACTTACCAAAAAACTCAGAAGCATTTACGGCGTTGATAATGTAGTGGCTTCCGACATCAGAAAGCTGAATATTGACATTGTTAACGAAGGCATTTTTGAAGTAGTTAATGCTTTAGATTACAATCAGATTGAGCATTTAATTGAGCAATACCAAATTACCGATGTGTATTTGATGGCCGCCTTACTTTCGGCTACGGCGGAAAAGAATCCGGCCTTTGCTTGGGATTTGAACATGAATTCGCTTTTCCACGTGTTGAATTTAGCCAAAGCGGGTAAAATCAAAAAGATATTCTGGCCTTCCAGTATAGCGGTTTTTGGGCCAACAACTCCTAGAATCAATACACCGCAATACACCATTATGGAACCAACTACTGTTTACGGCATCAGCAAGCAAACCGGTGAGCGTTGGTGTGAATATTACCATAATATTTACGGCGTTGACGTGCGCAGTATTCGTTATCCGGGCTTGATCAGTTGGTCGACAGAACCCGGTGGCGGCACGACCGATTATGCCGTGGATATCTACCACAAAGCCTTGAAAGACGGTAAATATGAATGTTTCCTTTCAGAGGACACAGCCTTGCCGATGATGTATATGGATGATGCCATACGCGCCACGGTAGAAATCATGCAAGCGCCGGCTGAAAGTATCAAAATTCGTTCGTCTTACAACTTGGCGGGTGTGAGTTTTACGCCGAAAGAGATAGCCGCTGAAATTAAAAACCATATTCCCGACTTTGCCATTTCATATAAACCCGATTTCCGTCAGAAGATTGCCGACAGTTGGCCGGCTTCTATAGACGACAGTTGTGCGCAACAGGACTGGCAATGGAAGCACCAATACAATTTGGCTTCGATGACGGTAGAAATGCTGGAAAACTTAAAATAGAAAAACGCTACTCTTTAGGGTAGCGTTTTTCGTTGCATGGAGTGGTATTTGAGGGTTTTACTGAACAATAGGATCGCGTAACGATTCTAATACCGCTACGATATCTGAGTACAATTCGGTATTAGCCGCTACACCGTTTTGCTGGGCTGCCGCGCCAACATAACCTACGAATTTAGTATAGTCGGCATTAGTTGACGTTGTGCCCATTCTTGGGTTTAACGCCGGATTGTGTGCCGTTACCATATCCAAACCGGTATAGGTATTTACCGGATTTGTTCCGCCGGTATTGAACGAGAAGAAATCGGTTAAGTTGTCTACCAAAATGGCCAAGTTAGTGGTGTTTCCTGCACCTACTTCGCCTAAAATCGGGGCAAAATGGGCACCCAAATTCCCTGAAGCATTGGCTTGCACATCGGCTACAATTAAACCTACCGTAGTATTCACTACTTTGCGGTAACTTAAGCGGCCTTGTTCAATCATTTGTCCCGGATTATCGGGATCGGCCACCATAGTGGTACCGCCTAGTCGTTCGTAAATGGATGCCTCGGGAGCAGGTGAATCATCATCACTGCTGCATCCTGTAAAAGAAATGGCTCCGAGCGCTAAGGCCAATAAGGCCCAATTTGAAAACTTTTTCATAACATTATATTTAGAGGATTAATTAAAGATTCCTTGAATGAATTTGCTGAATTTATATTTGTAACTGTCTTTTTTCATGACAGGACAAACTTGCTTTTGGGCCAAGTTGGCAGGCAGCAAAAAGCGTTCGGCTTTATAGTTGCCTTTAGTCATAAGCTCGTCGTAGATTTTTTTTGAATCGGCGATGTTGTTATCGTGGAAATACACCACTACGTTTCGCTTCACGATGATCTCGCTTTTCACACCCTTGATTTCGTGTAGCTTCTTTTGAATATCGATACTACTAATTGAATCAAAGGGCTTGTCAAAGTCGATGCGACTAATTTGAATATTGGCATTTTCCACCGGTTTCATACTGGCAATGTGGTACACTAAAATACCGAAGAGCAGCACGGCGATTCCTAACACGCTCAGCATTATTTTTTTTACGGTTCGGTTGATTCTCATGTCGATTTGTTTTTGCGGTTTCTTGCATTTACGAGAACCAATAGGATTTGGTTTTTAAATGGCTGAAAAATCGAAAAGCGCTATCTGAATTCAGACAGCGCTTTTCTTTAAACAAAAACAAAACTAACCTAATGCTATGAGACTGTAATGTAAGATTTGGATAGTGTTAAACGGGAGCAAAAAGGGCTAAGTAATAAGCTGACAGTACTAGTAATACCAATATTAAAATTGTGATGGCTACAAATAGTACTGTTATTTTTTTATGTTTATCCATAGGTATAAGGTTTTGTTTCTTGTTCTCAATTACGAGAAAAGAACTGCTATGGATTTCGGCAAAGACAGAATTTATATTTTCTTTTCTTTTAAGGTAATGATAAGTTCGTCTTCAATTGGAGATTTGATTTCGACTACTTTGTCAACATTGTCATTCGGTACGGTCATAGAAAGCACATAGTGTTTGATTTTCCATTGGCCGTTACGAAAAACCAAAACGCCCGAACCGCGACAAATTTTCATCTGTGTATCTAATAACTCGTCAAACCAAACGGTTTTTTGGTCTTCACTAACGTAAATATTGCGGTCTAAAGCTTTAAAATGCCAAGCTTTACCACGGTCGAAATACGGTTTGGCGAAAGCCTGAAAAGCGGTTTTGTTCCAATTTTCCGTGGCATCGGTTCCGATAAAAATACCATCATCGGCGATTGCCTCAAAATAGTTTTGAAAGTTCGCTTCGGCGGCGGCTTTGTGCCAATTGTCTAATATGACTTCGATTTTTTTCTTGACATTAGCAGGTGTTTCGGTTTTTGAAGTTTGCCCGAAGGTAACAAGACTAACGAATATCATAAGTCCTAAACAGTATCTTTTCATGGTTTTACAATTTGGATTCGACAAGTAAATATAAGTGTTCCATTAGTTACTAGCGATTAGTTTTTGTATTTTTATAAAAATAATTCTGCCCCGTATGAAAAAAAGAGAGTGGTTTATCGGACTGGTCTTGCTTATTTTACTCGGATTTTCTCTGACGAGTTGGTATTGTGCCCATAAAGAAAAGGCAGATAACGCTGCAACATTAACGAAGACACAATTCCACTTTGAAGAAGTTTCGTTGTCGTTTGACAGTACAGCTGTTGCTGCTTTTTACGCCAAATATCCGAAGTTGGTTTTGTACCAAAAACAAGCGGTTGATTTGTATCGTAACAACCAATTTGCCTATCTCTGGTATGACAAGAAAGGGCGCAAAGAAACGGCCGAAGTCATCTACAACAAAATGAATAATTTGTTTGAAGAAGGCGTTCAGGCGAAAGTACCTTACAAGGAAATTTTAGATGGCTTGTTTCCTAAAACCAATACGAAACCCAACGTTGAGGTAGAATTGTTCCTGACCAACTATTATTTTTATTACACTAACAAAGTACTGCAAGGCATAGACAACGCCAAAGTGGAAGAGTTGGGTTGGTATTTGCCGAGAAAGAAATTGTCTTACGGTCAGTATCTGGACTCTATTTTATTGGATCCTAAGCTAATAGATAATAATGCCAAGTTGATAGGACAATATTACAAGTTGAGAGCCGTTTTGCAGCGGTATAGAACTATTGAAAAAAACGGCGGTTGGGAAGCTATTGCAATGCCGGCCGAATTCAAGCAACTTAATCCGGGCGACACTTCCGATATGGTAGTGCAAATCAGAAAGCGAATGTTCTTGACTAATGATATAGCCGCTGATTCTAAAAGTAATATTTATGACGAATCGCTGCAAGAAGCCATTTTGAAGTACAAAAAGCGCAACGGTTTTTCCGAAGATAAAATCATCTTACCGAAACACATTTCGGAAATGAATGTTCCGATTAGCGACCGCATCAAAACCATTATGGTCAATATGGAACGCTGTCGTTGGATATCGACCGATTTGACTAAGGCAAAAGAATTTATTGTGGTGAATATTCCGTCCTATCGTTTGACTTATTTTAAAGAAGGGAAAGCCGCATTGGTTTCGAATGTTGTGGTGGGAACGGCACTCAACGAAACGGTAATATTCAGTGGGATGATGAGCTATATAGTGTTCAGTCCGTATTGGAATGTGCCGAAAAGCATCCGCGACAAAGAGATACTTCCGGCCATTAAAAAGAATAAGGATTATTTGGCCAAACACAATATGGAATGGAATGGCAACAATATCCGTCAGAAACCCGGTCCGAATAATTCGTTGGGTTTGGTGAAGTTTTTATTTCCCAATTCTAATAATATTTATTTGCACGATACACCGTCAAAAAATTTATTCAGTCAGGAAAAAAGAGCCTTTAGTCATGGCTGTATTCGAGTACAAAAGCCAAAAGAACTGGCCAATTTGATTTTGCAAGATGACCCGAATTGGACGCCGGAAAAAATAGACGCTGCCATGAACAGCGGCAAAGAAAAATGGTACACCTTAAAAAATAAAATCCCGGTTTACATTGGCTATTTTACCGCTTGGGTTGACGATGACGGCTTGGTGAATTTCCACAAAGACATTTACGGGCGCGATAATGCGTTGGCGAATTTGTTGTTGGAGGAGTAAAGGATAAGGGAAAAGGCGTTGTAGTTGATTGGATTTTGTTTTTATTTACATTTACTGCATAACATTGGTTGAACTTTTATTTTATGGCAACCAAGATTTTCACGATGTATTTTGAGAAGTGCATCTTTCACGTTTCTTCGATACGTTTTAGACTCAGTTTTGCGTTGCATTCGTCTAAAAAAAGCATCTTTTCGGCTAAGCAATAAAGCCCTTAGTCGAATAATCTCAGAAAATTTAGTTTTCTTATCCATATTTGTTATTGTCAAACAAAACGCAAACTCGGAATTATCTTTTTATGACAAAAGATGTACACATCAAAAGATTAATTAAAATGATTCCAACTGTTAGTCGGTTTTTACTAAACACCGAAAACCGACTAACATTTTTTTGTAAAATTCAAACTAAATATAACCGGAATAAGGCCGCTAATGAGTCTTTTAACACTATCCCCACAAATACAAACACAGTGTTAAACAGCACTTCTGTCACAAAAAAAGTTAATACCAATACCACAATTCATTCCCCCGACCTAATTAAATTCCTCCTCTACAGTTTTTCCCTTAACAGAGGAGGAAGGGTCAACAAAATTAACCTCTACAGAAGTGCTTTATTTTCCGGGTTTAGAGAATTTGAAACAACAAGTTCAGTGTCCTTAAGTTGCTGAACAAATAAGATGATACTACACCGATTTTAAATGAAGAGGTGAACAGTTGTTAAGTAGAGTAATGTGATTTTTTTAGTTAGGTCCCCGCAAAAGTATTGGGCGTTGCGGGGACTACTTTTTTACAGCACTTCCTTTTTGTAATTCTTTTAAGTCGGCACTTTTAAAGTTGGTCGCCGAAGCCGTATGTGCCAAGTAAATTATCTCACCGGTTTGTGATTGGGTAACCGTCACGAATTTCTCCGTAGGTGTTTTTACGAACAGTAAATAATAAAAGGGCGCAGTGCTGTTGGTGATTTTTTCGTTGAGTTCGGCAAGGTTTAAGATTTTATACGAGAGTGTAAGGTCGGTGAAGATTTCTTTTTCGGAGTACTTTTTACTCTCGTCGTCGGAATTTTTAGAGAACTTGGTCAGTACATAATCGGGGATGAAAAGCGTGGTTGAAGCCATTTTTTGGAGTTCGACAGGGTTGGCTATTTCGGTTTTGGCGGTGCATTCATTGCCTTTTTCCAGTAAAGTACAAAGTTGTTGCAGGTAGTTGCTCAGCACACCGGCGCCCCAGTTTTTAAAATGGCCGGTGGCGTCATACTCCATTTTATACATCGCACTCGGATTGTTTTGCGCATAGTAATCGGCGAAGAGTTCCACAGTGGCCACCACTATTTTATCGGCTTGATTGAAATGTCTTCTTTTCTTTGGGTCGTAGGTGAATTTGCCGTTGGTGGTCCACAGTTCCAAATACATGCGGGTTTCGGTGGAAGCCAAGGTGCTGTTGGAGGTAGTCATGTTAGCGCCCAGGGTGACAAAGCTGTTGTTGGGGGCGATGTTTTTTTCTACCTCTGTATATTTAATACACTCCACTTTACTAAGTGACCACGCTTTTTTAATGGCCGCCACATACCCCGCTGCCGCAGGCGACCCCGGATCTTTCATGGCGAAGTAGGTAGTGCCTTGTTTGATTTTGGCGATTTCGGCGGTGTTGGTGAGGGTGATTTGGGAGAGGCTGGCCAACGGCAGCCCTAACACTAGTAAAAGCAGGATTAACTTTTTCATGATAAGCGTCTTAGGTACCCAAATGTAATAAAATTTATAGTTATCCTATGCTATTTGACATAATGTATGTTTTGATATAGTACTCATATAGTAAGTAGGGCGCAGATAGGGAGGAGGCAGGAGAGCGGGTATTGATTTGTCATTCCGAAAGAGGAGGAATCGCACTTCCTTCAAATCCATCGGAGAATTATTTGGGCTTGGGATAAATTTGATTAAAATAGTTTTCAAAAGCTTTTCCCAAAAGTTCTTTGTCAAGTTCCATTAGTTCTTTTCTAACATCCCAGTCTTTGATGCACTCTTCATCTTTTTCGCAGATTTCTTCGCCATCTAGTTTTCTTGTTAAGATATCGCTTAATAATACATTATTACAATGGTAATAATTGGGATAATATTTTTCAATGAACCTCCAATAGTTAAACTCTTCTTCTTTAGGTGTTTGTTTTGTTTGAATCTCTTTGATGATTTCGAATTCTACCCATCCATTAGATTCTGACAACCCTTTGTAGAATGCATTTCTTTCAGCTAAGGTTTCAAATTCAAATTTCTTCTTATGAATTAAATTCTCATAGTCATTAAATTTTTCAACACGATGGTGTTTTTTTACCTCGTCCTTTCCAAAGATGATTTCAACTACATAGCCCATATAAAGAAAAATATTACCAAAAGTAAAAAAAACCGGACTATACTCCGTTGTTTTAAAGTCTACATTTTTCAAATTTTGTTAACATGGATATTAAACAACGATTTGGAATAAAAATTAAAGAATTGCGAAAACAAAAGGGGTTATCGCAAGAGAAGTTAGCCAATTTGGCCGAAATTGATAGAACCTATTTGCCAACAATTGAAAAAGGAGAGCGCAATGTTTCTATTGAAGTGGTTGAAAAATTAGCAAAAGCACTAGATGTTAAAATAAAAGATTTGTTCGATGAATAGGGCTTATTATTCTAGCTCTATTGATGAGTTTGTAAAAGAAGATAATAATTCTATTTATGGAAAGATTTCAGGCAATTATGATTTGAACAAATTAACTATCCAACAATCTAATGCATGGAAAAAACAAATTGAAATTTTAAAGCAATCCCTCTCTTTCTTCAGTGGTAGAATTTACTTCGAATTTACAATCCCTAGAATGGGAAAAAGGGTTGATAATATTGTAATTATTGATAATTGTATTTTCGTTTTAGAGTTTAAAATTGGCTCTGATTTATATGATAAATATGCTAAAGAGCAAGCTTTTGATTATGGATTGGATTTGAATAATTTTCATGAAGGAAGTCATAATCAAAATTTAATACCTGTCTTAATTGCAGACAAAGCACCTTCTGTTATAAACAATTATCATAAAAGTCTTGATAATTTACATCAAACTATTTGTGCAAATTCAAGCAATCTCAAAGACGTAATTGATAATACAATTCAGCATTTAAAATCTTATGAAAAGATAGATGTTAAGTTTTGGGAGCAATCCATATACAAACCAACACCAACAATTATTGAAGCTGCGACAGCCCTTTATAAAAAACATAATGTAGCAGAAATTTCTAGAAGTGATTCTGGAGCGGAAAACCTATCAGTGACTTCAAATTGTATCTCTGATATAATTGATTTTTCAAAAGAGAATAATAAAAAATCTATCTGCTTTATCACTGGAGTTCCCGGTGCTGGAAAAACATTGGCAGGTTTAAATATTGCTAATTTACGTTCAAATTATGAAGAAGAAGAACATGCTGTTTTTTTGTCGGGTAACGGACCTTTAGTTGATGTTTTGAGGGAGGCATTAGCACGAGACAAAGTCAAAAATGCAAAAGAATTTGGTGAGATTTTGTCAAAAGAAAGTGCCAAATCACAAGTGAAATCATTTATACAGAACATTCATCACTTTAGAGATGCATCTTTAAAAGATGATAAGGCCCCGATTGAAAAGGTTACAATATTTGATGAAGCTCAAAGAGCATGGACTAAGGAACAAGCTTCTAGTTTTATGAAAAGAAATAAAGGAAATTCTGATTTCAACAAATCAGAACCTGAGTTTTTAATAGAAGTAATGAATAGACATAAAGATTGGTGTACAATAGTTTGTTTGATTGGAGGCGGGCAGGAGATAAACACAGGAGAAGCTGGTCTAGAAGAATGGATAAGACCGTTTGAAAACGGTTTTAGAGATTGGAACATTTATTATTCCTCTAAAATCATTGAGGACTATAATTATATACAAGACAAAAATGTTTTAACAATCTTAAAGAACATAAATGCAGAGAAAAAAGACGAATTGCATTTGTCGGTTTCTTTGAGGTCATTTAGAAGTGCACAATTATCTAATTTTATTCAGCAAATTATAAGTAATAATCTTTCAGAGGCTAAGGATATTTACAATTTATATATTGAAAATGACTATCCAATTAGAATTACACGGGATCTAGAAAAAGCAAAAAAATGGCTAAACCAAAAGGCTAGAGGAAATGAGAGAATAGGTATAGTAGCTTCGTCAGGCGCTATAAGATTAAGACCTTTAGGCTTAAATGTAAAAGCTAAGATAGATGCTCCAATTTGGTTTCTAAATGATAAAGATGATATTCGTTCTTCATTTTTTTTAGAAGAAGTTGCAACAGAATTTGATATTCAAGGTTTAGAATTAGATTGGACTTGTGTAGCTTGGGATGGAGATTTTTATTATGATAAAAATCAATGGAATTATAAGAAGTTTACTGGAACTACTTGGAAAAACAATACTAATACAGAAAGAATTAAATACTTAATTAACTCGTATAGAGTATTATTGACAAGAGCAAGACAAGGAATGATAATTTTTATTCCACATGGAAATGATGAAGATTTAACAAGACCCTCTATGATTTATGATGGGACTTTTAATTTTCTTAAATCAATAGGTATTAAAGAAATCTAGTTTTTCCCAACAAAAAACCCCAACGTTTCCGTCAGGGTTTCTATCAAAATTAATTTTCTTTTACCAAATCTTCACGCGTTGTTCAGGCGCTAAGTACAACGAATCGCCCGGTTTTACGTTGAACGCTTCGTAAAATTCCGGTACGTTGCGTATGGTACCGTTTACACGGAAAAGTGCCGGCGAGTGTGGGTCGTTGGCAATTTGACTGCGCAACGCTTCCTCGCGGATTTTCTCGGCCCATACTTGTCCCCAGCCTAAGAACACGCGTTGCATACCCGTAAAGCCGTCCATTACCTGTGCTTCTTTGCCGTTTAATGTGGCTTTGTAGGCTTTGATGGCAATGCTTAGTCCACCCAAGTCGCCTATGTTTTCGCCTAGGGTAAATTCGCCGTTCACATTTAAATCAGGGAAGGCTTTAAAGCTGTTGTATTGCTCAACCAAAGCCGAGGTTCTCTTTTTAAAGGCGGCTAAGTCCTGTGGTGTCCACCAGTTTTTCATCGTTCCGGTGCCGTCAAATGCGCTGCCCTGGTCGTCAAAACCGTGACCAATTTCGTGTCCGATAACGGCTCCGATTCCACCGTAGTTTACCGCATCGTCTGCATTTAAATCAAAGAAAGGCGGTTTTAAAATGGCCGCCGGGAATACAATTTCGTTCAGCGATGGGTTGTAGTATGCATTTACCGTTTGTGGGTTCATGCCCCATTCGGCGCGGTCCACGGGTTTGCCCAATTTGGCCAAGTTGCGGTTGTATTCAAATTCGGTCGCACGGGCCGCGTTGCCGTACAAATCGTTTTTGTCAATTTTTAGGGCCGAGTAGTCGCGCCATTTGTCGGGGTAGCCAATTTTAATCATAAAATTATCTACCTTTTTCAAGGCTTCTTTTTTAGTAGCGGCACTCATCCAATCGAGGGTTTTGATGCTTTCGGCGTAGGCTTTCAATAGGTTTTTCACCATTTGCGTCATGCGCTCTTTGGCTTCCGGAGAGAAGTGTTTTTTAACGTACACTTTCCCCACTACTTCGCCTAAACCACCGTTCACCATTTCTACGGCGCGTTTCCAATCTTCTTGTTGGCTTTCGGTGCCGTATAAGTTTTTACCATAGAACTCGAAGTTTTGTTTGTCGAGTGCCGTGGTTAATAATCCGGCAGAACCATTAATCACGCCCCATTTTAAATAGGTTTTCCAAGTGTCGATAGGTGTGTTTTTGATGAGGTTGTTCAAGCTTTTAGTATAATCCACTTGGGTTACTACCAATTTCTTTTCACGGTCAACTCCTGCATTTTTCAGCATGGCCGTCCAATTGAAGTCGTGCATCAAGGTTTTTAAGTCTTTTACCGCATACACGTTGTACAATTTCACAATGTCGCGCGTGTCTTCTTTTTTCATTTGTTGGCTGGCCAATGCGGTTTCCAGCGCCATAATTTTAGCCGCACTTTCGGCAGGATTTGGCATGTTGGTTAGTTGGAACATCTTTTCGATGTGGGCCACATATTTTTGACGGATTTCGGTCATTTTGGCATCGGTTGCCAAATAGTACTCGCGTTCCGGTAGGCCCAAGCCACCTTGCCAAGTGATTAAGGTGTGTTTGGTTGGATCTTTAAAATCCGACATCACCGATACGGAAAACGGAATAGATACACCGGCACGGTTGGCTTTCCCGAAATAAGCAGCCAAGTCATCGTAAGAAGCAATAGCATCAATGGCTTTTAACTCCGGTTGGATGGGCGCAATTCCTTTAGCATCACGGCCTTTGCGGTCCATGAACGAGGCGTAGTAATCGCCTATTTTTTGTTCGTCGGTACCTTCGGCATTGTTGCCTTTGGCGGCTTCTTCAATAATAGCTTTGACGTCTTTTTGCGATTGGTCGTACAGCATGTCGAACGCGCCGTAAGACGATTTGTCGGCCGGAATCTTGGCGGTTTTCATCCAAGCGCCATTGACGTACATCGCAAAGTTATCGCCGGGTTTTACCAGCGTATCCATGTTTTTTTTATTGATACCCGAAGTGAGTTCTTTTTGGCTGCAGGAAGCTAAACATAAGGCTGCCAGCAAGGTAAGGGTTGCATTTCTCATTTATATTTTTGATTGAATTGAAAAGCTAAAGTAATGAAAAATGCGTTTGTGTTACGTGGTCATTACAGATTGAAATTGAAGTTCACAAAAATATTTCTTCCCATACGGGGCACTTTGTTCCAGTCGGCATAAGAGGTGTAATAGGCGTCCAGTATATTTTCGACGCCTATTTTGGTGTACAAACGGCTGCCGGAAAACACAAACTTGTATCCGAAATTGGCATTCAACAACACAAAATCGGCGGTATTGGTTTCGCCGTACACCGAACCGTAATGGGTTTGAGCGGTGTTTCCAACGCATTCTACAGCCGCATTGTATTTGGGTTTGGTGAACGTCAAAGCGGTTTTGTAACTGAGCGGATTAATCAACGGAAGGTTATTACCGTTGCTGTCTTTGCCGACACTGTACAACAAGCCGAAATTCCATTTCAGCGATTTGCTTAAGGTGAATTCCGAATTCCAATCGACGTTAAAAATCGTAGCAAAGGATAAAGCGGTGTACAATTTTACACCGCTGGCGCCTATGGTCATAGGGACTAAAGAAACGTCGGGCGTCCCAATGATATAATCCGAAATGCGAAAAAAAGAACTGCTGATTTTGGTGCTGATTTTTTCTTTTTTATAGCCGATGAACGCATGGGTTTCGATCGATTTTTCGTTACTTAGGTTCGGATTGCCTACATAATCAAAACGGTCGGAACTGTTGAAGAGGTAAAAACCGTAACCTTCCGAAACCGACGGCGCTCTTTCGCCATAACCCAAACCAAAACCGTATTCCCATTCGCTTTTGTGGTAGTTATAATGGGCGGCGATGCTTTTGAGAAAACGCGTTTTTTGACGTGCCATCTCCGGGTAAAAGATTTGCAGACTTTGTAAGCCAAAATCACTCGCCACATCGTTGGTATGGCTTCCGGCAGCCACTGATAACTTTAGTCCCGAGTGGCAGTTGAAAACCCATTGGTCTTCGGCAAACAAACCGGTGTATAAGGTGCGCACATCGGGCCAAGTGTACATGAACATCAGGTTTTCGTTCGGGTCGCTTGGATACATGGTCATTTCGGCCACCGATTGGTTGTAAAACGCATTGAGGTTCACCAAAAAATGGTGGTTGTTTTTGACGGCCGTCGCTTTAGAATACATTCCGAATGTTTTGCTCCAGCCGGGCATGTCCATGTGAATGGGAACTGATGGTCGCGTGGTATCGTCCATACGATGGGTGATGGTGTTGAAATACACTTTGGTTTCCCAATCTTTCACTAAGGACGATTTCGGAACTACGACATATTTCAGAGAGGTAATTAACGCTTCTGCCAGAGATACGTCCATGGGTAAGGCCGGATAACCTACATCGGTGGCTTTGTCGTAAATGACGGAAGCTTCCAGTAGTTTGTTGGTAAAGAATTTGAACCCTGCGGTACCCAAGAAATTCAGTTTTCGAAATTGAGAATACAAAATTTCGCGGTTGTTTCCGGCGGCGTAGTTATCGGCTTCGCGGAACATGACATCGGTATCCACATAATACGTACTGTCAGTATAATTAACAGAAGAGCCCATAATTTTCTGACGGTTGTTGGTTTCGAAACCGGTGTTGAGGGCGAAATCCCATTTCTGACTTCCGAAACGGTTTTGGCTTCGTTTTAAATCGATAGCACCACCAATGGTTGACCCGAAACACGAGCCTTGCTGCCCGGATTTTATGGTAGCTTCCGATAAATTAGAGACTTCTACATAGGAAGTAATCGGATCCATTTTATCTGTACAAGCGCCAAAAATGCGCATGCCGTCTATGGTGATTAGCGTGCGTTCGGTGGCCATACTATTGATGAGCGGTTCCCAAGCATAAGCGCCGCGTTTGACCAAATCGACTTTGCTTCCTTTGTCGAGAAACTCATCGATAGTAGCCAGCGATTTGCTTTGTTTTTCGTGGATTTGTGTTTTTTTGCCGATGACAATCACTTCTTTTAAGTCTTTAGGCACCAAGGAATCTTTGGTTTCTTGGGCATACGAAAAGAAGCCACTGCACAACAGCAACAAGAATAGATTTTTCATCACGATTAGATTTTAAAGGTCTTACCCTTTTAGAAGCAAGACCTTTTGGAGTGGATTTTTTAGAATTCGACTTCGAAGAAAATGCTGCTTTCCAACACGGTGTCGGTGATGGCTTCGCCTTTTAAAACAGTACCTTCGGCATTCAACAATTGTAAGTTGATTTTCCAGTAACCCGTCATGGTTAGCGATAGTTTGCCTTCGTACAAACCACCGGTTGTTTTTTGCGTAGCATCTACATTATTCGGAGAACTGTGGTTGCCCATACTTGGCATTCTCGGATCGATTTTTACGGTGTAACCATCTACTACCGGGAAGTTCATCATGTCTTGCATTTTCCATACGCCGAAAACTACATCGTTAACGGCTACTTTTGGGTGGTGTGGTTCGGCATAGGCCACGATGTATTTGGTGCCGTCGGTTCCCATAAAAGTATTAACACGACGTTTAACAGCAGCCGGAACATCAATAACTGAAGTGGCAGAGTAGGCAGCGCCATTGATGGTGTAATCTACTCTTAAGTCCCAATATTCTGTAGCATTTTGCGCCATTTGGAATACGATATAACCTTGGTATAAGGTGCCGTTTGTAGTCACTTTTTCTACGGCCGATTTAGGGCAAGAGTGGTTCATCATGGTCATGTGCATGATAGGCATCCAATTGACTTCGGCATTTTTTACGTAGTCGCCGGAGGCGTTGTCTTTGATGCGTAAGGCGATTTCGTTATAGCCTTGTTCCAAGCTGCCCATGTGGGAATACAATTCGACAGTATGGGTTTCGTTAGCGAATTCTTTGAATTTGGTTAGGTTGGCTAATTCGTCGGTTGCCGGATTGCTGTCGTCCGAAGAACAAGAAGTAAGGGTTAAGGCCAATAAGAATAAGGAAAGCGTATATTTTAATAAGGTTTTCATGATTGTAAAGTTTAAATAATAAAGATTTGATTGGAAGATTTTCCAATGCGATTCGGACATAAATCGTCCGGTCAACCTCAGTAAGATTGATAAAAACGGTAAGGATTAAGCCGAGAAAGTAGGCGGATGGAAAACGGAACCACTCGCTAAGTGAAAGTAAAGATTGGCGTAGTGGTTGCCAATAGCATTTTTATGCTGAAAAAAAGTTTGTCCAGTCAATAACGGTTGGATTTCCTGAAAGAACAGCACTTCGGTTTCTTGTACTTGGATTTTTTTTACCGGGGTAATTGGTTTTTCCTGTTCCGAAGCTTTGGCCAATTCTTTCATTAACTGACACTTTCCGTTACATTCTAATTCGGGTTTGGCTTTGTTTTCACAAAGCACTTTTGAGATGTAATCGTAATTAATAATATAGTCGGCCACCGGGAGTATCGGTTTTGCGAACATCACAAGTGCCACTATGATTATTAACTTTTTCATGAGACAAAGATAGGAGTTAAAAAACCTCTATTTGTATGATTTCAGTCATATTTTTAGTATTTTCGTTAAAACTAAATTTGTAACCATTAGCTGTAAAGCCTTATGAAATAAGGGGTTTTAGCTTAAAACACTCAAAATCAATTATGCAAATAGACTTAGATTTACTCTATACTTGGGGTGCCATTGCTAAGGAATATAAAAAAGGCGAGATGATTTTTTGTGAAGATGAAACGGCCAATTTTTATTATCAAATTGTAGAGGGCAACATTAGGATGTACAACTCAAACGAAGAGGGCAAAGAATTTACGCAAGGGTATTTTTCCAATGGACAAAGTTTTGGAGAACCGCCTTTGTTTATTGATGAGTGTTATCCGTCTACAGCAGAAGCTTTTCAGGATAGCGTAATTGTGAAGTTGTCGAAAGACAAGTTTCTGAAAATATTGGAGGAATATCCAAGCATACAAAAACAGTTTTTAGTACAAATGTCGCGCCGGATTCATTCTAAAGCGATGACCTCGAAAGATATCATCAATCAAAAGCCCGAGTTTAGAATACTGGCGTTTTTAAACGCACATAAAAAAGGAAAATGTTCCAACGAAAAAGAGCAAATTCCGTTTACCCGACAAGAGATAGCCAACTTTACAGGGTTAAGAGTAGAAACGGTGATTCGCGCTTTATCGAAAATGGCCAAGGAAAAAAAGGTAGACATCATTAACCATAAAATATATTTCTAATGCACTTTAAGGCTAAGTTCTGGTTGCAATTTTCATTGTTCAATTTGTTACTGGTAGCATTACTTGGCTTGTTAATGCGTTACAAAATAGGTTTTGAGTTTCCGCTTTTCAACCAAAAGAACTTACAACATTCTCATTCTCATTTTGCATTTGCCGGTTGGATCAGCCATACTTTAATGGTGTTGATGGTTGGGTTTTTGGAGAAGAGAGGCCCTTCGACTGCGCTCAGGGTGACAAAAATGAAAAGGACGTTTTCGTATAACACCTTATTGACAGCCAATTTGATTTGCGCTTATGGGATGTTGGTGTTTTTCATCATCCAAGGGTATGCTGCTTTATCGATTGTATTTTCTACAGCTTCTATTGTAGTGGCTTATGTTTTCGGCTACCAATTTTGGAAAGATTTGAAACAGGTTAACCCGGAATGGCTTTCGGTGCATTGGTTTAAAGCAGCAATTTTCTTCAATGTGATTTCTTCCTTTGGGACTTTTGTTTTGGCCTTTATGATGATTACTAAAAACATTCACCAAAACGAGTATTTGGCTTCCATTTATTATTATTTGCACTTCCAATACAACGGTTGGTTTTTATTTGCCTGTGTGGGATTGCTTTTCCATTTTTTTAACCTGAAATCAACAGAGCATCCTTTCTTTAAAAAAGTGTTTTGGTTGTTTTTTGCGGCTTGTATCCCGGCATATTTTTTATCGACTTTATGGCTAAACTTACCAATTTGGCTTTATGTTTTAACCGTAGTGGCAGCTTTTGTTCAAAGTTATGCCTGGTTCAAACTGCTGGTTGTTTTGGCCCGAACCCGAAAAGGTTATTTTGAAAATTATCCGTTCTTTTTACGTTACATCATATTGTTTGTTGCAGTGGCTTGCAGCATTAAAATAGTATTGCAACTCGGTTCCACCATTCCGGCTTTGAGTCAGTTGGCTTTTGGTTTCCGACCGATAGTCATTGCTTATTTGCATTTGGTATTGTTGGCGGTGATTAGTTTGTTTTTGTTGTTCTATATTTATGTAAACCATTATTTCTACATCAGCAAACCCATTAAGTTTGGGATTATTTTGTTTTCTGTAGGCGTTTTTTTAAACGAATTGGTCCTGGCGGTTCAAGGTGTCGCTTCCTTCAGTTACACTTTAATTCCTATGGTGAATGAGTTGCTTTTTGCCGTGGCAGTATTGTTGGTTCTCGGAATTGCGGTTACAGCCTATTATTCTATAAAAAAAGTTAAAATTCCCCCGGTTTTATGAGTACAATCATAAAATAACTGTTTCATAGTTAGGTACTTTGTATGCATAAACCAAGTATTTATTATTATGAAAAATTCCATCAAAATTTTGCTTTTAGCTTGCTTTTTTGCGGCCGTAGGTTGTAAACAAAGCAGCGAAACCCCAACCGAAACCACCGAAAGTACACCAACCCAAAACGTAGGTCAAGAAGGCGTAGTAGATGAAACTTCCAACCCGAATATCGTTCAGGTCGCTTCCGGCAGTAAAGACCACACTACTTTAGTGGCGGCTGTTAAAGCTGCCGAATTGGTTACCTCATTAAGCAATGCCGGACCGTTTACGGTGTTTGCGCCAACCAATGCCGCTTTTGATAAATTGCCTGCCGGAACGGTGGAAGGCTTGTTGAAACCGGAGAAAAAAACCGATTTGCAAAATGTTTTAGGCTACCATACCTATGTAGGTGTTTTGAAACCGGAGTACATGCAAGACGGTCAAGAGTTTGACATGGTATTTGGCGGTAAGGTAAAAATTACCAAACAAGGCGAAAAAACCTTTGTTAACGGTTCTGAAATTGTTGCTTCTATAGAAACTTCCAATGGCATTATTCACGTGATTGGTGATGTTTTACTTCCAAAATAGGATAATTATTAATTCAAATCTTGTTTTTCTTTTTTGAAAGAGAAAAGGCGTGGAAGTTGTCATTCACGCCTTTTTTGTGATTAAAATCATAAATCAAGACACTTTCTTTGCTTCTCTTTGTACTTCTATTTCAAAGCCTTTATTATGTTTTCTCACGGAAAATACCTGCTTGTTTTACTACTGTTGTTGCTACTGTTTGCAGCTTACAATTACACCCTTTACACCACCCAATCGGACTATGGGACAATCCAACTTTCCGAAAAAGCCCTGCAAGGCGAAAAACATTGGCGGGAAAACAATTGTAATGCTTGTCACCAATTGTACGGATTGGGCGGTTATCTCGGACCCGATTTGACCAATGTATATTCTTTTAGAAAAGCAGATGAGCAGTATTTGAAATCGATGTTTAACAGCGGTGTCAAAGCCATGCCGCGATTTGATTTCAACGAAACTGAAAAGGAAGAATTACTGCAGTTTTTGATGGAAGTAGATCAAACCGGCACTTATCCCAACACCGAAGCCACGATTAAGCCTGACGGTTGGGTAAAAGTCCAATATAAAAAGGAAACCTATGAACACTAGTCGCTACCCGTTTTACTTTATTGCTGTCGGATTGTTGTCGTTGTTGTTGGGTTTGCTTTGCGGATTACTCGCTGGTTTTCAGTATGTTGTTCCCGATTTTATCAAAGAAACTTTACCGTTTACGGCGCTGCGACCGTTGCACACACTCTTTGTGGTGTCCTGGGTTTTGCTCACGGCTACCGGCGGGATTTATTATTATCTGAGTCGAAATAAGGCGCATTCGTTATCCGAATCGTATTGGGTTAAAGCGCATTTTTGGATTTTTATCCTGACGGGATTTGGTATTGCTTTATCTTATTTGTTACGAAACTTTGCCGGAAAAGAATACTTGGAATTTCCGAGTTATTTCTATTTTCCCATTGTTTCAGGATGGCTGTTATTCGGCATCAATTACTTTAAAACATTAGCTGCCACTTTCAAAACCTGGCCGGTGTATTATTGGATGTGGGCCACCGGAATTGTGATGATGATTTACCATTTCACCGAAGCCCATTTGTGGTTGTTGCCTTATTTTAAATCGCATTTCATACAAAACACAGCATTGCAATGGAAGGCCGGCGGTTCCTATGTAGGTTCATGGAATATGTTGGTTTACGGTACTGCCATTTTTGTCATGGCCAAAATCAGCCAAGATGAACGTTATGCTACTTCGGTCAAGGCGTTTTTCTTTTACTTTTTGGGCTTAACTAACCTCATGTTTGGCTGGGCACATCATGTATATATAGTGCCAACCGCGCCTTGGATTCGCTATCTTGCTTACGGCATCAGCATGACCGAATGGATTATTTTGGCGTCTATTATTTACGACTGGAAAAAGAATTTAGCCAAAGCACCGTCAATCCGTTTTCTTATGGCTTACCAATTCATGCGCTTGGCCGATTTTTGGGTGTTTCTCAACATCATTTTGGCGCTGCTCATTTCGATTCCGGCGATTAATTTGTTTACCCATGGAACGCACATTACTGTAGCGCATTCTATGGGAACGACTATTGGAATCAATACGTTAATTTTGCTCTCTTCCGTAACTTATATACTCGAATCGAATCAGTATTCGTTTTCAGTATCAAAAATTCGATTCGGCATTCGCCTGTTTCAAACTTCCTTTGTGCTGTTTTGGTGCTGTTTGTTATTGATGGGTGTTCAAAAGGCACATTGGACCTTCTTCAATCAAGCCTTGTCTTTTAGCCAATTCCAAGACGATATGCATTGGTTTTATCTGCTTTTTGTACTATTCGGGTTGGGCATTTTTATCGGCCTATACCGCATCGTATTCGAATTGCTCAACGGTTTGCGCCTATCCTTTAAATAATCGTTGGAAATGACATATATCATACTTTTTCCCGAATGATTTCACAAAATTCGCCCCTTATTAATACGTACTACATGACTACTAAAAACGTCCACACCTTCCACATACCCGTTATGGGATTGGCCTATACGATAGACAGCCCGATACGCGTGGCACATTACGGCATTTCCTCTGTAATTTCTATTACCGATGATGAACTGATTGAAAAAATGCGTGCCTTTTACAGCCGAAAATTCAGTTTGCCTTATCGTGAAATTACCCAAAAATGTCAAGATTACCGCGCCGAACGTATCAAGCATTACTTGAACTTGGTCGATACCGTGGTGAAAGACAAATTCGAACGTTTTAAAACTGAATTGGCGGAAAACAAATCCACTTTGGACAATTACATTGCGATGTTACCCAACCAATCGGAGTTTAAAAATGGCTTGCAAAAGCTGGCGGCTGAGGGGTTAACTTTTAAAGAAAACATCAAAAATTACTTGGCCGAACACTTTGCGCCGGGCAGTATTGATGTGAATATCATGACCAAAGTGGATAAAGAGAATTACGATAAAAATGAACCTTTGCCGGTGGAATTCAACGATGCGCATGCGTCATTGCGCGGTTTTGCCGAAAGTAATCTTACTTCGTCCGTAGTCCTTTCGGCCGGTATGAATCCGAGACTATACAGCTATTTCGAACAGTTTCCGGTGTTTTATCCGGATGCCGAGGGACAGTTGCAAAAGAAAATTATACTGAAGGTGAGCGATTTTCGTTCGGCCATGATACAAGGGAATTTCTTGGCCAAAAAAGGCCTTTGGGTGTCGGAATACCGCATCGAATCGGGTTTGAATTGCGGTGGCCATGCTTTTGCTACCGACGGATTTTTAATGGGTCCGATTTTAGAAGAATTCAAATCCAAAAAAGAGCAACTCATCCAATCAGCACATGAACTGATGGTTAAAGCTTTGCAAGCGAAAAATTTGCCCGTTCCGACGATGCCATTCGACTTAAAAATCACTGCCCAAGGCGGCGTTGGCACGGCTGAAGAACACGAGTTTTTACTACAGCATTTTGACATGGACGCTGTAGGTTGGGGTTCGCCGTTTTTATTGGTTCCTGAAGCGACTTCGGTAGATGAAGCCACCCGAACGCTGTTGGCTCAAGCGAAAGAAAAAGATTTTTATTTAAGCGATATTTCGCCACTCGGCGTATTGTTCAACACGGTAAAAGGGATGAGCAATGACCTTTGGAAACAAAAACGCATCGATGAAAACAAAGCCGGAAGTTCGTGTCCGAAAAAGTTTTTGGCGCTCAACAAAGAATACGACCCGCAAGGCATGTGTACGGCTTCTAAAAAATATCAGGATATTAAATTGGCCGAATTGGAAGCGCAAAAAGACCAATTATCAGAATCAGAAATTCAGCAAAAGCAAACCAAAATCTTCGAGAAATCGTGTTTGTGCGTAGGTTTGGCCAATGCGTCGTATTTGGAAAATGAGATGGAGGTCAAAGGCCAGCAACAAGGCGTGGTGATTTGTCCGGGACCGAATTTGGCGTATTTTGACCGCGTGGTTTCTTTGGCCGATATGGTGAAACACATTTACGGTAATGCCAATGTTTTAGCCAACAATAATCGTCCGCATATGTTTGTGAAAGAGTTAACGATGTATGTGGATTACCTCAAAAACGAATTGGAGCAATTTACCGATGACTTTACCTCGGCCCAACTTAAAAAATGGAGCGCGTTTAAAAGCAATTTGCTTTCGGGTATGGAGTATTATTCGAATTTATTCAGTAATACCGATTATTTCAGTCGGGAAAAACAGGCCATAATGCAGCAATTACAGCAGTGTAAAGCGGCAGTCAATCAAATGCAGATTCCTGTTTTAGAGACCGTTTAATTTAGCGAAATTTGATTTTCAGCTTCGGATTTTCGGGGAGTTGGTGTTCCAAACGATTTCGGGAATCCGGCAATTTGCCTATGGTTTCGACGTTATTTCGGAAGTGTTGAATGTAATACGTTCCCGTGTATTCGTTGTATTGCAGGTAGTCAATCATCTCGTTGAGCTCTTCTTTGGCCAGTAATTCCGAATGGTAAGTGGTGCGCACTTCAAAAGTAATATTGGCTGCCAACAACAACTGCAGCGATTTTTCGAATTGATCAAACAAATCTGACTGGGTGATGCTATGGAAAGATTCTTTAGTCGATTTGAAATCGAGGGCAACATAATCAATTAATTCCTGTTCCAGTAAGTTTTGCAGTACTTCGGGTTTGGAGCCGTTGGTGTCTACTTTCACCAAAAATCCCATCGCTTTAACGGTTTGAATTTGCTCGACGATGTCTTTGTGGAGCAAACATTCGCCGCCACTAAATACTACAGCATCGAGTAAGCCTTTCCGGGTTTCCAAAAAGGAGACCATTTCGGAAAAGGTAAATTTTCCTTTCCCGAAAACAACCTCAGGATTATAGCAATACAAACACCGCATATTACAGCCGGCATACCACAAGATACAGGCGGTTTTATCCGGATAGTCCAACAGGGTGAACGGTGTTATATTGCTAACCGATTTTACCATCTCAGCTTTCTTTAAAGTGCAGGCGTTGTTTGTGTTCGCCTTTTTTACCGATGTTGAAACTTTCTACCGGACGATGGTAGCCCATTACACGGGTGTACACCAGGCATTTGGTGCGTAGTTCTTGGTGTTGCTCCAGAACAAGGTTAGTGTTGGTTTTCATAGTTATCTTGGTTTAGTTTTTCTAATAAAGCATCGTCACATTTCGGGCAAAATTCGTGTTCGCCGTTGAGGTAACCGTGCACCGGACACACACTAAAAACGGGTGTTACGGTGATGTAAGGCAATTTGAATTTCGACAGCACGGTTTTCACAAAGTTTTTACAGGCTTCCGAAGTGCTGATTCTCTCGTTCATGTACAAGTGCAACACGGTGCCGCCGGTGTATTGGCACTGCAATTCGTCTTGCATTAATAAAGCTTCAAACGGATCTTGGGTAAAATCAACCGGAATTTGAGAGCTGTTGGTGTAATAAATATTGTCGTCGCTACCCGCTTGTAAAATGTTCGGATAGCGTTTTTTGTCTTCTTTGGCGAAACGATAGGTAGTGCCTTCCGCAGGTGTAGCTTCGAGGTTGTATAAATTTCCGGTCGCTTCCTGGAATTCTTTCATGCGATTGCGGATGTGGTTTAAAATTTCCATCGAAAATTCATGGCCGAAACGCGAGGTAATGTCTTCTTGGTCATTGGTGAAATTGCGAATCATTTCGTTCATTCCGTTGACACCAATGGTGGAAAAATGATTGCGGAAATGCGGCAAATACCTTTTGGTGTAAGGATATAAACCTCTATCGTACATTTCCTGTATGAATCGTCGTTTTTTCTCTAAAGTCGATTTGGCCAACACCATCAGTTCGTCCAATCGGGTGAAAAGCGCCTCTTTATCGCCTTCATATAAGTAGCCCAAACGAGCCATATTGATAGTGACTACACCAATGCTACCGGTCATTTCGGCACTACCAAACAAACCGTTCCCGCGTTTGAGCAATTCGCGCAAATCGAGTTGCAAGCGACAGCACATACTGCGTACCGCATTGGGTTTGTAGGCATTTGGGTTTTCCATTTTGTTGCCGTTTTCGTCTGTAGTATATTGACTTCCGATAAAGTTTTGGAAATAGGAAGAACCGATTTTAGCCGTGTTTTCAAACAGCAGTTCGGTGTTTTCGCCGTTCCAATCAAAATCTTCGGTGATGTTTACGGTCGGAATCGGGAAGGTGAACGGTTGGCCGTTGGCATCGCCTTCGGTCATCACCGTATAATAGGCTTTGTTAATCAGATTCATTTCGGCCTGAAAATGCTCGTAACGCAGTTCGGTTAAGCTTACCACGCCGCGTTCTTGGGCACGTGCCAAGATTTTTTTATCTGTAATTTTTTCAAATAAATGCTGGTCGTTTTTGGTTGGGACTTGTGTCGCTAAATCTGCGGGGACAACCCAATCTAAGGTAATGTTGGTAAACGGCGATTGGCCCCAACGCGCGGGAACATTAAGGTTGTACACAAAACTGCGAACGGCTTTAAGTACGTCTTCAAATGACAAATTGTCTTTGAAAACGTAAGGTGCTAAATAGGTGTCAAACGAACTGAACGCTTGGGCACCGGCCCATTCGCTTTGCAAAATTCCGAGGAAGTTGGCCATTTGTCCTAAGGCTTCTCGGAAATGTGAAGGTGCTTTGCTTTCCACCCGACCGCGAACGCCGTTGAAACCGTCGTTGAGTAAAACCCTCAAACTCCAACCTGCGCAATACCCGGTTAAGCAATCCAAATCGTGAATGTGGATGTCACCGTTGCGATGGGCGTAACCTTCTTCTTTGGCATACACTTTATCCAGCCAATAATTGGCAATGATTTTTCCGGCCACATTGTTCACCAAGCCCGCATTGGAATAGGAAGTGTTGGCATTGGCATTAATGCGCCAATCGGTTTGTGCGATATACTCTTCGATGGTTTGGGTGCTGTCTACATAAGTTGTGTCGTCGTTCAATCCTTGCACGTGTTCGCGTTGTAGTTTTCGCGTGTGGCGGTACAACATAAACGAACGCATCACAGTGAAATACTGGTGCTCGAAAAGTATTTTTTCAATGGTATCCTGAATTTCTTCAACGGCCCAAGTATCCTTGGCATCGATGGTTCCCATTACTTTTTCCAAAACACGCTCATCAAACGGAAGCGAAACGCTGGTAAAGCTCTTGACTATCGCATCCTTTATTTTAAAAGGTTCAAAAGGTTTATAATCTCCGTTTCTTTTGATGACATATTTTTCCATGATGAGCGTGGTTTTTTAGGTTAGGTTAGTAAGAATTATGCGAGGTTGAACTTGGCTTCCATAGCCTGCGCTTTAGGGAACACAATATTGTTTTCCAAGTGGATGTGCTTGTGTAAATCCTGTTCAAATTCTTTCAGCATAGCAAAAGTTACGCGGTAGGTTTCACAAGCATCGGCCGGCGGATTGTAATCATTGGTCAATTTGGCAATCAGACGGAAGCGTTCGCCTTCGTTTTCATGCTCATGTTGCATCATGGTAATCGGATTGTCAACGGTACCAAAATGTGGCTGTTCGATGGCGGTGTTGTCTCGTAAGGCATAGAACATCTTTTTGACAAACGGAAACAAAATCAGCTCTTCTTTTTTCATGTGTTGGGCCAATTCTCCGGCGCAAATTTTAAAGTGTAAAGCGATTTCAAACAGTTCCGGATGGCGCTGGCCGTGTACTTTGCATAGTTTATCGAGATAGAATAATAAAGCGGTCGATTTTTCTTCTACATAACGATGGTGCGTTTTTTCGATGTAGTCGATTAATAGGTCGGTTGGCCAAGATTTAAAATCGATGTTGTTATCCGATTTCGATTCTAAAACGGCATTCAATTCGTCTTGTACTACATGGATATCGAGTCCTTTTTTTTCGCAAACTTCGTCTAAAGTTCTATTGCCTTTGCAGCAAAAATCGATGCCGTATTTAGAGAAAACCGCAGCGGTTCGGAAATCACCCGCTACAAATTCTCCTACAGTTATTTGGTCTAAAGCATTCATAAATAATGTGTTTTAATTTTAATAATTCCAAAATTAAGACTTGAAGGCCGTTGCGATATATGATTAAAGTCATAGAAAATGGCTTTTTTCAGCCCTTATTTTGTAGCTTCTTACAATACACCTATGGAAAATTTAAAAGAGCAGATTCTCCGATTGAAAAAGGAGAAGCATGCGGTTATTTTAGCGCATTATTACCAGCAACCCGACATACAGGAAGTGGCCGATTATGTGGGCGACAGTTTGGGATTGTCGCAAGAAGCGGAAAAAGTAAATGCCGATATGATAGTGTTTGCCGGCGTACATTTTATGGCCGAAACCGCCAAATTATTGAATCCGAAGAAGAAGGTTTTGTTGCCTGATTTGAATGCCGGTTGTTCGTTAGCCGATTCTTGTCCGCCTGATATTTTTAAGAAATTCATCGAAGCCCATCCCAATCATATCGTGATTACTTATGTGAATTGCTCCGCCGAAATCAAAGCGTTGAGCCATTTGGTTTGCACGTCGTCCAATGCGGAAAAGATAGTCAACTCGGTACCCGAAAACATCCCGATTATTTTTGCGCCCGATAAAAACCTCGGAAACTATATCAACCAAAAAACCGGACGCCAAATGGTGCTTTGGGACGGCAGTTGTGTAGTACACGAAGCTTTTTCTTTAGAGAAACTGATCGCGCTACACAAAGAACACCCAAATGCTGCAATTATTGCGCATCCCGAATCGGAAACGCATATTTTAGAAACGGCGAGTTATATCGGATCCACTTCAGGGATGATTGAATTTGTAAAGCAAAGTCCGAAAACCGAATTCATCGTCGCCACCGAAGCCGGCATTTTACACAAAATGCAGGAAGCTGTACCCGATAAAGTTTTAATTCCCGCGCCGGCTATGGAAGACAATACTTGTGCGTGCAGCGAGTGTGCGTACATGAAACTCAATACGCTTCGCAAATTATACGATTGTTTGGCCAATGAAACGCCCGAAGTAACTGTTCCGAAAGCGGTGGCCGAAAAAGCCATTGTGCCTATACAACGCATGCTTGAATTATCTAAATAATGAAGTTAGAAACCGATTATTTGATCTTAGGTTCGGGCATCGCCGGACTGACGGTTGCCATCAAACTGGCCCAGCATTTTCCGAAGCGAAAGGTATTGATTGTGACCAAATCCAACGAAGACGAATCAAACACCAAATACGCCCAAGGTGGGATTGCCGTGGTGATCGATGGTGTGAGTGATGATTTTGAAAAGCACATCCACGATACTTTGGTATGTGGCGATGGGTTGTGCAATCGTGAAGTAGTAGAAATGGTGGTGAAAGAAGGACCAAAGCGCTTGGCCGAACTCATCCAATGGGGAACGCAATTCGATTTGAACGATACGGGAACGCTCGATTTAGCCAAAGAAGGTGGTCATTCTAACTCGCGCGTGGTGCATTATAAAGACCAAACCGGGCGTGAAATTGAGCGCGCTATTTTAGCCAAAGCCCATCAGCAACCCAATATTGAAATCCTCGATTTTCATTTGGCCACCGATTTGATTACTGACCAAAATACCTGCCACGGGGTTTGGGTTTTGGATGAAAAAACCAACGACATGTTGCCGATTTTTTCCCGCTTCACCATTTTGGCGACCGGTGGTATCGGACAAGTGTATCAGCAAACGACCAATGCTACAATAGCTACCGGCGACGGCATTGCCATGGCGATTCGAGCCAAAGCTAAGATTAGTGATATGGAGTTTATCCAGTTTCACCCAACAGCTTTGTATGCACCGCAGTCGGCTTCGACGTTTTTGATTTCTGAAGCAGTTCGGGGTTTTGGTGCCTATTTAAAAACAAAGGACGGGCATCGGTTTATGTTGGATTATGATGATCGAGGCGAATTGGCATCGCGCGATATCGTTTCCAGAAGTATCGAAACCGAACTCAAAAAATCGGGTGACGATTGCGTGTATTTAGATTGTACGCATTTGGATTTAGTCGAATTTAAAAAGCATTTCCCGACGATTTATCAGAATTGTTTGTTGGAAGGTGTTGATGTGGCTACAGCTTGGATTCCGGTGATTCCGACGCAGCATTATTTGTGTGGCGGCGTTGAGGTGGATAAAAACGGATTGACTTCCATTAACCGATTATTGGCTTGTGGTGAATGTGCCCGAACCGGTTTGCATGGGGCGAATCGCTTGGCGTCGAATTCGTTGTTAGAAGCGTTGGTGTATGCCCATCAGATTTATACTTATTTAGGCGAAACGGATTCGGAAAACAGTTCATTTTCCTTGAAAATACCGAGTCATTATCCTCAAAAAGCCAAAAACGTTTCCTCCGCATGGGTATCGAAGCATCGGGAAGCATTGCAAAACCTTATGCAGCAAAATGCCGGGATTGTTCGGCACGACATCGATTTGAAAAACACCTTAAAGCAATTGCAACTTTGGAAAAACGAGTGTCGGGAAATGGAACGGGAATTCGCCGTGACCAAAGATTTTTTAGAATTGAAAAACAGTATTGAGGTTAGCATACCGATTGTCGCTTTTTCTTTAAAACGTCATGAAAATAAAGGCAGTTTTTACAAAGAAGGGAAAGCTATAAACCTCCAATTCTAACCCAACTTCCCAAGACCAGCATTGCTACTCCGATAACGGTAATGGCGATAATTTGAAAAGCCACCGGGCGTAAATTGTCAGATTTGATTTTCGGGAAGACAAACAATTGGGCGTTGATGGCCAAGCCTACGGAAAGCAACAGCAGTAGCAATTTGGCGGAAACTACTTTTTCAATACTGCCTGAAAACGAAAACCAATGGGTAACCGTTACATCGTAATGATACGCCATGGCAATTCCGGTGATTAATAAAGTTAGTAACGACGGTAAGCCTACCGGTTCGAATTTATCTTTAAAATTGATTAATACCTTCGCCTCTTTCTTTTTCAAGGCTTCGGGTAAATAGCGAATGGCTAAAAAAAGATGACCGCCAACCCAAACGGTCGCGGCCAGTAAATGAAAGATTAAAATAATTTGATGTGTCATCAGCTCAGGGTTTTGTACATCATGGCGGCGGAAATGTTCAGCGCGCGATTTTTGATTTCTTCGGCCTTCGGACCTTCAAAAAGTTTGTCTACGGTTTCAGTGAATAATTTATTCCAATGTCCGAAATGCGTCGGGTTCATCGGGCTTTTTTCGTGTAATTCTTTGTGACGGGCCATCGGATTGCCTTCGTAATTTCCGGTAAAGAAAAGAATGTTTTCCCAAAAATTGTACATTTTGGGCAGGTGATTTTCCCAATTCACCTGAGCCACATCGTTGAATAAATAACCGATAACGTCGTCGGTTTTTACTTTGTCGTAAAAGGTATTGACCAATTTCTCGATGTCTTTTCGGTTTCGGATATCGGTTTTCATGTTACAAATCTTTTTGGTTGAATTTTTTCAGTGAGATAAAAAACGGAACCATCGCCCACAAACAAAGCAGCAAAAACGAAACGATTAAACCGACTGCGGTTCCGAAGAAATCCTGAAAAATGGCTCCGGTATAACCCATCATGGCAGAAACATCCAAGTGCATCAAAATTTGAATACGCGCCAAATCGATTGGGCTTAAAGCCGTCATGGCTACCATGGCATGTTCGATAGGATAATCGGCCAATTGGAAGAGTAAGAACAACACGATACCGTCGAATAATAAGGCAAAAAACAACCAAGTCATGATGGCAATCCCAATGCCTTTGGCTTTGTCTCGGGTTAGAATCGAGCTCAAAAAGGCCAGCGCTACAAAGATGACCGAGATTAAACTGCCGACCACAATCATCATTAGTCCAACGCTGTCGGGTGCATTAATCAGCAACGGAATGCCGGCACCGACCACAAAGGCTAATACCATAGAAAGTGACAATCCCAAGAACAAACTGGTCCAAATTTTTCGGCGTTTGATGGGTTGGCTCAGCAACAGTTCGATAAATTCTGAGCTGTTGTATAAGTAAATGGTGGAAAATAGTATGGAAACCAATGGTACGGTGAATAAAATTACGTTGAGTATGGTAAGTAAGCCTTTGGCAGCGTTGTCTTCCAAGGCAAAAGAACTCCAAGACAATGCGGCCAAAATCAAGGTATAGGCCAACACAATTTTATTCTTCAGGATATCGAGTAAGATGATTTTAATGATGCGGTTCATGGTGCGTTTCGGGTTTCGGTTTGTTTGGCTTTCAGGATGCTGGCAATGGCTTTGGAAATTCTGGTTTCGTTGGTTTCGGCTTGAATAACGGTAACATTTTTATGGAAATGCACTTGGCCCTCCTGCATAAAAATGATTTCGGTGATTAAGTCGTCGAGTTCACTAAGCAAGTGTGACGTGATGAGAATCAGTTTGCCTTTTTCTTTTTCGCGGATGATTTTTTCTTTTAAAATCTCAGACGCCAGCGGATCTAAACCGGCTGTAGGTTCGTCTAAAATCAGCACATCGGGATTGAATAAGAAGGCTAAAACAGCACTTACTTTTTGGGTAGTTCCGCCCGAAAGGGTTCGCATTTGTTTGTCGAACATTTTTTCGAGCTCGAAAGCGTGAATCAATTCTTCGTCTAAATTAGTGGCTGTAGGACGAACTTTTTTAATCATTTCGATGATTTGACCGATGGTCATGTTGTCGGGATAGCGTCCAATTTGTGGCATATAGCCTATGTTGTTTCGGTACAAATAATCACCGAGAATTGATTTTCCGTTGAAAGTAATCGAACCGTTATCGGGAATGACCATGCCTAAAATCGATTTGATTAAAGTGGTTTTTCCGCAACCGTTAGGTCCGATTAGGGCAATGCATTGTCCTTTTTGAAACGAAAGGGTAATGTCTTGTAATACGGCTAATTTGCCGAATTTTTTGTTTATATTTTGTATATCTATCATAGCGGCAGAGACTTCATTAAAGGCGTATTGTCTACAAAATTATCAGGGGTGATACTGGGTAATACTTTTTCGGATTTGTCCAAAAGGGTAATCATAAAACTTCGGTACAATAACATCGACGACGGATTGCTTTCGGTGAGCACTGCAAACAAACTCAGCGGATGGTAGGGCACATCGCCTATGCCGTCTTTGTTTAAATCGTAGCCTTCGTATTTGTCCCAGTAATTGCTATTGAAGGTATTGAGTACCAAACTTCCGTTGGTGCTGATGTCGAATGTATTGCCGACATAGTTGTTGTTTACCACTTCGTTTTCCATACAACTGGCTTGGATTTTCATGCCCCAGCCGTTAGCTTCAAAAACGTTTTTTTCGACTTTAATTCGGGACGTACCTTCCATATAAATTCCGGAAGTATTTCGTTTGAAATGGTTGTTAAAGATATAACTGTCGGCTATCTCTTTGAGCAATAAGCCATAGGCCGAATCGCCCCAGTTTTCTTCGAAA
This sequence comes from Flavobacterium sp., assembly GCF_024710485.1. Classification (GTDB taxonomy): domain Bacteria; phylum Bacteroidota; class Bacteroidia; order Flavobacteriales; family Flavobacteriaceae; genus Flavobacterium. The sequence continues at coordinate 97,982 of NZ_JANJUQ010000023.1, forward strand.
TAATTATTGAACATCTTGACGTTTTTGGTAAACATCACGGCAACACCGGCTCCGTTTCCTTTGAAGACATTGGTTATATAAGAATCGTCGTTGGAAAACATAAAGTGCAAACCGTAGCGAATGTTGTGGTTGGAGATGTTGCGCCAAATCACGGAGTTAGTTACAAATTCGAAATAAATTCCGTCTCGGTGTCCCGAAATTTTGTTGCCAATGATTTGCAGGTTTTCGCTTTTCCAACAGTGAATACCGTTTCCGATGAGTTGTTCTTGTTTACCGTAGGCTTTGATGAAGTTGTTTTTGACAATGCTGTTTTTGGAATTTTGGAGGTAGATGCCGAAAAAGTTATTGTCCAGAATGTTGTTCTCAATGCGAACAAAGTTACGGTCATAGACTTTAATTCCACAAGGATCATCTAATGCCGCATAACCCGAATTAATGATTTTGAAGCCTTTGATAACCACATTATCGGCGGCCACAGAAATGACTTCAAATTTGTTTTGGCCGTCAAGTGTTGGGAAGTTTTTGCCCAGGAAAATGATTTTTTTGTTAATTAGAATAGTTCCTTCTTTGTAAATACCCGGAGTCACTAACACGGTATCGCCATCGTTAGCCAAAGCTAGACCTTGTTTGATGGTTTTAACCGGATAGGATTTTCCGATAGTAATGGTTTTGGCATTACTGATTAGGCAAAAAAAGCAAAGGATGTAGACTAATTTTTTCATTTGTAGGTATTGTAAACTTCAGACCAAGTTAGGGTTTGAGCTCCAAGTTTTTTGGCATATTCGCCTTGTGGTGCAGCGGAAGAGAATCCCGCCACATTGCCTCTCATGGGCGAATTAAGTTGATCACTTTTGATATAGAAAGCCGTTTCTGCCGGAATCAAGGTGTTGTCCTTCAAATAATCGCTTACAAAGAAAGATTGATAAGGAACAACTGTATTGGATTTGGCAAATTGTATCATACATGCCAAATCGTCAAACTTGTAGTAACGACCTTTTTGGGTAATCAATTCGGCTCCGAATTTACCGTTAGCAATGGTCATCTTGCAAAAATCGCAAGCATCAGTGTTTATTTTAATCGGTTTTGGTTCGTTGGAGCCGCAGGACATTAAAGTCAGTAAGGCAATACAGGCTAGGGCAATGGTTTTCATATTATGCTTTTTTAGTAAACTTATATTCTTTGAGCACCACTAAAAATAATAAAATTCCGGCTACTGTTAACATCCAGCCTCCGGTATCTGGTATAGAGTAGGCACCAAAGTTGAGTAATTGTTTGTAACCGATTAGCGGTGGTTGGTAGGCCATGCCCGGCACTCTGATGGCCGCGTTAGGATCGAGGTTGTGTCCGTACTCATAATTCCATCGGTAGAAATCTACGGCAGCTAAGATTACAAAAACCACATAACTGATTAGAAAAAGTAAGACTGCTTTTCTTTTGGCTATGAAAATCAGAATAAGAGCAATGAGTCCGAACGCTCCAAAGACATAAGGCAAAACGGTAAACTCGAAAAAGTTTTCGGTGTGCAAAGTGGCCATACCGATATAGTGATTTAATCCGTTGATGATTTCCACATCGCCACCTATTTTGTTGGCATGGAGTCTAAGCACTAATCCTTCGGGATATTGCGGTGCTTCCAGTTGGATTTGCCACATTGGTACAAACAGTGCACCGATAAATAACGCCCCGGTTATCAAAAGCAATACTTTCGATAGCCCTGATATTGTTGGATTTTTCATTTTATTGAGAGAAAAAAAGGGAACAAATAAAATCTGTTCCCTTTGGTTAATTTTATTTGGTTGCCTTCGGTAAGTTGGTTCCCACACTCCAAGAGAGCGGGACATTACTTCCGGCCGGAGAAACTCTCACGTAGCCTTGCATTTCTTGGTGTAGCGCGCTACAGAAATCGGTACAGTACATCGGATACATACCGGCTTTCTTAGGAATCCATTTTAGGGTAGTGGTTTCACCAGGCATGATGAGTAACTCACCGTTATCGGCACCTTTGATGGCAAATCCGTGCGGTACATCCCAGTCTTGTTCTAAGTTGGTTACGTGGAAGTACACTTCATCGCCTACTTTAATACCTTCAATGTTATCCGGTGCAAAGTGAGAGCGGATGGATGTCATGTACACATGTACTTGGTTTCCTTGTCGCGTTACTTTAGCATCTTTTTCCCCTTTGGCTACATAAGGGTGATTGTTATCTGCAATTTTATAGAATTTCAACTGACCGTTGTTTCGAATCAAATCGGCCGGAGCGGCTTGCGCATAGTGCGGTTCACCGATGGTCGGGAAGTCGAGTATGAGTTGCATTTTATCGCCGCTGATGTCAAATATTTGAGCGGATTGTGCTAACTCCGGACCGGTTGGTAAATAGCGGTCTTTGGTAATTTTATTATAGGCGATTAAGTATTTACCGAAAGGTTTTTTACTGTCACCACCAGGGATACATAAGTGACCTACAGAATAGTAAGTTGGTACTCTATCCAATACTTTTAAAGTTTTGATATCCCATTTTACTACTTCAGAAGACACGAAGAAAGTGGTATAAGCATTTCCTCTACCGTCGAATTCGGTGTGTAACGGACCTAAGCCCGGTTTTTGCACTTCACCATGTAAAGCAGCTTCGTATTTTACTACCGGAATTCCGCCATAATCGCCTTCGAATTGTTTGTTTTTGATGGCGCCCATTAATTTATCGAAACTGAATACCGGAATCAAGGCAGCCAATTTACCGGAACCTACAATGTATTCTCCTGTTGGATCTACGTCACAACCGTGAGGTGATTTAGGACAAGGAATCATGTAACAAATGTCTTTTAAAGCAGCAGCATCCAACACTAAAACTTCATTTTTCATTTCAGAAGTGGCAGTGTGTGTTTTCTCATTCCATTTGTTGTGAGCGTATTTTACGCTTTGTTTTTTACCTTTTCCGGCTTTGATGTACTCTTCGGCTTTTTTCCAGTTCACCGCCATAATGAAGTCTTTGTCACGTTGAGACGCATTTACTTCTAATAAGGTGTTGGCTTGTTCGGTGTTGTAACAAGAGAAGAAGAACCAACCGTGAGATTTGCCTTTACCGGCGTGAGATAAGTCGAAGTTAACACCCGGTGTAACAATTTGGAACGCTAAGTCCATTTCTCCTTCTTTGCCCACTTTCACAAAACTGATGTGGCCTTTGAAGTTTTCTTTATAAGTATTGATGGCTACATCTCCGTTTTCGTAATCCGGCGGTACACTAAAACGAGTTCCGGCTACTACATATTCAGTATTTTCGGTGATGAATGGCGAAGAGTGATTACCACCACTGTTTGGCAACTCGATAATTTCGGCAGTTTTGAACGTTTTCAAGTCGATACGAGCGATACGCGGGGTGTTGTTGGCGTTACCAAAAACCCAACGACCATCTACTTCACCATTGGTTTGAGAGAGTTCGGTGTGGTGTAAATCGTCCCAAGGCACAAAACCGTTGGACGTGTTTAACATCGGTTTGGTTTCTTCGCTGTAACCCCATCCTTTTTCAGGGTCAACGGAAAACACCGGAATTACTCGGAATAATCTACCGCTTGGCAGACCGTAAACACTCAACTGTCCGCTGAAACCTCCGGACACGAAGTTATAAAATTCGTCATATTTACCCGGAGCGACATAGGCTTTTTGAGCGGCATCACCACTCACAGCATCGCCCGAGTTCTTTGGCTTACAAGAAGTGAACAAAGCACCTCCGAGAACGATAGCAAAAATTGCTTTTACAAACTTATTTTTCATTATTATTGATTTAAATAAGATTGGTCAGCACTTTCACGGGTTAACCAATCTCAGGTTTTGGTTTATTTTACACCGTCATTTTTACGCATGTACTCTAAGATGTGACGAGCATCATCATCGCTTAATCCTTGGTTAGGCATACGAACCAGACAGATTTCCAATTGGGCCTGTACTTCCGGATCTTTGTCAATCATTGGGTCAGGATTAGTAATAAAGTTCATAATCCACTCCGGTCTTCTTCTTTCGGTTACGCCTTTCCATCCCGGACCAACCAATTTTTCATCGGTCATTTTGTGGCATGAAGTACATTTTACTCCGGATACTTCTTCTCCTTTAGTAGCCATGGCTTGATCAAGTGAAGCGCCAAGCTCTACAGTAGTGAATTTACCTTCACCTCTTTTAGGATCGTAACTAGCAGGATCAGCGGCAGTTGTTTGAGAAGCAGACGGGTCGGCTGCAGGGTTGTATTCTTCAGTTTCTTTTTCTTTTTTTCCGCAAGCAATCAGTAGGGAAAAAGCGAGAGCAGTTAAAAATAATTTTTTCATGATAGGAAGTGTTAAAAATTCATATACAAATTTCAGTATTAAACACTTGTTAATTTTATGATTACAATCATAAAGAGCAGGAAACTTTTCAGTCACATTTTTACAAACGTATGATTCTGATAATCAATCAGTCATAAATGATTCGGCTGAAGACCGTTAGTGTATTAAAAAATGCTTTACAAGCTGTAACTATAAATCTTATCTTTACTTCTCAATTTAAGCTTATGCCTAATCAAAACATCAAAATATTACACATCGACAGCAATCATCCACTGTTGTGGGAACAGCTTGAACAAGCCGGGTTTCAGAATGAAGCCGATTTCACATCGTCTAAAAGCGAAATCGAAGCTAAAATTCAGTATTATCAAGGGATTGTTATTCGGAGTCGGTTTAAAATCGACCAAGATTTTATAGATAAAGCCACCAATCTCAAGTTTATTGCCAGAGTCGGTGCCGGTTTGGAAAGTATTGATTGTGACTATGCTGAAGCTAAAGGTATTCATTTGATTGCGGCACCCGAAGGGAATTGCAATGCCGTTGGGGAACATGCTTTAGGGATGTTATTGTCGTTAATGAACAAACTCAACAGGGCTGACCGTTTGGTGCGCCAAGGCCAATGGATACGCGAAGGCAATCGAGGGTATGAGTTAGAAGGTAAGACCGTTGGTATTATAGGATATGGCAATATGGGGAAATCGTTTGCCAAAAAGCTGCGCGGATTTGACGTTACCGTTTTGTGTTACGATATTTTACCCAATGTAGGCGATGCCAATGCGCGTCAAGTTTCGTTAGCCGAATTGCAAGCCAAAGCGGAGGTATTGAGTTTGCACATTCCGTGGACACCGGAAACGGATAAAATGGTAAATGCTCCATTTATCGACGCTTTTGCCCACCCTTTTTGGTTGATCAATACGTCAAGGGGGAAAAATGTGTTGACCGATGATTTGGTGGCTGCGTTGGAATCGGGTAAAATCCTTGGCGCCGGATTAGACGTTTTGGAATACGAAAAATTATCCTTTGAAAATCTTTTCATCGATACCGAAAAACCCAAGGCTTTTGAGTATTTACTGCAAGCGGAAAATGTATTGTTAACCCCACATATTGCGGGCTGGACTTTTGAAAGTCATAAAAAATTGGCCCAAACGATAGTGGATAAAATCGTTGCGTTTTATGAACAAAATTAGTTATTACTTAGTTGTGATTGTAGGGTTACTGACTTTTATTCAGTTTTTCCCACACGCATTTTTAGGAATGCCTTCTGTATTGGAGCACATTCAAAAAGGAGAGATTCAACCTGCGGCAGCACAAAGCATGCAAATGATTTGGTTGTATTCCTCCGTAATGATGTTACTGTCGAGCATTTGGTTATTCTTTTTGGCTAAACCTGTCAAAGAAGGAAAGCACGTAGCTCGTTTGCAGGTGTTGTACCTGAGTATTGGTTTGTTGGCTTTTGGATTGGGTTGCAGTTATATTGCTCAAACAGTATTCAATCCATTGTTTTTCTTTACGGTAGAAGGTATTTTGTTGTTATTGTCGGTAACGGTGTTTTATAGAAGAGATCAGCAAGAGTAGATAAAGGTTTTTAACCGGGGTTGCTTTTTGGGTTGGAATTTTATATCAATAAATTATTACTAATTAAATTTATTACAAAATTTCTGTATATTTGAGAATATTAACCAACGGAGTAACCGAAAATCCTTAAGAGTAGGACTAACTAAAAACTATTATTTATGTTTGATTGGTACAAGAAAGTTGTATTTGAAAATTACGCCAATTTTAATGGCAGAGCCAGAAGATCAGAGTATTGGTATTTTACGCTCTTTAACGTTATTTTTTCTTTAATCACTACCGCAATTGACAAAATGTTAAACTTAGACATTGGTTTGAATACCGTTTATAGTTTGGCAGTTTTTATTCCGGGCTTAGCTGTTTCTTTCCGAAGATTACATGATATTGGGAAAAGCGGATGGTTATTAGTGATTATTTACTTAGCCATAATTATTGCTGCTTTTGTTATGGTAGGAGCAAGCTTGACAGCCTTAGCAGGTGGTGCTTCTCCTGAAAGTTTTGGAGTAGGAATGATTATTGCTTTAGTGGTTGTTCTTGGTTTAGCCATCTGGTTGCTTGTTATGTTTTGCACGAATGGAGACGTAGGCGAAAACAAATACGGTCCGGACCCAAAAGCTGATGGTTCAGAAAACATAAGTCAGATTGGAGTAGAATAATCCAATTTGCCATTCAATAAAAAAGCCGGTAGTCACTACCGGCTTTTTCTATTTGTAATTTTTCTCTTTGCGTTCCAATTCGGCTTGGAATTCTTCCATAACCGGTTTTACAGTGCTTTCGGGTAAGTCGGCAATGCGAATGTACATCAAGCCATCGACAGCATTGTTGAATAACGGATCTACATTAAACGCTACCACTCGCGCGTTTTGTTTGATGTATTTTTTAATCAATACCGGAAGACGCAAACTGCCCGGCTCGACTTCATCAATGATTTTGTCGAATTTATTCAAATCGGCTTCCGTCTCATTGAATACAAAATCCTTGTCGGCATCTTTCAATTTTACTTTGAACTCTTTCTTCGGATTGATGTATTGCGCTACATACGGATCGTAGTAATGCGACTTCATGAACTCAATCATCAACGATTTGGAGAATTCGGTAAACTGATTGCTGATGCTTACGCCGCCAATCAAATATTTGTGTTCAGGATAACGTAAGGTGGTATGCACGATGCCTTTCCATAACAAGAACAGCGGCATTGGTTTTTGTTGGTAATCGCTCACAATAAAGGCGCGACCCATTTCGATGGACTTCGACATCATGTCGTATAACTCCGGTTCGAAACGGAACAAATCTTGTAAATAAAAGCCTTCGATGCCGTATTTCGGGAAAATCTCAGCGCCCAATCCCATACGATAGGCTCCGGCAATTTGCTGGGTTTCATCATCCCACAAAAACATGTGATGGTAATAATTATCGTACTGGTCTAAGTCGATGGATTCGTTAGTGCCTTCGCCTACAGCCCTAAAAGTAATCTCGCGCAGACGACCGATTTCGTGTAAAATGTTCGGGATTTTATCGGCAGTTACTAAAAAAACCAAGTAGTTTTTACTTTGTAACAAACGGTAATCACCTTGTTTTAATACTTCGATTTCTTCTAAAATCTTGTCGTGGTTGGCCGGTTTTACAATTTGTTTCGGACTCTTAGGTGTTTTCAAATTCAAATTGAGGTTTTGCGAGCTCAACAATTTGGATTCTTCGTTAAAAGAATTGGCCAACATGTAGGTTTTACGACGCAAGAATTCCGAGTATTCTTCAATGGTTTTGTGTTCGTTTTGCTCGGCTACGGATATCGGTTTCCCGATACGCACCTTAATTACGCGGTCTTTTTGGGTTAGCAATTCCGAGGGTAATTTGGCGGTACGAAGCGTTGGATTGATTTTCGATAAGAAGTAGAAAAAGCGGCTGTTTTTGGCATGGAAATAAATCGGCACTACCGGAACTTGCGCTTTGCGAATCACTTTAATGGCGCCTTCTTCCCAAGCTTTGTCTACTACCAATTTGCCGTCTTTGTAAGTCGATACTTCTCCGGCAGGAAACATGCCTAAAGGTTTGCCGTCGCTCAAATGGCGCAGCGTTTCTTTGATGCCGATGACACTCGACTTAGCATCTTTGTGATTTTCGAACGGATTAACCGGCATGATGTAAGGCTTCATCGGTTCGATGCGATGCAACAGGAAATTGGCGATAATTTTAAAATTCGGTTCTCTTTCGAGCATTAACTTCAACAACAAAATACCGTCAATACCACCCAGCGGATGGTTGGAAATGGTAATGTACGGACCTTCTTTCGGCAATCGTTTTAAATCATCTTCCGGAATTTCAAACTTAATTTGAAACTCGTCCAAAATAGCGTTTAGGAATTCTACTTCGCTCAAATGTTTGTTGCGGTCGTAGATTTTATTCAAGGTAGAGATTTTCAAAGCTTTCATTAGTAACCAGCCACAAAAAGTTCCGAAAACCCCGTATTTATCAGCGTTTATTGCTTTTGCAACTTCTTTAGCAGTAACTAAACCCATGTATACCGTTCGTTTTTGAGTAAGAAACAAAGATAGTAATTCTGCTGAAATAGCCTTGAGAAAATGTGGAAAACACGGTTGAAACTTTAATTTTTTATTAAGGTTTTTGGGTTTCAAATGTTTGGCTTTTTGTCTATTTTTGACCCAAGACCATTCGGTTGAACAGTATGCAACAGAATTTAATCTAAAGCTTAATGCGCATCATCTCTTATAACGTAAACGGCATCCGCGCGGCGATTTCAAAAGGATTTTTGAATTGGTTGCAGCAAGCCAACCCCGATGTGATTTGCCTCCAAGAAATCAAAGCCACCGAAGACCAAATCCCGTTGTTAGACGTGGAACTTTCCGGCTATCCTTATCACTATTGGTTTCCGGCGACTAAAAAAGGTTACAGTGGCGTGGCTATTTTGTCTAAAATAAAACCCAACAAAGTAGTTTTCGGCACCGGTATTGATCACATGGATTTTGAAGGCAGAAACTTGCGGGTGGATTTCGACGATTTTTCGGTGATGAGTTTGTATTTGCCTTCGGGAACCAATATGGATCGCTTGGATTACAAGTTCCAGTACATGGATGAATTTCAGGAATACATCAATAATTTGAAAAAGGAAATACCAAATTTGATTATCTGTGGCGATTACAATATTTGTCACGAAGCCATTGATATTCACGATCCGATTCGCAACAAAACTGTGTCGGGATTCTTGCCGGAAGAGCGCGCTTGGTTGGACAAATTCATGAAAAGTGGATTTATCGATACTTTCCGATTCTTTAACAAAGAGCCTCATCATTACAGTTGGTGGAGTTATCGTGCTAATGCCAGAGCAAATAATAAGGGTTGGAGAATTGATTATTGTTTGGCCAGCGAACCTTTAAAAGACCGTTTGCGTAGAGCGGTAATTTTACCCGAAGCCAAACATTCCGATCATTGTCCGGTTTTGGTAGAAATTGAATAAGTAAAAACAGCCTTAAAATAAATAAAATGATTAAAAGAGTAGTTTTAGGAATCGCAATGTTGACGGTTATGTCGTCGTGTGTGTCTAAGAAAATTTACAATGATTTAGAGAACAAGTACACCGATTTAAAAAAGGAAAATCGTTCGTTAGCCGATGAGGTAGATGAGTTGCACAAAGCCAACGCCGAGTTTGACTCGGTTAACAAATCGCTTACGGCTGAATTGGCCAAATTGAAAGCCGACCGCGATAAATTACAAGCCGATTGTACGGCAACCACTAATAATTTAAAGGCTTTACAAGAATCGTACGCTGCTTTGGAGAAAAACAGCAACGATGCTTTGGCCTCAAACATGAACAAGAATCGTGAGTTGCTTGCCCAATTGGAGGCCAAAGAAAAAGCCATGGCGGCAGAGCAAGATCGTTTGAATAAATTGAGAGATGAATTGGCCTCTAGTACCAAGCGTCTGAACGAATTGGAAAGCATGATTGCGGCCAAAGATGCCAGCATGAAAAAGCTGAAGGAAACCTTATCCAAAGCGCTCAATGCCTTTGAAGGGAAAGGGTTAACCGTAGAACAAAAGAACGGTAAGGTTTATGTTTCTATGGAAAACAAATTATTGTTCCAAACCGGAAGCTGGGCAGTTGGTGCCGAAGGAAGAAAAGCCGTAGTAGAAGTTGGAAAAGTATTGGCTCAAAATCCTGATATTACGGTGTTGATTGAAGGGCATACCGACAACGACAAAATTTACGGCGCTATTGGTGGCGGTGTAGAAAATAACTGGGATTTATCGACTAAAAGAGCCACAGCGATTGTGAATATTTTGGGTGAGAATGCCGGTATTCAAAAGAAAAATTTAACCGCAGCGGGTAGAGGAGAATTTGCCCCGTTGATGAGTAATGATACACCGGAAGGCAAAGCCAAAAACCGCAGAATTGAAATTATTTTGACACCAAAATTGGATGAAATTTCCAAGATGTTGAATGAGTTTTAAGAGATAGGTGCTGAGGCGCTGAGCTACTAAGGTTCTGAGTTACGACTTGGAACCTTTTTTTATGCCGTACGTTTCCAAAAAATCTGTTAATCGAAACTAAAAAACGACTTCAATGCGCTACTTTTGCGGTGCAAAAAAGCCATTCAAAATGAACTATACTACTTTACCGAATACCGATATTAAAGTCAGCAAAATTTGCTTGGGCACTATGACTTTCGGAGAGCAAAACACCGAAAGTGACGCACATGCGCAATTGGATTATACCGTAGAGCAAGGCATAAACTTTATTGATACTGCCGAAATGTATCCGATTGCAGCGAGACAAGCTACTTTAGGTTCGACGGAAAGGTATATTGGTTCTTGGCTTAAAAAAACCGGAAAGCGTGAAGATTTGGTAATTGCGACTAAAATAGCCGGGCCGAATAGAGGTATGGAGTATATTCGTCAGCCTTTAAACTTTTCTAAGAAAAGCATACATGAAGCGGTAGAGTTGAGTTTGAGAAACCTGCAAACGGATTATATCGATTTGTATCAAATGCATTGGCCGGAGCGTGTGATGAACATGTTTGGTCAGCGAGGTGTTTCGAAAATTGACACCCAATGGCAAGATAATTTTGCGGAAGTGTTACAAGTGTATGACGGTTTGATTAAAGAGGGTAAAATTCGACATATCGGCGTTTCCAATGAAAACCCTTATGGTGTAATGAAGTTTTTAAGCGAGAGTGAAAAGCATGGTTTACCTAGAATTGCCACTATCCAAAATCCGTATTCGTTATTGAATCGTTTGTTTGAAGTAGGATTGTCGGAAATCTGTATGCGTGAGAATGTTGGTTTGATGGCTTATTCCCCATTGGCTTTTAGTTTTTTAACCGGGAAACATTTGAACGGTTTGCAACCGGATTCTCGTTTAGGCTTGTTTCCTCAGTTTACGCGCTATGCCAGTGAGAATTGTTGGAAAGCCACCCAATTGTATCAGCAGTTGGCATTGGATAATGGTCTGACTCTAACCCAAATGGCTTTGGCTTTTGTGTACCAACAAAACTTTGTAATGTCGACAATTATCGGGGCCACTAAAATGGAACAACTCCAGGAAAACATAGCGGCTTTTAACACTGTGCTTTCTGCTGAAGTTGTTGCCGAAATTAACAAAATTCAAGCGGTATTTCCTGATCCTGCGCCTTGATTCGTTTATTTTGAACCCAAATGAATGGAAGTAATGCTATTGGTGGAAGTGTTATAATTCAATACTACAAATGAATCGGAACTTTTGTCTTTTCCGTTTTCAATGTCGATAATTATGAAACCTAATCCATTGACAAATCCTTTATTTTTATAGGAGTTTGGAAAAAAAGGTTGAATTATATCAATGTTGCTGCCCACTTTAATTTCCGGTTTGTAAAAATAGAAGTGCTCATTTCGCAATTCAAAACCTATCAAATTGTTTTCATAGAAATACAATGAATTGTTTTTGTATCGGTAATCTTTCCAAGTTTCATTATCCATTTCATTCTCGTAATTACTGATGGTATCCGGGTTTCCCATTTTTTCGACAATTGAATTAGTGGTTTGTTGTAATACAACACCATTGATATTCAAGTCATCATAGGTTAAAGAGTCGTTTTTAACGGTACATGAAATCATTCCGACGGACCATAAAAAGAAAAGTGCTTTTGTCATGACAATAGGTTTTTTTAAGTTTAATTCAATGTAAAAGTTGCCTTATTCGGTAGGTAATATTCTTCATTGGGCTGTGACAGTTGTTCTAGATACAAGGACTGATTATCGGGTTTTAATATAATTCTGATATTTATTACTGCATCATTTATGCCACTTTTGACAGTACCTTCATAAACATTTTCAGTAATTAAATTAAGCGAAATAGCATTGTCAGCATCGGTTTCTTTGCAGTCGAGTTTTGAGCCGTTCCCGAAACTACTACAGTAATTTCCGGTGATTTGCTTTCCTTTTTGAACCAAATAGAGTTCTGTATTGCCGGTAGCAGATTTCCAATACCAAGTCCCGGTAATTTCTTTGGATTTGGCACAGCCTGCCAGACTTAGTAAGAATGGAATGGCTGAAGCGATGATAAGGTTTTTTAGTGTAGCTTTCATGATGTATCATTTCTAAGTTTTGTAGAATAACCTCAGTAGTATGGAAAATACTACTGAGGTTATGACAGTTCATTCATTCTAAGGTTGACGGTTAAAAACCATAAATCCACTTTTATCAACGGGTCTCAACGTTAGTGTAGTTTCAGACAAGCCATATATTTCATAACAATATTGTTCCTGATTATTATTGGGATTAACCAATTTTAGATAATTCAACTCTGTAGTGACAGGTACAATTTCACCACACTGAGGAGAGGTGTTTGACAAAGTAAAAGTATATGTAACATTGGGCTGTCCCGAATATACCCAAGTACAAGTATTTCCGTTGAACACCATTTTGTAATTGCTATCGGCCTCGGAAATCCAAGAGCCTATGATTGTGGCTTCTTGGCTTGGGTTGTTAGTAAAGGAAGAGAGTACCGAGCAAATTGCAACAGCAATTATGATTCTAATTTTTGTTTTCAAAGGTCTCATGATTTAGTGAATTTAGTTTGTTACACTATTTGTATACTTGATACGAGGGCGTAAAAATTAATTTCTGTTGAAGAACTGTTCAGTTTTTTTACTTTTTTACCTCTGTGAAAATCTTGTTGAACCTCACAATCAGGGGCTTTACTTTTTGTATTTCATAAAAAAATAGTTTTATTTTTTTATAAATATCTTTTAGTAATAAATGTAAATTGTTGACTAAATTATAGACAATCGTTGAGTTTTTCGATTTCTCAAACTTCGTTTTATTTTTTTGAAATTTATATCATTTCTAATTTAAACTCTGGAGATTTTTTTATAATCCTCCAGAGTTTATTCAAACTTGAATATTATTCAAGATTAGTCTTAAGCTAAAATTCTACATTTAATATTATTGTTTAATAAAATGACTATAACTTACTTTCGGTGCAATTGTTGCCAAGGTCATCTTATAATTTCCTATACTATTAATTGCATATTCATAAACTTCGTTTGAGTTATTAATATTTATCAACTTTAAATATGTATGTTCAATTCCGTTTTGAGAAAACTCGCTAGTTATAGAAAATGTAAATTGTCCAATTATTTCTCCATTTAATCTCCACTCGCAATAATTATTGTTGGTAAATGTCCATACATTTGCAACTTCATTTTCAATTACCCAAGTGCCATTGATTTTTGCTCTTTCACTTTCTATTAATGTTGTTTGCCCGCTTGCAAATCCAAAAGAAAGCAGCAATAAAGTAATAGTTAATATTTTCATGATTTTTTTATTTTAGATTTATAATATTCTCTAGATAGTCTTACAAACAATTTATAAAATTTTTTGCTTCTGTAAATAAGGAGTTTCTATGTTGTAAACCATTTGTTCCTCCATTTACTAACAAAGTTATTTTTTTAGATGTTGTTAGGCTATTGATAGGAGAGCCTAATTTGTCTATAACGTTATTTTTAAAATACCATAAGGCACTAATTACAGCTATCTTCATATCGGAAGCAATAAGTTCTGGATTTTCGACTAAATTTACCGTATTATCATAATTTTCTTGATAAAACATATTAAATGAAGTATAATTGTCTCTTCCTGTTAGTTGAAAGATTCCTCTGCCAATAAATTTATATCCATCTCCATAGTTTGTATTTCCTAATTTTGATTTAGGACTTCTGTTAGCATCATCATAAACATAATTTGCAAACATTTCATGATTAACAAAAGTATTATTTGCAGTATTTACATAATCATTAGGATTTGCCTTGTTAGGATTTGCGTTAGGATTTGATAAAGGATTAAAGTATTTTTCCCAATAATCTTCTGTGCCTAATCTGCTTACTCGATAATTTAAATTTTCAGTAAATGTTCCAAATTCTATTCCAGTTATTGGATTTGTACTTTCATGTCCTGCTTGAGATAAGAAGTGTTGTAATTTTTCTTTTGTATCAATGCCAAATTCTTTTCCATACTCATTAACATATTGAGCAATTTTTTCTAAGGTAATGTCAGGAGTATTTGGAAACATCAACTTTAATTTTTCTTTTGAAGTATTACAATCGCCTTTATCGCCTAACACCCCAATCGCTCCACTAGGTGCACACCTAAGGAGTCCCGTTTGGCAAACATCTTCATAACTTACAATCAAGGTTACACTATATCCGGGATAACGTCCGTTACCACAATCTGAAGCCAAGTAAGATTCCCAACTTGAGTAGGACTCTCTGCATTGGCAGAGTACTGTTAAATAAACTTTAGTACAACCTGTATTGCTCGATCCGCCATACTCACCTTCTCCTCCTCCTCCTCCTGAGCTTCCGGTAGGATAATCTCCTACGGTACCACCCATTCCGCCACCGCCACTTTCAGGTTCAGTATCATCAATGACAGGATTCGTAAAGTCAGCCATAAGGTCTTCGCATGGATTTGTTTGCAACATGCCTTTAGACGTTATGGTTCCTCGAAACTCTTGGAGCTTTTTAAGTTGTTCCTGGTACTCTTGGGCAAATACATCCGTCATGGCATATTTCATCAATGTTAATTCGAGTTCTCCTTCTTTGTCAGTCATGACCAAATTGTGAAAGGTTTTATAATCATCTTCGGGATGATTAGTAACTCTAAAAATATAATTTCTAACCCCTAATGAATCAACAACTAATAGGATACTGCTGTAATCAATTGTCTCGTAATCGGTTCTTAATAAAGATTGTTGTTGACTGTTTGCCCCTAAGTTTTGAAACTTAGTTTTCAGTACATTGGCAATTCGTTTTGCCTCAGCACCTTTCAAATACTCGGTTGTGATACCGCTTTTTTGCCCTAATCCTTTCTCTTTAACATAAAGTTCTTCTGTTTGACAGCCTTGTAATGAACAAAGCATTAAGGAAAGGATTCCCCAAAAATACAAAATTCTTACATTCATAAATAAATAAAATTAAAATTTAACAAATAAATACAGTCAAAACTATATATATTTGTAGTAAATTTCTATTTAAAAATGAATTGTGTTAAGTCAAAATGTAATAATTATGGAAATAGGAATCAAAATCAAAAAATTGCGAGAAGGCAAGAAAATGTCACAGATGGAGTTGGCTTATATCTTGGGAATATCCCAATCGAAACTTTGTAATATAGAAAGCAATGAAGACAAGTCTATCGATTTTGTACTCATGCACAAAGTTTGTCAGTTTTTTGAAGTTGGGTTTGACCATTTTTTAGACCTTAATAAAGTCAATAGCCCGTCAGTCAAATCCCAAAATTCACTTAGTACGCTACACGATGCCTTTGAAGATAGTGTGATGAATCAAATTCATTTTCTGATTGCGGATAACCGCTCCAAAGAACATCGAATTCAAGAGTTGCTGTTTCAAATTGCACAAATGAAACGAGACCAAACCTGATTAATAATAGAGGTACAATAGTATCGGCTTTTCAGAGGTGTCAATAATTTTTTCCAAACGATTAAAAAAGGTCTCATTCACCATTGGACACCCCAAACTATTGCATATCGGACTCAATTGTTCCTCATGAGGTACTTTCTCATAATGATGCAACACTATAAATCTTTCTAAAGCTTTATCGTTCGTTTTGTCTAGGCCGAAAAGTTTATAAGCTTTGCCGAATTTCCCTGTATAGTGGCGTCCAATTTCATACTTCCCCAACGATGTAGTGTGCGAATCGGGGATGTTGCTGAAATGTAATTTACCTTCAATACCGGTTTCTGACCCGGAACCATGCGCCATTAGTCCTTGATCGATGCATTGGTTTTTCTTTACATTGTAAACAAAGAATCGGTTTTTACCCGACATGATTTTTAAGTCGGCCAAAAAAACTATTGCCTCATTGTATTTCGGATTGTTCTCGATAAACTTTTCAATCTCACGTATTTTAGTATACCGTCGTTTTTGTACATCATCGTCGGAAATGGGTATGGACTGACTGGATAGTGGTAAAGATTTTTTCCAGTACCAATACCCTAAACCCAAAATGACCATTATTAAAAATATGCCGAACAGTTGCTTCATTGGATTAATCCTTGACGAGTTTGGTTTGGAACATGGTGCCGTTTAATCCTTTAACGGTAGCCAAATAAATTCCTTTGGCTAAAGAGGCCACTGAAAAACGATGGTTTTCCAGAGTGTCCAAACCTTGTTCTAAAACTACTTTACCGGTAAGGTCGGTTATGATTACAAAGGTCAGCACATGATTGTTTTCATTTTTAAGATACAATTCTTCTTTAGCGGGATTCGGATAGAGTTGAATGCCCTTGTTCCCGAAATCATTAACGGATAAACTACTGTCTACCATTTTATAAACTACACCGCCCATAATTACATAAATTTCCCCGTCTTTGTCTTCTCCGAAAGTGGTTATCAAATTCGGGCCGTTGTAATTCCAAGTTATCGTTCCGTCAGGGGTTACCCAACCGATTTCTCCGGTACAATAGTCGGCGAAAAAGTATTTGTTGACAAAATTCGGATAAGTAGAGCCGGTATATACATAACCACCTGTAATGGAACAACGATTGGTGGTGCCATGCAAATACACAGCAATTGGTGCATGAGTAGATGCATATCCCGGGCAATCGGTAGTGTTGTAAGCTATATTTCCTTCATAACAACGCCACCCGAAGTTCAAACCTGTATTGGGAAGCGGTGCAGGAACTTTGTTAATTTCTTCAATCGCATTTTGTCCTACATCGGCTATCCACAAATCACCGTTTAAACGGTTGAATGAAAACTTCCAAGGATTGCGTAATCCAATACCCCAGATTTCATCATTACCGGCTACGCCAACATAAGGATTAGTTGTCGGAATACCGTAAGGTGAAGCCGAATTCACATCAATTCGGAGCATTTTACCTAAATTCTCATTAATATTTTGTGCTCGGTTTCCGGGATCACCGCCACTGCCGCCGTCACCCATGCCAATGTACAAATAACCATCGGGACCAAACTTAATCGAACCGCCATTATGGTTGCTAAAAGGTTGGTTCACGGTCAGTAAAACCACTCCGCTGGAGGCATCGGCTATGTTAGGATCGGAAGAAACCGTGTAGCGGGCAATAACTGTTGCGCCATCACCGGCACGGGTATAATTCACATAAAAATAGCCGTTGGAAGCATAATTGGGATGAAAGGCCAAACCCAACAATCCTCGTTCACCACCCGATAAGATCGTGGAAGCGGTTAAGGTTAAAAAAGGAGTGGTATTGATGGTGCCGTTCGGATTTAAAATGCGAATCAAACCGCTTTGTTGTACCACAAACAAACGAGCATCGTTTGGCGGATGGGCAATTTCAACCGGTGAAGAAAATCCGGAGGCAAAACTTTGTAAGCCTACAGTTTGGGCTGTAATTACGGTACAACAAAATCCAAAAAAAGAGAGTAATAGTTTTTTCATAGCAGTTGGTTTTGGGTAAAGTTAAAAAAAACCAATTACTAATACAAGTGTTTAAAAATCAAACTCTTCCATATTCAGGCTGTCGTTTTCCACAGTTGCTATGGTTTTTTGTTTTAAGTACTGTTGTGCCGCCCCTGAGATGGTTAACGGGAAATTGCCGATAGTGTCTGTGTCGGTCAATAGTTTTCTTCTCAACATCAATCGGGTTAGAAAATCGTTTTGTTGGCGTGCAAAGGGTTTAAGTTGTTGTTCGCCGTCAAAGCGGTACATAAATCCTTTGGGTTTCGGAACTATGGTGGCCAAAAACAAGCATTCATTCAAATTCAAATCGGCCGGTCTTTTTTGGAAGTAAAACTGAGCCGCTTCACCAATACCGTAAACATTCGGTCCCCATTCGATAACGTTGAAATACACTTCCAACATCCGCTCTTTGGAACTGATTCGATTGTTTTCTAGGATATAAACCAGTAAGATTTCTTCCAATTTACGGGATAGGGTTTTTTCGCGGGTAAGAAAAACATTTTTCACCAACTGCATGCTAATCGTGCTGGCACCGCGGGCGAATTTTTTGGTTTTGATGTTTTTGACAATCGATTGTTTAAAGGCTTCTCCGATAAATCCGCGATGGTTAAAAAACGATGGATCTTCACTGGTGAGTACGCATTTTTGTATGTAAGGCGAAATCTCGGCTAGAGGTGTGAAATTAGGATTCGACGGGCCAACCACAATCGGGCGTTGCGGGATACCTTTTTCAATGGCGCGATAAGTAAATTCTCCGTTGATTTTATTTAAATCGGCTTCTCCGTATTTGGTAATTTTAAGGCCTTCGGGTTGGAGTTTGCTCTCAAAAACCAACTCTTTGGGTTTGTGATTATTGTATTCAAAGCGCAAAGCATAACTGAAGTTTCCTTGGGCTTCCATACCCTCAAAATGACGAAACAATCCGGTTGGTAACGAGTTGATGAAATCTTGTGCTTGCATTTTCTGAATGTCCAATTGCAGGGCGTAAATTTTGTCTTCTTGGTTGGTGTAAGACATATAAGGACGGCATTTGATGTTGTTTAATTGCAAAGCCGAAGTGCTGTCGAGCGCCAAAAAGCGTGAGCCGACAATCCAACGGTAATCAAATCTGGCGTTTTGGATAACCACATCTTTAGAAGCAATTTTAGGATGGTTGACTACTAAATTTCGTATGGAAGAATAACCGTCGATGTGTAATTCGCCACGGTTCATTGTGAGATTTTCCAAGTTGAAATGAATTGATTGAAATCCGGTTTTCAACTGAAATTTTTGGTCTAAATAAGGCAGTCGAATCGTATCACTTTTCGGATTGAAGAACTCCAAATCGGCTTTGCGTTCCCGCGGATCGGCAAATCCGTTAATGGCCCATTGCTGGGAGAAATTTTCCGAAGTTACGGTAATCAAAGTCGTCAATTTTTTATCGGATAGCGCCAATTGATTGAAATCGAATACCACTTGATGTCCCAAATCGTCAATTTTTACGACAAATCCTTTCACTTGCATGTTGGTAGGCACCAAGTCGAGTAAGTTAGACGTAATACGATTAAGTAATTTGGCGTAATTGACTTCGGTAGTTTCTTGTTTTTCCTTTTTGGACCGAAGAAACGCCTCGAAGTTGCTGCCGTTTTTGGTTTTGACCAACTGTATATAACCACGGTTGATGTCGAGTTTGCCCAATTGGATGTCGCCCGTGAATAGTTTCCAAAAATTCACTGTGGTCTTTAAATTATCTATACGTACCAAAGTGTCAGCTTGGTTCGGCACCAGCGTAATGTGTTGGAACTCTAAGTCGGACAATCCCTGAAATTCCGCTTTGGCCACCTGAAATCGACATTGGTAGTCGCGTTGCATTTTGGCATCAATCCTATCAATCACTTTGTTCAAAAGACTGCCCCGAAACACAAAAAGCAATACTAAGCCCAACAGCAACAAAACGCTGCCAATTTTCAAGCCTAGAAAAACTTTTTGTCGAGTAGTTCTCATCAGTTCGATTTTTCAATGGTAATGCCCAAGTTAGAGATATTGGGCACATAAGGATGTCCAAATTTATGAAAAACCGTAAAAGTATATTTCCCTTTCCTCAGTGGGAAATTGGTTTTAAAAGTCTGTTCCAAATCGCAGATATCGCCCAGGCAGTCGCCTAAGTCTTTTCCTTGCGCATCTTTGAGGATTAGATCGAAGAACACTACTTCGGTTTTTCCTTCCGGATAGGTGATGCCAACGCCTAACGGAATCCGGTCAAATTGGTAATCGTAAACGTGACTGATGTTGAGGGACAAGTGGTAGTTTTGAGCCGTTTGGTTGTCAAATTCAAACGACTTGACATCGTCTTTCATCCACTGATTGGCAGTGAAATCGGAAGTGCTTTCGGAGTAAATGAATCTTTCTTTACAAGAAATGAAAAATACGAACGAAAACAGGAGTAAAGTTGGTTTTAGTTTCATAAGGGTTTCGTTTACCATAACAACGAGTGAAAGCTTGGTTTATTGTGTTGGAAATCAGCCAAACAATTGTTCGACCACTTCTTCGATTTTAGAAACCAAGACAATTTTGATGAGCGGATTTTTGATGGCAATTTTATTGTATTTGGAAACAAATATGGTGGCAAAGCCTAATTTTTCCGCTTCCTGTATGCGTTGCTCTACGCGGTTCACGGGGCGAATTTCTCCCGACAGACCTACTTCTCCGGCAAAACAAACGTCTTTTCCAACTGCAATATCTTCGTTGGAGGACAAAATGGCCGCGACTACCGCCAAATCAATCGCCGGATCATCTACCGAGATACCGCCGGTTACGTTCAAAAACACATCTTTAGTACCTAAGCGAAATCCGGCACGTTTCTCTAAAACGGCCAAAATCATATTCAATCGTTTGGCGTTATAGCCGGTAGTGCTGCGTTGCGGTGTTCCGTAAACAGCGGTGGAAACGAGTGCTTGAATTTCAATCATCAACGGGCGCATGCCTTCTAACGTAGAGGCAATGGCTGTGCCCGAAAGTTCTTCTTCCCGATGGGAAATGAGGATTTCCGAAGGATTAGAAACTTCTCGTAAACCGGAACCTTGCATTTCGTAGATGCCCAATTCGGCTGTAGAACCAAAACGGTTTTTGAGCGATCGCAAAATGCGGTAAACGTGGTTTCGGTCGCCTTCAAACTGCAACACCGTGTCAACCATGTGTTCCAAAATCTTCGGTCCGGCTATGTTGCCGTCTTTGGTGATATGACCAATCAGGATGACCGGGATATTGGTTTCCTTGGCAAATTTGATTAATTCAGCCGTAGTTTCCCGAATTTGAGAAATGCTTCCGGCAGTCGATTCTATATGGTCGGTATGCAGGGTTTGAATGGAATCAATAATCACTATATCCGGTTCCACTTCCACTATATGTCGGAAGATGTTTTGGGTTTTGGTTTCGGTTAAAATTAAGCAGTTTTCACTGTTGGGGTTGATGCGTTCCGCACGCATTTTGATTTGCTTCTGACTTTCTTCGCCCGAAACATAGAGCGTTTTATAAGGTAATTTTAGTGAAATTTGAAGCAGTAATGTACTCTTTCCAATACCGGGTTCACCTCCCAAAAGAATCAATGAGCCGGGAACGATGCCGCCACCTAATACACGGTTCAATTCGCCGTCGGTGGTGTCCATACGGACTTCCTGCGTCGAATCGATTTCTTTTATTTTTAAGGGCTTGGAAACCCTTTTGTTTTCGGTTGCGGTAGGTTTCCAACTTGTTTTTTCTTCTTTTTGAATAATTTCCTCCGCTATGGTATTCCATTCTTTACAAGCATTGCATTGCCCTTGCCATTTGGCGTATTGAGTGCCGCAATTTTGACAAAAGAAAGACGTTTTGAGTTTAGACATTATTCTGATTTTTTCTCTTCCGTAGGGGTTTCTGTCGGGGTTTCACTTGGCGTTTCTGTCGGCACTTCTTCTACAGGAGTTTCTTCTATAACTTCTTTTCCTTTTTGGCCTTTTTTAGGAAGTGATTTTTTCAATTCATCGGCTCTTTCCATCATCATGTCTTTGGTCAAATCACCTACTTCTGCTTGTTGGAATGCGGCCAGGTACGATTTTACAGCTCGAGCGTTATCGCCTTGTTTTTCATACATCTGTGCCATATGGTAGTCGGCCAACATGGTTTTCGGATAATGTTTTCGGGCCAGTTGTGACAATTGATCGAATTCGTTGTACGCTTTGTTTTTCAGGATGGCGGCTTCAATCGCTTTGAAATCATTCATTCTGATTTGTAGTTTCAGGTTGAATGATTTTTCCAACACATCGTATTTCTGAATCAAATAATCTACATAACCTGAAGGCAAAACGGCGATTTTCTCCTGAAATTCGATAGTGGAAATCGGTTGGTAAACCGAGAATATTTGGTACAATGCACTCGGAATGGCATGTAAAACCAAGGAGTAATGCGAAGAACCTTTGAAATCATCGTAACGGTAATTTACTTTCGGATTGTTAATTTTACTTGCCAATTCATCCAAAGCCTGTATGCGCGTTCTCATTTTTTTGACATCGCCGTCGGCAGAACAATGGTAGTAAAAAAGCGGTTGTTGTAGCGTTGTTAAACGTTCCAAGATACGTTCTTCCATTTCGGCACCCAACTCCGGACTCATCGAAATAAAAGCGTTAAAAATAGGTTGGTCTTTGTACAAATAGCAATTTAAAAATCCGGCTGTTGTGTCTAATCCGGCGGCAATGCGGAACGGGGCAACACGGAAGTTTTTCTCAACCATCGGAATCAATTCCATCCCAATGAATTCAAAGAAAGCTTCTCCTTTTTCAGAGGGTAAACCGGTAGTTTCATCCAACATACAGTCGGTTTCGCGCTCATTGTTTTTATTTTGACTGATGGCTACTACAATCACTTCAGGCAAATCATCCCAATAGTAGCCGTAACTCAAAGCACCTTGAAAGGCATCGTGTAGGAACTCGCCGTCCAACAGTAACAACATTGGGTATTTTTGTGCTTTGTTTTTGGAATAGGAAGGCGGCAGAGTGATTTTAATTTCGCGGTCTTCATTCAGTTTCTTGGAAGTGATGGTATCCGTTATGGTTTTTTGAGCCATCACAGTACCGGAGCAAACCAACAGTAATAGTAAAAACAGTTGTTTCATGGGCTTTGGTTTTGGTTAAATAGACAATAGTGCTAAAAGACTAGCAATATAGTAAATTATTTATTGCGGTTGAATACCGGCAATAAAACATAAGAAATGAGCCCAAGTAGTATGGTTAGTACTGTTTGCGAGGTCCAAACCAACCAACCGTAAGCTGTTCCAACATCGTTAGAGATACCGTAAAGTGAGAAAATAAGCGCAATTGAAAAAGGATAAGCGCCTAAGCCGCCATTGGAAAACCCAACAGCCAAACTCCCGAAAATGAATCCCATAATGACAATGTCAAAACTCATATCCGCTGTTTCCGGTAGAGCAAAAATCGAGACGTAAAACATCACCAAATAGGAGAACCAAATAAAGAATGAATGAAAAATATATTCCCATTTTTTCTCCATTTTGAATAGTGTGGTCATCCCTTCGATCAATCCCGAAAGCTTTTTTTTGAGTTTTAGTATAATTTTCCATTCGGCATAAATCCAAATTAAGAGAAAAATGAGTCCCATAACCACGGCAAAAACCACGTAATAAAGTATGGTTTGCAAGGAAATGTTTTTGCTTAGCAGGAATTGGTAGATGGCTTCAAATTGAGAGACAAAGCCAATAAGCACAAATAGAAAAAAGATGCATAAGTCTACAATTCTCTCAGCTACTATAGTTCCGAAAGCTTTGTCAAAAGGCACATCTTCGTATTTTTTCAATAAAGCAGCACGGGAAATTTCGCCTGAGCGCGGCACCGTAAGGTTGACTAAATAAGAAACCGAAACGGTAAAAAAATTGTTGTAAAAACGGGTTTGGTAACCCAAATGGTTCAGGGCGAATTTCCAACGGTAGGCTCTCGACCAATATCCGATAAGGGCAATTACTAATGACAACAAGATGTAGTAATAATTGGCCTTTTGAAAACTGATTTTTATCTTCTCAATTTCATCGGGTTTGAGCGTGGTGTATTGGTAGTAAATGATACCGATTCCTATCAAAAGAGGAACGAGTATGGTGAGCCATTTACGAATATGATTTTTCAACGTTTAGGTAAGAGAATTGTCTTTTTCGTTAGGGAAAACCAACCACGGTTTAAAGGTTTTGGCTTCTTCAAAATCCATGATGGCATACGACATAATGATTATGATGTCGCCTTTGTGTACTTTGCGGGCAGCCGGACCGTTAAGGGTAATTTCTCCGGAGTTTTTCAGTCCTTTGATAACGTAGGTTTCGAAACGCTCGCCATTGTTCACGTTTACGATAGACACTTTTTCCCCTTCGATTAGGTTGGAGGCGTCCATCAGGGCTTCATCAATAGTGATGCTGCCGATGTAATTTAAATCGGCACCGGTTACTTTAACACGGTGTATTTTAGATTTTACTACTTGAATTTGCATGGGGCAAAGGTAATTAATTTAATGAAATAGTGTCAATCAATCGGACATTGTTGACAAAAACTGCAATGAAGGCGCGGTATTTTTTGTTTTTGCTTTTACGGATACAAGGCAACAAAGTGGCTTCGTCGGCAATTTGGAAGTATTCCAAGACAAAATCAGGATGTTTGGCAAAGCTTTTTTGTACCCAATGGATGACCTCGGCGGCCGATTTTTTAGCAAACAGTTTTCGGCTTTCCTGTAATATTTTGTAGATAACGGCGGCTTCATTTCGTTCTGCCTCGGAAAGTCTTTCGTTTCTTGAGCTCATCGCCAAACCGTTTGGTTCTCTTAAAATAGGGCAACCGATGATGTTTACCGGAAGTTTCTCTTTCGCGGTCATTTTCTTAACAATTTGCAACTGCTGGAAATCTTTCTCGCCAAAGTAGGCGTTAGTGGGTTTTACAATTTCAAATAATCGCTTTACAATAGTGCCCACACCGTTAAAATGGCCGGGACGGAATTGTCCTTCCATTTGATGTTCGAGTCCGTCAAAATCAAAAGATTCCGAAACGGTATTGCCTTGGTAAATATCGTCTACGCTTGGTGCAAATACGATGATTTTATCGGAAACGGTTTTGATTTTGGCCACATCGGTGTCTAAGGTTCTCGGGTATTTGGCCAAATCTTCCGCATTGTTAAACTGCGTTGGATTTACAAAAATACTGATGACGGTGATTTCGTTGTTCGCTACAGCGGCTTTGAGCAATGACAAATGACCTTCGTGCAAAGCCCCCATAGTAGGCACAAAACCAATGGTAGAATTGAGTTTAGAAACGGAAGCTAAATGAGCAACTAATTCATTTTGACTGTTAAAAATGAGCATTGGCTTGTGTAAATGAGTTGCAAACTTACTATTTTCATAAATAACTGCATAAATTTTTGTACTTTTGCCTGTTTTTTATTGCCAATAAATAAAGTTACATAAATTATGGAAGATAAGAGGATATTGTATGTATCATCTGAAGTGGTGCCTTACTTGGCTGAAAATGAGGTTTCTTTAATGTCGTATGACGTTCCCAAAATGATTAATGATCAGGGAGGACAAATAAGAATTTTCA
This sequence comes from Flavobacterium sp., assembly GCF_024710485.1. GTDB lineage: Bacteria > Bacteroidota > Bacteroidia > Flavobacteriales > Flavobacteriaceae > Flavobacterium. The sequence continues at coordinate 123,414 of NZ_JANJUQ010000023.1, forward strand.
TGCCGCGATACGGAAATATCAACGAAAGAAGACACCAACTGCATGAAGTGATTCGTTTGTCCGGAATGAATTTAGTGGTGAACGATTTAGACATGCCTCTAATTATTAAAGTGGCTTCAATTCCAAAAGAAAGAATCCAGGTTTATTTTATCGATAATGATGAGTATTTCAAGCGCAAGGCCACTTTTAGTGATGAAGAAGGAGTGTTGTATCCAGATAATGATGAAAGAGCCATTTTCTTCGCCAAAGGTGTGGTCGAAACGGTAAAAAAACTCAATTGGGTGCCCGATATTATTCACGTACACGGTTGGATGGCCAGTTTGTTGCCGGTGTACATGAAGCACTATTACAAAGACGAAGCGTTGTTCTCTGACACCAAAATAGTAACCTCAGTTTACGGTCAGTCTTTCGATGGTACTTTAGATCCGGAGATGATTAACAAAGTTAAGTTTGACAACGTTCCCGAAGAAGCGGTTAAGGAGTTGGAAATACCTAATTACGAGCATTTAATAATGGCTGCTGTTAAGCACTCCGATGCTGTAATTATCGCCTCAGAAAGCGTGTCGCCAAGTTTAACAAAATTTATAGAATCTTCAGACAAACCTTTTTTACCTTTCACCCCGAAAGATAAATTTGCAGAAGCATACACCAACTTTTACAAAACGATGCTTCCTTAAAAAATTACTACATTTTATGTTTAAAAAATCATTTTTACAACAGTTTGCATTCGGGCTTATGGCCTTGTCTTTATTGGTTTCTTGTGATAAAGATTTTAATGAAATCGGAACCGATATAGTTGGGGATGACCATTTCGGATTTGACAAATACACAGGGGCAACTGTCAAAGCATACAATCAAAAGTTAGGGCCGATAGCCTCTAATAATTTGCCGATTAACCCTTTAGGGTTTTATCAAAATCCGGCATTTGGAACAACCCAAGCCAACTTTGTAACTCAAGTAGAATTAGGAACTACAAATCCGCAGTTTAATAATATTGATCCGGAAGAATACGACACTGAGCCTACAGCCATTGACAGTGTGGTTTTAGAAGTGCCTTACTTTAGTAAAGTTGTCAGCAGAACCGGAAGAGTTACAACTTATAAATTAGACTCTATTTACGGAAATCCGGAGTCCAAATTTCGATTGAGCGTTTACCAATCTAATTACTATTTAAGAGATTTAGATCCGGACCAGTCTTTAGGACAACAGCAGTTGTTTTATACTGATATGGATGCTGAAATTAACAATTTCAAAGTGCCTACGTTGTTAAATGATTTGCCATTATCCGATCCGAGAAATAACGGCGGACGTCAAAATGAGGCATTCTTTTACGACAAAAATGAGCACATGACACCGATAGTTGACGCTGAAGATAACAGCGTAGATTCTTTGAGGTCTGCTCCTTCCATGCGTTTGAATTTAAACAAGGAGGTTTTTACAAACCTTATTTTGAATGCGCCATCAGGACAGTTGGCTAACAACCAGGTCTTTAAAAATTATTTCAGAGGCTTGTATTTCAAAACAGAGAGTACCGGTAATCCGGGAAGTATGGCCATGCTCAATTTCAAAGGCGGTAAGATTACCATTTACTATAATGAAGATCAAAAAACCATAGATGAAGGACAAACTGTTTTTACCAGAGTCAACAAAACGCTTTTACTAAACTTTACAGGCAATACGGTAAGTTTATTGAACAACAGTAATGAAAATCCGGATTACTTGAATGCCACAGCCAATACTACTCAAGAAGCAGCTAGGCTCTATTTGAAAGGCGGACAAGGAGCTATGGCAGTTATTGATGTTTTCGGGGCGGATGCTGATAACAATGGGATAGCTGACGAAATTGAGGCGATTAAGGCCAACGGTTGGATGATAAACGAAGCCAATCTGACTTTCTACGTTGACCAAACAGCCATGAACAACACCGAGACCTATGAGCCTAATCGAATTTTCTTATTTGATTTGAATAACAAAACCCAATTGGTGGACTACATTTTCGATGGTTCTTCTAACGGAACCTATCCAAAATTTAATAAGTTTATCCATGGCGGCATCATTGAGAAAGAGGTGGTTCAGGGAGTAGCAGGAAGAGGCCTCAAGTATAAAATCAGAATTACCAATCATGTGCGTAATTTAATCAGCAGAGACTCTACCAATGTCCGATTAGGATTGGTTGTAACCGAAAATATTAATAACGTAGGGTTTTCTAAATTGAAAACCCCTAATGCAAGTACTTTAAGTGCTCCAAGTATGTCGGTATTAAATCCTTTAGGAACAATTTTGTATGGCTCTGACCCTTCTGTTCCGGAGGATAAAAGACTGAAACTTGAAATTTATTATACCAAACCAGATTAATCTATAAAATTATGTGTGGAATTGTTGGCTACATTGGGTACCGAGAAGCGTATCCTATAGTAATAAAAGGTTTAAAAAGACTGGAATACAGAGGTTATGATAGCGCAGGCATCATGTTGTACAATGGGACAGAACTCGAGATTTCCAAAACCAAAGGAAAAGTATCCGATTTAGAGGAAAAGTCAAAAGCACTGTCAACCTCAAAGGCTACTATAGGAATGGGACACACCCGTTGGGCTACTCATGGTGTGCCTAACGATGTGAATTCACATCCGCACGTCTCGAATTCCGGAAATTTAGTAATCATCCACAACGGAATCATTGAAAATTATGAACCGTTAAAAAAAGAATTGATCAAAAGAGGCTACACCTTTACTTCAGATACAGACACTGAAGTACTCGTCAATTTAATTGAAGACGTTAAAAAGAAAGATAATCTCAAAATTGGTAAAGCCGTTCAGGTAGCTTTGAACCAAGTAGTCGGAGCGTATGCCATCTGTGTTTTCGACCGAGAAAAACCGGACGAAATTGTAGTAGCTCGTTTGGGAAGTCCGCTAGCCATTGGCTTGGGTGAAAATGAGTTTTTTATCGCTTCTGATGCTTCGCCCTTTATCGAATACACTTCCAATGCCATCTATTTAGAAGATGAAGAAATGGCGATTGTAAGACTACACAAACCGCTTAAAATCAGAAAAATTAAAGACGATTCGTTGGTAGATCCTTATGTACAGGAATTGCAAATGAATCTCGAACAAATTGAAAAAGGCGGTTACGACCATTTCATGTTAAAAGAAATCTACGAGCAACCTAACGTAATCAAAGATACATATCGCGGAAGGTTGTTAGCCAATCAAGGAATCATCCAAATGGCCGGTGTAGAAGATAACTTGGAAAGGTTCTTGAACGCGCAAAGAATCTTAATTATTGCTTGCGGAACTTCATGGCATGCCGGCTTGGTAGCTGAATATATTATTGAAGAGTTTGCCCGAATTCCGGTAGAAGTAGAATATGCTTCCGAGTTCCGATACCGCAATCCTATTATCAATAAAGAAGATGTGGTTATTGCTATTTCTCAATCCGGAGAAACAGCGGATACTTTGGCTGCTATCAAATTGGCTAAAGAAAAAGGCGCTTTTGTTTTTGGCGTTTGTAACGTGGTGGGTTCTTCTATCTCCAGAGAAACGCACGCCGGAGCTTATACGCATGCCGGTCCGGAAATCGGGGTGGCCTCAACCAAAGCTTTTACTACTCAAATTACAGTGTTAACCATGATAGCCTTGCGTTTGGCCAAAGCTAAAGGAACGTTGTCTAATTCTGATTTCCACCGATACTTACAGGAGTTGGAAGTTATTCCGGAAAAAGTGGCGGAAGCATTAGAATCTAACGAAAAAGCCAAAGAAATAGCCAACAAATTCAAAGATGCCAGTAACTGTCTCTACTTAGGCAGAGGTTACAATTTCCCGGTAGCTTTGGAAGGGGCTTTAAAGCTAAAAGAGATTTCTTATATCCATGCCGAAGGCTATCCTGCAGCCGAAATGAAACACGGACCAATCGCCTTAATCGACGAGCAAATGCCGGTAGTGGTAATTGCACCGAAGCAAGGGCATTATGATAAAGTAGTGAGTAATATTCAGGAAATTAAATCCCGAAGCGGAAAAATTATTGCCGTGGTAACCAAAGGCGATATCCAAGTAAAACAATTGGCCGATCACATTATCGAAATTCCGGAAACCTCCGACGCATTGTCTCCGTTAATTACTACCATACCTTTACAGTTATTGTCTTACCATATAGCTGTTTTACGTGGTTGTAACGTAGATCAACCAAGAAATTTGGCCAAATCGGTAACAGTAGAATAATAAGTTTTACTTTACATATACCCCATACAAGCGAGATTTATTCTCGCTTTTTTTTTGCCTATGATTTGTGATTAATTTAACAGAAATGAAATTTTATATGTGCGCATAGTATTTTTTTTAACGTTTACGCAAAAACTTTAAAAAAAGCGTAAAGATTTTATAATTATCATATTGTTGATAATCAAGCTTTGTAATTCATTATTCTTAAAAACAAAGCGTGTTTTTTGATAATTAAAAAAAAATATTTGTACATTGGCTACTTAAACCAACAAAATTTAAAACCAAATGAAGATTTATTTATTTATCCTTTCATTGTTTTTTTGCGGTATCACTTTCGCGCAAACTTCAATATCCGGTTCGGTAAAGGACAGTAAAAACCAACCTGTGCCCGGAGCCAACGTAAAAGTGGTGGGTGACACTGCCGGAACAGTAACCGATGGGGATGGTAATTTTAGCTTGTCAACAACTAAAAAACCACCTTTCGACATCGAAGTTTCAAGTGTGGGTTATGGTTCAGCCATAGCAAATGTAACGGCCAACAACCAAAAAATTAGTGTGACTTTAAACGAGACTGAAACACAATTGGATGAAATTGTGGTTTCTGCCTCCAGAGCACCTGAAAAGGTCAGAGAATCTCCGGTAACCATCGAGAGAATGACCATTAAAGACGTTAAAAGAACGGCTTCGCCAACTTTTTATGACGGCTTAGAGAACTTGAAAGAAGTTCAAATGAATACGAGTAGTATGTCATTCAAATCCATCAATACTCGTGGTTTTGCTACCGTGGCCAATACTCGTTTCATGCAGTTGGTTGACGGAATGGACAACTCTTCTCCGCTACTAAACTTTGTTTTAGGAAACCTTATCGGAGTTTCTGATATCGATGTGGCCAGCGTAGAGCTTTTACCGGGAGCATCATCAGCGCTTTACGGAGCTAATGCTTTTAACGGTATTTTGTTCATGAACAGTAAAAATCCTTTTAAATACCAAGGAATTTCTACTTATGTGAAATACGGACAAACCAATCAAAAAGCAGCCGGAGCTAACGAATACTATGATTATGGTGTTAGAGCCGCTCATAAGTTCAATGATTATTTTGCAGCCAAAGCCAACTTTACTTACATGAGAGGTACCGATTGGTGGGCTACGGATTACACAGACAAAACAGTTGACGGAAGAGACAGAAGTCATCACAATTACAACGGGATGAACGTTTATGGTGATGAGGCATCTACTAACATCAGAAGTGTTGGTCAAACCCTTGTCGGTTTAGGATTATTACCGGCTTCAGCCTTGAACATTCTACCCAATGAAAACGTTTCCAGAACAGGATACAACGAGGTTGATTTAACAGACAATAAAGTAAGAAATGCCAAAATCGACTTCTCTTTGCACGCCAGACCTTTTGGTAATGAAAATTTAGAAATCATCTGGCAAAGTAAATTCGGTTTCGGTAACTCCGTTTACCAAGGAGCTAACCGTTACTACTTGAACGGATTTAGCATGCAACAACACAAATTGGAATTAACCGGTAAAAACTTCTTCTTGAGAGGTTATTATACTACGGAAGACGGTGGAAAATCATATGATATGTTGTTCACCGGATTAAATATCAACAGAGCTTGGAAATCCGATGCCACATGGTTTGGTCAGTACGCCGGTGCTTTTGTACAATCTACTTTAGCCGGTGCTACCCCAACACAAGCGCACTTGGCAGCAAGATCGGTTGCGGATACCGGTAGATTTTTACCGGGTACCCCTGAATTCCAAAATGCCTTTAATCAAGTTATTTCAGATTCAAACGTATTAACAGGATCTAAATTGGTAGATAACTCAAAAATTTACCACTCGGATGCCAACTATAACTTCAGAGACTTAATCAAGTTTGCGGAAATCCAAGTAGGAGGTTCTTACCGCAGATACGATTTGAATTCTTTTGGTAGAATTTATACCGATACGCCGCAATTCGGAGGTATTAGATATGATGAATACGGTGCTTATACTCAGCTTCAGAAAAAATTCTTGGACGACCGTTTGAAATTTACCGGTTCCGTTCGTTATGATAAAGCGGAAAACTTTGACGGCAATTACTCGCCAAGAGTCTCCTTTGTATACAATGCCGGAGAAGCTAAAAATCACATCTTCAGAGCTTCGTTCCAAACCGGTTTCCGTAACCCAACTACTCAAGATCAATACATCGGGTTCAATGTTGGAAATGCCATTTTATTAGGTTCTGCGCCGGATAACTTAACCCGTTATGAAGAAACCTTGCCGGTAACTTCTCCACTAGGACAAGCTTTAGTAGGGACAAACACTACCATCAACGGTATTAATGCTTACTATAACTCCTATACGGCTCAGTCAGTTGCTGCTTTTGCGGCATTGGCTCCATCAAATCCTGCTGCAGCTGCTGCCTTATTAGTAAGAACTAATGTGGATTTGGTTAAGCCTGAAACGGTGAAAGCTTTTGAATTAGGATACCGTGGAGAGGTAAAAGGATTTACCTATGATATTAACGGTTATTACAACATTTATAACGATTTTATCGGAAACTTAACTGTTGTGGCACCTTTATACGGTACAGCGCAAGATGCTCCGGATCTTTCTCAAGGACCAACCAATGCCGGAGTTCAATCGGTTGATGCATTAGTTACAGGAAATACCAGAGCTTTCCAATTGTACACTAACACCGATATCGAAATCAAATCATTAGGTTTTGGTGTGGGTGTAGCGAAAAAATTACCTAGAAACTTTGAAGTGTCTGCTAACTATAACTATGCGGAATTCAATTTCGACCAAGCAAAAGACCCTAGCTTTGAAGCCGGTTTCAACACGCCTAAACACCGTGTTAAAGCTACCATCAGCAACGATAATTTATTCAAAAACTTCGGATTCAACATCAGCGGAAGATGGAATGACGAATACCTATGGGAATCTACCTTTGCCGATGGTATGATTGACGCTGCTACGGTTATCGATGCACAAATCAGTTATTTGGTGCCAAGCATCAAATCAACGATCAAACTTGGTGCTACTAACATAGGTGGAAAAGAATACAGACAGCTTTTAGGACCTGGATTAATCGGCCAACAATACTTCTTGTCATTAACTGTTAATCCGTAATTATCAATCAGATTTAAAACATAATAACTATGATAAAAAATTTCAAATGGCTACTCTTGGTTTCTTTAACCTTCGTAGCATGTAATAGTGATGATGAGCCTTTTGTAGATCCTAATTCTACCGACGGCACACCATTAACTGCCGGAACTGCCGATTTTTCAAATTACGTAGCTTTGGGGGATTCCTTTGCGGCCGGATTTAGCGACGGTGCATTATTCAAAACAGGTCAAAGTAATTCTTATCCTAATATCATGGCGACACAGTTTGCCTTGGTTGGCGGCGGAGATTTCAAAACGCCTTTCATGAGTGATGAAATCGGTGGATTTTCCTTAGGTGGGGTTCAAGTGCCGCAATTTGGCCCACGCTTGTACTTTAATACTGTCAATAGTACGCCTACGCCTGTGCCGGGTGTTTCAGGTACTGAAATTACAGCTCAAATTTCCGGACCATTCAATAATTTAGGTGTCCCTGGAGCCAAAGCTATTCATTTAGGATTCTCAGGATATGCCTCGGCAAACCCTTATTTTGGAAGAATGGCTTCTTCTGCTTCAGCTACTGTCTTACAAGATGCTTTGGCTCAAAATCCAACTTTCTTTTCTATGTGGATTGGTGGTAACGATGTATTAGGCTATGCTACTTCCGGAGGAGATGGTTCAAATCCTATTACGCCTCCGGCAACATTTGATGTAGCTTATAATAGTTTAGCTTCTCAATTGGCTAGTGGCGGAAGAAAAGGCGTGGTGGCTAATCTGCCTTATATCAATACTTTACCTTATTTCACAACGGTTCCTCACAATCCGTTAACAGCCTCGGCTTTGGGACAAGGAAACCAAGCAGTGGGTGTGGCTACTATCAATGCTTTAAACGCTCAGTTGTACGGACCGCTTAAACAAGCTTTAACTGCTTTCGGCGCCGGCGACAGAATTGAATTGTTATCAACTACACAGCCCAATCCGGTATTGATAAAAGATGAATCGTTACCCAACTTATCAGCCCAATTGACAGCGGCATTTACACCTACATTAGGAGCGACTAATGCAGCTTTCTACGGAACGGTTTTTGGTCAGGCCCGACAAGCTAAAGCTACAGATTTAGTCTTATTGCCTACTCGTGCTGCCATTGCAGCAGCCCCGTCTGCTACGGATTCAGGATTAGGTTTTGCTCCTCCTGCGCCGTTGAACGTGTTTGGTGTTACCTATCCTTTGCAAGACAAGCATATCTTAATTCCAACCGAAATTCAAGAAATTGCTACCGCTACTGATGCTTATAATGTTACTATTCAGACAGCAGCGACCACTAATGGTTTGGCCTTTGTGGACGCCAAAGCTCTTATGACACAATTAATAAGCGGGGGTATCTCAGCTAACAATTATACCATGACGGCCACTTATGTTACCGGTGGAACTTTCTCTCTTGACGGTATACACCCAAGTCCAAGAGGCTACGCTTTAATTGCTAACAAATTCTTGGAAGCTATTAATGCAACATATGGCTCTAATTTTAAAGGAGTAAACGTGGGATTGTACCGAATTCTTTATCCGATGGATCCGTTAAATTTCTAACCTAACCAATTTTTTATAACTAAAAACCATCTGCTTCGTCAGGTGGTTTTTGCATTTTAAACCCTGAGGTTTATTTTACGGAAGCACGGAATTAAAAAATAAAGAAAAAAACTCGCAACAAAGATTGATTTTTTAAAATAGAAAATTTACCTTTGCGCACTGAAAAAAGAGGTATTTTTTCAAACCTAAATAGCTATTTAATAAATACATAAACAATGTCTAAAGCAATAGGAAAAGTTTCGCAAATCATCGGTCCCGTAGTTGACGTAGTATTTGATACTAAAGATGTTGAGTTGCCAAAAATTTACGACTCATTAGAAATCATTAACAAAAATGGTTCAAAATTAGTTCTTGAAGTTCAATCTCACATTGGAGAAAATACTGTGCGTACCATCTCCATGGACTCAACCGACGGTTTGAGCAGAGGTACTGAAGTACACGCTACAGGAGCTCCAATTCAAATGCCAATCGGTCAAGACATCTACGGAAGATTATTTAATGTAGTTGGAGATGCTATCGATGGTTTAGGAGATTTACCTAAAGACGGCGCGAACGGAATGCCAATCCACAAACAAGCACCTAAGTTTGAAGACTTATCTACTTCAACTGAAGTATTGTTCACCGGAATCAAAGTAATCGATTTGATCGAGCCTTACGCAAAAGGAGGAAAAATTGGTTTGTTCGGTGGTGCCGGAGTAGGTAAAACAGTATTGATTCAGGAATTGATTAACAATATCGCCAAAGGTCACGGTGGTCTTTCTGTATTCGCAGGAGTAGGGGAAAGAACCCGCGAAGGAAATGACTTGCTTCGTGAGATGTTAGAGTCAGGCATTATCAAATACGGAGAAGATTTCATGCACTCTATGGAAAACGGTGGATGGGATTTATCCAAAGTTGACAAACCGGGCATGAGAGAGTCTAAAGCTACTTTCGTATTCGGACAAATGAATGAGCCACCGGGAGCTCGTGCTCGTGTAGCCCTTTCAGGATTATCTATCGCGGAATACTTCCGTGACGGAGCCGGTTCAGACCAAGGAAAAGACGTATTGTTCTTCGTAGACAATATCTTCCGTTTTACCCAAGCAGGTTCTGAGGTGTCTGCATTGTTAGGGCGTATGCCTTCTGCGGTAGGTTACCAACCAACTTTAGCTACTGAGATGGGTGCGATGCAAGAGCGTATCACGTCAACCAAAAAAGGTTCGATTACTTCTGTACAAGCGGTATACGTACCTGCGGATGACTTAACCGACCCGGCACCGGCAACTACCTTTGCCCACTTGGATGCTACAACAGTATTGTCTCGTAAAATTGCCGAGTTAGGGATCTATCCTGCGGTTGACCCGTTAGATTCTACTTCACGTATCTTAACGCCGCTTATCTTAGGAAACGAGCATTACGATTGTGCCCAAAGAGTAAAAGAGATTCTTCAAAAATACAAACAGTTACAAGACATCATCGCCATCTTAGGTATGGAAGAGTTATCCGAAGAAGATAAATTAGCCGTATCTCGTGCGCGTCGTGTACAACGTTTCTTGTCTCAACCGTTCCACGTAGCCGAGCAGTTCACCGGTATCCCGGGCGTTTTGGTAGACATCAAAGACACCATCAAAGGATTTAACATGATCATCGACGGTGAATTAGATCACTTACCGGAAGCGGCTTTCAACTTGAAAGGAACCATCGAAGACGTAATCGAGGCCGGACAAAAAATGTTAGCAGAAGCGTAATCAATTATGAATTATGAATTACGAATGAATAATTTTCGTAATTCGTAATTTCAAATTCGTAATTAAAAATTTATGATTTTAGAAATAGTATCACCGGAAGCTACCTTGTTTAAAGGCGAAGTAACCTCAGTTACACTACCGGGTGTTGACGGTTCTTTCCAATTGTTGAACAACCACGCCCCTATAGTTTCTATCTTAAAACAAGGCACCGTTAAAATGGCGGGCACCGGTTTTAAGTTCGACAAAGATGTAGCCGATAAGTTTACCAAAGTAAACGACCAAAACTATACTTTGGAAATCAACTCGGGAACTATCGAAATGAAAGACAATAAAGTAATTGTATTAGCCGACTAATCCAATTCGAAATACTTCAAAAACCCAATCTTGCAAAAGGTTGGGTTTTTTTATGGGGAGCCCTATCTGTCGTCAGGAAGTTGTTCCGATCCCGTCTCAAGACGAAACTGTATCTTTTATTGTTTGTCACCCTGAGCGCAGTCTAAGGGTTTTTGCTAAACCAAAAAAAGATAGCTCCCGACTCTTCGGGAACATCCGGGCTAAAAACCACTCTCCTTTCCTTATATTTGTAGTCATGGAACTGCCAAAATCCCTTCAAGCCAAACTCCAACAGCGCCAAGACAACAACGCCTTGCGCCAATTACCCGAAGCCAAGTCTTTGGTCGATTTCGCGTCGAACGATTACATCGGCTTTGCCCATAGCGAAAATCTGTTTCACCAAATACATCAGTATCTTTTAGCCAACAATATCAAAACCAACGGTGCTACCGGTTCCCGCTTAATCTCCGGCAATCACCCTTTGTATGAAGTGACCGAGAACTTTATCGCCCAATTCCACCAAGCGGAAGCGGCCCTGATTTTCAACTCCGGTTACGACGCCAATGTGGGCTTTTTCAGCTGTGTTCCGCAACGCAACGACATTATCCTATACGATGAACTTTGTCACGCCTCGATCCGCGACGGCATCCAAATGAGCCACGCCAAAGCCTATAAATTCCAACACAACGACACAGAGGATTTAGAAAAACTGTTGCTCAAGTTCGAACCCGCAACCCGCAACCCGCAACCCGCAACCATTTACATCATCACCGAAAGCGTTTTCTCCATGGATGGCGATTCGCCCAACTTAGAAGCACTTACCCAACTCGCCCAAAAGTACAATGCCTACTTAGTAGTCGACGAAGCCCATGCACTCGGCGTATTCGGGGAACAAGGCGAAGGCCTGGTCCAAAGCTCCGGATTACAAAACCAAGTCTTTGCCCGCATCATGACCTTCGGCAAAGGACTCGGTTGCCACGGCGCCGCTATTTTAGGCAGTGCCGAACTCAAAAGCTACTTAGTCAACTTTGCCCGAAGCTTTATTTATACCACAGGTTTGTCGCCGCATAGTGTGGCTACCATTTTGGTTTCCTATCAAAATTTACAAAGTGAAAAAGAGACTTTACAGCAACTGAAAGCCAATATCGTTTTCTTCAATCAGGAGAAATTGCGATTAGGATTAAAACCAATGTTTGTGTATTCCAAATCCGCTATACAATCCGCTATCATTCCCGGCAACGATACCGTAAAAAACATCGCCACCCAATTACAACAACAAGGCTTCGATGTCAAACCAATTTTATCTCCAACCGTACCCGAAGGTCAAGAACGCCTCCGTTTTTGCTTGCACAGCTACAATTCCGAAATGGAAATCTTGAATGTGTTGGAATTGTTAGCTACCTTTGTGTTTTAGCCACGGATGAAACGGATTTTACTGATTTATACAGTTTGCAAATGACAAATTTATTGCACAAACCAATTACTGATGGTATCTTAAAAGTATATTTTGATGTCTATAATCATTTGGGTTATGGATTTCTAGAGAAAGTTTATAAGAATGCAATGTATTTTGAATTAAAGGAGAAAGGCTATAAAGTTGAAATTGAAAAACCAATTAAAGTTTATTTTAAAGAACAACTTGTAGGGGAATATTATGCAGATTTGGTTGTGGAAGATAAAGTAATAGTTGAATTAAAAGCAGCTCAATTAATTATGAATGTCCATGTAGCTCAAACAATCAATTATCTTAAAGCTACTCCAATTGAAGTTGGCTTACTGTTAAATTTCGGTGAAGAACCCGAGTTTAAAAGGCTAATTTACACTAATGATAAAAAAAATAATTTAAAAAATCAGTGATAATCCGTTCAATCCGTTTTATCCGTGGCTAATTATATGAAACTATTCATCACAGGTATCGGTACCGATGTAGGTAAAACAGTCGCTTCCGCCATAGTAACCCAAGCTTTGGAAGCCGACTATTGGAAACCCGTTCAAGCGGGCGATTTGGAACTTTCCGACACGCATAAAGTCAAAGACCGAGTGGCCAATCAAAAGTCGCAATTTCACCCCAACGCCTATGCGCTCAACACGCCGGCCAGTCCACACTTGGCGGCCGAGTTAGACGGAATTACCATCGACTTAAATCAAATCAAAGAACCCCAAACCAACAACCACTTAGTCATTGAAGGCGCCGGTGGTATATTAGTCCCGCTGAACGATACCGATTGTATCATCGACTTAATCCGTCCCGATTATAAAGTCATCGTAGTGTCCCGTCATTATTTGGGCAGCATCAACCATACCTTGCTCACCATCGAAGCCTTGAAAAGCCGAAACATTCCGGTGGCCGGTATTATTTTTTCAGGCGATGAAAACCAAGCCTCAGAAAGCATTATTCTAAATAAAACAGGCGTTAAATGCCTCGGACGCATCGATAACGAACCCTATTTCGATGCCAATGTGATTGCCTATTACGCCGATAAGTTTCGCGATAACTTGACGAACTTGCAAAGCTAAAATCAAAAATCGTTAATCAACAATCTTCACGCCCAATGACACTCTCCGAAAAAGACCAACTATACAACTGGCATCCCTACACCCAACACAAAACCACCGGTCCGCTACCGGCCATTGTAAAAGGGGAAGGCGCGCTGCTTTGGGATGACAACGGCAAAGAATACATCGACGCTATCGCCTCTTGGTGGGTGAATCCTTTTGGCCACGCCAACAAAGTCATGGCCGAAGCGATTTACAACCAATTGACCACTTTAGAGCATGTATTATTCGGTGGTTTTACCCATAACAAAGCGGTCGAATTATCCGAAAAACTACTGTCGATTTTACCCGCCAATCAAAAGCGCATTTTCTATTCCGACAACGGTTCCACCGCGGTGGAAGTAGCCCTTAAAGCCGCTTTACAATACAACTACAACCAAGGCCTAAAACGCACCAAAGTCATCGCTTTTGAAGACGCTTTCCATGGCGATACGTTTGGCGCTATGGCGTCCAGTGGGATCACTTTTTTTACTGAAGCCTTCAAAGGGTCGTTACTTGAAGTGGTGCGCATTCCGGTCCCTGTTCCCGGGAAAGAAGCCGAGGCGTTACAAGCATTAACCCAATTGGTACAAACCAACGAATTCGCGGCCTTTATCTTTGAGCCTTTAGTGCAAGGCGCCGCCGGTATGGTGATGTACGAAGCTACAGTTTTGGATCAAATGATAGCCGTTTGCCAACAACACCAAGTGTTTACCATAGCCGATGAAGTGATGACCGGATTCGGAAAAACAGGCAAGACCTTTGCTTCAGATTACCTGCAAAACAAACCCGACATGCTGTGCTTGTCCAAAGCGCTTACGGGCGGAACGATTCCGATGGCCATCACCACTTTTACCCAAGTAATTTTCGATGGTTTTTACGATAACGATGTCAACAAAGCCTTGTTTCACGGCCATACGTTTACCGCCAATCCAACGGGTTGTGCCGCTGCTTTAGCCGCCATCGGTTTGCTGGAAACACCCGAAATGCAACACAACATCGCCCGCATTAACGCCCAACATTGGGCCTTTGCCCAAAAAATGCAAAGCCATCCCAAAGTGAAAACCACTCGCGTACAAGGGGTGATTTTCGCCCTCGAAATCAAAACCGAAACCCACGAAAGTTACTACGGTTCGATGCGCACGAAACTCTATAATTTCTTTATCGATAAAGGCGTGATTTTGCGCCCGGTGGGGAATATCGTGTACATCTTGCCACCGTATGTTATTACCACCGAACAACTGGAAAAGGTTTATGGTATAGTGGAACAAGCAGTGGGAATGGTTTGATTTTTTTTTGCCACAGATTACACGGATTACACGGATTTTCTATCTGTGTTTATCCGTAGTATCTGTTTTATCCGTGTGCTCAATATCAGCGGTTAGATTGGTTTGATTTTTTTGCCACAGATTACACAGATTACACGGATTACACGGATTTTCACGGATTTTTTTCGCCACAGATTTTATCTGTGTTTATCCGTAATATCTGTTTCATCCGTGTGCTCAATATCAGCGGTTAGATTTTTTTAGCCACGGATTACACGGATTTTCACAGATTTTTTTCTGTGTTTATCCGTAGTATCTGTTTCATCCGTGTGCTCAATATCAGCGGCTAGATTGGTTTGATTTTTTTTGCCACAGATTACACGGATTACAAGGATTTTCACGGATTTTTTTCGCCACAGATTTTATCTGTGTTTATCCGTAATATCTGTTTCATCCGTGTGCTCAATATCAGCGGTTAGATTTTTTTAGCCACGGATTACACGGATTTTCACAGATTTTTTATCTGTGTTCCAATTTAATCACACACAATCGCTAAACTTTCCCTGTAAACTGAGACTGAGACTGAAAACTTTTTCTTCAGTATATCTCTGTGTAACTTCCAACCCGAAACCCGAAACCCAAAACCTTCATCCCTAACTTTCCCCAAGAATAACTACCTTTGCCGTACATTATTTTACCATGTTGAAAACCAAAATCTCCATAACCTCGCTAGCTTCTATCTCTCCTTTAGGAAAGGAAGCCGAGTTGATTTGGAAGCAATACCTTTCGCCCGAAACTTTAATTAGTGTTCAATCCTTCAACGGAAAGCAGCAGTTCGCTGCCACGCTGCCACAGGAGTTGCGCCATGCTATCAACGCCTTGCGCAAGGAAGACATTAAGTACAAAGCTTTAGACGAAACCGTACTCATGGCCATTTTAGCCTCGCGACAAGCCATAGCCGAAGCCGGTTGGACAGTAGACGATGCGTTCGGGATTAACATCGGTTCTTCTCGCGGCGCTACACAACTGTTCGAGAAATACCACAAAGAGTTTATCGAAACCGGCAAAACCGCCACACTAACTTCGCCTACCACAACCTTGGGAAACATTTCATCATGGATTGCCCACGACTTAAAAAGCACCGGTCCCGAAATCTCGCATTCCATTACGTGTTCTACGGCTTTGCATGCCGTGTTGAATGCCGTGGCTTGGCTGCAATCGGGCATGGCGACTAAATTTTTGGTAGGTGGCAGTGAAGCACCTTTAACGCCTTTTACCCTGGCGCAAATGCAAGCGTTAAAGATTTATGCCAATCCGAACCCAAACGATACTAACAACCCGCAACCCGCCACCCGCCACCCGCAACTTCAAGATGTTGAAGCCTATCCTTGTCGCGCCTTCGATTTTACCAAAACCAAAAACACCATGGTCTTGGGCGAAGCCGCAGCCGTAGCCTGTTTGGAGGTAGGCGACAACCCAAAAGCCTTAGGGTATATTACCGGAATCGGGTATGCGACGGACAATTTACAACACAACATTTCCATCTCCGAAGAAGCCTTGTGTTTTCAAAAATCGATGGCGATGGCCTTGCAAAATACGCCTTTAGAGGAAGTTGATGCCATAGTGATGCACGCGCCGGGCACACTCAAAGGCGACAGCTCGGAATACAAAGCCATTCAAAAAATATTTGGCGATAAACTGCCGATGCTCACCACCAACAAGTGGAAAATCGGACACACCTTTGGCGCTTCGGGAATGCTGAACCTCGAGTTGGCGCTACTCATGCTCCAACACCAAACTTTTATCGGAATTCCGTATATCGATGAGCCTAATCCGAGACCACAACTTCGAAACATACTCATCAACGCTGTCGGTTTCGGTGGCAATGCAGTGAGTGTTTTGGTGGCTAAGCGATAGTTTAAGGTATAAGGTTTGGCACACGGATGCCACAGACCTGACTGCCTGCCGGCAGGTTACACTGATTTTTATTGATTTTTTAGGCCACAGATTACACGGATTACACAGATTTTCACGGATTTTTTATCTGTGTTTATTCGTAATATACGTTTCATCTGTGTGCTCAATATCAGCGGTTAGATTTTTTTAGCCACAAATTACACAGATTTCCACGAATTTTTTTAGGCCACAGATTCCACGGATTAAACAGATTTTCACGGATTTTTTTATCTGTGTTTATCCGTAGTATCCGTTTCATCTGTGTGCTCAATATCAGCGGTTAGATTGGATTGAATTTTTTGGCCACAGCAGCCACGGATTACACTGATAATACTGATTTTCACTGATTTTTTCATCCGTGTTCCACTTTAATCACACACAATCGCTAAACTTTCCCTGTAAACTGAGACTGAGTCTGAAAACTTCCCTTTCGTGAATCTCCTTTTACCTCAGTGTATGGCTGTGTAACTCCCAACCCACAACCTACAACTTTTCCAACTCCTTCATCTTCTCATAGACCAGTTGACTTTCCCAACCTCTTCGCAATAGGTAATCACAGAATTTTTTATTCTTTTTTTGTCCATCGCGTTCGGTTAAGCTGTTCCAATGGCGTTGCGCCAGGGTATCAAAAATCTGATAGTATTCGGTGTCATCAATTTCGCTTAAAGCCGCTTTGATATTGGGTGCCGAAATGTGTCTTTGTTTGAGTTCATTAACAATTCTGATTTTGCCCCAAGATTTGATACGGTGTTTGCCCCGAGCGAAACTTCGGGCGAAACGTTCTTCGTTCAGGAAATTGTGTTGCAGTAAATGCACAACGATTGCATCAATTTCGTCACTTTTCATGCCCAGTTGGTACAACTTATCCACCACTTCCTGATGGCAACGCTCTTGGTAGGAACAATAATATTCCAGCTTGAGTGTGGCTTCGGCAAGGGTTGGTTTTTCAGGCATAGTATCTTCGGAATAGGTGTAAAAGTAACGATTATTTAGAAAATGGAAACCGGTTGCTTTGGATTAGCGCAGGGATGCCACGGATTTTCATAGGTTTTTTTCGCCACGGATTACACAGATGCCACGGATTTTCACGGATTTCACAGATTTCACAGATTTCACAGATTTTCACGGATTTTTTCTGTGTTTATCCGTAGTATCCGTTTTATCCGAGTGCTAAATAACAGCGGTTAGATTGGTTTGGTTTTTTTGCCACAGATTACACAGATTTTCACTGATTTTTTCTGTGTTTATCCGTAGTATCCGTTTCATCTGTGTGCTCAATATCAGCGGTTAGATTTTTTTTAGCCACAGATTCCACGGATTACACAGATTTTCACGGATTTTTTATCTGTGTTTATCCGTAGTATCCGTTTCATCCGTGTGCTCAATATCAGCGGTTAGATTGGTTTGGTTTTTTTGCCACAGATTACACAGATTTTCACGGATTTTTTTATCTGTGTTTATCCGTAGTATCCGTTTCATCTGTGTGCTCAATATCAGCGGTTAGATTTTTTTTAGCCACAGATTTCACGGATTTCACAGATTACACGGATTTTTATCTGTGTTTATCCGTAGTATCCGTTTCATCCGTGTGCTAAATAACAGCGGTTAGATTGGTTTGGTTTTTTTTGCCACAGATTACACGGATTACACAGATTTTTTATCTGTGTTTATCCGTAGTATCTGTTTCATCCGTGTTCCAAAGAATTAGTTGATGCCCGGAAGATAATTACGAGATCAAAGTTGAATACCAACCCGCAACTCGCAACCCGAAACCCGCAACCCGCAACTCAAAACCCGCAACTCAAAACCCGCAACCCGAAACCCGCAACCCAACTTAAACACTTATTAAAACACTGTTTTTCAAACCAATACGACAGCGTTTTTTTACAAATTTTGCAACAAAAAGCCGCTTTGTAAGACTTTCATTTAATTATCCGTAAAAATTACATTTTCATGATGATTTCTTAAGATAAACCCCTTGTAAATAATTAATTTAGATGTAGTTTTGTATGCCCATTTTTCTACTACATTCCGCTTGACCTTTTTTTGTGCGCACTATTGTGAGTGTCGTACAAAATGCTAATGACTATGAAACTATAGAATCATTATCGTTATATGTCATTAAAAAAATTACTCGTTGCGTTTATTTTGGTGTTGTTTGGAACTGTTAGTTCGTTTGCTCAGATTGCGATACCGAACACTTCGCCAGTCACTCAAAATTTTGATGGGATTGGAAATACAGCCACAGCAACATTGCCAAGTGGTATTAAAATTGGCCAAAATGCTGATTATACAAATGTAGCAAATACAACAGTAACAAATCTAGCATATGGTTCAACAGGTGCGGGTGTTGTGACAGGTACTTCTTCGGGGGGCTGTATAAATTGGGCGAATGGAATTACAGCTTCATCAACAGACAGAGCTTTAGGTTTTTTGACTACTGGAAGTTATTCTAGCCCTAGAACAATTTTTGTTGCAATTCAAAATACAGGTTCAAGTAACATTACGGATTTGTCTATAACTTTTGATTACGAAAAGTATCGCTCAGGAACTAGAGCATTCAATTGGGCCTTTTTTCACGGGGCAACTTCAACGGCAGTTAACACTTCTGCGACAGCTGGAGATCAGGCTTATGCTGCTGATGCCAATAACACTACAATCAATAATCCACCAACGTCTATTACAAAAACAGTAAACTTAACAGGATTAAACATAGCACCTTCAGGATTATATTATTTGTGTTGGACATTTACGGGTGTGGGAGGTTCAACTAATGGGCAAGGAATAGGAATAGATAATTTAAGTCTCACGGCAACATTTTCTGGTCCAAGCGCTACCCTAGCCGACAACGGCACCCAAATCGCCGCCAACACCGTAGGCCAAGGCACTACCAATCATATTTTGTCTTCGTTTCAAGTCACCGTTGCCAATGCAGTAGCTACTTTAAACACGGCTTCGTTTACCACTTCGGGCAATTACCAAGCGGCCGATATTGCGGCTTCGGGCTTTACCCTTTGGTACAGTGCCACAAACACTTTTGGGTCGGCTACGCCTTTGGGCACCTTAAGTTCGGCATCAGCCGGCAGTGGGGAAACGCTCAATTTTACAGGCTTGAGTCAGTCGCTGCCGGTAGGCGTGGGCTATTTTTGGGTTACCGCCAATATTGCTTCGGGCGCTACCGTTACCCGTACCATCAACCTAAACGCCATAGCCAATACCAACTTAACGTTTGCCTCGGGTACCAAATCGGGCAGCGCAACTGCCGGCGGTACGCAAACCATTACCGCACCGGTTTTTATCACCGCTATACCCGGTTCATGGCATGTGGGTGCTACTTGGGTAGGAGGGGTAGTCCCGTCAAGTACCGATAACGTAATCATTGCTCACAATGTAATCAACGTAACGAACGCAGCCGCCATTTCCCGTGGTGCGGGCACTACTACGGTTGTTAATGCCGGAGTGAGTTTGTCTACCGGTGCGTTTACTTACACCAATGGCGGAACAACCACCGTAAACGGAACTTTTATCATCCAAAACGGAGGCTGGGCCACCGGAAACAATTTTGTTTATGGGCCGGCCAGTACGTTAACTATGAATCACAACACTGGAGTTCTTTATGATGTTAATCCGTCACAAGCCTTTTGGCCGGTAGCCAATCCGCCGTTTAACGTAACTATTTCGGCCAATTCGCCAACAAGCATCAATATGATAGTTGGTCCTGTGAATGGAACCTTAACTGTGAGCGCTGGTTTGGTTGTTACTGTGGCCAATGCTCTAACCGTAAATGGGACAGCACTTTTAAATAACGGATTAAATATTGCTACGGCCAATGCTGTAACGGCCAATGGTATACTGCGAATTAATGCCGGGGGCTTTATCTTAAATAATTCACCTATTTACGGCAACGCTTCTATTTTAAGATATTTCTCAGGCGGTACCTACGGAAGAGGTGCTGAATGGATGGCTCTGGGAGTAGGAACCATAGGCGTAACACCGGGTTATCCGAATAATGTTGAAATTCAAAACAACACTACGCTAGATTACATCAACGGAGCCGCTTCGGGTGCCGTAGGTATTAAAGCCATGGCCGGTTATTTAAATATTGCTACGGGTGCGGCACTTCACATGAACTTTGGAAGTGTTTCTGCCGGAGGTGCTTTAGTAGTAGGCGGTGCTGTTACAGTTAACGGAACTTTAACCCTCGGACAAGCCGCAGGAGACGATATTAAAATAGGTGGTAACTTAGCCGTTACCGGTACCTTTAACGGCAACGACAGAGCAGTATTCTTTACCGGAACTACACAAACCGTAACGGCTTCAGCCACGCTAACACTGCCTTATGTGGTGTACCAACCGGCTTCGGGAAGCACCACGGTACAGTTAATCGGAACCGGTCCTTACATTGTTTCGGCTCCGCTGGGAGGCAATGCCATCAGCTTTAGCAATGCCGGCGATGTTTTCGATATCAACAACAGAACATTAACCATCGGAACCACCGGTTTGGCCAATACCATTAGTGGTGCCGGAACCTTTAGAGGCGGTAATACTACTTCGGCTTTAACACTTTTAGGAACAGGCTCCATAGGTACCCTGCGATTTAGCGGGACTGCTGCCCAACAAACCGTAGCGAATTTCACTGTTAACCGTACTTCGGGCGCTATTGCCGCAGTGATGGGTTCGGCGGTAACCATCGGCACCAATTTGGCTTTAACGGCCGGGATTGTTGACCTGGATGTGAACACGATGACTTTAAATGCGGCAGCTACCATTTCGGGAGCAGGGGCTTCCAATTATATCATTGCCGAAAACACCGGAATTTTAAGAAAAGAGTTTACAGCCCTCGGAAGTTTTGTGTTTCCGATTGGGGATAAAACCGGGACTATGGAGTACTCGCCGGCTACCATTAACATCACCGCGCAAACAGGATTAGGAACCGGTGATTATGTAGGAGTGTCAGTAGTAGATGCCAAACACCCGAACATGACCGCTACTTTGCATTTCATCTCCAGATATTGGTCGATTACCAAAGCCGGGACTTTTACCGCTACTTACGATTTCAGTGCAAATTATTTGACAGCCGACATCAGCGGTACACAAACCACTTCGCTTTCTCAACAATGGGACGGCACGGCTTGGTCGCTCACCGGAACAAGCCCTTTGAGCAGTAATACATTAACACTAACTAACATAACAGCTTTACCAACTACCAACCATTGTACAGGAGGTTTGCGCGATCCTGAGATCAACATCAAACAAGGCGCAACCAGTTATCCGTCGGGTGGCACAGGCTATACTTTTACCAGTACTACCTCCGGCGCTTCAACTTCGGTCACTTTTACCATAGAAAATTTAGGCAATCAAAATTTAATCATCACCGGAAATACCTTTACCGGAAATCCGCCATTCAGTTTAAATCCGGCGCTAACTTATCCTATTTCGATAGCCAATAGCGGGACAACAACATTTACCATTGTATTTGCGCCCACTGTTCCCGGACCATACAGCGGCAGCATCACCTTTGCCAATAACGATTCGGATGAAGCCAGTTATGTGTTGAATTTTTCAGGTACTTGTTTAGGCAGTGCTGCTTCGGATATTTTAAAGGTAAATTTGTCTGAACCACTAACCATTCCAAGTACTAACATAGGCACCATAGCTTCAGTAACCGATGGAGTAGAAGTATGGCAATTTAATTTAAGAGATGGTGGCGCAACAGCCGATGCGGATTTATTGCCAACTATCATGACCAATTTGATCATTACCCAAATACCAGCAGACGAAATAGGCAACTGGAATGAGGCCATAGAAGATATTGTTTTGGTAGATGTTTCTTTGGGAACCATTTTGGCGCATGGTGTTGTGACTACTAATCAAATTCAGTTTTCGGGATTTAGCACAACAGCAGCCGATGGCGGGCAAAAATTATTGGCATTGCGATTAACTTTGAAATGTCCGCTGGGCGCAGGAGCTTTAGAAACCGACGACTTTGTGTTTACCATTTCAAATGCGAATGTAACTTTTGACCCGTCAGGTTCCGGAAAAACCACTTTTACCGCACAGTCTTCTACCAACGACAGAAATGCGTTGTCTATGGTAGCCACTAAGTTATTGTTTACTACACAGCCAATTACCACCGGCGTTAACAGCACCATGGCTAACGTAGTGGTTTCGGCTACAGATAATTGCGGTAACTTAGATATCAATTTCACCGGCAACGTTAGCCTAACAAGTACCGGAACTATGACCAGTGCGCCTATTACTGTAGCGGCTGTTGGCGGATTGGCCACTTTTACCGGAATTATTCATACCGTTGCAGGAACCGATTATACCATGGGAGCTACTGCCGTTGGCTTAACCGGCGCCGGTAGTACCTTGTTTGATATTTCGGTGGTTACTGTTTTAACGCCGGGCGATTTAGCCGTGTTGGCCATTAACACCAATACCGAATCACCTTCGGGCTGCGACTTGATCAGTTTTGTGTGTTTCCGCGATTTGTTACCGGGAACTACTTTATTTATTACAGATAACGGTTACGAGCGAAAAACAGCCGGCCTTTGGGGTGGAACAGAAGGCGTAATTACCATTACGCGAACCGGAGCCGTTTTACCTAAAGGAACCATCATCACCATAGAAACCACTACGGCCAACGTAACGTCAGGAACACATTACAACGTATATACTTGCGGAGCCATCGATACCAACTGGACCAAAACCGCTGTTTCCGGTGGAGGTGTGGGGGGTTTTAACCTTAATTCTGACGACGACGTTTGGTTTATGCAAGGCGGTGTTTGGACCAATGATACCGCACATGCTTCAACCTATACCGGTAATGTGTTGTACGGCTGGACAGAAAGTGGCTGGGATTCGGCACCGGGAGGAGCTTCCGGCGATACCAAGTGGTCTACTTTATATCCGCAGAAAGAATGTTTCAGTACCATAGCCCCTCTTGGAGACGGTTTTGTAAAATATGACGATCCTAACAATCCCGATTTTTCAACTTTAACCAACGGTAAATTTGATTGGATTGCTTCTATTAATAATCAGGCTAACTGGGATTCCTATGCCGATAACGCTGCTTTTGATGCCGGAGGATACAATTACAAAGGCAATTGTACGTTAGTGGCTATCGATACCGATATATACATCAACGGAAGATGGAGCGGTCGCAAAGACACCAACTGGTTCAACTGTGAAAACTGGGATACTTTAATAGTACCGGATGCTACGGTGGATGTTTTGATTCCCGACAATACGCTTGATCGTAAGGCAGTGGTAGACGCAACGGCACCGTTTGCCGTTTATCAAAATTACATTGCTAAAGCCAAAAATTTAACCCTAAGCGGTGAAGCCTTAGAGATATCCGGTAATGCTAACAATAAGTTGGAAATTCACGGCAATTTAACCATCGCCAATACAGTGGCAGATGGTGCTTTAGATATGAATGACGGGAACAACGCTACTGCCGATGGGCAACTTTATTTGTATGGCAACTGGACCAACAATAAAAACAACAATGCTTTTGATGAAGGTAACGGAACCGTGCATTTTGTTGGAGCACCAACACCGCAAATTATCAATGCCGTTGCGCCACTGGGGACAGAAGTGTTCTACAATGTAATAATGGACAACAACTTCATCACTTCGGTGTCGAATGATTTGGTGGCTACGGGCGACTTGACTCTGGCCACAGGAAGAACTTTGACGGCTAGTGTAGGCGATTATATTCGAGTGAACAACCGATTAACCAATAACGGTAACATTTTAATTGACGACGATGCCCAGCTGATTCAGGTTAACGATACCGATACCAATGCCGGAGATTACACCAGCACTACTACAAAATTCCAAGTCAGAAGAGGCTTTACTGCCAAACATATTGATTATGTGTATTGGAGTGCTCCTATAGATAATTATAATGTAAGCGGCTTGCCTAGTGGTTTGCGCTATGCTTGGAATCCTACGCAAGTCAATACTAACGGTACCATGGGGAACTGGACACCGGCCAGTGGTTTAATGGTGAAAGGGAAAGGCTATATTGCCCGCACGTTTAACGGTTCGGCTACGCCAATTACGGCTACACACACTTTCCGTCAAGGGAAACCACATAACGGTTTGTTTACCTTGCAAATTAAGCGCGGAACATACAATGGTGCAGATTACGATGCCGATCCCGTTAACACTACCAATGCCTTAACTACAAAGTACGACGATAATTGGAACTTAGTAGGAAATCCTTATCCGTCAGCTATTGATGCAGATAAATTTATGGCACTAAACGCCACTAAAATTGAACCGGCCATTTGGATATGGCGACATGGTTTAGGGTTGTCCAACACCTCCAATCCGTATTATAATAATTTCGGATACAGCTACTTGCCGGATTATTTAATGTACAATAGTTTGGGTTCGACAGAACCAAGTTTTAACGGAAAAATTGCATCCGGACAAGGATTTATGGTGAATATGCTGCACAGTGCCGGGACTTTATTTTCAACCGGTCCTGATACTTATGCAGACAATCTAACCTTTAACAACAGTTTGCGTTTAGGAACTAACGACGCCGTGTACAACAACTCAGCTTTCTTCCGAAGTGCTACGGCAGAAACCAATTCAACCGATAGTGAAACTGTAATTGAAAAAAGCCGCATTTGGTTAGATATTATCAACACAACCGATGGACAGGTAGATACTACTTTGTTGGGATATGCCACCTCGGCTACTTTGGGAAGAGACAATACTTTTGATTGCTTTTTTGCGCCTAGAGGTAAAGTGAGTTTGTATTCGTTGATAGATCAACAACCTTTCATTATTCAGGGTCGTCCGTTGCCTTTTGATATCAATGATCAAGTCCCGATGGGAATCAATATCGTTTCCAACGGTAGCCATACGATAGCCATTAAAAAGACCGACGGAATTTTTGTGGATGATGTTACCGTTTATTTACAAGACTTAGCGTTGAATGTGATTCACGATTTAAAACAATCGCCTTATACTTTTACCGCCAATAAAGGAATCATCAACAATCGATTTGTTATCAGGTACACTAACAATACCTTAGGCAATACAGATTTGGAAACTTTAAGCAATTCAGTTAGAGTTACCGGTAATAACGGACAGGTTACGGTAACCTCTTTAAGAGAAAACATCAAGGAAGTAATGGTGTATGATGTTTTAGGCAGGGCATTATTAGAGGCTAAATCCATCAACAATCTTAACTTTAGCCGAGGGAATGTTACCCAAAGCAATCAAGCCTTAATTGTGAAAGTTACTTTGGAAAATGGGGCAACGGTGACTAAAAAAATAGTCTTATAGCCTAATAGGAAATAAAAAAAGCATAACGCTTAAAAGTCGGTATCTTCGAGAATAAATCTCGAGTCACTATCCGATTTTTAAGCGTTTGTTCGTTTGGAGAATAGCTTGTTCGTTTTTGTAATCTATCCATTTTTGCCCTTTCCACCGGCGCATTAAATTGTCGAAATGACGCATTACAAATACATTGTAAGCGGCTTTAGACAGATTGCTTAAGCTTCTCGGGAAGGCTCTTAAACTCATCGAAAATCCGGGAGTAACATATTTCATGTAGTGCCAATAGCCTTCGGGCATGTAAAGCATTTCACCGTGTTTTAAATCGGTTACCAATCCTTCCGCCTTTTGGAGTGCCGGCCATTTGTCAAAATCCGGCTGGTCAAAATCGATGTCTTCTCTCGAAATTAGGGCATGAGGGACTTTATACAAATAAGGTGTTTGGTCGGGCGCAAAAAGAATACATCGTTTTTTGCCGTGAAAATGGAAGTGCAAAATGTTGGAGTAGTCAATGTCAAAGTGCATGAATACTTTGGAGTTTTCTCCGCCAAAGAAGAGCATCGGTAATTGTTTGACCAATTTTAATCCGATATCCGGCCATTTGAAATCGTTTTTCAATACCGGAACTTCTTTCATCAAATTGTATAAGAAAATACGATAATTAGTAGGCTTGGCATTCAACAAGTCGATGTAATCACTCATTTGCATTTGCGCATGTGCTTCGTTGAAGCCATCTTTATGTGAAACCGGTCGGTCATCATACAAAGGTACTATCTTATCACCGGCGACTTGTTTGATGTATTCCAGGTTCCACTTTTCAAAAGCAGGCCAATCTGCGGTTAGTTGTTCTACCACCACCGGTTTTTGCTTTTTAACATACAAGTTGTAAAAGTCCTCCTTTGAAATGGTTTTTACGCGTTCAATTTCTGTTAGTTTTAAAGACATAGACTGTTCGTATAAAAGATAAAAAAACTCCCGGTAAAAAATACCGAGAGCAAAGTTATAAAAAGCTTAACAAATTAGTAATCTTTAGGATTATGTTAACTTATTTTCCTTTAGTTGAGGCTTCTAAATTACGCTCAATAACATGACCAGGTCTTGACCATTTTGGCTTTTCTCCCAATGGTTTGTACTGGGAATCTTCGGCTTCCACAGTTTTTGGCTGCATGATTTTGATGAACGGTTTTTGCGGTTGCAATCCTAACATTTCAAACATTTTCATATCTTCATTTACGTCAGGATTAGGAGTGGTTAATAGCTTATCTCCGGCAAAAATAGAGTTGGCTCCGGCAAAGAAACACATGGCTTGGCCTTCGCGAGACATTTCCGTTCTTCCGGCAGACAAACGCACTTGTGTTTCTGGCATCACAATTCGGGTAGTGGCTACCATGCGAATCATTTCCCAAATTTCTACAGGCTTTTCGTCTTCCATAGGCGTTCCTTCAACGGCAACCAAAGCGTTAATCGGCACTGATTCCGGTTGCGGATTCAAGGTAGATAAAGCGACTAACATTCCGGCTCTGTCTTCAATGCTTTCGCCCATTCCGATAATACCACCGCTACAAACGGTAACATTAGTTTTGCGTACATTTTCAATAGTTTGCAAACGGTCTTCAAAACCGCGGGTAGAAATCACTTCTTTATAATATTCTTCCGAGGTGTCTAAATTGTGGTTATAGGCATACAATCCGGCTTCGGCCAAACGTTTGGCTTGGTTTTCGGTAAGCATTCCCAAGGTGCAACACACTTCCATGTCGAGTTTGTTGATGGTTCTTACCATTTCCAAAACCTGATCAAATTCTTCTCCGTCTTTTACATTACGCCAAGCGGCGCCCATACAAACGCGGGAAGAACCGCTGGATTTGGCTCTTAAAGCCTGTGCTTTTACTTGGCTAACTGTCATCAAATCGTTGCCTTCTATGTTGGTGTGGTAACGAGCGGCTTGCGGACAATACCCACAATCTTCCGGGCAACCACCGGTTTTAATAGAAAGTAAGGTGGAGACTTGTACCACGTTAGGATCGTGATGTGCTCTGTGAATCGTGGCTGCTTCGTAAAGCAAATCCATCAGAGGTTTATTGTATATAGCGATAATTTCTTCTTTAGTCCAATTGTGTTTAGTCATACTCATAAGTGCAATTTTATAAAGCACCAAAAGTAGGTAATTTGTCTGTAAGTTACAATGTTGACTGTAACAAAAGGAAAGGAATTAATCGGAAGAGGAGGTTTTGTTTCTCCAAAGTTGCATGGCTATAAAAACCACAATAACGGCTGAGGCGATTCCTTCAAAGAAAAGACCCAAGAGGTATTGATTGGCAGTTGGGTTCCCGCCAAAAATAAATTCCCCGGAGAGCTGACCTACATAGTCATCGCCACCTTGTAAATAAAGATAGCCTGTTAACCCTAAGATGCTTAAAAATACACCGATGAATGCTGTTAGTCCGGCGGAAATCAAGTTGGTTACATAGCCGGTTTCGTCGTCTTTAAAATTGGATTTTAAAGTGCATCGAACACCATAATAAATAATGGCGGCGTTCAGAATTCTGAGGTAGATGATTTTAGAAAAGCCAAAAAGCTCCATCATCAAAAAGAAAAACGAAATACCGAAAAAAATCAATATACCGTTCGAGATTTCTTTGGTTAGTCTCATCTTGCAATGTTTTAAGTTAAATGCAAAATAGCACTATCAAAGATAGTAATTTAACCTAAGCAAAAACTTGAGATTAACAAAAAATAATATTTAAAGTTTTGTAAGTCAGTAATTTGCGTCTTACTTTGTGGTTTCTATAAACTGTTCTGTCTCGGATCGATCGGAAAATAGTTGTGCTTTCAAAGCTTCTAGAGATGGAAATTTCTGCTCGTTGCGCAAACGTTTTAAAAAAGAAACGCTAATGGTTTTGCCGTAAAGGTCCTCATTAAAATCTAAAAAGTGAACCTCTATGGTTTGTTGGGTCCCGGCAACAGTTGGACGGGTGCCAATGTTCATCATGCCGTATACCTTTTTTTCGTTAATTTCACTGTATACTACATAAACGCCGTTTAGCGGGATGAGTTTATAGTCTTCTTTTACAAAAATATTAGCAGTTGGGAAACCGATGGTTCTACCCAATTGTTGGCCTTGAACTACCTCTCCGGTCAAGGAGTAAGCGTAGCCCAAATAGTCATTGGCCAGGTCAACATTACCTTCGTTCAGCGCTGTTCTGATTTTGGTGGAGCTAATGGAAACGTCATTGAGTTCTTCAGCCGAAATTTGCGCCACTTCAAATCCGTAAGTAGCTCCGAAGGCTATTAGGTCATTAATGTCGGCTGTTCTGTTTCTGCCGAAACGATGATCGTAGCCTATGAAAATTTTCTTCAACTGAAACGTATCCACTAAAACATCTTTGACGAATTCCTCGGCGGTCATACGCGAAAATGTTTTGTCAAATGGATGGATTACCAAATAATCTACACCAAGTTGGTCCAGAAGCGCTGTTTTTTCCTCGATGGTGTTTAGTTGTTTCATTTCAGTTCCTTCCTGTAGCACCATTCTCGGGTGTGGAAAGAAAGTTAATACCAAACTTTCGCAATCATTGATTTTGGCTGCTTCGGTAACTTGACTTACAATTTTTTGGTGACCCAAGTGTACACCGTCAAAAGTGCCAATAGTAACCACGGTGGGTTTTTTGGTAACAAAAGATGCTATGGAATGGACTATTTTCAAGAGAAAAAACGATATGGGCACAAAAATAAGCCTTAGAAACCAAATATGATAATTTTATCACACTTAAAACTGAAAATAAGGAATAATCTGAAATAATCAGTTTTAACAAGAAGGTTTTTAAAAAATAAGTAAAAAAAATTCAAAATCAACACTAAACTTTGTAAATTCTTGAAAGATGGCTATATTTGACAACGTTTTATTTAACCAATCCACAATGAAAAAAATTTTACTTTTAGTGCTCTTTATCACTTCAGTGTCAAGTGTTTCAGGACAACGAAACAATGCTTGGCAAATACTGAACAGTGATAAGGTAATTACTTCAGAAAAAATCAGAGAAGTGACCTACTCTGAAAACCAAAAATTACTGCAGTTTGATGCGGTACAATTCAAACAAATACTTGCTAATGTTGCTGAAAGAGGGTCCGGACAAGCCGGTGTTGAAATTCAGTTGCCTAATACGCAAGGAAAGTTTGAGACTTATTTGATTTGGGAATCGTCAAACTTTGCGCCTGAATTACAGGCTCAGTTTCCTGATATCAGAGCTTATGTAGGAAAAGGAGTTACCGATCCTACTGCCATTTTAAATTTAAGCTTTTCTCCACAAGGTATTCAAACCATGGTGTTTAGAGCTGACAACGGTTCAGAGTATATTGAGCCTTACACCAAAGACCGTTCGGTATATGTGGTTTTTGATTCTAAAACAAGAACCAAATCAGCTTTACCTTTTGTGTGTTCTACCGAAGAGGTGGCTATGGAAAGCGGATTACGCCAAAGCATTACCAATGTTACCCAATCCAATGATCAAGTGTACCGAACTATGCGTTTGGCCTTGTCTTGTACAGGCGAATATGGTGTTTATCACGGTGGAGTTGCCGGAGCTTTAGCGGCTATGAATGCCACCATGACCCGTTGCAACGGTGTTTTTGAAAGAGATTTGGCAGTGAAATTAATTATAATTGCTAACAATACAGCTGTAATTTATACCAATGGCGGTACTGATCCTTACAGCAACATGGGAGGTTGGAGTTCCGAACTGCAAAATACTTTGACCAGTGTAATCGGGGAGTCTAATTATGATATTGGTCATTTATTTGGATCTACCGGCGGCGGCGGATTTGCAGGATGCATTGGATGTGTTTGTGTGAATGGTGTTAAAGGAAGTGGTTATACTTCTCCTGCTGACGGTGTTCCTATGGGAGACACTTTTGATATTGATTATGTAGCGCACGAAATGGGTCACCAAATGGGAGCCAATCATACCTTTACCCACACCGGAGAAAATAATGCCGTAAATATGGAGCCGGGAAGCGGATCAACCATTATGGCCTATGCCGGAATTGGTGGTGGCGGTACGGATATGCAGAACAACTCTGATGATTATTTCACCTACAGAAGTATATTGCAAATCCAAACTAATTTATCCGGTAAAACTTGTCCGGTATCTACTAATATAGCGTCTACTAATCCAAGACCAACTGTTTCTGCCGGACTAAATTATTCTATTCCTGTAGGAACCGCCTTTAAATTAACCGGGACAGCTTCTGATACTGCCGGTCAAACACTAACCTATTGCTGGGAGCAAAATAATGATGCTACTGTCGTTGGAGGTACTTCTACTTTCCCTTCGCCAACTAAAACAGATGGGCCAAACTGGAGGTCAAGAATACCAAGTTCTTCTCCGGTTCGTTTCATGCCGCCTTTTGAAAATGTTTTAAATGGCCAATTGGTTAATATTTGGGAAACTGTTTCAACTGTGCCCAGAGCAATGCAATTTTCATTTACCGTTAGAGACAATGTTTTGGGTGGAGGTCAAACCAATACCGGTATTATGAATGTAAATGTTGTTGATGCCGGAGGGGCTTTTGCAATCACTAATCCTGCTGTAGAAAACGTTTCATGGGTTCCGGGCTCAACCCAAACAGTGACTTGGAATGTAGCAGGGACAACCGGAAGCGGAATTAATACAGCTAATGTTAATATTTTGTTTTCTACCAATGGTGGAACAACTTTTACCACTTTGGTTTCCAATACGCCTAACGATGGGTCTCAGTCTATCACTTTACCTTCAACACCTGCTCCTAATTGCAGAATTATGATTGAAGCAGTAGGTAACATTTTCTATGCGGTGTCTAAAAATATTGCCTTAGGGTATACATATACATCTACGTGTAATACTTACAGTAATAATACTGTATTGAATATTCCTGACGGTTTGGCTGCCAATGTTGCCGGAGCTACAGCTCAAAAAACAATTTCGGTACCGGCTACGGGAACCATTTCAGATGTTAATGTTACCGTGGTGGGAACACATACCTATTTCTGGGATTTGATAGTAGCCATGAATCATCCTGATGGAACACAGGTGGCTTTATTAAACAGAAATTGTAACCAAACTTCTACCGGATTTAATGTCTTGTTTAATGATGCTTCTCCGGCTATTGTTTGTGCCCCTAACTTAACGGGAACTTTTGCACCGGCTTCTGCTTTGTCTACTTTGAACGGAAAGCCAATGAACGGAACATGGAGGTTGTTGGCTAATGATAATTATATAGGAGATACCGGTTCTATTGGCAATTGGTCTATAGAGGTGTGTTCAGTAACAGTTACCTTAGATACGCCGGAAAATAGTTTGGCTGATTTTAAAGTTTTCCCTAATCCGAATAATGGTAACTTTACTTTGCAATTTTCAAATGCGGCTTCTTCAGAAATTGAAGTATCTGTATTTGACATGAGAGGAAGAAAGATATTTGAAAACACTTACAACAATGAAGGAGCTTTCAATGAAAACATCCAATTGAGTAACGCGCAAACCGGAATTTATCTGGTTTCGGTTACCGACGGGGTGAATAAAATTGTAAAGCGAATTGCGGTTGAGTAATTCATTGTAATTTCATAAAAAAAGGGAACCAATTCGGTTCCCTTTTTTATTTGCCGTTAAAGCTGTTCATGGTATTATTTAATCCAGCCAAAGCAAACGATTCGATGATTTGCTTAGCCACTTCATAGCGTTCGGGTAATTTGGCTTTTTCTTCCTCGGTCCATTCCCCTAAAACATAATCGACTTGTTGGCCTTTTTTAAATTGGTCACTGATACCAAAGCGAAAGCGCGGATATTCGGTAGTGTTTAGTAATAGTTGAATGTTTTTCAAACCGTTATGACCGCCATCGCTGCCTTTGCCTTTAATGCGAATGGTGCCGAAAGGCAAGTTTAAGTCGTCGGTAATGACTAATACATTTTCTTTGGGAATATTCTCTTTCTCCATCCAATAGTGGACGGCCTTACCGCTGAGGTTCATATAGGTGTTAGGCTTCAGAAGGATTAGTTTTCTGCCTTTAACACTGAACTCGGCTATAGCGCCCAGTTTAGCGGTTTCAAACGATACGCCTTGCTGTTGGGCTACAAAGTCTACAATTTTAAAACCAATATTGTGACGGGTATTCACATATTCAGCCCCGATATTTCCTAAACCAACGATAAGGTATTTTTTCATATTTGTATTGTGCTCCTTGGGTTTACCGGCAAAGAGTTTAGTTAACCATTTCATGAGGCAAAATTAAACTAATTTATCGCTTTCGTTGCTTGAGTAATGTGAATTTTTTAGCCACGAATTACACAAATTTCCACGAATTTAATTTGTGCTAATTTGTGTAATTCGGGGAAAGAACAGCGATTTTACATGCGCTTCTAAATAAAAAAAGCCCCGTTTTTCAACGAGGCTTTCACTATAACTTGGAAATGAATTATTTTTTCTTTCCTTTTGCCGGAGCTTTGGCTGCTTTGGCTGCTTCTTGAGCGGCTTTCATAGCGGCACGTGAAATCTTCACTTGACAAACCACAGTATTGTCCGGGTGCATCAATTTGAAGTTGTTAGTCTCCAATTTGGTAACGTATAATTTGTTACCCATTTGCAATTCAGAGATGTTAGCCTCCACAAAATCAGGAAGATTTTTAGGTAAAGCTTTCACTTTTAATCTTCTTTGGTTCAAACGTAAATCACCTCCTAACAATACACCCGGAGAGGTACCTGTAATTTTCACAGGAACTTCCATGATGATTTCTTTGTTGTCGTTCAACTGGAAGAAATCAATGTGTAAAATTTTGTCAGACACCGGGTGAAACTGAATGTCTTGAAGAATAACGTTAGACGTTTTTCCGTTCAAATCAACTACAACAGTGTGAGCGTTTGGAGTGTAAACCAATCCTTTGAATGCTTTTTCTTCTGCTGCAAAATGTACTGGTTGGTCTCCTCCGTAAATAACGCAAGGGATCATTCCAGCATCACGTAAGGCTTTCGTTGCTTTTTTGCCTACGCTTTCTCTTTCTTGTCCTTTAATCGTAATCGATTTCATTGTAAAAATATATAGTTAATAAATAAAAAATTCGTTGTTAGTTATCGGTTGTCTGTTGTCACACTTTCCGATAATCATTTAGCTTCGCTCCGTTCGCTTTTTGGGCTCGGCTGGGCGTTTCCCTTCGGGTCGGGCCTTCCGCAGTACACGGTACTTGCTGCAATCCCTAACGCAATCTCTACTAAACTTCAAATAACTACATCAGGAATTTACCACTGATGGAATTGTTGTGTTGCACCATGTGCATTACTTCGGCGAAGAGCGGTGCACAACTCACCACTTTTATTTTGTTCGACTCTCTCTTTAACGGAATTGAATCGGTTACAATCAATTCTGATAACTTAGAGTTCTCAATTTTCTCATACGCTTCACCCGAAAGTATCGCGTGTGTACAAATGGCTCTCACGCTAAGTGCTCCTTTCTCCATCATCAAATCCGCAGCTTTGGCTAAGGTTCCTCCGGTGTCAATCATGTCGTCTACCAAAATCACATTTCTGCCTTTTACTTCTCCAATCAGTTCCATGGTGTCAATTACATTGGCTGCTTTGCGTTGCTTGTAACAAATGACCACATCCGATTCTAAAAATTTAGAATAGGCATAGGCTCTTTTCGAACCGCCCATATCCGGAGACGCGATGGTTAAGTTTTCCAACTGTAAACTTTTTACATATGGTAAAAAGATAGTCGAGGCAAACAAATGATCCACCGGTTTTTCGAAGAATCCTTGAATTTGATCGGCGTGTAAATCCATGGTCATGATTCGGGTAGCGCCGGCAGTTTCCAATAATTTGGCTACTAATTTGGCACCAATCGGCACACGAGGTTTGTCTTTACGGTCTTGTCTGGCCCATCCAAAGTACGGAATTACCGGAGTAATGTGTCGGGCTGAAGCGCGTTTAGCGGCATCAATCATCAACAATAGCTCCATTAAATTGTCGGCACTCGGAAACGTAGAGCAAACAATAAAAACGCGTAATCCTCTTATGGATTCCTCAAACGAAGGCTGAAACTCGCCATCACTATATTTTGAGAACGTAACTTTACCCAGCGGCACACCATAGTTTTTAGCTATTTGTTCGGCCAGATAGACGCTTTGGGAACAGGCAAATATCTTTGCTTCGGGTTCTAAATGCGACATTGTAATTTGTTGTTTAGTTCCGATGTGTTGCTGCTTTTTTGCTGTTTGGAACTCCAAAAGCCGGTAAGCATAAACGCCTCGGATGTAGTTAGTTAGTTGTGTGTTGCTGTAATGCGGTGCAAATTTAGAAATTAAATCCGACTCTGAAAGCATTTTTTTGTCTATTTTTTTGAGGATATGAGAAAAAATTATTTACATTTGCACCCACAAAACACCAAAAGTGTTCCGCACGGTTTTCAAGTTTTGTCTGATTTTCTAAAAATCACCAAACGATTTCCGAAAAGAACTTGCCCGGATGGCATAACTTTAATTAATTTTTTCTAAAAATTAACTAAACCATCCGAATTTGGAAATGCCCGGATGGCATAACTTTAATTAATTTTTTCTAAAAATTAACTAAACCATCCGAATTGGGAAATGCCCGGATGGCGGAATTGGTAGACGCGCACGACTCAAACTCGTGTTCTTAGGAGTGTGGGTTCGATTCCCACTCCGGGTACTAAAGAAAACCTCTCAATATTGAGAGGTTTTTTTATTTATAATATTTCCGCATTCTTAAGATTGTGGGTTCGACCTGCCTGCCTGCCTACTGGTTTCCACTCCGGTCTGTCTATCGGTAGGTAGGGTAAAAAGAAAACTCCTCCGTACTGAGAGTTTTTTTATTTTAAAATCCTAGAATCATTTTAGCAATCGAAAAGTAAATCAAAATCCCGCAAATGTCGTTGCTGGTGGTAATGAAAGGTCCGGTAGCCAAAGCCGGATCAATACCAAACTTGTTAAGCAATAAAGGAATTGAGGTTCCAATTAGTGAGGCAATAATGATGACCGAAATTAAGGCAACCGTCACGATTAGCCCAATAGTGGTTTCTACACCCAACAAAAAGTGACTGCCTAAAAACAGGATGGAAGCCAGAATCACACCGTTTAACAAACTCAATGAGATTTCTTTCAGCAAACGGTTAAAGATAGAACCGCTGATAGATTGATTGGCCAAACCTTGTACAATAATCGCCGAAGATTGTACGCCAACGTTCCCGGCCATCGCAGCAATAAGCGGTGTAAAGAAAAATAATTTGTAGTGTTCTTTCATTGCACCTTCAAAAAGCCCTAACATTTCCACCGAGATGAATCCGCCTAAAAGTGCTAAAACCAACCAAGGCAAACGCGCTTTGGTGAGTTCGATAATGCTGTCATCGGCCTCTACATCTTGAGAGATACCCGCTGCCAACTGGTAATCTTTATCGGCTTCATCCTTGATTACGTCTACAATGTCATCGATGGTGATTCTGCCCACCAATCGGCCCATTTCATCTACTACCGGTATGGCTTCCAAATCGTATTTCTGCATGATGCGAGCCACATCGGTATTCGGAGTGTCAACGCGAACGTAATCTACTTTTTTGATGTAAACCTGACTGATAGGCGTTTTGGTGGATGTCGTCAATAAGTCTTTTAAAGACAAACGGCCTTTCAATCGGTTTTCATCGTCCACCACATAAATCGAGTGTACGCGAGTCACATTTTCCGCTTGGATACGCATTTCTTTGACGCAAGTCAGTACGTTCCAGTTTTCGTTGACTTTCACCAATTCTTTTCCCATCAAACCGCCGGCAGTATCTTCGTCGTAACGCAACAAATCGACTATGTCTTTGGCGTGTTCTACGTCTTCTAATTCAGAGATTACTTCTTCTTTTTTGCTTTGGGAAAGTTCGGCTATAATGTCGGCAGCGTCATCAGTGTCCAACTCGTCCAACTCTTCAGCAATTTCTTTAGCCGATAAACCTTGGAGGATTTTTTCACGCAAATCATCTTCCAATTCCGGTAAGATTTCCGCGGTGATTTCGCTGTCTAAAATTTTGAAAATATAAGTCGCTTCTGCAATTTCCAATTCTTCGAAAATCTCTGCAATATCAGCATGATGCAGGTCGTTAAGCAATACTTCCAATGCCGAATCATTCTTGGCATGGATGAGTTGCTCAATTTGTGCTAAAAGTTCTTTGCTGATTTTAAACTGCATTGGCTTCTATTTTTTGGGTAAGTTCGATAAATTGCTCAACACTGAGTTGTTCCGGACGGAGGTCAAAGATACTATCTTCTTTTAAATTATCCGTCAAATTAAAGGATTTTAGACTGTTTCGAAGTGTTTTTCGGCGTTGTTGAAAGCCTGTTTTTACCACCGAAAAGAATAATTTTTCACTGCATGGCAAAGTGAAATTGGCTTTTCTGCGCAAACGCAATACACCCGATTTGACCTTTGGTGGCGGATTAAATACATGTTCGTGTACCGTAAACAAATATTCAGCGTCATAAAAGGCCTGCACCAAAACTGATAAAATCCCGTAAGTTTTACTGCCTTTCTTTTCGCAGATGCGTTCGGCCACTTCTTTCTGAAACATCCCGGTAAACTCGGGTACTTGGTCGCGCAATTCCAAACATTTAAAGACAATTTGCGACGAAATGTTATACGGAAAATTGCCGGTGATAGCGAACGGTTTGCCTTCAAACACTTCGTTAATGTTGTACTTCAAGAAATCTTTGGAGATAATCTTACCGTGTAATTTCGGATAATATGCATTAAGGTAATCTACCGATTCCGTATCGATTTCGATGACGTAAGTGTTAATGGGTTTTTCTAACAAATATTTGGTCAGCACGCCCATACCCGGACCAATTTCCAATACGTTATCGTAGCCTTCCAACCCTAAGGTATCGGCTATGTCTTTGGCAATACTCTCATCCGTTAGGAAATGTTGCCCGAGGTGTTTTTTGGCTTTTACTTGGCTCATGGATACTCTTTTGTCATTCCCGCGCAGGCGGGAATCCATTGTTAATTATTCCAATTTTCAGAGAGATCTTTCCAATCTTTATTTTCTCCTTCAATCAAGTTTATTTTCCATTGACGATTCCATTTTTTGAGTTGTTTTTCTCTATCAATGGCATCGTTTATATATTGGAATGTTTCATAATAAACTAACAATTTTACATCATATTTTGCTGTAAAACAGTTTGGGTTTAGCTTTTTTTTGTGTTCATCAATTCTTCTTTCAATATTTTTTAGTTACGCCAATATATAACGTGCCATTCTTTTTGTTGGCTAAAATATAAACATAGTATTGACGAAAGGACTGCATTCTAGCTGCTTTTATTTGTAGATTACCGCCTACGCGGGAATGACAAAAACGGGGTTAATGGTCACTAATCAATTCCAATTCCGTTCTGAATGCCAACATTTTATCGCCAAACAAACGAAGTCCTTCTTCGCGCAATCGTGGGGCATCTTCTTCGTAATAACTTTGGAGGGTTTCGCGGCTGTCGGTGGTGTATTGAATAGAATAGGTAGTACCGCCCATTTCTTCTTCCACCAAAACTTTAACCATGCGTGCCGCTGAAAATTTGCCGGTAGCCAACACGTCTTTGATGTGTTTTTCCTGCATCCATTGCATCCATTGGTCGTGCACGCTTTCGTGTATATTGATGGTAACGTTGTAAAGTATCATGTGAATGTAGATTTTTGAGTAACGATTTTAGATTTCAGATTAAATAATGATTTGCCAACTGTGACTGCGACTGAAAACTATAAATTATTGTCCCCGCGCAGTTTTCGGTATTTGTTCCTTGAGTCGACAAAGTAAATGCTGTCCTCGTGTTTGAAAATGATTTCTTCATACAACGGTTTGGCTTTTTCTGCATCGTTTAGATTCATATTGTAAATTTCGGCTGAATAGTACAGTGCTTCATCGCGGTAAATACAATCTGTATGGTTGTTCAGTAGGTTGGCGTAATAGTTTAAAGCTTGGGTATAATCGCCCATTTTTTCATAGGTTTTTCCCAGGCGAAGCAAAGTCACCGGTTCAATGGTTTCGCCTTTGTGCTCTTTTAAAATGAGTTGGAACTGCGCTAAGGCTTCCGGTTTTTTATTTTGGTACAACAAGAAATCGGCACGTGCCAATTTTTTCAATGCCACTTGAGTCGAATCTTCCACGGTATTGTCACTGATGAGCAGGAACAAATCTAAAGCATCGTTGGCAATCAGTTGAGTGGAAGCTGATTTCAGTACTTTGAGTTGGTGCGAAGCCCATTCGAAATCACCTTTGTAATAGCTGGTTTTGGCCGTTTTGAGTTGCGCTTCTTGTCCGGTAACATCGCCGCTCATGTCTTCGCTGACTTGCGAATAATAAATTAACGCTTGGTTGAATTTTTCTTCAAACAAAAGAATATCCGCCAATTGCATTTTCAAATCGGCTATTTGGTAGCGGTTCACCGGCATTTCCATGGCATTTTTCAAAATGGTTTTGGCTTTTTCTGGATTGTTCAAATGGAATGCGGTAAAATCGGCCTCCAATTCTAGCAATTCTAAAGTGTACGGACTAACCCCGAATTCTTTGATTAGTTTGTCTAAAGTAGCCGTGATTTCGGGATAATCTTTTGCTGTGGCGCGCTCAATTTTCATGTCTAACAAATACGAATGCGCTTGGATGAGCAACTCCAAATCGTTGGTGTTTTCCAAAACAAAAGTCAGAATCTCCGAAGCTGAATCTTGGTCGTTGTCGCTGATGGCCATCTGTGCCAAGTTAACGATATTACTGAACGAATCCGGATTTCTTTTGTAAATGGCTTTTTGTTGGATAAAGGCCTTACCGTATTCTTTTTGTTGGACAAAAAACCAGCTCAAAAAGTCGTTCCAAAATACATCTTGCGTTTTTTGTGCGCGCAATAACAATGCTTTTTTTAAAGTATCGTTAAAATTGGCATCGGCATCTTCGGTCATAAAACGCGACAACTGATTTTGAATGATGGGTAAGTTTTGCGGATTTTGATAGGCTTCTAACAAATAGGTTTCTATCATCAAATCGGGTTCGCCTTTTTGACCGTAAATCACGGCCATTTGAAAGTTAAAGCTCAATCTGGGATCGATTTCCAAAGCCGTTTTGTACGCTAAAAGGGCATAATCAAACAAGGCCTTTCGCTCGAAAATATAGGCAATCCCGTAGGCTTCAGGCGCATTTTTTCTGATTTTAACTATGGCTTGATCGTAATATTTGTTGGCTTTTTCTTGGTTTTTTTGAAGTTGGTAGTTGTATCCTAGTTCCACCAATAACGTGCTTTGGCGGTATTTTTCTAAGCGCGCTTGTATGGCTTTTTCGGCTTTGTCGTACTGCTGTAATTGTTGGTAACATTCTACTACTCTTTGAAAGTAGTTGGTGTTGCCTTGTTGGCCTTTGAGTAGTTCTTCATAGCTTACCAAAGCCTTTTCAAATTCGCCACGGTCAAAGTAATTGTTGGCCAATTGTTCGTTTTGAGCCTGAGCCCAAATCGACAGTAAAAACAACAAAACAGTGAGTAATTTTTTCATGACTACAGTAAAACAACAATGTACTAAAGTAACACTTTTTGTGTTCGTTTAGTACATTGTTTAGGTAAGTTTAACGCAATTAGTTAATGATGTCAAAACCGGTGTACGGTCGCAACACTTCCGGAACAACAATACCTTCCGGAGTTTGATAATTTTCTATAATACCCGCCAATACGCGTGGTAAAGCCAATGAGCTACCGTTTAAGGTATGTGCCAATTGGGTTTTGCCGTCTTTTCCTTTAAAGCGCAATTTTAAACGATTGGCTTGGTAGGTTTCAAAATTTGACACCGAAGAAATTTCCAACCAACGGTCTTGTGCGGTTGAGAACACTTCAAAGTCGTAGGTCATGGCTGAGGCAAATCCCATATCGCCGCCGCACAAACGCAAAATACGGTACGGTAATTTTAATTCTTTTAAAATCGATTTTACGTGTTCCACCATGCCGTCTAAGGCCTCGTAGGATGTATCAGGATGTTCAATGCGAACAATTTCTACTTTGTCAAATTGGTGCAAACGGTTCAAGCCGCGAACGTGCGCGCCCCAAGAACCGGCTTCTCTTCGGAAACAAGGCGTATAACCCGTAGCCAAAATAGGCAGGTCTTTTTCTTGTAGAATCACATCGCGGTAAATGTTGGTTACCGGAACTTCGGCAGTAGGAATCAGGTACAAATCGTCTTTGGCATCGTGGTACATTTGACCTTCTTTGTCCGGCAATTGTCCGGTTCCGTAAGCCGAAGCTTCATTCACCATGTGCGGCACTTGAAATTCTTGATACCCGGCTTCAGTGTTTTTGTCTAAGAAGTAGGAAATCAAAGCGCGTTGTAGTTTGGCGCCTTTGCCTTTGTACACCGGAAATCCCGGAGCGGTGATTTTCGTTCCTAATTCGAAATCGATAATGTCGTATTTTTTGATCAAATCCCAATGCGGTAAAGCTCCTTCGTGCAATACCGGAATCTCACCTTCCTGAAATACGTTTAGGTTGTCATCGGCCGATTTACCGTGCGGGACTAAATCGGCAGGCGTATTCGGCAACAAATACATTTTTTGCAACAACTCATTAGCATAACCGTCTAGTTTCTCCGATAATTCCTTGCTGGTTTCTTTGAGTTGACTTGTTTTTTGTTTTAAAATTTCGGCTTTGGCTTTTTCTCCGCTCTTCATCATTTCGCCTATGGCTGAGGAAAGTTTATTGGCTTCCGCCAAGGTATTGTCGAGGGCCACTTGAGTGCTTCTTCGGTTTTCATCTAACTGTATGGCTTCTTCCACGATGGCGGTAGCATCCATATTTCTTTTGGCTAAAGCGGCCAGCACTTTTTCCTTATTTTCTCTGATGTAACTAATTTGTAACATGACGGTTTTCTTTATTACGCCCGCAAATTTAATGAAATGTTTGATAAAACCTTTGGGATGCTCAAAAACTTGCATAGGTAACCAAATTAGGGTCAAAGGAATACTAAACGGTTTTATCATTTGTTTGACTATGCTTAAGAGCAATTATTGTTATATTCGCAGCAATTCAATCGCTTACTATGAGAAAACTCTACTTTTTACTGTTTTTTTTGACTATTACATCGATTTTTGCCCAAAGCGATGTTTTAGAAACCCAAACGATTGCGGAAATGGAAGGGAAATCGGCTTCAAGAACCTTAAATTTTCAAGCCAACGCCAATACGCTCAATTACGATGTAACCTATCACAAGTTAGAACTCACCGTAGACCCGGCGGTTTATTTTGTTAACGGAAAAGTAACCACGACGTTTACGGCCTTAGACAATATGAATACTGTGACTTTTGATTTGGCTAATGAATTGGCAGTAACATCTGTAAAACAAGGAACAACTAACTTGAGTTTTGTACAAAACGGAAACAATGAGTTGGTCATTACTTTACCGACTACTTTAGCCACCGGAAGTTCAGCCACCGTAGAAATGGTTTACTCGGGAGCACCGCCGCAAAATGCTTTTGAAGCGTTTGCCATTAATGTGCATTCGGGAGCTGCCGGCATGTGGACCTTGTCTGAACCATATGGTGCTCGCGATTGGTGGCCTTGCAAGCAGGATTTGAGTGATAAAATCAACACTATCGATGTTTACATTACAGCCCCTAGTCAGTACGTAAGTGCAGCCAATGGGATGGAGCAATCTCAAGTGGTAAATGGTAACGGGACCAAAACAACTCATTTTCGACACACTTACCCGATTCCGGCCTATCTGATTGCCTTTGCGGTTACCAATTATCAAGTATACACCCAAACCGCCGGAACTGCTCCGAATACTTTTCCGATTGTGAATTACATCTATCCCGAAAATTACAATTCGGCAGTGACTGCTGTGGCCCAAACTTTACCTATCATGAATTTGTTCGAAACCTTATTCGAACCCTATCCGTTTCGTAATGAAAAGTACGGGCATGCGCAATTCGGTTGGGGCGGTGGCATGGAACACACCACGGTATCGTTCATGGGAAATTTCAGTCGGGGATTAATTGCCCACGAATTGGCTCATCAATGGTTTGGCGATAAAATTACCTGCGGTACTTGGAAAGACATTTGGCTCAATGAAGGATTTGCTACCTATTTATCGGCTTTGGTAATAGAAAATTTAGATGGGCCTAATGCGTTTGTGGCGCAAAAAGCGAGTATGGTTGATTTTATTACTTCCAGTCCATCGGGGAATTTGTATTTAACCGATGCCCAATTGACCGATGTAGGCAGAATTTTCAGCAGTCGCTTAAGCTATAACAAAGGAGCGATGGTTTTGGAGATGTTGCGTTTTAAAATGGGTGATACTGCCTTTTTTCAAGCCTTGCAAAATTATTTAGCCGATCCAAATTTAGCTTATGATTATGCCGTTACTACCGATTTAAAAGCGCATTTAGAAGCGGTGTACGGACAAAGTTTAACGGAGTTTTTCAACGATTGGGTTTACAACCAAGGCTATCCTACGTATAG
Source organism: Flavobacterium sp. (assembly GCF_024710485.1). GTDB lineage: Bacteria > Bacteroidota > Bacteroidia > Flavobacteriales > Flavobacteriaceae > Flavobacterium. Next base: position 166,930 of record NZ_JANJUQ010000023.1, read on the forward strand.
TATAACGGCTCAAAATTGGGGTTCGGGTCAGGCGCGATTTGTAATCAATCAAACCCAATCGCATGCCTCGGTGAGCTTTTTTGAAATGCCGGTGCCGGTAAGAGTTTTTGGTTCGAACGGAGAAACGGCCGATTTGATTTTGAACAATACCGCCAACGGACAGGAGTTTATTGTGGATGTGCCGTTTGCCATCACCAACGTGCAGTTCGATCCTGAATACCACTTGATTTCTCGAAATTCTAATGCTACTCTCAGCAGTGAAACATTTTCATTAAACCAAGCCATAGCTTTATATCCCAATCCGAGTAGTGCCGAATTACACCTTCAAATGCCTAACAATGTGATTTTGGAAAAAGTGACAGTATACAACAGTTTAGGGCAAAAAGTATTCGAAAATACCGGTTTGGATTTCGAGATTAGCAGTTTATCAGCCGGAGTTCATTACCTTAGTATCCAAACTTCTGAAGGAACCTTTCATAAAAAATTCATAAAAAAATAACCAAAGACAAATAATGTGTACGGGAGTAAGGTGAAAACCTTACTTTTGTGCGTTTAAAAGAAATGACAGTTTAAAAACATGGAAATTGCAATCAAACTTTCTCAGTTCTTACTGAGTTTATCAATACTTATCATTTTACACGAATTAGGGCACTTTATTCCGGCCAAATTATTCAAAACCAGAGTCGAAAAGTTCTATTTGTTTTTCGATATCAAATATTCTCTACTCAAGAAGAAAATAGGGGAAACCGAGTACGGTATCGGATGGTTGCCTTTGGGCGGGTATGTGAAAATCTCGGGAATGATTGATGAAAGTATGGATACCGAGCAAATGGCACAAGAGCCGCAACCTTGGGAATTCCGCTCTAAACCGGCTTGGCAACGCTTAATCATCATGTTGGGCGGTGTCACGGTGAATTTTATTTTGGCCTTCATCATTTACATAGGGATGACCTTTTTCTACGGTGAAAAATACATCAATAACAACGATGTGAAAGATGGGATTTGGGTACAAAATCAAGAATTAGAAAAAGCCGGAATACAAACCGGAGATAAACTATTGGCCATCGATGGTAAGCCAATAACAAAATTTGATCCTTCGGTAAATATGGAGGTATTGATGGCTAAAACCGTTTTGGTAAACCGCAATGGTGAAGAGAAAACCATTACACTGCCAAATAATTTCATTGGAAAGTTTATCGACCAAGATAAAAAAGCTTTAATTGCTTTGAGAATGCCGTTTGTGGTTGGCGGTTTTGCCGACAATTCACCCAACAAAGAGCAACTGAAACCCAAAGATATTTTAGTCTCGATGAATGGACAATCCTTGCGTTATTTCGATCAGGCCGGTCCGGCTTTTGCCGCCCATAAAGGGAAAAAAGTAGAAGCAGTTGTGTTGCGTGACGGTAAAGAAACTAAAGTAACCTTAGCCGTAAACAACAACGGAAAAATCGGAGTCGCCCCTGCTCAGATTACCGAGACGAATCTGGAAAAATTAGGCTATTACCAATTCAGTACCGAAACGTTTGGCTTTTTTGAATCCATTCCGGTTGGAATCAACAAAGGATTTGCCCAATTGGAAAATTATTGGAAGCAGTTAAAATTAATCTTCAATCCAAGCACCGGAGCTTATAAAGGTGTTGGTGGATTCCACGCTATTTACAATGTATTCCCGGATACTTGGAGTTGGGAAGCTTTTTGGAGTATTACAGCATTGTTGTCTATCATGTTAGGCGTAATGAATTTATTGCCGATTCCGGCCTTAGATGGTGGTCACGTGATGTTCTTATTATACGAAATGATATCCGGTAAAAAACCAAGTGATAAGTTCATGGAAAAAGCGCAACTGGTTGGCTTTGTTTTACTTATTTCATTGTTGTTATTTGCTAACGGAAATGATATTTACAAAGCCATAGTCGGCAAGTAATTTTTTTTAAAATTTTATTCATTTTTATTTGCAAAAAATAAAAATCGTTCTATCTTTGCAACCGCTTAAAAGATATAACATCTTCCTCCTTAGCTCAGTTGGTTAGAGCATCTGACTGTTAATCAGAGGGTCCTTGGTTCGAGCCCAAGAGGGGGAGCAACAACTGAAATCCAATCTATTTATTTAGGTTGGATTTTTTGTTTTTACTCACTTCTCATCATTTTCATCAAGAATTCAATCTTACTAAATGCAAATTCCAGTGATATTGACCACCTAATTCCAATTTAAAGTGACCACCTGATTCCAATTCAAAATGACCACCTAATTTCGGAGCAAAATGACCACCTAAACTTTTCATTAAAAACTACTTTTTTTCATGAGTTATTTTGTTAATCAAATATACTAAAATTGCTCTTTGTTAATTCCTTTTTTCTTTCTCATGGATTCGCCTTGTAATTCAATTCGATGTGATTG